>NZ_BAAILL010000089.1:0-274 GCF_054589215.1 Paraburkholderia sp. 2C | reverse complement strand
TCGCCGTGGCGGCCGAGGAACTCGGTGCGACTGGCCGTCCACGCCGTTTGCCGGCCGCTGAGGTCGGCGAAGGCGACACGCGTGCCGAATGCGGTATTCCAGGGATTGCGCGCCAACATGGCTCCCGTGAGCGAGTCGATTTCCGTCATGACGAACGGTGCCGATGCGCCTCGCGAGCTACCGAGCACCCATTCGAGCCACGCCGTGACCGAGAGCCGCCGGGTACGGCCGGACAGATTGCGTAGTGTCAGCCGGCTGATCTTCAACGGATCGG
>NZ_BAAILL010000088.1:0-566 GCF_054589215.1 Paraburkholderia sp. 2C | reverse complement strand
CTCCCGGCAACCAAGGCAAGCCCGAAGGAAATGCTGCCGATCGTCGACAAGCCGTTGATCCAGTACGCAGTGGAAGAAGCGATGGCAGCAGGCATCACGGAAATGATCTTCGTCACGGGCCGCAGCAAGCGCGCCATCGAAGATCACTTCGACAAGTCGTACGAGATCGAAGCGGAACTCGAAGCGCGCGGCAAGGCGAAGCTGCTCGAACTCGTGCGCAGCATCAAGCCGAGCCATGTCGACTGCTTCTATGTGCGCCAGCCTGAAGCGCTCGGTCTTGGCCACGCGGTGCTGTGCGCCGAAAAGCTGGTCGGCGACAATCCGTTTGCCGTGATTCTCGCGGACGACCTGCTGTACGGCACGCCGCCTGTCATGCAGCAAATGATCGAGGTGTTCGACCACTATCACAGCTCGGTGATCGGCGTCGAAGAGATCCCGCGCGACGAAACGAAGTCGTACGGCATCGTCGACGGCAAGGAATGGGAAGACGCGATCATCAAGATGTCGGGCATCGTGGAAAAGCCGGCGCCGGACGTCGCGCCGTCCAATCTCGGCGTGGTCGGCCG
>NZ_BAAILL010000087.1:0-393 GCF_054589215.1 Paraburkholderia sp. 2C | reverse complement strand
ATCTCGTGATCGTCAACGAACGGGCTTCGTCGTATATCCAGGAATTGCAGGGGGCGATTGAAACCGCGGTGCGCAGCAGCCAGTCGCGGCCGCGCTTTGACGGGGAGCTCGCGCAGGGTTCGATCTACGTGCTGCGTGCCGACCTGATGAGCGTCGAGACCAGAGCGCTGCTGCTGTCGGCCGCGCGCGTTGCACTGCTGGCGCGCCGCGGCGCCATCGCTACCCAGCTTGGCTATCTGGCGCAAATGCCGGCACGATTGCCTACGCCGCGCCGGCAACGAAACGCGTGGTTATCGTCGTGGCCGGCCCCTCCCGAAGCGTCTGCGGTGGCGATGCTGACCGCCGGCCTCGAATTCTTCAATGGCCTCGGCGGCTTTGGCCGTAACGGCAGCG
>NZ_BAAILL010000086.1:0-252 GCF_054589215.1 Paraburkholderia sp. 2C | reverse complement strand
GAAACGAAGCAGGCGGGATCGCCAGTCATGGCGGGGCTTTCGCGGGGTCTGGCAGGGTGGAAGGAAGTTAAAAACCTGTTGACGATGTGAGTGGGAGCCTGCATAATCTCGCTTCTCTGCTGCAGCGAGCGGCAGACACGAAAGGGTGGTGGTGGCTGGGTGGTTTTCGCCGGCATGCGGCCCTTGTCGTGAAGCGATCTTTAACAATTCACAGCCGATAAGTGTGGGTGCTTGATGGCGGCGCACGATGAC
>NZ_BAAILL010000085.1:0-229 GCF_054589215.1 Paraburkholderia sp. 2C | reverse complement strand
CGGCGCAAACGGCAATGGAGAAAGCGTCTGGCTCGGCTGGCTGCTGTTGCGGACCATTGACCTGTTCGCACCGCTCGCCCAATCGCACGACCCGGCCCGTGGCGAGCGCTGGCGCGCGCATGCGGTGCGGTTGCGCGAGGCGCTGGAGCGTGACGCATGGGACGGCGAATGGTACCGGCGTGCAACTTTCGACGACGGCAGCTGGCTCGGTTCGCACAGCAACGACGAA
>NZ_BAAILL010000084.1:0-217 GCF_054589215.1 Paraburkholderia sp. 2C | reverse complement strand
CGACACGGTGCTGGCTGATGTGACACGTCATTGGCAGAACGTGCTGGGCGCCGTACAGGTCAAGACGCCGGATCGGGCGATGGACCTGATGCTCAACGGCTGGCTGCTGTATCAGACGCTAGCCTGCCGGATCGAAGCGCGCTCGGCGTTCTACCAGGCAAGCGGCGCGTATGGGTTCCGCGACCAGTTGCAGGACATGATGGCGCTGACGCACGTG
>NZ_BAAILL010000083.1:0-390 GCF_054589215.1 Paraburkholderia sp. 2C | reverse complement strand
TACCGCATTCGGCACGCGTGTCGCCTTCGCCGACCTCAGCGGCCGGCAAACGGCGTGGACGGCCAGTCGCACCGAGTTCCTCGGCCGCCACGGCGACACAGCCGCGCCTGCCGCGTTGACCGGGAATGCGCCTCTCTCCGGCGCGACCGGTGCGGGGCTCGACCCATGCGCGGCACTGCAGACTTTCGTCGAACTGGGACCGCACGAGACGCTCGACGTGGTCGCGTTCGTCGGCCAATGCGCGAGCGTCGCCGAAGCGCGCGCGCTGATCGAGCGTTATCGCGCCGCGAATCTCGACACGGTGCTGGCTGATGTGACACGTCATTGGCAGAACGTGCTGGGCGCCGTACAGGTCAAGACGCCGGATCGGGCGATGGACCTGATGCTCAA
>NZ_BAAILL010000082.1:0-210 GCF_054589215.1 Paraburkholderia sp. 2C | reverse complement strand
GCGGCGCACTTCCTCGCCGTCGATCAGAAGACGCAGCGCGATGAACTGCCCCGGCTTGAAGTCGAGCAATGCGCCGCCGTCCGCGGGGCGCAGATAGAACGACGTGATCTCGTCGCTTTCGCGTACCTTGCGCGCCACCGTGAACTTGCGCGTGCCGCGCCAGCCGCCCTGCGCCGCCTCTTTCGCCGCGTACGCGCTTTCCTCGAGGCC
>NZ_BAAILL010000081.1:0-368 GCF_054589215.1 Paraburkholderia sp. 2C | reverse complement strand
GCAGGCATGCATGCGAAGACCGCGAGCAACGTGATGACCGCGGCGCTCTTCGTCTACATGCTGATGCAGCCGGTGTTCGGTGCGCTGTCGGATCGCATCGGCCGCCGTCAGTCGATGATCCTGTTCGGCTTCTTCGCGACGATCGGCACGGTGCCGCTGCTGCATGCGCTCAAGGACGTGACGAGCCCGTATATGGCATTCGTGCTCGTCGTGGTGGCGCTGGCGATCGTGAGCTTCTACACGTCGATCAGCGGGCTCATCAAGGCGGAGATGTTTCCGCCCGAAGTGCGCGCGCTGGGCGTGGGGCTTTCCTATGCAGTGGCCAATGCGATCTTCGGCGGCTCGGCCGAGTATGTCGCGCTGTGGCT
>NZ_BAAILL010000080.1:172453-195958 GCF_054589215.1 Paraburkholderia sp. 2C | reverse complement strand
CGGCAAGGAATGGGAAGACGCGATCATCAAGATGTCGGGCATCGTGGAAAAGCCGGCGCCGGACGTCGCGCCGTCCAATCTCGGCGTGGTCGGCCGCTATGTGCTCAAGCCGCGCATCTTCGAACATATCCGCGCGCTGAAGCCGGGCGCGGGCGGTGAGTTGCAACTGACCGACGCGATCCAGTCGCTGCTCAACGACGAACAGGTGCTCGCGTACAAATATCACGGCACGCGTTTCGACTGCGGCAGCAAGCTCGGCTATCTGAAGGCGACCGTCGAGTTCGCGCTGCGTCATCCGGAAGTCGCGGCCGATTTCGAGCAGTATCTGCGTACGCGTTCGCCGGTGCTCGAAGGCTAGTCATTGACGTTGACCGCGGCCGCACAGCCGCCGGCGGTCGATCAACGCAAAAGGCGCTATGTCTGCCTGCCAGACATAGCGCCTTTATTTTGTGCTGTGCATCCGGTCGCCGGGGCAGATCGGCCTTTTACTTTCTATCGCCGCCGGATCAGAAAGATAAACGTCTTGTCCTGCGTCATCGTTTCGACGATACCGTTGCCTGTCTGTTTCGCAAACGCGGCGAAATCGCGTTGCGAGCCCGGGTCGGTCGCGAGCACCTTCAGGATCTGACCGCTCTCCATATCGGCGAGCGCCTTTTTCGCGCGCAGGATCGGCAGCGGGCAGTTCAGCCCGCGCGCATCGACTTCCTTGTGAATCTGAATTTCCATCGGCAAGGACCTTCGGGATGAGGCGTCGTTGAAACGCCATGCAGAGGGCCAAATTCTACCGCAGGCGCCTCATGCGCGCCGCCCGCCTGATCTTGCGCCGCTGTGCCGCGGGCCCTTACAGCGTGACAGCCTGGCCCGTTTCGAGCGAACGCCGCAATGCGCTGCCGATCCGCGTCGCTTCGAGCGCGTCGGCCAGCGTCGCACCGCTCGGGCCGCTCGGGCCGTCTCCGCCGCTGTCGTTACCGCTCTGCGCGTTCCGGACTTCCGCGACGAACGCCTGCGCTTCGTGCAGAAACGCGTCTTCGAAGCGATCGAAAAACGTCGGCGTGCACTCATTGCGCACGCCATGGGCGTCCGCGATCTCGACGCGATTTATCCGCGGATTGCGGCCGATCGCAAGCGCGCCTGCCGTGCCGATCACTTCGCTGCCCGTATCGTTGCCGTGTGCCATCGTGCGCGAGGCGTAGAACATCGCAAGTCCGCCGCCCTCGAACTCGCAGATCGCCACGCCGTTGTCGACGTCGCCGAACTCGCGCAAGCCCTCGTGCAACGCGACCGTGCCCGCCGCATAGACGCGCTTCGCCTTCGGCTTGCCGAGCAGCCACCGCGCGACGTCGATGTCGTGCACGGTGCAGTCGAGGAAGATGCCGCCCGAAGTTGGCGCGAAACGCACGAAGAAGCCGTCCGGATCGTTCAGATCGCAGGTCTGCGAGCGCACCATAAACGGCCTGCCGATCAGACCCGACTGGATCTTGTCGTATGCATCGCGGTAGCTCGGATCGAAACGGCGCATAAAGCCGATCGTGGCCCGCAGATGCGGCTGACGTTGCGCTTGCGCCAGCACGCGCTCGCATTCGGCGAGATCGAGCGACAGTGGTTTCTCGCAGAACACGTGCTTGCCCGCATGCAATGCATCGACGATCTGCTGCGCATGTAAAGCCGACGGCGTAACGAGCCATACCGCGTCGATCTCGCGATCGTTCAGCAGCGCCGCATAGTGGCGGTACGCGCGCGGCGCGGGCAGCGCGCCGCGCGCCCATACGAGTTCTTCGTCGAGCGGACTGCATACGGCGGCCAGCGTCGCGCCGCGCACGCGATACGCAATGTTCTGGGCATGCCGCTTGCCGAGCCGTCCGAGCCCGACCACACCGATGCACAACGGGCTCAACGGGCTCAACGGCGCCCCTTGCGGCGCGTTTCGCGATAAATCCGGCGCCGCCATCACGAAGCCTCGCCGAGCTTTACCGCGCGCCCTTCGCGCCACGAACGCGTCGCCGCTTCGGCAAGCTCGAGCGCCTTCAAACCGTCGGCCACCGTCGTGCGCACGGGCCTGCCTTGCGTGACCGCATCGAAAAAGTGCGCGATTTCGAGCGCATACGCCGCGCGATACCGTTCGAGGAAAAACGCCTCCGGCACATCGCTCGACACCGCGCGCTTCGAATAGGCGACCACTTCGGTCGGCCGCACATTGCCCGCCTGCAGCATGCCGTCGCTGCCGAGCACTTCGAAGCGCTGGTCGTAGCCGTACGCCGCGCGCCGCGCGGTATTGATCTGGCACAGGCGCCCGCGCTTCGTGCGGATCGTCACCGCGGTCGAATCGATATCGCCCGCATCGGCGATCGCCGGATCGGACAGCACACTGCCCGTTGCATGCAGCGTGTCGGCTTCGTCGTCGAGAATCCAGCGGAAGATATCGAAGTCGTGAATCAGCATGTCCTTGAAGATGCCGCCCGAGTGCCTGATGTACTCGACGGGCGGCGCACCCGGATCGCGGCTCGTCACGACCAGCATTTCCGGCGTGCCGATTTCGCCGGCTTCGATGCGCGCCTTGACCGCGTCAAAAGTCGGATCGAAGCGCCGCTGGAAACCGATCATGCAAACCACGCCGGCTTTCGCGACCGCATCGGCGCATGCGCGTGCGCGCTCGAGCGTGAGGTCCACCGGCTTCTCGCAGAACACGTGCTTTTTCTGCGCGGCCGACTTCAGAATCAGATCGGCATGCGTATCGGTGCTCGAGCAGATCACCGTCGCACCGACCGACGCATCGCCCATCGCGCCGTCGATATCGGCCACCTGCGCGCCATGCTGCGCGGCCAGCGCCGCGGCCGCCTCGCGGTTCACGTCGACCACATATTTGAGCCGCACGCCCGGCTGCCGCGCGAGATTCGCCGCATGAATCCTGCCGATGCGGCCCGCGCCGAACACCGCGACGTCGATCGCCTTCGTGTCTCCATCATTAGTCATCGTATCCTCCAGTGTCTTTCGATTCTTCAACGTTCAATTCGAGCTTGTACGCAAGTGCGATAAAGAGCGCCTGGCACAGGCAGATCGTGCTGGTCAGCGAGCGGAACGCGAACGCGCTGCCCTCTTTCACATACAGTTGCGTGGTCGCATAGCGCGCGAGCGGCGACAGCTGGCTATCGCTGATCAACAGCGTCTTCGCCTGATGATGATGCGCGACGCGCAGGCAGTACTGCGTCTCCTTGCCGTACGGCGCGAAGCTGATCGCGATCACCATGTCGCCCTTTTTCACGCTGCGGATCTGCTCGCGGTACATGCCGCCGAAGCCCGATACGAGATGCACGCGTTTGGGCGTGTGCTGCAATGCATAGACGATATAGCTCGCCACCGGAAACGAGCGCCGCACGCCGACCACATAGATGTTGTCGGCCTGCTGCATCATCTTCACGGCGGCGTCGAACTGCGCGTCGTCGAGCGTGCCCTCGAGCTCATCGAGACCGCCACGGCACGCCGCGATAAATTCGCGCGCGACGGTGCCGCCCGCGAGACGCCCCGGCTTTTCGTCGATCAGCTTGCGAATGCGTTGCTGATAACTCGGCGACGACGCGCCCTGCCCCGTATACGCCTGACGAAACACCGCCTGCAAGTCGGAAAACCCGGAGAAACCGAAGCGCTGCGCAAAGCGCACCACGGCCGACGGATGCACGCCGCAACTCGCGGCGATATCGCTCGTGCGATCGACCATCACGCTGCCGCGATGCTGTTCGATATACGTCGCCACGCTCTTCAATTGACGCGGCAACGACTCGTAGTTCTCCGCGATGCGCTGCATCAATTCATCGACGCTCGGCAGTTCTTCTGTGTTTTCTTCGGCCATGGCCTTCCTTCAGTGCTGTGTTGCGTCGCAAAAGCCGCGCGCTGCGCGCGCCTCGGCTTGCGCCCGATAAGCGGCGGGTAGCCCGCCAGGGCGCGCCGAAAGGCCGGTCCGACGTTGCCGATTATAGGTAGCGCGCCCAGCAAATGGAACGTATTTTCCAAATTTATTTTCATTGAAATTTCTATTGCACCGCTGTCGAACTTGACCTAATCTTGGTCGTGAGCGATGGCGCGCTCGCATCGAGTTCGTCGTTGAATGCAGACCGCGCCATACGCTCCCCTCAAAAACGAACAGACCGAGAAAGGTGGAGACAATGAAACTTTGCAGAGGCAAGGGTTCGCTCACGGCGCTTTTTGCAGCGCTTTCGCTATCGCTTGGCTTCGCGGCGTCATCGCCCGCCCAGGCGGCGCCTGACGCACGCTTCGTATTGATCAGCCACGCGCCCGACTCCGATTCGTGGTGGAACACCATCAAGAACGCGATCAAGCAGGCCGACGAGGACTTCAACGTCGAAACCGACTACCGCAATCCGCCGAACGGCGACATCGCCGACATGTCGCGGCTGATCGAACAGGCGGCCGCGCGCAACTACAACGGCGTGATCACGACGATCGCCGACTACGACGTGCTGAAAAGCTCGATCGGCAAAGTCACGGCAAAGAAAATTCCGCTCGTGACGATCAACTCCGGCACCGAGGAGCAAAGCGCGAAGCTCGGCGCGATCATGCACGTCGGGCAGCCTGAATATGTGGCGGGCAAGGCGGCCGGCGAGAAGGCGAAGGCGGCCGGCGTGAAGTCGTTCCTCTGCGTGAATCACATCGCAACCAACTCGGTGTCGTTCGACCGCTGCCGCGGCTTTGCCGAGGCGATCGGGGTCGACTACAAGACATCGACGATCGACTCCGGCCAGGACCCGACCGAAATCCAGTCGAAGGTCAGCGCATATCTGCGCAATCACCCGAACACCGGCGCGATCCTGACGCTCGGCCCGGTGCCCGCGGCGGCCACGCTGAAGGCGGTCCAGCAGATGGGCCTCGCCGGCAAGATCTATTTCTGCACGTTCGACTTCTCGGACGACATCGCGAAGGCGATTCAGGCCGGCACGATCCAGTTCGCGATCGACCAGCAGCCGTATCTGCAGGGTTATATCCCGGTCGCGGTGCTCGCGATCGCGGTCAAGGACCACACGACCGATCCGGTGAAGATCCGCGAGATCCTGCAGGCGAATCCGAAATTCAAGGCGCGTCTCGAGACCTATGGGCTCGAGCCGTCGTACGGGCCCAAGGACATCCGCTCGGGCCCGGGCTTTATCACGAAGGCGAATCTCGACAAGGTCGTCAAGTATGCGGGCCAGTATCGTTGATTCGACGCCGTTGATTCGACGCCGTTGATTTAACCCGCTGCCTGAACCGGGCAGCCAGCAGCACGCGGCACCGGACGCGCATTGCGCATGCACAGAGGCGCGGCACCGGCGGACCTCGCTCCGCCCGTCGCCGCCAGCGCACCGACGCGCCGGGCCGCATCCATCACCGGTTTTATTCGCTCGCCAACCTGGTCTGCAATGCGACGTGAAAACCGGGCTTCTTGCAAGGAGACATCATGGGCGTAGCCGGCAAACACTTTCCCTCGCATGCGGCAGACGCGTCGAACCCCAGCGACGCGACGACGCCTGCCGCGTCCACTGCGACACGACCCGCGACACAACCCGCGGCATCACACGGCGACGAACGCATCCGCAAGGAATCCTGGTTCGGCCATCTGCTGAACCGTCCGGAGTTCGCCGCGATTTCCGGCACCGTGCTGGTGTTTCTCGTCTTCGCGATCGGCGCCGGCCACTCCGGCATGTTCAATCTCGACGGCGTGATGAACTGGTCGCAGGTCTCGGCCTACCTCGGCATTCTCGCGGTCGGCGCGTGTCTGCTGATGATTGCCGGCGAGTTCGACCTGTCGATCGGCTCGATGATCGGCTTCGCCGGCATGATGGTGGCGATTCCCTCGGTCTATTTTCACTGGCCGATCTGGGCCGCGATCATCTTCGCGTTCGTCGGCTCGATGCTGCTTGGCGCATTGAACGGTTATCTCGTGATGCGCACGCGGCTGCCGTCGTTCATCGTCACGCTCGCGTTCCTGTTTATCCTGCGCGGCCTGACGCTCGCGCTGTCGATCATGGTGGCGGACCGCACGATCATCTCCGGCGTCGGCGACCTCGCGCAAGCCGATCCGGTCAGCAACTTCCTGTTTCACGGCGTCGCGCTACAAGGGCTTTTCACGGCACTCGCGCATATGGGCGTCGGCACGCTGCTCGATAACGGCAAGCCGCTCGTGCCGGGCATTCCGAAAGTGCTGCTCTGGTGGTTTGCGCTCGCCGCGATCTGTGCCTTCGTGCTCGCGAAGACGCGCTACGGCAACTGGATTCTTGCCGTTGGCGGCGACGCGAACGCGGCGAAAAACGTCGGCGTGCCGGTCAAGCGCGTCAAGATCGCCCTCTTCGTGCTGACCGCGTTCTGCTCGTGCCTGTTCGCGGTACTGCAGGTCAGCGATATCGGCTCGGCTGCGGCCGACCGCGGTCTTCAGAAGGAATTCGAAGCGATCATCGCCGCGGTGATCGGCGGCACGCTGCTGACCGGCGGTTACGGCTCCGTGATCGGCGCATGCTTCGGCGCACTGATCTTCGGCGTCGTGCAGATCGGCATTACCTACACCGATGTCAGCTCCGACTGGTTCCGCGTGTTCCTCGGCGTGATGCTGCTGCTCGCGGTGCTGTTCAACCACTATGTGCGCCGGCGCGTCGCGCAGTCGTAATTCGCGACGGGCCTGGAGAACGAATATGTCCGACGTCATTAATCCTGGCGAAAACGCCGCCCCGAATTCCCCTGTGGATCAGGGCGACACGATCCTCGCGCTCGAAAACGTCAGCAAGTTTTTCGGCAAGGTCATCGCGTTATCGGGCGTCACGCTGCGCCTCAAACACGGTGAAGTGCACTGCCTGCTCGGCGACAACGGCGCCGGCAAGTCGACCCTGATCAAGACGCTGGCGGGCGTGCATGCGCCCTCCGCGGGCCAGTATCTGGTCGACGGCAAGCCCGTGCATTTCGAGTCGCCGAAAGATGCGCTCGACCGCGGCATCGCAACCGTCTACCAAGATCTCGCGCTGGTGCCGCTGCTGTCCGTCGCGCGCAACTTCTTCATGGGCCGCGAACCGCAGAAAAAGAAGTTCGGCCTCTTCACCGTGATGGACCTCGACACGAGTGCGCAGACCGCGCGCGAAAAGCTCGCGGAAATGGGCATCCATGTGCGCGACCCGCATCAGCCGATCGGCACGATGTCGGGCGGCGAGCGGCAATGTCTGGCGATCGCGCGCGCGATCCACTTCGGCGCGCGCGTGCTGATTCTCGACGAACCGACGGCCGCGCTCGGCGTGAAGCAGAGCTTCAACGTGCTGAAACTGATTCACAAGGCGCGCGCGAAAGGCATCTCGGTGATCTTCATCACGCACAACGTGCATCACGCCTATCCGATCGGCGATTCGTTCACGCTGCTCAACCGCGGCAAATCGCTCGGCACCTATACGAAGGACACGATCAGCAAGGAGCAGGTGCTCGACATGATGGCGGGCGGCGCCGAAATGCAGAAGATGATCGCCGAGCTCGACGGCGCGACGATCTGAGCGCCGTCGCCACCGAACCGCGCGCCACCGCCACCCACTGATCCGACGCCTCGACACACAGGACATTCCATGGCACCTACTTCACACTCCGCGGCCAGGCCAGCCGGTTCGGCCACCGGGTCCAGCCACGCCAGCCGCTTCGCCGCCGGCCGCAGCCGCGACATCATCTGCCTCGGGCGCTTCGCGGTCGACCTGTACGCGCAGCAGGTCGGCGCGCGACTCGAAGACGTATCGAGCTTCGCGAAGTATCTGGGCGGTTCGTCGGCGAACATCGCGTTCGGCTGCGCGCGCCTCGGGCTCGCGTCGGCGATGCTCGCGCGCGTCGGCGACGACCACATGGGCCGCTTTCTGACCGAAACGCTCGCGAATGAAGGCTGCGACGTGAGCCACGTGCGCATCGACCGCGAACGGCTGACCGCGCTCGTGCTGCTCGGCCTGAAGGACCGCGACACGTTCCCGCTGATTTTCTACCGCGAAAACTGCGCCGATATGGCCGTCGACGAAGCGGACTTCGACGAGGCGTTCATCGCATCGTCGAAGGCGTTTCTGGTCACAGGCACGCATCTGTCGACCGGACAGGTGAACCGCACGAGCCGCCGCGCGCTCGAGTACGCGCGCCGCAACAATGTGCGCACCGTGCTCGACATCGACTACCGCCCCGTGCTGTGGGGCCTCACTGGCAAGGCCGACGGCGAGACACGCTTTATCGCCAACGAAGGCGTGAGCGCGCATTTGCAAGGCGTGCTGCCGCTGTTCGATCTCGTGATCGGCACCGAGGAAGAGTTCTGCATCGCGGGCGGCCATACCGATCTGCTCGAAGCGCTGCGCACGGTGCGCTCGGTTACGCCCGCGACGCTCGTCGTCAAGCGCGGCCCGCTCGGCTGCCAGATTATCGACAGCGGCGTGCCGGCCCGACTCGACGACGCGCCGATTCACGGCGGCGTGCAGGTCGAAGTGCTGAACGTGCTCGGCGCCGGCGACGCGTTCGCGTCGGGGTTCCTCTCAGGCTGGCTGCGCGATCAGCCGCTCGACGCGTGCGCGCGCGCCGCGAACGCGAGCGGCGCGCTCGTCGTGTCGCGCCACGGCTGCGCGCCGGCCATGCCGACGCCCGCCGAACTCGACTACTTCCTCGCCGAAGCGCAAGCGGACCCGCAGCGGATGCGCCGCCCCGACCTCGATGCGAAGCTCGCGCGGCTGCATCGCGTGACGCCCGCGCGCAAGCAGTGGGACGAAGTGCTCGGCTTTGCCTTCGACCATCGCAACCAGTTCTTCGAACTCGCGCAGCAGACCGGCGCAAGCGAAACGCGCATCGCGCGGTTGAAGGGCCTGTTCGTCGACGCCGTCGCGCAAACGGAAGCGGCGCTAGGGCTGCAGGGCCGCATCGGCGTGCTGATCGACGACCGCTACGGCCAGGATGCGCTGAACGCGGCAACCGGGCGCGGCTGGTGGATCGGCCGCCCGGTGGAACTGCCGGGCTCGTCGCCGCTCGTGTTCGATCACGGCCGCTCGGTCGGCACGACGCTCGCGAGCTGGCCGCGCGAGCATGTCGTGAAATGCCTCGTCCACTATCACCCGGACGAACCGGTCGAACAGCGCATCGAACAGGAGGCGCAACTGCGCGCGCTGTACGACGCGGTGCAGGCAAGCGGCCACGCATTGCTGCTCGAAGTGATTCCGCCGAAGCGCGCCGACCTGCCGTGCGCTCCGGATGTCGTCCATCGCGCGTTGAAGCGCCTCTACAACATCGGCCTCTATCCGGAATGGTGGAAGCTCGCGCCGCTCGACGCCGCGCAATGGCAGGCCGTCGATGCGCTGATCGCCGAGCGCGATCCGTATTGCCGCGGCGTCGTGCTGCTCGGGCTGTCGGCGCCGCTCGAGCAGCTGATCGACGGCTTCGGCGCAGCGGCGGCATCGGCGACGTGCCGCGGCTTTACGGTCGGCCGCACGATCTTCCACGAACCGAGCCATGCGTGGCTCGCGGGCGAGATCGGCGACGACGAGCTGATCGCGCGCGTGCGGCGCACTTTCGAAACCTTGATCACGT
The DNA here is from genome assembly GCF_054589215.1 of Paraburkholderia sp. 2C. Classification (NCBI taxonomy): domain Bacteria; kingdom Pseudomonadati; phylum Pseudomonadota; class Betaproteobacteria; order Burkholderiales; family Burkholderiaceae; genus Paraburkholderia; species Paraburkholderia sp. 2C. The sequence goes on along the minus strand of NZ_BAAILL010000080.1, from coordinate 186,403 downwards.
CGTGGCATGCGGCGCGCGGCGGCAACGCCGCGGGCGCTCAGGCGTCGCGCGCGGTCCATCAGGAGCAGGCAGCATGAACGAGCGTGGGTTGAGTCATGAAGCAGCGACTGCGAGAAGCGCAGCCGCGCAGGCTTCACCGAACGGCACGATCCGCCTGACCGGCGCGCAGGCGCTCGTCCGCTATCTGGCCGCGCAGCGTGTCGTGGCCGAAGACGGCAAGGGCACCGAGCCGCTCTTCGGCGGCGTGTTCGCGATCTTCGGGCACGGCAACGTGGCCGGCCTCGGCGAGGCGCTCTACCAGTACCGCAACGAACTGCCGACGCTGCGCGCGCATAACGAGCAGGCGATGGCGCATAGCGCGATCGCGTACGCGAAGGCGCACTTCCGCCGCCGCATGATGGCGGTCACGACCTCGATCGGACCGGGCGCGACCAATCTCGTCACGGCCGCCGCGCTCGCGCATGTGAACCGTCTGCCGGTGCTGCTGCTGCCTGGCGATATCTTCGTCTCGCGCGCGCCCGACCCGGTACTGCAGCAGGTCGAGGACTTTCACGACGGCGGCATCTCCGCGAACGACGCGTTCAAGCCGGTGTCGCGCTACTTCGACCGCATCGTGCATCCGGCGCAATTGCTGAATGCGCTGCCGCGTGCGCTGCGCGTGCTGACCGATGCCGCGCTCTGCGGCCCGGTCACGCTCGCGCTGCCGCAGGACGTGCAGGCCGCGGCATACGACTATCCGGCCAGCTTCTTCGAGCCGCGCATCGTGCAGTTTCATGCGCCCGCGCCGGTCGATCATGAAATCGCCGCGGCGCTCGTACGTTTGCGCCAGGCAAAGCGCCCGCTGATCGCGGCGGGCGGCGGCGTGCTCTACGGCCGCGCGACCGAAGCGCTGCGCGCTTTCGCCGCCGAGCACGGCATTCCGGTCGCGGAAACACAGGCCGGCAAGGGCTCGCTTGCGTGGGGCGACCCGCTCAATATGGGCGCGCTCGGCGTGAGCGGTTCGCCCGGCGCGAATGCGCTCGCGCATGAAGCCGATTGCGTGCTCGCCGTCGGCACGCGGCTGCAGGACTTCACGACCGGCTCGAATACGCTCTTTACGCAGGCAGACGTGATCGGCATCAACGCGAATGCCTTCGACGGGCTCAAGCATCGCGGGCTCGTCGTCGAAGCCGATGCCGCAGCCGCGCTCGCGGCACTGTCCGCCCAACTGGAGGGCTGGCGCGCCGATGCCGCGTGGACCCGACGCGCGCATCAGCTCGCCGACGCATGGCGCACCACTGTCGACCAGCTCACGCACGCGCCGCAGCGCGACAACGTGCTGCCGTACGACGCGGACGTGATCGGCGCGGTGCAGCGCTCGAGTGCGCAGTCGGCGGCCAACGACATCGTCGTCTGCGCGGCCGGCACGCTGCCCGCGGAATTGCACAAGCTGTGGCGCGCGGGCCGCCCCGGCGCGTATCACGTCGAATACGGCTACTCGTGCATGGGCTACGAGATCGCGGGCGGCCTCGGCACGAAGCTCGCGAGGCCCGAGCGCGAAGTGATCGTGATGGTCGGCGACGGCAGCTACCTGATGCTAAACAGTGAAATCGCAAGCTCCGTGATGCTTGGCGCGAAGCTGATCATCGTCGTGCTCGACAACCGCGGCTACGGCTGCATCAACCGCTTGCAGCAGGCCTGCGGCGGCGCGCCGTTCAACAATCTGTTCGACGACTGCGTGCAAGGCGCAAGCGGCGCGCCGGCGATCGATTTCGCCGCGCATGCGCGCTCGCTCGGCGCACAGGCCGAGCATGTCGCGAATATCGGCGAACTCGAGGCCGCGATGATGCGCGCCCGCGCGGCCGACCGCACGTACGTGATCAGCATCGACACCGATCCCGCGCGCACGACCGACGACGGCGGCTGGTGGTGGGAAGTCGCGGTGCCCGAAGTATCGCCGCGGCCGGGCGTGCGCGATGCGCGCGCGCAGTATGAAGCGCAGCTTGCGGCGCGCGGCGGCGGTTCCGACGGCAAGGCTCACGACTGACTGAACACGCGGCCCGACAGGCGGCGCAACGCGCGCCGCCGGGCCAACGAACGAGGAACATCGCATGTCAACCTTCGAAGTACGCATCGGCATCAATCCGCTGTCGTGGATGAACGACGATCTGCCGTCGCTCGGCGGCGAAACCCCGCTCGAGGTCGCGCTGACCGAAGGTCGCGAGATCGGCTACGAGGGCTTCGAACTCGGCAACAAGTTTCCGCGCGAGCCGCAGGCGTTGAAAGCGCTGCTCGCGCAGTACGATCTCTCGCTCGTGTCCGGCTGGTATTCGGGACGGCTCGCCCAACGCAGCGTCGCCGAGGAAATCGAATCGGTCGGCGCGCACCTCGAACTGCTCGCGAAGAACGGCGCAAACGTCATGGTGTACGGCGAAGTAGCCGATTCGATTCAGGGTTCGCCCGCGCCGCTTTATCAGCGCCCGCGATTTTTCACGGACGCGCAGTGGCAGGCTTACGCGAAACGCGTCGACGAATTCGCGCAATACACGTTAAGCCGCGGCGTGCGGCTCGCGTATCACCATCATATGGGTGCGTATGTCGAGACGCCTGCCGACGTCGACCGGCTGATGGCGCTAACGGGCGACGCGGTCGGCCTGCTGTTCGACGCCGGGCATATCACGTTCGCGGGCGGCAACCCGCTCGAGGTGCTCGACAAGCACATCGCGCGCGTCTGCCACGTGCATTGCAAGGACGTGCGGCCGGCGGTCATGAAGCTCGCGCGCAACCGCAACTGGAGTTTTCTCGACGCGGTGTTAAATGGCGCATTCACGGTGCCCGGCGATGGCGCGGTCGATTTCGCGGGCATCATCACGCGACTGAAGCGCCACGGCTATCGCGGCTGGCTCGTCGTCGAAGCGGAGCAGGACCCGGCCGTCGCGCCATCGTATGCATTTGCACAAAAGGGCTACCGAACGCTGCGCTCGCTCGTCGATGCCCCACTCGATGCGGAAAATAAGGCGACACAGGAGGCAGCATGAGTCTGCTCGTCAAGGCCCAGCGCGAAGGCCAGACTATCGCGCGCGTCACGCCCGAATCGGCGGGATGGCGATATGTCGGCTTCGCCGCCTACCGGCTCGAAGCGAATGAAGTCGTGCACGTGCTCGAAGCGGCGCGCGAAGTGTGCATCGTCGTGCTGGCGGGCGCCGTCGATATCGAAACCGACAACGAACGCTGGACCAGTCTCGGCTCGCGCGACAGCGTGTTCGAAGACAGCGCGCCCTATGCCGTGTATCTGCCGCCCGGCGTGCGCGCCACGGTGCGCGCGAACCGCCGCGCGGAAGTTGGCGTCGCAAGCGCGCCGGCCACCGGCAAACTTGCGGCGCGTCTGATCGAGCCGGCGACCATGAAGCGCTCGACGCGCGGCACAGGACTCAACACGCGCTACGTGTGCGACATCCTTCCGCAAACGGAGCCGGCCGAGGCATTGCTTGTGGTCGAAGTGCGGACGCCCGGCGGCCATTCGTCGAGCTATCCGCCGCACAAGCACGACACCGACAATATTCCCCACGAAAGCTCGCTCGAAGAGACGTACTACCATCGGCTCAATCCGCGCCAAGGCTTTGCGTTTCAGCGTGTCTATACCGACGAGCGCGATATCGACGAATCGATAGCCGTCGAGGACCACGACGTGGTAATGGTGCCGCGCGGCTACCATCCGGTGATCGTGCCGTATGGTTACGACTCGTACTATCTGAACGTGATGGCCGGCACGCAGCGCGTCTGGCATTTCAAAAACGATCCCGCGCATGAGTGGATTGTCGAGCGCGATGCGCGCGCCTGATGGGCGCCGCCGCGAAGTTATGCCGCGACCTTATCCCGCGAGGTTACCCGGATAACACCTCGCGCGCGCGGGCTCTGCTTTGATAGAGGGGCGGTTTCGCCGATGCGAACCACCCCTCTTCCCCACAAGGCAGCCCATGACGACATCCGCAACAAGTCCCACTGTCGCCACCCGCCCGATCTCCAGCGCGGACTCCGATTTACCTCAGGCATCCGACACGGCGCCGCGCCGCGAACCTGATACGACGCGTTCGGCGCCCCCAAAGCGCCACCGGCACAGGCAGCACGACAGACGAAACCCACCACCTTCATCTCCCGCCGCCACACAGCTTGCGGCGCGAGGCGCGCCGCAAGCCGATCCGGTTGCAACGCCGCAAACCGTGGCGAATCCTCTGCAAGCGCGGCCCGATTCACGACACGCAACCGACGCCGAATTCGCCTCGCTGCTCGCGCGTTACGACGACAAGAACGCCAACGCTGCCGGCGATACGGTCAACGCCGAACTGAGCGCGCGCCTTGAAGAGGTCGCGATGGCCGGCTACCCCGACGATGCACGCAGCTTCGAACGGGAGGTGCAGCGCGATCTGGGCATGCTCGCGCAATTGCCGGCAGATGTCGCCAGTGCGTATCGCGAGCAGATGAAATCGACCTGGGACGCGTTCGAATCGACACCGGATGCATGGCTGCGGGGCAAGCACGCCAGTCAGGCCGAAACGCTTCGCGACCAGATCGACGGCGAATATCAGGAAGCCCGGACCGACCCGGGCGAGCGTGCACAAGCGATCTTTAATCTGCCGTTCGGCAGCGACGTGCTCGGCGATGGCGCACAGGACGATCTGGACACATTGAGCGATCTCAAAAGACAGTTCCGCCAGGCACACACCAAGGCGGACCGCGAAACGATTTTTTCCGCGGCGAGCAAGATCAAACAGTCGTTGCAGGACCGGATAGCGGACACGATACTGGGCCAGATCGATGCATCCAGGCAGGCCGAGGCAGCCAGCGAGAAAAACGTGATGCAGGCATTCGAACACGCGCAGGGGTTGAGCGGACCGGGCGCGACACCGGGCGCACGGCTCGAGTATTTTGTGACGCAGGTGTGCGGGAACGAGGCTCAGGCGCGTGCCTTCACCGAACTGCGCAGCCTCACGCCCGAACGCCTGCAGCAACTGAAGCAAACCGATCCGGACCGGTTCGCACAGCTGACGGCGCTCAAGCCCGAGCGGCTTCACGCGCTGACACAGTGGGAAAACGCGCTTGCCGCGCAGGATAGCGACGCCGCGCGCGTGCTTCCGGAAGTGCCGCTCGCTCCACCGAAATACCCGTCGGACGTCCGCTTCCGCCTGCCGGCGCCGGGCGCCAACTATGGCGAAGCGTTGCGGCTTCGTTACGTCGATACGCTCACCAGTATCGTCGCCGCTGAGAAACGCATTAGCGTGTCGCACGAGCGGCCGTCATCGCCCATCCGCCAGAACTACATCAAGACACACCAGCCGGCGCAGTAAGGCCGCGTTGCACGCGGGCAGTCGATGCGCCGCATCGGATGCCCCCGGTTTTCTAGCGCGCTTCGCTGTGCTGCGCTCCTTGCCGCAAACCGCAACGCCCTACTCTCCCGCGCATATGATCGGGTTTAGCCTGCCCAGGTAAACCACGGCTCGTCCATCTCTCTATACTCTGCACTCCGCTCGAACGGCGGCGGTTCGCACGGCTTCGATACTCGCGAGGTCGCACCGTGTGCATGCCGCCGTACGCCGGCCGTTCCGGTTCGCGCCCGCAATGTTCGCGCGCGGCGCTCCTCGAACCTATTCCTTATCGCAAGCCAATCATCGCGAGGTATCTACATGTCAACCGTGTTGACACCATTGACAACGAAGGACAATGTTGTCATGCTTGCCAGCAGGATGAAATCGGCGCTGCTCGTCAAACAGCGCCGTCAACTCGATGACGGGTTGTTCATCGAGTCGCGCGTCTGGCAGGTGCCACGGCCGGTGCCAGGAAGCGAGCATCGGTACAAGTACCGCCTGGCTCTCGTTGCTCACGGTAAGTGTGTTATCCGGTACGACAACGAACGCGGCAAAGGCGATCACCGGCATGCCGGCCTTGTCGAAACGCCCTACGCTTTTTCCACACCGGAACAGCTGATCGCCGATTTCCTCGAAGACGTAGCTCAATGGAGGTCAACATGCGCACAGTAACTCTTGGAGTCGACTCCGAAGCCGACTTCGCAAACCGCTTTACCGGCGCGATGCGCGGTCGGGCACAAGGTCATCACATTAGCTTCGCCACGCCTGAACTGCTGTTCGCCACGCTGACGCAACTGCGTTGGGAAATCATCCGGACCATGGCAGGCGCCGGTCCGCTCGCGCTGCGCGAAATCGCGCGGCGCGTGAACCGCGACGTGCGCCGCGTCAGCGACGACGTTCACGCACTACTCGATGCGGGTGTGCTCGATCGCGACGAGGACGGCTCGATCGAGTTCCCGTACGAAGCGGTGCATGTGAACTTCACACTGAAGGCCGCGGCTTGACGAGCTCATTTGACGAACTCATTTGACAAGCTCCCGCAGCACAGTCTCGAGTTCGACCTCGCCTTTCAGCACCAGCGCCGGATCCTGCTCGAAATCGATCCAGCCTTCGTTAAAGCCGTCGAGCATCTGCATCCGCGGCAACGGGTGCTTCATCCCTTGCGACTTGAACAGATCGCTCCACGTCGCGCGCGGAACGATCTGCGCGCGCACCTCGCGGTTGAGCACCGCACTGAACGCGGCGGCGATATCGAGCGGCGACACGCGCCGCGGTCCTTCGAGTTCGACCACGCGTTTGCCGGTCCATTCCCACTGCAGCAGCGTTGCGGCCACACGCCCGATGTCGGCGGTCGCGACCATCGGCACCGGTTTGTCGAGCGGCTGCAGAAAGCTCGCGAGAATGCCGGCATCGCGTGCCGATGCAACGTCCCACGCGGCGTTCTCGATAAACCAGGCGGGCCGCAGGAACGTGATGGGCACCGGCAGATCGCCGAGCGCTTTTTCCATCAGCGTGCGCTGCGTCAGCAGATTCGGACGTTCAACCTGCGCACCGACCGTCGACAGGCAGACCACCCTCGCGGGCCACGTCGCCACGAGTGCGGCCTTTACCGCGTCGATCACTTCGCGTGCCTCGCGAAAACCCGGCGCCGGATCGAACTCCGACGGCGGCAGAATGAACACGCCTTGCGCACCGTCGAATGCAGCCGTCAGTGCCGCCGCATCGCGCATATCGGCTTGCGCGATCGTGCAGCCTTGGGCAGCCCACGCGTCCGCCTTTTCGACATTGCGCACGATCGCGCGCACGGATTGACCGTCGGCCAGCAATGCGCGAGCTAGCGCGCCGCCGACTTTGCCTGTGATACCAGTGATTGCGTACATCGCAGCCTCCTCGCTGAGATCGGTTAAGAGTACGTTGCAAACAACGTTGACCGTATCTTAGGAGGCGCACCGCGCCGGCGGAACCGACGCGGTGTCATTTGATTAGTGACACTCAAGCACCGATGCGACGAGACGAATAACCGCTGCCCGATCGGCACGACCCGCACGACCCGCACAACGCGCAGTTCAGATCTCCATCGCGCGCTCGATCGGCTCGCGCAAAGCCGGCGTGCACACGATCACGCGATTGCCGTTGCGCAGACATTCGGGCGTGAGAAAGTCGTTGGCCCAGCCGCCCGCCTCTTCGACGAGCAGCACGGCGGCCGCCGCATCCCACGAGTTGATGTGCAGCTCGCAATACGCGTCCTGCCGTCCCATCGCGACGTAGGCAATACCGAGCGCGCCGGAGCCGCGGCGCTTCACGCCCGCGCCGAGCGCCTGAAGGCGCGCCTGCACGGCTGCAAAGCCTTCGAACGGTATGCGCGACGACCAGCCCAGTTCGACCACGGACTGCCCGATGTCCGTGATCGTGCTGACCTTGATCGGCGCGCCGTTCAGCGTCGCGCCGGAGCCGCGCTGCGCCGCGAACAGTTCGTCGAGCATCGGATCGTAGAGCACGCCGATTTCCGCGCGGCCGTCGCGCACGAACGCGATCGATACACAAAAGTGCGGCACGCCGCGCGCGAAGTCCGCGGTGCCGTCGATCGGATCGACAATCCACACGTCGCGTCCGAACGACCCGCCGCCCTCTTCGCCGAAAAAATCGTCGTCGGGAAACGATTCGGCGAGGCGCGCGGCGATCAGCCGTTCCACTTCCGCGTCCGTTTCGGTCAGGTAGTCCTGCGGCCCCTTGAACTTGTGCGTCAATGCTTCGCCGCGCTGCTCGAAGCGCAAGCGGATCAGGCGGCCCGCTTCGCGCGCGATCGCGCATGCGGCCAGATAGCGATGATTCAACTGCACGTCAGTCATACCTTCCTCGTTTCGGACAAGCGCGCAGACAGGCCGGCGCGCGGGTGGGGTGTGCTTTGCGGCCTTACCGCCGTTCTCATGGCAATTCTCACAGCGACGCTCACAACGATTCGGTCAGCATCCGCCGGTAGTCGTCGGCGCTCGCGATGCGCGGATTCGTCTTGTGGCAATGGTCGGCGAGCGCGCCCGCAATGACCTTGTCGAACACGCTCGCGTCGACGCCCATTTGCGCGAGGCCGGTCGGCAGGCCGAGTTGCGCGGTCATATCATGCACCGCTTGTGCGACATCCGCGTTTTCGGGCAAGCCCATTACGCGGCGCATGCGCGCATAGCGATGATTCGCGATCACACTCTCCGCGCTTTCGTTAAAGCGCAGCACGGCCGGCAAGACGACCGCGTTCAGCGTGCCGTGATGCAGCGACGTGCGTCCGCCAACCGGCACGCCGCCCAGCGGATGCGACAGCGAATGCACACAGCCGAGTCCTTTCTGGAACGCCATCGCGCCTTGCATTGATGCGCTCATCATATGGAGCCGCGCATCGCGGTCGTTGCCGTCCGCCGTGGCGCGCCCAATATGCGCCCACGCACGCTCGAGCCCGTCGAGCGCGATGCCGTCAGCCGGCGGATTGAACGCCGCCGACAGGAACGTCTCGATGCAATGCGCGATCGCGTCCATGCCGGTGGCGGCGGTCAACGCGGGCGGCAAGCCGAGGGTGAGGCCGGGGTCGCAGATCGCCGCTTTCGGCAGCAGATGCCACGAATGAAAGCCGAGCTTGCGGCCGTCGTTGAGAATCACGATCGCACCGCGCGCCACCTCGCTGCCGGTGCCGGCAGTCGTGGGCACAGCGATGAGCGGCGCGCATGCCGGCGTGATCTTCTCGCTGCCGCCTTCGATCGTCGCGTACTGCGTGAGCGGGCCCGGATGCGCGACGGCGATCGCGACGCCTTTCGCGAGATCGATCGACGAACCGCCGCCGACGGCGATCAGACCGTCGCAGCCCGCTTCGCGATACCGTGCGGCCGCGGCAAGCACCATCGCTTCGGTCGGATTCGACGGCGTGTCGTCGAATCCGGGCGCATCGCCGAACTTCGCCGCGTCGAGCACGCGTGCGACGAGCCCCGCCGCCGCCACGCCTTTGTCGGATACGACCAGCGGCCGCCGTATGCCCGCGCGTGCACACTCGGCCGGCAATTGCGCGAGCGCGTCGTATCCAAGATGAATGTGGGTCAGGTAGTAGATGTAGGCCATGGCAGTGCGCTCCTCGATGTTCGTTCTGATGTCCGGCCCGGTTCGGTCAGATTCTGGCCAGATTCGGGCCAGACCCGGAACCGGGACGGTTGCGTGATGCACGTCGATAAACGTTGATGCAACCTGCACGAACCGATGCGTCGCCGTGACGCGTGTTCCTTCAGATAAGCGTGGAGCGTGGCGCAGCGCGGCGACCGATATCCAGTCTACTGCCCTCTAATGCTCTCGAATGCCTTCTAATCCCCTTTACTGCCCCGGGCGCTCGACAAATTCGAACGGCAGGCCGCGCCGGCGCATCCATTCGCCGAGCGCCTGACCGGTGCCCGCGCGCCACGGCCGCAGGCTCGCCGGCTCGACGAGGCGATACTCGAGCAGTTCCGGCGACAGCGCGATCGTTCCGTGCGCGCGCACGTGGTACGCAATGATCAGCTCGTTCTTGCGGATAAATTCGTAGACGCCGACGAGCTCGACCGTATCGGCGACGAGCGATGTCTCTTCTTTTACTTCGCGCGCGATGCCCTGCTCGGGCGTCTCGCCGTTTTCGAGGAAGCCCGTGATCAGCGCGAACATCCCCTCGGGCCATGCCGCATTGCGCGCGAGCAGAATACGGCCCTCGTATTCGACGATCGCCGCGACCACGGGCAGCGGATTGTTCCAGTGCACATAACCGCAGCCATCGGCGGGACAGCTCTGGCGAATGCGGCCACCTTCGTGTTCGGGGTCGGCGCGCTCGGTAAGCGGCGTCGCACAGCGGGGACAGAAACGGTAGTCGGTCATGTCGAGACGATGTTTGGGGGTCGAGGAGTTGCGCTGCCGGATTGCACTACGGGGCTGCACTACGGGGCTGCACTACGGGGCTGCACTACGGGGCTGCACTACCGGCTTTGAGTGCATCACGCGGCCGTACATAGCTGACGCACGTCGGCGGCGAAGCGTTCGACCGTCTCCGGCTGCGTGTCCCACGCACACATCAGCCGGCACCCGCCCGCGCCGATAAACTCGTAAAACTTCCAGCCGCGCGTGCGCATCGCTTTTGCCGCGTGCGCCGGCAACTGCGCAAACACCGCATTCGATTGCGACGGGAACATGATGGAAACACCTGGAATGCCGGCAAGGCGCGTCTCCATCAGGCGCGCCATTGCATTCGCGTGGCGCGCGTTGCGCAGCCACACATCGTTGTCGAGAAGACCGAGCCACGGCGCCGAGATAAAGCGCATTTTCGACGCGAGCTGCCCCGCCTGCTTCAAGCGGTACGCGAAATCCTCGGCGAGCGCGCGGTCGAAAAACACCACCGCTTCGCCAATCGGCAAGCCGTTTTTCGTGCCGCCGAAGCACAGCACATCGACGCCGGCGCGCCACGTGATCTCGGACGGGTGCACGTCGAGCGCGGCGACAGCGTTGGCAAAGCGCGCGCCATCCATATGCACTTTCAGATGCCGGCGCTTGGCGATCGCCGCGATGGCGCGCACCTCTTCGACGCTATAGACGGTGCCGACTTCAGTCGACTGCGTGAGCGTGACGACCTTCGGCTTCGGGTAGTGGATGTCCGCGCGCCGCGTCACGATCGCTTCGATCGCGTCGGGCGTGAGCTTGCCGTCCACGCCGGGCGCGGTCAGCAGCTTCGAGCCGTTCGAGAAGAACTCGGGTCCGCCGCATTCGTCGGTTTCGATATGGGCGAGTTCGTGGCAGATCACCGAGTGATACGACTGGCACAACGAGGCGAGCGCGAGCGAATTGGCCGCGGTGCCATTGAACACGAAGAACACTTCGCAGTCGGTCTGGAACAGGTCGCGCAGACGGTCGCAGACGCGCTGCGTCCAGGAGTCGTCGCCGTAGGCCGGTTCGTGACCGCTGCCGTTGGCCGTGATCAGCGCTTCGAGCGCCTCGGGACAGATGCCGGCGTAGTTGTCCGACGCGAAATGTTGCATGGCCGCGTGACGCGCGGCGTCTGCCGCGCGGTGAAAAGTGGGGAAGCCGACATTTTAGTGCGCGGGCGAGAATCCGTTGGGGGGCGCCCTCGCAACCTCACCTTGGTCTCGCCACAGTCACCGCGACCAATCCGGCCGCGCCGGCAAGCAGCGCGCCGGCCGCGAGCCACAGCGCAATCGTGAACGAGCCCGTGCGCGCGGCGATCGGCGCAGCGATGAGCGGCCCGACAATCTGCCCGAAACCGTACGCGGCGGTCGCATAACCCATGAGTCCAGCCGCGTCGTTGCCGTGCAGCCGCCGTGCCTCGCGCATCGCGAACAGCGTGATCGCGGTGAACGGCAAGCCGATCAGCACGCTGCCGAGCGCAAAACCGCCGGCGCTCGGCCAGACGATGCCCGATGCGATGCCGAGCGCCTGCAGCACATAGCAGGCGGCGAGCAGCGTCCGGTTATCCCAGTGCGCGGGCAGCCGCGCGCCGGCGAGCGCGCCCGCCATCAACGCGACACCGAACATCGGCCAGAAAAGATCGGGCCACGCGGACCCCGGCAATGCGGCGCGCGCGATAACGGGCAGGAAGGTCGCGGTAATGATGTAACCGAAGCCCGGGATGCCGTAGAGGATGACGAGCCACCAGGCGTCGGCGCGATGCGCATGACGCTCGATGGTTATCGCAGCGGGGTGGGCGCGCTCGGGCGCGGGATGGTTTGTGCGCGTGGCGGCATGGCGCGGCGCGCCGCTGGTATCCACGGTGCGCTCTGTCGGCTCAGTGGGCTCAGTGGGCTCTGTCGGCACGGCGCCTTGCGCGCCGGCGGCGCACGCGCGGTCGGCGCCGTTCGATACGGTGCGGGTTGCCTGACGTGTTGCCTGAGGGCTTGCCGCCCCCGTTGCGCGACGAGTCGCGGGCGCGAACACGCGCCACACGACCGCGGTCAGGACAGCCGACACGATGCCGAAGCCGATCCACCCCGCGGTCGCGCCATACCCACCCGCGACGCTGACGAACAGGCCGGTCCCGACGATGCCGAAACCGGGGCCCGTATAAATGAGCCCGCCCCATGCGCTCTCGCCCAGTTCGGCAAGCCGGCGCAGCCCCCATTGCGACGCGAACACGAAGGTCCACGCGCTCGCGATGCCCGCGACAAACCGCACGGCGCACCACAGCCCGACGCCGTCGACAATACCCATCGCCAGCATGAGCAACGCAGTCGCGCAAAGCCCGCAGCGCACGACGCGCGCCGCATCGACGCGCAGCGCCGCGCAGCTGAGCGCGCCGACGAAGTAGCCGGCGTAGTTCGCCGACGCAAGCCAGCCGCCCTGCCGGATGTCGAGCGCGCCGCTTTTGAGCATCAGCGGCAACAACGGCGTAAACGCAAAGCGGCCGACACCTAGCGCGACCGCGAGCGTGACCATGCAGGCGAAAGCCGCGCGCCGAGCCGCGGCGGGCTCAGCGCGCAGGTGCATCGCGGCGCGAGTCAGGTCATTCATAGGGAGAAACGGGGCGTGGCAGCGGCTGGAGACGGCTGAACGGCCGCATCGGGCGCGACCGTCCAGTCACATATTAATCGGCCTTTATTATTCTAAAAAATGAATTATATTGATCTGATTCATCACCCGAAGAGAATGCCTGGAGAAACCATGGATCTCGCCGCATTGACGATTTTTCGCGCCGTGGTACGCGAGAACGGGGTGACGCGGGCGGCCGCGAAGCTCAATCGCGTGCAGTCGAACGTGACGACGCGCATCAAGCAGCTCGAAGAGCAGCTCGGCACCGACCTGTTTATCCGCGACGGGCGACGGCTCGTGCTGACGCCGGCCGGCGAGACGCTGCTGCCCTACGCCGAGCGTCTGCTCGCGCTCGCCGACGAAGCGCGCCACGCGGTGCGCGAGAACCGTCCGAGCGGACGGCTGCGTCTAGGCACGATGGAAAGCGTCGCGGCCACGCGCATGCCCGAATTGCTCGCGAAGTACCACCAGACCTGGCCCGATGTGTCGCTCGAACTCGAAACCGGCACGACCGGACGGTTGATCGAACGCGTGCGCGAGTTCGAAGTGGACGCCGCGCTAGTCGCGACGCCACTCGACGTTGCCGCGTCGCTTGGCGAGCAGTTCGAGACCGTGCCGGTGTTTCGCGAAGAACTGGTGATGCTGACGCCGCGCGCGCATCCGCCGATCGGACATGCGCGCGATATCGCGCTGTCGACGCTGATCGCATTCGAACGCGGTTGCGCGTATCGCAGCTACGTCGAGAAGTGGTATCACGAGCACGGCATGCAGCCGACACGCGTGCTCGAGCTGGGCTCCTACCACGCGATCGTCGCGTGCGTCGCGGCAGGCGCGGGCGTGGCCGTCGCGCCGCGTTCGGTGCTCGAACTGCAGCCTGAAGCGGACAACATCGCGGTCCATTCGCTCGGCGACCTGGGAGCAATCGAGACGCTGCTCGTCTGGCGGCGCGGACATTTTTCGTCGGCGCTGAATGCGCTGCGGGAAATGCTGCTCGAGCGGAGCAATTTGAAGGCGGAGAAGGTCGCTGCGGAAGATAGGGGCGGGGCGTTGGAGGTGGCGTAACGCTTTCTTATCAAAG
>NZ_BAAILL010000080.1:117599-172313 GCF_054589215.1 Paraburkholderia sp. 2C | reverse complement strand
CGACTTTACGCGCGTAAAGTCGCCACTTCAAAGCTCACGGCTCAAGGTAAGCATTACAGCTGCGCCTCGACCCAACCCTTCACACCCGCAAGCGCCGCCGGCAAGTTAGCCGGCTCGGTACCGCCGGCCTGAGCCATGTCCGGGCGGCCGCCGCCCTTGCCGCCGACCTGCTGTGCGACGAAGTTGACGAGCTCGCCGGCCTTCACTTTCTTGCTCGCATCCGACGTCACACCCGCAATCAAACTGACCTTGCCGCCATCGACCGACGCGAGCACGATCGCCGCGCTCTTCAGCTTGTCCTTGAGCTTGTCGACGGTTTCGCGCAGCGTCTTCACGTCCGCGCCTTCGAGCGTCGCTGCCAGCACGTGAACGCCGGCCACTTCGATCGCCTGGCCTGCCAGTTCGTCACCCTGGCTCGATGCGAGCTTCGACTTCAGCGCGCCCAATTCCTTTTCGAGCGACTTCACCTGGTCCTGCACCTGCGCGATGCGTTGCGTGAGTTCCGACGGCTGTGCTTTCAGCGCTCCCGCGGCCGCGTTGATGCGTGCGTCGAGTTCCTGCACGTAGCGCACGGCGTTGTCGCCGGTAATCGCCTCGACCCGGCGGATGCCCGCCGCGACGCCGCCTTCCACCACGATCTTGAAGAACCCGATGTCGCCGGTGCGCTGCACGTGGGTGCCGCCGCAGAGCTCGCGCGAGAAGCCGAGATCGAGCACCCGCACTTCGTCGCCGTACTTCTCGCCAAAGAGGGCCATTGCGCCGCCCTTCACCGCTTCGTCGAACGGCATCACGCGGATGACGCCCGGCGCGTTCGCGAGCACTTCCGCATTGACGATCGCTTCGACGCGGCGGATTTGCTCGTCCGTCATCGGCGCGTTGTGCGCGAAGTCGAAGCGGGTCTTGTCCGCATCGACGAGCGAGCCCTTCTGCTGCACGTGGGCGCCGAGTACTTCGCGCAAGGCCTTGTGCATCAGGTGCGTAGCCGAGTGGTTACGCGCGGTGCGCGCGCGCCGGATCGCGTCGATCTCCGCCTTCACGACATCGCCCACCTTGAGCGTGCCCTGTTCGAGCTCGCCGTGGTGGCCGATCACGTCCGCCTGCACCTTCTGCGTGTCGGTGACGGCGAAGCGCACGCTTGCGTTCGCAAGCAGGCCCTGGTCGCCGATCTGGCCGCCCGATTCGGCGTAGAACGGCGTGTGATCGAGCACGACGACGGCCTGCTGCCCCTTCGAGACTTCGTTGACCGGCGCGCCATCGACATACAGCGCGGTGACCCTGGCGTCGTCGAAGACGATCTCTTCGTAGCCGTGGAACGTGGTCTTCGCGCCCGAGTATTCGAGGCCCTGCGCCATCTTGAACTTGCCGGCCGCGCGCGCCTGCTCGCGCTGGCGCGCCATCGCTTCGTCGAATGCCGGTTCGTCGACGGTCACGCCGCGTTCGCGGCACACGTCCGCGGTCAGATCGAGCGGGAAGCCGTACGTGTCGTGCAGCTTGAACGCGAGTTCGCCGTCGAGCGTCTTGCTCTTCTTCGCTTCCAGATCGGCCAGCGCGCTTTCGAGAATCGACATGCCGTGCTCGATCGTTTCGAAGAAGCGTTCTTCTTCCTGACGCAGCACATCGGTCACGCGGGTTTCGGCTTCCTTCAGCTCCGGATACGCGCCGCCCATCTGCGCGACGAGGTCCGCCACCAGCTTGTGGAAGAACGCGCCCTTGCGGCCGAGCTTGTAGCCGTGGCGAATCGCCCGGCGCACGATCCGGCGCAGCACATAGCCGCGGCCCTCGTTGCCCGGAATCACGCCATCGACAATCAGGAACGAGCAGGCGCGGATATGGTCGGCGATGACCTTCAACGAGTTGTTCGTCAGGTCGGCAACGCCGGTTTCGCGCCCCGCGGCCGAGATCAGCGCCTGGAACAGATCGATTTCGTAGTTGCTGTGCACGTGCTGCAGCACGGCCGCGATCCGCTCGAGGCCCATGCCGGTGTCCACGCAGGGCTTCGGCAGCGGCGTCATGTTGCCCTGCGCGTCGCGGTTGAACTGCATGAACACGAGGTTCCAGATCTCGATGTAGCGATCGCCGTCTTCTTCAGGCGACCCCGGCGGGCCGCCCCACACGTCCGGGCCGTGATCGTAGAAGATTTCCGAGCACGGGCCGCACGGACCGGTGTCGGCCATCTGCCAGAAGTTGTCCGATGCGTAGCGCGCGCCCTTGTTGTCGCCGATGCGGATGATGCGTTCGGTCGGCACGCCGACGTCGTTCGCCCAGATGCCGTACGCTTCGTCGTCTTCCTGGTAGACGGTCACCCACAGCTTGTCCTTCGGCAGCCGGTAGACAGTGGTAAGCAGCTCCCACGCATAGTGGATCGCGTCGCGCTTGAAATAGTCGCCGAACGAGAAGTTGCCGAGCATCTCGAAGAACGTATGGTGACGCGCGGTGTAGCCGACGTTTTCGAGGTCGTTGTGCTTGCCCCCGGCACGCACGCTGCGCTGCGCGGTCGTGGCGCGCGAATACGGTCGCTTTTCGGCGCCGAGGAACACGTCCTTGAACTGCACCATGCCCGAGTTCGTGAAGAGCAGCGTCGGGTCGTTGCCCGGCACGAGGCTCGACGAACGAACGATTGTGTGGCCCTTCGATTCGAAGAACTTGAGGAATTTCTCGCGGATTTCGGCGGCTTTCATAACGTGCTGGGGACGGGTTCCGGGCATGGATCCGACGCCTTGTTCAAGGTTTGTCGGCGTCGTGAATCGGGGGTTTCCTGAACCGCCGATTATACGGGATCGGCGCGCGTGCGCGACGGCGCATCGCCCGCTGCAAGCGGCGCTGGCCAAACGGCCAGGGGAATCGACCGGAACGCCCGCCCGGCGCGGGCCAGGGATCCGTCCGTACCCGCTTTAGCCGCGTCTCGCGCGGCGCGGCGCGCCGCAGGTGAGTTTTGCCTATGCCGTTTGGCCGAATAGGCTCGCCTGCCGCGATCGCTTAAGATGCGTGACGTCGCTGGAATCCGCTTGTCATCGCGGCGAGGCGCGTCGCTGCGCCTTTCGCATCTCGAGGAGACATCAACCGAACATGGGCGCTCTCAGTCATATCCGCGTGCTGGATCTCAGCCGCGTGCTTGCCGGGCCGTGGTGCGCACAAACGCTCGCCGATTTCGGCGCCGACGTGATCAAGATCGAACGTCCGGGCGCCGGAGACGACACGCGCCACTGGGGTCCGCCGTACCTGAAGACACCGGACGGAGCCGAAACGCGCGAGGCGGCGTACTACCTCGCGGCAAACCGCAACAAGCGTTCCGTCACGGTCGATATCGCCACCGCCGAAGGCCAGCGTATCGTGCGCGAGCTTGCCGCGAAGAGCGACGTCGTGCTGGAAAACTACAAGGTCGGGCAGCTCAAGCGCTACGGGCTCGACTACGAATCGCTGCGCGCGGTGAAGCCCGATCTGATCTACTGCTCCGTCACGGGCTTCGGGCAGACGGGCCCGTATGCGCAGCGCGCGGGCTACGACTTTATCGTGCAGGGCCTCGGCGGTTTCATGAGCATCACCGGCGAACGCGACGGCGAACCGGGCGGCGGCCCGCAAAAAGCCGGCGTCGCGATCGCCGACCTGATGACGGGCATGTACGCCACGGTGGCCGTGCTCACCGCGCTCGCGCATCGCGATCGCACCGGCGCCGGGCAATACATCGACATGGCCTTGCTCGACGTACAGGTCGCGATGCTCGCCAACATGAACTCGAATTTCCTCGCAAGCGGCACGCCGCCTGCGCGCTGGGGCAATGCGCACCCGAACATCGTCCCCTATCAGACGTTCCAGACGAGCGACGGCTGGATCATCGTCGCAGTCGGCAACGACGGGCAGTTCCGTAAGTTCGTCGAAGCGGGAGGCCGCGCGGAGCTGGCCGATGACGAGCGCTTTGCGACCAACCCGGCGCGCGTGCGCAACCGCGAAACGCTGGTGCCATTGCTTGCCGCGATGGTGCGCAAGCGCAGCAAGCACGCGTGGATCGACGCGCTCGAGGCAGCGCAGGTGCCGTGCGGGCCGATCAACGATCTACGCGAGGTGTTCGATAACGAGCAGGTGATCGCGCGCGGCATGCAGGTCGATCTGCCGCATCCGTCGGGCGGCACCGTGAAGCTCGTGCGCAATCCGATCAACATGACGGAAACACCGCCGCTCGCGTCCGCGCATCCGCCGACATTGGGCGAGCACACCGAGGACGTGCTGCGCAGCGTGCTCGGCTACGACGACGCGCGGATCGCCGCATTGCGGGCGCAACAGGTAGTGTGACCGTCGGAGACCGCCGTGGTAACCCGTCCGGTCGTCCGCGTCGCGCTCAGACAAACGACTTGAGCCAGCTGAACCCGTCCTGCCAGTCGCCCAGGCCGCTGTCCGCGTTGATGTGGCCGCGCGCGCCAATGCTGATCCAGCGGCTGCCCCACGCGGCAGCGCACGCGTGCGAGAACGGCACGCCGCCGTAGGGGTCGTCGGTGCTGGCGACGACAATCGTCTGAAACGGCAGGCGCTCGTCGGGAACAGGTGCAAAACCGCTCGCTGTCGTGGGAAATGCGCGGGCCGCCGGGTCCGGCACGGCCACGAGCAGCGCGCCGGCCACCTTGTCGCGCTGCGCGGGCGCCGCATAGCGGCTCGCCCACCAGGCGACGGTCAGGCAGCCGAGGCTGTGCGCGGCAAGCACCACCGGTGCGCCGTCCGAGGCCGCCGCGGTCACTGCTGCATCGAGCGCGCGGCACCAGTCGTCGCGCACCGGATGCGCCCAGTCCGGCATGCCGCACCCTCGAGAATGACGCGTGCGCGGCCTCCCAGCGGGTTTGCCAATGCCCGGGGCCCGAGTCCAGATACCCCGGCAACACCAGCACATTGGGTTCTTTTTGCAACGCCATCCCGTCATCCCCGTTTTTCGTGTTCAAGGTATCCGATCGACGCCTCAGGCCGCTACGCGCATTTGCTACGGAAACACGCGCGCAACCCCCACGCCGCGCGGGTCCGCCGCCGGCTGCGGCGTCGTGCCATCGATTTTGATCATCTGCACATCGCCGTTAAAGTCTTGCCCTTCCGGCGTGTAGCCAAGCTTTTGCAGTTGCTGCGCGAGATCGCCGGCGATCGGGTGGTACGGCTCCCAGTAAATGGCCTTCGGCGGCAAGGCCTGATGATGGAACCGCATCGCGGCCAGCGCGTTCGTTGGCGGCAAGCCGAAGTCGTACAGGTCGGTCATCACCTGGAAGATCGTCGTAAAGATGCGCGAGCCGCCCGGCGTGCCGATGACGAGCGCGACCTTGTTGTCCTTCAGCACGATCGTCGGCGTCATCGACGACACCGGCCTGCGGCCCGGCGCGATCGTATTCGCGTCGTCCATGCCCGCGCCGGCCTTCGCGACGAAATCGTCCATCGCATCGTTGAGCAGGAAGCCGCCGCCGTCGACAACGACGCCGGCACCGAACGAGCCGTTCAGCGTGTACGTGGTCGATACCGCGTTGCCCCATTTGTCGACGACCGAAAAATGCGTGGTCTGCGGTTTTTCCGACGGCGGCGCGTCACCGGAGGCAGAGTGGGTCGACGTTGCAGCGCCGGCGGACGGCGCCGATGCCGACTGGGCGGGCTGCGGTTGAGCCGGTTGCGCTTGCGGCGCGTTTGCTTGCGGCGCGCTGGATGCACTGGCCGCGGCCGCATTCCCCTGCGCTGTACTCGCCGGCCCAACGCCCGGTTGATTCGCCTTTTGCTGGCCCGTCGTCGACGGCGCGGTGTTCGGCTGAGCCGCGTTCGCCTGGCCGGCACCGGACTGCGCCGCATCCGGTTGCGCTGCGTTCGATTGCGCCGTATTCGATTGCGCCGTATTCGGTTGCGCCACGCCGGGCTGACCCGAAGTCGGCTGACTCACGCTGGTGGCCTGGCCCGTGCCCGCTTGACTCGCACCTGCCAGCCCTGCCGCACCAGCCTGCGCCCCACTCGCCGCCGCGCCGCTGGCCTGTTGCGCCGCCTGCTGCGCCTTCTCCTGCTGCGCTTTTTCCTGCGCAGCCTTTTCCTGTTCCGCTTTCTCGCGCGCAGCCCGCTCCTGCTCTTCCTTCTCCCGGGCCGCCTTCTCCTGCGCCGCCTTCTGCTGCGCCCACCACTCCTTCACCTCGCCCGCGCGCTGCGCAAGATACGCATCGTCGGTGAGCTTACCGACCGGCACCTGCGCCGCGTCCGGATCCGCCGCGTACTTCGTGCGATCTGCGAACACGCGGTCTTCCATCTGCGAGATCAGCTGGATGTACGGCGCCGAGTTCAGCTCGAGCCCGGCGAACTGCGGCTTCAGGTCCGCTTTCATCTTCAGCAGCTGGATCAATGCAATGCCGCCCGAGCTCGGCGGCGGCGCCGTCACAATCCGGTAGCCGTTCCAGTCCGCCGCGAGCGGGTCGCGCCAGACCGCCTTGTACTGGGTGAGGTCGGTCTTCGAGATCATCCCGTGGCCGTACATCTGCTTTGCGATCAGATCGGCGGTCTGCCCTTCGTAGAACTCGCGGCCGCCGTCGTCGGCGATACGCCCGAGCGTCTGCGCGAGTTCCGGCTGGCGAAACGTCGCGCCGCTCTTCAGGCCCGCGAAGTATGCGTTGAAGTTCGTCTTGCCCGCAAACTTCGCGGCCGCATCATCGCGGCGCTTCTGCAGCGACGCGTCGACGACAAAGCCGTCGGTCGCGTAGCGGATCGCCGGCGCAAGCACCTGCTTCCACTTGAGCTTGCCGAAGCGCTTCTGCGCTTGCCACAGGCCTTCGACCGTGCCCGGCACACCCGCCGCGCGAAAGCCGATCGAGCTCATGTTCTTGACGACATTGCCCTTGTCGTCGACATACATATCGCGCGTCGCACGCTGCGGCGCCTGCGCGCTGTAGTCGAGAAAGTACGGCTTGCCGTCGATCTGCAGCGTCATGAATCCGCCGCCGCCGAGGTTGCCCGCATCGGGACGCGTAACGGCGAGCGTGAACGCGATCGCGACCGCGGCATCGACCGCGTTGCCGCCCTGCGCGAAGATCTGCTGCGCGGTGTCGGCGCTATAGCGATCGGGGGTTGCGACCGCCGATGCATCGAACACGGTGCTTGCCGGTGCCGTCTTCGCGCCGGCCGGCAACGCGCAGGTGACGAGCGCACCCAGCAGCGCCGCGAGCGCGGCGGCATGCAGGAACTTGCGAGCGGGTTGGCCGCCCGCTCTCTGGATGTCAGCCCTATTGCCTGAAAGGGCGTGACGCGCAACGCGCGCATCGAGCGTCGAAAGAGGCATTCAGGGAACTCCGGAAAAAATGAGCGCCGGCTGGATGCCGGCAAAGCGAACAGGGGAAGTGTTGCACAGCACGCGGGACCGGCGGCTCATCGGCGCGATGGCGCATGAGCCGGCGGACCTTGATGCGCAACGCGGCCGAACGCTTGATCGGCGAAGCTGACCGCGCATGCGTTCGCCGGTGTGTCGGCCAATCCGCTCGCGTATTACGTCGGTGCTTCCGTCGGTGCTTCCGCCCGCGCTTTGCCCTGCTTGTCCGCGCCCTCTCCGCGCAGTTCGTTCGCGCAACTGTCCACTTTGCGACCCGCGAAGATAGCGCGTCGCGCGAACCGTCCACGACCGTGCAGCGAAGTACCGGCAAACCCGGCGAACCCGGCAAAAGACGGACAGCCTGCATCCGCCACCTTGCACCCGCATTCAGCCGACGGATGGCTTCGGACCCCGGACCCACTTCGCCGATGGCGGCATGCTACCGGCGCCGGCGTCCGCGGTTCAAACCGATTTACGTCCTGTTACAGCGCCTTTCGGATCGCCTCACGCCGGGCTCCGGGCCTGCTCGAGCGCCACCCTCGAGCGCCACCCTCGTGCGTCGGCGCGCCCTGCGCGGCTCCTGCCGATGCGTGGCCGCGTCAAAGCGCTGTACCTCACAATGCCGTCAGGTAGAATTGTCGGATTAGAGGGAGCAGCACGCGCCCTCGTCACTTTTTCCCATTCGCATGAGTACAGAACGCAAGCACAGCGAGCACGGCGAGGCATCCGCCGCCGCGCCCGCCGCCAACTTCATCCGCAACATCATCGACGACGACAATCGCTCCGGTAAGTGGGGCCAACGCGTGGAAACGCGCTTCCCGCCCGAGCCGAACGGCTATCTGCACATCGGCCACGCCAAGAGCATCTGTCTGAACTTCGGCATCGCGCGCAGCTACGGCGGCGTGTGTCACCTGCGCTTCGACGATACGAATCCGGAAAAGGAAAGCTTCGAGTACGTCGAATCGATTATCGACGCGGTGAAATGGCTCGGCTTCGAATGGAAGAAAGACGAAAACGAGCACCTGTACTTTGCGAGCGACTACTACGACACGCTCTACGCGTTCGCCGAACTGCTGATCGAGCGCGGCAAGGCCTATGTGGATAGCCAGTCGGCCGAAGCCATGCGCGTGAATCGCGGCTCGGCCACCGAGCCGGGCACGCCGTCGCCGTATCGCGAGCGCCCGGTCCAGGAGAACCTCGACCTGTTCCGCCGCATGAAGGCCGGCGAGTTCAAGGAAGGCGAGCATGTGCTGCGCGCGAAGATCGACATGGCGTCGCCGAACTTCAACATGCGCGACCCGGTGCTGTACCGCATCCGCTTCGCGCATCACTACCGCACCGGCGACACCTGGTGCGTGTATCCGATGTACGACTACACGCACTGCATTTCGGATGCGCTCGAAAACATCACGCATTCGCTGTGCACGCTCGAATTCGAAGACCACCGGCCGCTCTACGACTGGATTCTCGACGAACTCGCCGCCGCCGGCGTCTTCACGCGGCCGCTGCCGCAGCAAATCGAGTTCTCGCGGTTGAACCTCACCTATGCGATCACGAGCAAGCGCAAACTGCTGCAACTCGTGACCGAAGGCCACGTCGACGGCTGGGACGATCCGCGCATGCCGACCATCGTCGGTTTGCGCCGGCGCGGCTTCACGCCCGAATCGATCCAGTTACTGTGCGACCGCATCGGCGTGACGAAGGTCGACTCGTGGATCGACATGAGCGTATTCGAAGGCGCACTGCGCGACGATCTCGACGAGAAGGCGCCGCGCGCGACCGCAGTGCTCGATCCGCTGAAGCTCATCATCGACAACTACCCCGAAGGCACGACCGAAGCATGCAGCGCGCCCGTGCATCCGCATCATCCGGAACGCGGCACGCGCACATTCCCGTTCTCGCGCGAACTGTGGATCGAGCGTGAGGACTTCAACGAGACGCCGCCGAAGGGCTACTTCCGGTTGTTTCCGGGCAACAGGGTGCGGCTGAAATACGGCTATGTCGTCGAATGCACGGGCGCCGACAAGGACGAAAACGGCCATATCGTCGCAGTGCACTGCAACTACTTTCCGGACAGCCGCTCGGGCACCGAAGGCGCGAACAGCTACAAGGTGAAGGGCACGATTCACTGGCTCAGCGCGGCCGGCGCGTGTCCCGCGGAAGTGCGTCTCTACGACCGCCTCTTCAAGGAAGCGCAGCCCGACGCGGGCGGCCGGGATTTCCTCGAGGCGCTGAATCCCGAGTCGAAGCGGATCGCACAGGCATACGTCGAACCGGGCGCGCGCGAGGCGTCGCCCGAGCAACGCTATCAGTTTGAACGCCACGGCTATTTCGTCGCCGATCGTTACGACACGAAGCCGGGCAAACCCGTATTCAATCGCATCGTCAGTCTGCGCGACAGTTGGGGCAAGCCAGCGTAACGCGGAAAGGCGTTTCGCCACAGATAGGTTACCGATAACAACGGTCCTTCGAGGGTGACAGGGCGGGCGGAAGAAACGCCGGCCCGGGGGAAACGATTGATGAACGCTGCACTTCGAGACTGGCGTATCGCACTTGCCGCGATCGCGCGACCTACCGCCGTATGCACCCGGTTCGCGACATTCAGGACACTCGCGACATTCACCGCGTTGATCGCGACATGCACGGCCGCCTATGCGTCCACGCCGT
The DNA here is from genome assembly GCF_054589215.1 of Paraburkholderia sp. 2C. Taxonomy (NCBI): domain Bacteria; kingdom Pseudomonadati; phylum Pseudomonadota; class Betaproteobacteria; order Burkholderiales; family Burkholderiaceae; genus Paraburkholderia; species Paraburkholderia sp. 2C. Next base: position 162,349 of record NZ_BAAILL010000080.1, on the reverse strand, counting down.
CTAGCGGGGCTGGCGCATCGGCCGCGTCGGCCGCACGTTCCGAAGAACTCGCCGGCACGCTCAAGAAGATTCGCGACGAAGGCGTGGTCGTGCTCGGCGTGCGCGAAGCGTCGATTCCATTTTCGTACTCCGATGGCAGCCGCACGGTCGGCTATTCGCAGACGATCGCGCTCGCGATTGTCGACGAAATCCGCAAGACGCTGGGCATGCCGAATCTGCGCGTGCGTGAAGTGTCGATCACGTCCGCCAACCGCTTCCTGATGCTCGTCAACAATCAGATCGACCTCGAGTGCGGCTCGACCACGCACACACGCGATCGCGAGAACGTCGCTGCGTTTTCAAACAGTTTCTTTCAGTACGCCGTGCGAATGCTCGCGCGCAAGAACGCGGGCATTACCGATTTCCCCGATCTCGCGGGCAAGCCGGTCGTGACCACCGCGGGCACGTCCGACGAGCGGCTTGTGCGGCAGTTGAACAGCGAGAAACAGTTGAACATGCGCATTGCGAGCGTGAAAGACCACTCGGACGCATTCGCGGCGGTCAAGTCGGACCGCGCGGTGGCATTCGTGATGGACGAGCCGATTCTGTATGGCTTTCGCGCAACCGACCCGCGCCCCGACGACTTTATCGTGACCGGCACGCCGCTCGGCTACGAGAGCTACGCCTGCATGTTCCGCAAGGGCGACGAGCCGTTTCGCGACCTCGTCAACGGTGTGATTTCACGGATGCAGACGTCGGGCGAAGCGGAGCGGCTCTACAACGTGTGGTTCACGCAGCCGATTCCGCCGCACGGGATCAACCTGAATTACCCGCTGTCGCAGGAAATGCGCGCGTTGTTCGCGCATCCGAACGATAAGGCGCTGGACTGAGCGGCGGGCTCGACGGCGCCGCGCGCCGCGCGCAACCTGCGGCGGCGCATATGGCCGTATCGCCTATCGACATTTCGCCTATCGACATTTCGCCGCTTTGACGCCCAATCGCTCAAAGCGACTGATGCAGTTCCGCCAGCGATAATGTCGTCTGAAATAACCGCGTAAGGCTGCGGCTTGCATACCGCTCGACTTCGTCGGGCCGGCACCAGCGGTACGCATCCATCTCGGGAATCATCACACCGTCCGAGCGGCGCGGAAATAGCGACGTGCACGTGCACGCGCTCAGATCGAGTTCGTTCGAACGCGCCCGCACGGCAAACAGATGCAAGTCCTTATCGCGCCGGTAGACGAAACGGCCGAGATCCTTGAGCCGCTCGACGCCGAGCGTGATGTTGGTCTCCTCGACCAGTTCGCGCAATGCCGTGACCGCGGGCTCCTCGCCGGCTTCACCGTGCCCCTTCGGAATATCCCAATGACTGGTGCCGGTCGCATGTGCGAGCAACACGCGACCGTCGGGCGTGAGCAGTACGACGCCGCATGAAACGATACGTTGGCTCAACGCTTCTTCTGCAGGATCCAGCGGCCGCTGTTGCCCTGACGGCAAAAGCGCGGCCCCAGATTCACCGACTGCCCCTTCGCATTGAGCACCACACGCACCGTGCGGCAGGTGTTGGCGCCGTCCTTCGCGGTATCGACGGGGGTCAGTTGCGCGTCGATCTTCACGCCGTTGCCGGTGCCCTCGTTGTTCCACGTGACGGATTCGTTGTCCTGCTTGTTGTCGAGCGCCTGGAACGCGGCCGCGCGCAGCGAATCGATGTCGCGCTGCTTCATGTAGCTGATCGGCGTGTCGTTCAGGAAGCCGAGGTTCGCCGCGTGCGCGGCAAGCGAGCCCGCAACGAGCACGACGCCGATCGCCCATTGGCTCAGGTAACGGGAGTGACGCAGTTGACGCGAAGTCCGGTTTAGGATCGGCATTTTGCTTGGATCTCCGTGGATGGTCGGGGGCGGGCCGATGATCGGCGCGTCTTCGATCTGGACCTCAAAAGAATAGCACGCACGATGCGGCCCGATCTCACCATCAACGATTGTAGGACGCGCCCTTCGCGCTCGCGCATCAGCCGCTCACCCCGCCGCGCACCATCGGCCTTATCGCCGTCCGGCGCGTACGCCGCGCGGGCTGGATACGGTCGAGCGCGACCGGCGCGCGTTCGCGCGGCCGATGTGGGACACGTGGTCGACCGCCGGCCGCTACACCGAAGACGCCTTCGAGAAAGCGTGGCGCGCGTTCGACGGTCCAGACTGGGCACGAGTGGTCGTGCATTCGTACCGCCATCGCTGGGCTTTTGCGGAAGGCGACCCCGCATATGCCGCGCACGATGCGCAACTGAAGCGCGCGCCGGCGCTCGGCCTCCCGGCCCTGGTGCCGCACGGCGGCGCCGATCTGTGCAATGATCCCGCATCGTCAGCCGGCCGCGAGCGGTTCTTCACCGGCCGCTACGAACGCGTTGTGCTCGACGGCGTCGGTCATTTTCCGCAGCGCGAGGCGCCGCGGGCCGTCGCGTCCGAAATCCTCAAGTTTCTGAATGCCTGAGCCCAATTACTGCGCTCATTTAGCACGCTCATTCACCACACCCATTTCCCGTACTCAGTTACCACCCGTCACCGCAACACGCCCACTCCACACATGTTCAAGTTCTCCGCCAATCTCTCGACGCTGTTCCAGGACCGTCCGCTTGCCGAACGTATCGCCGCCGCGCGCGCAACCGGCTTTGGCGCCGTCGAAATGTGGTTCCCGTATGACGTCCCGCCTGCCCAGTTGCGCGACACGCTAAGCGAGCACGGCCTGCCGATGATCGGCATCAACACCGCGCCCGGCGATGTGAAGGCAGGCGACTGGGGTCTCGCCGCCGATCCGCGCCGGCGCAGCGCGTTTATCGAGTCGCTGCACGAAGCGTTCGAATACGCGCAGGTGATCGGGTGTCCGAATGTTCACGTGATGGCGGGCATGGTCGACGCATCGGTGCCGCACGAAGCCGCATGGGATACGTATCGGGCGAATATCGACGAAGCGTGCGGCATCGCCGCGCAATATGCGCTGACGGTGATGATCGAGCCGCTCAATGCCGTCGATCGCCCCACCTATCTTCTGACTGCACAGCAGCAGGCGATCGCGCTGATCGAGACGTTGAAACGTCCGAACCTGAAGATCATGCTCGATCTGTTTCACCTGCAGCGCGGCGAGGGAAATCTGATCGAGCGGATGTTGACGAGCCTGCCGTATGCGGCGCACGTGCAGATCGCGGATGTGCCCGGGCGCCATGAGCCCGGTACCGGCGAGATCAACTTTCCGAAGGTGTTCGAGGCGCTGCAGACTGCCGGCTGGGCCGGATGGATCGGCGCCGAGTACTTTCCGGCCGATGGGACGGAAGCGGGGCTTGGATGGATGCGATGAAAAGCCGGATAAAAAACAATTGGCGCGGCAGGAGGGACTCGAACCCCCGCCCCTCGGCTTAGAAGGCCGATGCTCTATCCAGCTGAGCTACTGCCGCACGAAAGAGCGGTGATGCTACACCAATGCACCGCTCATTTCACCTGTGACCGAACGCGGCGGGAGGAATTCTCCACGAATCCACCCGTTCACCGAATCAAGCCGCTTCGACGCTCGCCCATTGCGGGCGAGCCGGCATTCTACCCGAGCGCGAAGCCGTCGCGGTACGCGCGGCTGATGACAGTGCCCGCCTGATCGTCACACCACCGGCTGCGGATGCGTGATAAACCAGCCGAGACAGACGAGACCCGCGATCACGCAATAGACGCCAAACGACGCGAGCCGCCCGCGCCCTTCGAAATAGCGCATCAGAAAGCGCACGCTCAGATAAGCGGCAATTGCCGTCAGCACACCGCCGAGCACCGCATCGCCAAGCTGCTCCGGCGCATGAAAGAGCTTCGGCACTTCGAGCAGGCCCGCGGCGAAAATAATCGGCGTACCGAGCAAGAACGCGAATTCCGCGGCCTTCTCCGCGGTCAGTCCCGCTGCATTGCCCGCGATCATCGTGAGGCCGCTACGCGAGAAGCCGGGAATCAGCGCGCCCACCTGGGCGAGGCCGACGAAAAACGCCTGCCTGAACGTGAGCTTCTCCGGCGGACGATGCGCGCGCGAGCGCTGCAGACGGTCGCCCACCCACAGCAGAACGCCGTTGACGATCAACGCGATCGCCACGATACGCAGGTCATGAAACACGCGCTCCAGACGTTTCTCGAGCAAAAGGCCGACGATGCCCGCCGGAATCGTGCCGATGATCAGCGCCCACATCATGTGACCGTCTTCGTTGCGTCGCCCGCCGAGCGATGCGAAAAAGCCGCCGATCAGCGCGATCCAGCGCACGCGGAAATACCAGAGCAACGCAAGCGCGGTGCCCAGATGCAGCGCGACGAGGAACGGCAGCAATTGCGGCGCGTGCTTGTCGATATGCATGCCGAACAACGCGGGCACGAGCAGCGTATGGCCGAGGCTGCTGACCGGAAAGAGTTCGGTGACGCCCTGCAGCACGCTCAGGAAAATCAGAAACGACAGGCTCACGCGACGGCCCTCACGGAAGAAAGAGATTGGGAGACAGCGCGCCGGGCGTAGCTTTCCCGGCGATCTGGGAGCGCGTCGATTATGCCTGGGCGATGCGTACCCGCCAAGCGCCCGGCGATTTTTTCATCAATTTTTTTCCGCACTGCGGCGCAGTTTCACGCAGTTTTTTAATCGCGCGCCTTGGCCCCGCCTCCCGCCGCGCGCGAATCTTTCGACACTGAAAGCAAAAAGGCCCGCCGTTCAAGGCGGGCCTGCACAGAGAGGACGTTGACCGGATACGCAACGCGCGTCCGGCTTCGCGGATCTCGACGCCCCGTTTTAGCGTGTCACTTTATGGAAAAAATAAATCGTACTGCCCGCGAACATCCCGAGCAGTGCCACGCCCATTGCCATTGCGAGATCCATAACGCCTCCGGAAACGATGAGCCCGATATCCAGATCGAGTTAATCGGGCCTTCAGGCAGATTATCGACGCGTGCGACGCTTCGACGACACTCGCAATTTCCCGACAAAGGGTTTCCCCGTAGCGCAAAGCGGCGCACAATCAGCGGCAACCCGGCGGCGGCATCGCACGGAGCGCGTGAGTCGCACGCAGCGCCGTTTGCTGAGCTACGCTTGACGTTCGCGCTTCGTGTTCGCGCTCATGTTCGTGCTCATGTTTGTGTTTTACGTTTGCGCTTCAAGTTCGATCAACCCGCTTTAACATCGCACCGACCATGTCTCAATTCCAGCAACAGGACATCCTCGAGATCGCACAAGGCCCGTCGCGGCTGCGCTTTGCGCCACAAGCCGGCGGCCGGCTGCTGTCTTGGGAAATAGACGGCAGCCCCGTCATTTTCTGGCCCGACCATGCGGACTGGACGCACCCCGCGAAAATTCGCGGTGGCAACCCGTTGCTGTTTCCGTTTCTCGGCCGTCATTTCGTCGATGGGCGCATCGGCGAATGGCGCGACCGGCAAGGCACGGTGCGCGCATTGCCGATGCATGGCTTCGCGCGGGATCTCGCCTTCGACGCGACGCTCGACGACGCCCGCGCAACCGTGCGCATGACGCTCGCCGATAGCGCAGCGACGCGCACCGGCTACCCGTTCGGCTTCCGCTTCGAAGCGACCTATCGGCTCGTCGATACGCACACGCTCGACGTCGAGCTGACCACCTCGAACACCGGCGACACCGCCCTGCCGTACTACGCCGGCCATCACTTCTACTTCGCGCTACCGCATACGCAGCGCAACGAGACGGTGCTCGAACTGCCGTGCACCGAAACGCGCTATCAGTTGCCGGACGGCACGCTGGCGGCGCCCGAACCCGGCGAGCCGAGCTACCGGCTCGACGAAGACCGGATCATCGATCGCTTTCACTGCCTGAAGGGCGCGGCCGCGCATCCGGTCCGGCTGGTTCAGCTGGGCCTCAATCGCAGCATCACGATCGATCTGCAGCGGCCCGGTTCGGTGCCGTGGTTCGCCGTCACCACATGGACCGAGAAGCCGGAGTCGGACTTCTACTGCGTCGAGCCGTGGCTCGGCCTGCCCGACGCCATTCACAACGAAGAAGGCTTGCGTTGGCTCGAACCCGGTGAAGCGGAAACGGCGGCGCTGCGCATCTCGGTTGGCTCGTTGCCGTAAGGCGGCGAATCGTCTGCAGTATTCACCGCTAACCGCATTGCGCATATCGGGCGCATTGAAACGAGTTGCGCGCATGCGCGGGCGATGAGACCTCCGCGCATGGCGCCGATTTTTCTGTGCTGCAGTGCAAAACCGTTAGAATCAGGCGTTTTCTTTTTGGCCGCGTGTTGGTACGACATTAGCGCGCCGACAGTTCCGGTCATCAGTAAGCGGAAATTGCCGGCCATCGCGCGGCGACGGTTTTGCGAGGTCCAATGTTGACAACAAGAATGAGACGGCTCGTCTGCGCCCCCCTGGTCGCAACGGTAGTCGCAGTGCTGGCCGCATGCGGCTCCGCTCCGGTGGGGCCGGGGTTTTACCGTGTCGAACGGGGTGACACGCTGACGAAGATCGCGCGCGATAACCGGCAGCCGGTGTCGAGCATCGTGCGCTGGAACAATCTGTCGAATCCGGATTCGATCGAAGTAGGCCAGGTGCTGCGCGTCGCACCGCCCGCCGGCACAGCGGCGGCTACCACGTCGGGCGCCACGTCGACCGCGAGCACGCGCAGCCGAAGCAGCGCCGCCACGCCAAACGGCGCGGCAGCCGACGCGCCGGTGAATGTCGCGAACGCGCCGCCGATCTCGCTCGTGTGGCCTGCGGCCGGCACCGTGATCCACCGCTTCGACGGCAAGAACTCGAAGGGCATCGACATCGCCGACACAGCCGGTACGCCGGTCGTCGCGGCCGCGTCGGGCACCGTCGTGTATGCGGGCAACGGTCTGCGCGGCTACGGCAATCTGCTGATCATCAAGCACAACGCCGACTACCTGACCGCGTACGCGCACAATCGCGCGCTGCTCGTAAAGGAAGGACAGAGCGTGCAGCAAGGTCAGAAGATCGCGGAAATGGGCGACACCGACAACGACCGCGTGATGCTGCATTTCGAGCTCCGTTACGACGGCCGCTCGATCGACCCGTCGCGTTCCCTGCCGCCGCGCTGACAGCGCCAATGGGCATCGCGCGTCGGGCTTGAAGGCGGCGCGCAAACGTTCGCGCGAGAGGGACACACGAGCCGCGCTTGCGCGGCGCCTTATTCCGCCGTCGGAACCCGCCGGCGGGAACCCGGTGCCCCGCGGCGGGCTCCATGGGAAAGGAAAACGCAGATACGGCGCGAGGCCGTGTCGACTATTGGATAACAGCGAGGAACGTGGAATGAATACCGTATTGGCAGCGGCGCGCGCGATGGCAGCGGGCCTTTCGATCTCCGCCGTGGCGGCGCTTGCCGGCTGCGCGAGTTCGACGACCATGACTTATCTGCCGAACGGCGATACCGGCTTCGCGATCAACTGCAGCGGCAGCGATGCGAGCTCGAACTGGGGCGAATGCTATCAGCGCGCGGGCGAAGTGTGCGGCGCTTACGGCTATGAGGTGATCTCGAAGGACGTCGACAACGGCGCGACCTCGGGCGGGTCGCTCGGCGGCATCTTGGGCGCAAACGTCAAGAATCGTTCGATGGTGGTTCGCTGCAAGCAGTGACGTCGCGAGCCGGGTGCGTGAGCGGAGGCGCGCACCCTTCTTACGACCTCGCGGTCATGCTCGGAGCCCTTCAAAAAGCCCGTTTTTCGAAAAGATGCATGCGCGCGCAACCAAAAAAAGGCCCGGCACGAGGCCGGGCTAACGGGGGTTCGGCGCATATCGGCAAAGGACCGGTTTACCATGCGCCGAAACGAAATCTAGCAACGGCCCTATATGCGTGCAATCGATTAATTGATCGAGAAATGTGAGTCGGCGCACGGATCGAAATCAGGATAGGCGGCATCGCGCTCGCTTTGGAAACCGAATCAACTCACATTGCATGGCCGCGTATTTGTTCATCGGAATGCCGATTGCTTGAAGACCCGCATGAAATGGGCATCTCGATTCGTATGCGTGGTTCGATCGCTGTTCGATGCGGCCCGCGCCGGCATGCGTCGTACGCAACATCCGTCATTAAACCGACATGCTCGATTTGGTACGCGAGCGCACCCAGCCGTTGCTTTTGTTTCGACTGAGCATTCGATGCGTATCGGCTCGCTGCATCGAGCGACGCGATGCGCGTATCGGCACGTGTATCGGTACGTGTGACCGCGGGTTCGACGATCGAGCCGGCCACGATGGTTTATAGTAACGCCCGAAAGTCGTCGACCGATTCCCACACTGCACACGCTTCCCGCGCAATCCGATGTCCAGTCCCGATACACCGCAAGGCCCGCCGCAAAGTCCGCTGTACGCCAAGCTGCTCGGCGAAACCGCGAAGATCGGCTGGTCGGAGCTCGAGCGCTTTTTCGCGCGCGGCATGCTGTTGCGCGTGGCGCGCGATCTCGACCTCGTGAGCGTTGCCGAAGCGATCGCAAACGACGACACCGCGCAAGTGAGCCAGTGGCTCGCGTCCGGACTCGTCGAACGCGTGCAGGCGAACACGGCCGCCGATTTCGCCGCGCGCGATCCGGAGCTGTGGGCGGTCGTCGTGTCGCCGTGGGTGTGCGTGCAGGAGCGCGGTTGAATGCGCGCGTCGAACCCGGTTGACCGTTGAACGCCGCTTCACATGACACGCCAGCGTCATCCGGCGCGCCTGCGTTGCCGGTGCGTTGGCATCGGCGCGTACTCGCGCTCGCGTTTCCCATTGTCCTCGCGAATCTGACGCAACCGATTCTCGGCGCAGTCGACACCGCCGTCGCCGGCCATCTGGCGAACGCCTCGTATCTCGGCGGCGTCGCGCTCGGCGGACTCTTCTTCAACTTCGTGTTCTGGGGCTTCGGCTTTCTGCGCATGGGCACGACCGGGCTCGTCGCGCAGGCGTTCGGCGCGGACGACCGCGCGGGTGTGCGAAGCAACGTCGTGCGAGCGCTGCTGCTTGCATTCGCGATCGGCGCGGCTGTGCTCGCCATGCAATCACCGCTGATCGAATACGCCATTCGCGCGCTTGGCGGCAGCGCCGCCGTGCAGCAGCATGCGCGAGCGTACTGTCACGCGCGCATCTGGGCCGCGCCGTTCGCGTTGGCGAACTATGTCGTGCTCGGCTGGCTGCTCGGTACGCAACGCGTACGGCTCGCGCTCATCACGCAGGTGTTGATCAATACGGTCAACATTGCGGCCGTGCTGCTCTACGTGTATCGCTTCGATTGGGGCGTGGCGGGCATCGGCGCGGCGACGGCGACCGCCGACGCACTCGGCTTCGCATTCGGCGCGTGGCTGTTGTGGCGCATGCGGCCGCACGGCCTGCCCGCGATTGCGCGCAGCGAACTGTTCGATGGCGCTGCGCTCAAACGGCTCATTGCGATCAATCGCGACATCTTCGTGCGCACGCTGTGCCTGCTGTCGTCGTATGCGTGGTTCACGCATCTGGGCGCGCGACAGGGCGATGCGACGCTTGCCGCGAACGCACTGCTGCTCAACTTTCAGACCTTCATGTCGTACGGACTCGACGGCTTCGCGCACGCGGCCGAAGCGCTCGTCGGCGCGGCGCTCGGCGCGCGCGATCGCCACGCGTTTCGCCGCGCCGTGCAGGTCACGCTGTTATGGTCGGCGATCGGCGCGCTCGCGTTTTCGTTCGCTTACTGGATCGGGGGCGGATGGGTCATCGCGCAGTTGACCGATCAGCCGGCCGTGCGCGAGTCCGCGAAAACGTACCTCGGCTGGGCCGCTTTGTCGCCGATTGTTTCGGTGTGGGGTTTTCTGCTCGACGGCGTCTTTATCGGCGCGACGCGCACACGCGAACTGATGATGTCGATGGTCGTATCGCTTGCCGTGTTTGTCGCCGCGTCGTGGGCGTTCGCCGGCCCGGGCGGCAATCACGGATTGTGGGCCGCCTTGCTGGTTTTCATGGCGGCACGCGGGGTCACGCTTGCGCGCTATGTGCCGCGTGTCGAGCGCGGTATCGGACCAGAGACGGCGTAAGCGCTGTAATGTGTTTCTTCCACATGCCTCTTGCGCAACATCGCGGAGCCGCTCCGTGCGCGATGTTCGCGTTTATTGGGGCGCCGCGTCCGGTGCGTTGATGATTTGCGGCGGCCGGTCGTCGGTCGGCACGCCGTGATAGTCGGCCGGGTCTTGCGGCGGTCTGTGATGATGCAACGTCACGTCATCGGTGCAGCCCGCGAGGGCCGAGAGTGTCAGGGCAAGCAGAAAAGTGCGCTTCATGGATATTCGTAGGCTCGACTCGAAACATTTCAATGTGGGGTTAGAGTCTACCCGCAAAGGCCGTCACGCGACGGTCGCTGAACAACGGTGGCCGCTTTCGGCCGACGCCTCGAACACCGGCACGCGCATTCGGTAGTTCGCCGCGTCTGACCTACTATGTAGGCATAGCTAGTCAGGGCCACGATGGCCCGAGGAGGCTGCCATGGATGCCGAATCAATTGCCGGCCTGGTGGGTCTTGGCGTCGGCTTGCTGGTGCTCGTCGCGCTGTCGGTTTTCGAATCGAGAAGCTATCGGCGCGAGCACAACGGGGAAGGCATGATGCATCACTGGCTCGCCGAGCATCACATGCTCGACTGGATGCATCGCAAGCATTAGGCGAATCGCCGCTTTCGCTTCTGCTACTTTCTGTTCGCGCGGCGCGCGTTTTTGTTCGCGCGTGCCGCGCGCTCGCGCCGCCGCCTCGCCCTTACTCTGTTTCCGCTGCGATTCCGATGCGGCACGCCGCTCACTTCCCGCACCGCACCATCCGGTGGGCACACGCCTTGCTGATCCATCGTCATTGGACAGCGCGGCATCGCCCACCACCGTGCCGTTCGATCCATATACCGACTGCGTGTCCGCGCGCCGCTTCAATGCGGCCGGGCGCGACGGTTCGCCGAAACATCGCGTGGGCAGGTCATAAGACATCAAGGGAGAAACAACATGACGCTCGGAACCATCCTGCTGATCGTGCTGATCCTGCTGCTGATCGGCGCCTTTCCCAGCTGGCCGTACAGCCGCGGCTGGGGCTACCAGCCGACCGGCATCATCGGCGTCGTGCTGGTTGTCGTGATCGTGCTGCTGCTGATGGGGACGATATAGCGGGACCACGCGGCAGAAGTTTTGTCCTGAAGTTTTTCCTTGTCGCCGGGCGATGCGCACCGCCGTTTCGCGTACGCCCGGCGCGAATACGATCCCGGATTTGACGGTCGACACGAAAGCCGGATAGAATGCTCGGCTCGTCGGAGCGTAGCGCAGCCTGGTAGCGCATCTGATTTGGGATCAGAGGGTCGAAGGTTCGAATCCTTTCGCTCCGACCAAAGGAATCAAGGGTTTGGCTCACGCCAAACCCTTTTTCTTTTCCATCGCCACCCTTCCAGGTCTGTCGCGCGGCACGGCGCGAAGTACTTTGCAGACCGATTTTCCCCGCGTCGGCCTCCCGCAACACCCCTCCCCCTCCTTGCCTGTCCGGCATCGCGCATGCGACATTGCCTTTCGACCGGCCGCTTTGAAGCTCGCCCTGTGAAGCACATTCAAGCTGATGGAGACATGCAATGAACCTGATTCTCTGGCGTCACGCCGAAGCAGAAGACACCGCATCGAGCGATCTCGCCCGCCAACTGACGGCGCGCGGCCGCAAGCAGGCACAGGCCGGCGCGAAATGGCTGCGCGCGCGCATCGATGACGACGCGGTGATTATCGTCAGCCCCGCCACGCGCACCATTCAGACCGTCGAAGCACTGACCGATCAATATCGCGTCGTCCGCGAGATCGCCCCCGACGCGAGCGCGTCCGACGTGCTCGGCGCGGCCGGCTGGCCGGACGGCGTCGCACCGACCGTCGTCGTGGTCGGGCATCAGCCGACGCTCGGCCATGTCGCCGCGCGCCTCGTCGCGAAGAACGGCGACAGCTGGGCGATCAGGAAAGGCGGCATCTGGTGGATAGAGAGCCGCGAACGCAACGGCGATCTCGAAGCCGTGCTACGCGCCGCGATCAGCCCCGATCTGATCTGATCAGACGGCATTTCTTCAGACCACCGCCCATTCTGAAACCATACGAACAGCAGTGTGTCAACCTTACGCGAAGTCATCGAATCGTCACAGCATCGCCACGCAAACGTCACTGCTCATTACTACATTGGCGAGCAAAGAGGAATGCTCACCTTTTCGATCAGGAACGCCACAATGCGAGAACTGCCGACGCCCACTCTGCCCTTCGCTTCGATCCCGCTTGAGCCGCGCCGCCGTCTCCCACGCACCGAGGAAACGGTCACCCCGCAACACCGTCTGCAAGTGTCGTGGGTCCGCTCCGACGAGGAACTTCGCGAAGCGCAGCGTCTGCGTTACCGCGTGTTCGCCGACGAAATGGGCGCGCGCCTGTCGGGCCCGGCCGGCCTCGACGTCGACGCATTCGATGCGTATTGCGATCATCTGACGGTCCGCGACCTCGACACGCTGCAAGTGGTCGGCACCTACCGCGTGCTGCCGCCGCACCAGGCGGCGCGTATCGGCCGCCTCTACGCGGAAGGCGAATTCGATGTCTCGCGCCTCACCCATCTGCGCTCGAAAATGGTCGAAGTCGGCCGTTCGTGCGTGCATGCCGACTACCGCAGCGGCTCGGTGATCATGTCGCTGTGGGCCGGCCTCGCCTCGTACATGCAGCACAACGGCTACGAGACCATGCTCGGCTGCGCGAGCGTACCGATGGGCGACGGCGGCCACTACGCGGCAAACCTGTACAAGTCGCTGCGCGACTCGGAGCTGACCGCGCCGGAATACCGCGCGTTTCCGCATACGCCGCTGCCGTATGACGATCTGCAAACGGGCGCAAAGGTCGCGCCGCCGCCGCTGATCAAGGGTTACCTGCGTCTTGGCGCGAAGATTTGCGGCGCGCCGGCCTGGGATCCTGACTTCAACGCGGCCGACTTCCTGACGCTCTTCCGTCTGTCGGAAATCAATGCGCGCTACGCACGCCACTTCCTCAGCGACGCAGCGCCGCGCTAATGCGCTGATTGAGCAAAGTGCCGCGGCTGGTCGCGCATTCGCGGCAAGCAAGCGCTAACATCGCGCACGCGAGCACAGATAAACGCGCGCATAAAAGCGCACATGCGTGCGCGAAACAAAAATGGCCCGGCAATTGACTTTTGCCGGGCCATTTCGCTATCTGACCTGATCACTGCGAGCGGCTATCGCCCGCTCTTGTGCTGGTTCGTCCGCTTATCAGGCTTGTTGTTTCTCAGGCTTGTTGTTTCTCAGGCTCACTTCTCAGGCTCGCTTCTCAGGCGCTTGTCCGTCTCGCTTCCCGGCTCTTTAGTCATCCGTATAAACCACCCGGTACGGCGTGCGGATCTTCTCCCACTCCGCCGCTTCCTGACTCAGGCTGTAGTCGGTCAACGGATTGTTCGCCACCCACGCATTCGGCAGACGCACTTCGTAACCGCCATTCGCCTGCGCGACCATGATCTCGGGCAGCCCGACATCGGCGCGGCGCCGGCACAGCAACGCCGCAAGACGCAAACAGAACAGCAGCGGCCATTCCACATCGCGCGTCTGCGCGAGCTTGCCGAGCTTACCCGCATGGCCGAGCACGAGCGCCGCGACGCGCGCCTGATCGGTGCGCGAGAAACCCGGCATATCCGCATTGCTCGCGATATAAGCGGAATGCTTGTGATAGGCGCTATGCGAGATCGATAGCCCGATTTCGTGCAGCGCCGCCGCCCAGCCGAGGAACATGCGGTTTTCTTCGCGGCGTTCCGGGTCCGGCTCGTCGAGCTGATCGTAGAAGCGTACAGCCAGTTCGCCGATACGGCCGGCCTGCGCGCGATCGACGCCGTAGCGCCGCATAAAGCCTTCGACCGTAATCGTGCGCATGTCCTGGTGCTGCGAGCGCCCGAGCAGGTCGTACAACACGCCAAGGCGCAGCGCGCCGTCGGTCGTGTCCACATACTCGATGTCGAGCTCTTCGAACACGGCCAGCATGATCGACAGGCCGCCCGCGAGCACCGGAATGCGATCGGGCTTGAGCGCAATCAGCTTCAGCCGGTTGACGTTTTCCGCCTTGATCAGCGCCCGCTTCAGACGCTCGAGGCCGACCCGCGAAATGCCATGCGTGACGCCCGCATCGTTGAAGCCATTACCCTCGACCAGTTCCGCAAGCGCACGCGCGGTGCCCGACGAGCCGATGGCCTGCTCCCAGCCGGTCTTTTTATAGTCCGAGGAGATGATCTGGATTTCGCGCGACGCGGCAAGCTCCGCCTGGCGCATCGTGTATTCGTCGACGTTGCCGGCCGGAAAGAATGCACGGCTATGGCTCACGCAGCCGATATAGAGACTTTCCATCTTGATCGGCGTGTAATGCGAGCCGATGATGAATTCCGTCGAACCGCCGCCGATATCGACGACGAGCCGCTTGCCCGCGCTCGCCGGCACCGAGTGTGCGGCACCCGCGTAGATGAGCCGCGCTTCCTCGCGTCCCGCGATCACTTCGATCGGAAAACCGAGCGCCGCCTCCGCTTCCGCAAGAAATTCGCCCGCGTTTTTCGCGACGCGCAGCGTATTGGTGGCGACAGCCCGCACATGATCGGGATGAAAATCGCGCAACCGTTCGCCGAACCGCCGCAGCGCGTCCCAGCCGCGCACCTGCGACGCGCGATCGAGCATCTTGTCGCGCGAGAGGCCGGCAGCGAGCCGCACCGGTTCGCGCAAGGCGTCGACCTGGTAGATCTGGCTGCCCGCCTCGGTCTCCTCGACACGCCCCACGATCAGGCGAAAGCTGTTCGAACCGAGATCGACCGATGCGAGCAATGGCGGATTATTGGCCATCGATTGTGAGGACTCCATGCGCGCGGACGACACGTTCATCGCTACGTCCGCCCTGTTGAAAGGCGCCATTTTAAGCATACTGGTTCCCATCATGTCACCTCGCGGACGGTCGTCCGGGACATGTTCGCAAATACCTGCGTCATATTTGCGACACGTGGGTCAGTTAGCGATAAAATTTGATAGATGTGTAAACGTCACAAAAATACCATCATTCTGTGAGAATTTCCGAGCGTCCTTTCGAATCCTATTGCGCATCATCGCCGCTGCCGATGTCCATCCGCTACCCTCTTCTGAATCGCGAGCTGGGCATTCTGGGTTTCAACGAGCGCGTACTCGCGCAGGCCGCCGATCCGGCCGTTCCGTTGCTCGAACGTCTACGCTTTATCTGCATCACCAGCAGCAACCTCGACGAGTTCTTTGAAATCCGCATGGCCGGATTGCAGGAACAGATGCGCGACAATCCCGGCGCGCTGTCTCCGGACGGCATGTCGCTGCAGCATGTGTACGATCTCGTGGCGGAACGCGCGCAAAAACTCGTGCACCGCCAGTACACCATGCTGCACGAAACGGTCCTGCCCGCGCTCGAAGAGGAAGGCATCTATTTTCACAGCACCGAAGCGTGGAGCGATGCGCAAACCGAATGGGCGCGCAGCTATTTCGTCGACGAATTGCTGCCGGTGCTCACGCCGATCGGCCTCGATCCCGCACATCCATTTCCGCGCGTGCTGAACAAGAGCCTGAACTTCGTCGTCGAGCTCGAGGGCAAGGATGCATTCGGCCGCCAGGCGGTGATGGGCATCGTGCAGGCGCCGCGCGCGCTGCCGCGGCTCGTGCGCATGCCGCAGGAGCTGTCCGGCTATCCGCACGGCTTCGTGCTGCTGAGCTCGCTGATGCAGCGTTTCGTCAACGAGCTGTTCCCGAATCTCATGGTGCGCAGCTGCAACCAGTTCCGGATCACGCGCAACAGCGAGCTTTTCGTCGACGAGGACGAAATCACGAACCTGCGCGTCGCGCTGCAGGGCGAACTGCCGGCACGGCATCTCGGCAACGCGGTGCGGCTCGAGGTATCGGCCGATACGCCCGAGCACCTGGTGCAGCGCCTGCTCGACGAAAGCGGGCTGTCGGCGAAAGACTGCTACCGCGTCGATGGCCCGGTCAATCTCGTGCGGCTCATGCAGTTGCCCGAGATGGTCGATCGTCCGGACCTCAAGTTTGTCCCGCACATTCCGGCGACACCGCTGCAAATCGCCACGAGCGCGAACCTGTTCGACGTGATCGATCAGGGCGACGTGCTGCTCCATCACCCGTACGAAAGCTTCCAGCCAGTGCTCGAACTGCTGCTGCAGGCCGCGAAAGACCCGAACGTGGTCGCGATCAAGCAGACCATCTATCGCACCGGCACCGATTCGCCGCTGATGGACGCGCTGATGCAGGCGGCGCGCAACGGCAAGGAAGTGACCGTGGTCGTCGAACTGCTCGCGCGCTTCGACGAGGAAACGAACATCAACTGGGCGTCGCAGCTCGAAGCGGTCGGCGCGCATGTCGTGTATGGCGTGGTCGGCCACAAGTGCCATGCGAAAATGATGCTGATCGTGCGGCGCGTGTCCGAGGCCGGCAAGTCGACGCTCAAACGCTATGTGCACCTCGGCACCGGCAATTACCATCCGCGCACCGCGCGTCTTTATACCGACTTCGGGTTGATGACGGCCGATCAGAAGATCTGCGAAGACGTGCATCACGTGTTCCAGCAACTGACCGGCATCGGCGGCGAGCTCTCGTTGCACGAACTGTGGCAGTCGCCGTTCACGCTGCATCCGCGTCTCGTCGAAGCGATTCGCAACGAGGCCGAGCACGCGCGGGCCGGCAAGCGCGCGCGCATCGTCGCGAAAATGAACGCGCTGCTCGAGCCGACCGTGATCACCGAGTTGTATGAAGCGTCGCAGGCGGGCGTGAAGATCGACCTGATCGTGCGCGGCGTGTGTGCGTTGCAGCCGGGCGTGCCCGGGCTGTCGGAGAACATCACGGTGCGCTCGATCGTCGGGCGCTTTCTCGAGCACCATCGCATCTTCTACTTCTACGACGGCGGCAAGGAACAGGTCTATCTGTCGAGCGCCGACTGGATGGACCGCAATTTCTTCCGCCGCGTCGAGGTTGCGTTCCCGATCAATAACCGCCGTCTGAAGCGGCGCGTGATTGCGGAAGGGCTGTCGGCCTTCCTCGGCGACAACCAGTCCGCATGGCTCATGCAAACCGACGGGCACTATCGCCGGCGCCGGCCGGGCAAGTCGTCGCGCAACGCGCAGATGAGTCTGTTGACGAAGTTCTGTTCGTAGTATTCGCAGTCCACAGCCGGTAGCCGGCTGGGCGCCGGCTCGCTCAGGCCGGCGCCGGCTGCCGGCGCGCCGTCCTGAATGCAGGAAAGCGCGCAGTGAACGTGCTGCCGCGCCCTTCTTCGCTCTTCACTTCGAGTTGCGCATCGTGCCGCTGCAGCACGTGCTTGACGATGGCGAGCCCGAGGCCCGTGCCGCCCGTGTCGCGCGAACGGCTGCGGTCGACGCGATAGAAGCGCTCCGTCAGGCGTGGGATATCGGCCGCGGGAATGCCGAGACCGCTATCGATCACCGTGAACGTTGCCTGCGCGCCATGCACGTGCCAGTTCACGTGAATCGATCCGCCATCGGGCGTATAACGGATTGCGTTCGTCACCAGATTGCCGAGCGCGCTCAGAATCTCGGTCTCGACACCGGTCACCGTTAAGCCTTCATCGATGTCGAACGAAATGCGATGACGGCCCGCCGATAGCGATTCCGCGTCGTCCTTCAGATGCCGCAGCACCGCGCGCATATCGACCATCTGCTCGCTCGGCGGCTTGCCGTCGCCTTCGAGCGTCGCGAGCACGAGCAGGTCGCGCACGATGTGCTGCATGCGCGACGCCTGCTGCTCCATCAGTTCGAGATAGCGCGCGCGTTCGGCGTCGTTGAGCGGCAGCTCGCGCATCGTTTCGAGAAAGCCGGAGAGCACTGTGAGCGGCGTCTTCAACTCGTGCGATACGTTCGCGACGAAATCGCGACGCATCGAGTCCGTGCGCTCGAGCTCGGTAATATCCTGCGACAGCACGAGCTTGCGATTTTCGCCGTAGGGGAACACCTGCACCGACAGCACGTTCTGCCGCCGCTCGCCCATGCCGCGCATGATCAGCATCTCTTCGTACCGGTGCGAGTTCAGATAGCGGACGAAGTCGGGCTGACGTACGAGATGCGTGATGTGCTGGCGCAAATCGCGCTTCGCATCCAGCCCGAAATGCACCTCGGAAATCGCGTTGCACCATTCGATCTGGTCATGATCGTCAAGCATCGCGACGCCGTTCGGCGATGCCTGGATGGCCTGAATAAAACGCGAGTGCTGCTGCTCGACCTGCCGCACCTGCGCATGCCAGCGCTTCGCGAGCTTATGCAGCCGGTAGTAGATTTCGCCCCAGATGCCAGGCGCGCTCGGCACTTCGCCGTACACGGGCGCATCGAGCAGACGCCATAGCTGCTGCTTGTGAAACGTACTGAAAATACCCTGCGCGAGCAGCACGACGATCGCGAAAATCAGCGCCGCCTTGACGCCCGCGATCGCGCCGACCGCTGTGCACAGAACAGCGAGCAACACGAGCGAAACAAGGGAGCGCGCCCAGATGGTGTTCATGTTCAGCGATCGAAGAAGTAACCGGGAGCTGCGCTTAAGGCGCGCGCAGCCTGCGCGTTCTGTACGTCTTTCGCCGTGGGAGAGGGGAAACGCTTAAGCGCTTTTCGCGAGCCGATAACCGCTGCCGCGAACGGTTTCAATCATAGCATCGCAACCGGCCGGTTTGAGCGCGGCGCGCAGACGCTTGATATGCACGTCGACCGTCCGTTCTTCGACGAAGACGTGGTCGCCCCACACCTGGTCGAGCAGTTGCGTGCGGCTGTGCACGCGCTCCGGATGCGTCATGAAGAAGTGCAGCAGACGGAATTCGGTCGGCCCGAGATCGAGCTTGATCTCGCTGCCCTGCGCATGCGCGGCGACGCGATGCGTGGACGGATCGAGCTTCAGGCCGTTGATCGCGACGACATCTTCGGTTAGCTGCGGCGCACGGCGGCGCAACACCGCCTTGATACGCGCCATCAGTTCCTTCGGCGAAAACGGCTTCGTCACATAATCGTCGGCGCCGATTTCGAGGCCGAGCACCTTGTCCTGCTCGTCGCCGCGCGCGGTCAGCATGATGATCGGAATATGCTTCGTGCGTTCGTTGTTGCGCAGGTCGCGGGCGAAGGCAATGCCCGATTTGCCCGGCAGCATCCAGTCGAGCAGGACGAGATCGGGCAACACATCGCTAATCAGGTTTTGCGCCTGTTCCGCGTTGTAGGCGCGGATCGGGCAGTGTCCTGCGTGTTGAAGATTGACCGAGATCAGTTCGGAAATCGCGGGTTCGTCTTCGATGATAAGAATACTGCTGGGCATCGGTGCCTCGTGAGCTCTTAACAGAAATCGATCAGGGGCCTCAGTTGACACATCGCTGAGCACATCGGCTAAGCACAATGAATGGCTAGCGTGTCAGCTGAGCGCCTCTCGCTCGAGCGCGTCGCGCGACTTGTGCCGCACATCCGTGCCCTTCACGATGTAAATGATGAATTCCGCAATGTTCTTTGCGTGGTCGCCGATCCGCTCGATCGCTTTCGCGATGAACAGGAAATCGAGGCCCACCGAAATCGAACGCGGATCTTCAGTCATGTACGAGATCAGCTTGCGCACGAAGGCGCGGAATTCCTCGTCGATCGCCTTGTCGTCGCGCACGATCTGCGCGGCCGCCACCGTATCGAGACGCGCGAACGCATCGAGTGCGCGGCGCAGGATCGATACGGCCATTTCGCCCGACAGCTTGATCTCGGCGATATTGATCGTGCGCGATGCGCCGTCTTCCATCAGGCGCTTCGTGCGCTTCGCGATCTTCTCGGCTTCGTCGCCGGCGCGCTCGAGATTCGTGATGGTCTTCGAAATGGCGAGCAGCAGGCGCAGGTCGCGTGCGGCCGGCTGGCGGCGCGCGATGATATTGCTGCACTCTTCGTCGATTTCGACTTCCATCACGTTCAGACGGTCTTCAGCCGCGATCACCTTTTCGGCGATCTCGAGGTCGAAGTGGTTGAGCGCGTTCATTGCGTCGACGATCTGCGCTTCGACGAGGCCGCCCATTTCGAGCACCTTCGACGAAAGCAGGTTCAGGTCGGCGTCGAACTGGCTGGACAGGTGTTTATCGGACATGACGTACTCCCTTGCGCTTGGCTCGTGGCCATCAACCGAAACGGCCGGTGATGTAGTCTTCGGTTTCCTTACGTACCGGCTTGATAAAGATCTTTTCGGTGTCGCCGAACTCGATCAATTCGCCGAGGTACATGTAAGCAGTGTAGTCCGAACAACGTGCGGCCTGCTGCATGTTGTGCGTCACGATGACCACCGTGTAATCGCTCTTGAGCTCGGCGATCAGCTCTTCGATACGGCCCGTCGAAATCGGATCGAGCGCCGAGCACGGCTCGTCGAGCAGCAGCACTTCCGGACGGATCGCAATGCCGCGCGCAATGCACAGACGCTGCTGCTGACCGCCCGACAGGCCGTAACCGCTCTGGCCCAGTTTGTCTTTCACTTCGTTCCACAGCGCCGCTTTCGTGAGCGCCCATTCGACGCGGTCGTCCATTTCCGAGCGCGTGAGCGTCTCGAACATCTTCACGCCGAACGCGATGTTGTCGTAGATCGACATCGGGAACGGCGTCGGCTTCTGGAACACCATGCCGATGCGCGCGCGCAGCAGCGAAATGTCGCGCTTCGTCGTGAGCAGGTTTTCGCCGTCCATCAGGATCTCGCCTTCGGCGCGCTGCTCCGGATAGAGCGCGTACATCTTGTTGAACGTGCGCAGCAGTGTCGACTTGCCGCAACCCGACGGGCCGATGAACGCGGTCACCTTGCCTTCGGGAATATGCAGGTTGATGTTCTTCAGCGCGTGATACTTGCCGTAGAAGAAGTTCAGATTGTTGACTTCGATCTTGGGCCGCGAAGGCGCATGCGCCTGGCCGTGCTGGGCGGGATCGAAACCGGCCGGCGCGGCCGGGCGTTCGATGGGATTCAGGTGACTTTCTGCCATGTTCATCGGATCGCTCCGCCCTTACTTATTCGAGAAGATCGTACGCGCGAGGATATTCAACCCAAGCACGCCGAGCGTAATGAGGAACACGCCCGCCCATGCGAGCGACTGCCATTGCGCAAACGGGCTCATCGCGAACTTGAAGATCGTGACGGGCAGGTTCGCCATCGGCTGGTTCATGTCCCACGTGAAGAACTGATTGGACAGCGCCGTGAAGAGCAGCGGCGCGGTTTCGCCCGCGATACGCGCGACCGCGAGCAGCACGCCGGTCACGATGCCCGCGAGCGACGCCTTCAGCGTGATCGACAGCACCATCTTCCACTTCGGCGTGCCGAGCGCGAAGGCCGCTTCACGCAGCGCGTTCGGCACGAGCTTCAGCATGTTCTCGGTCGTGCGGATCACGATCGGAATTTGCAGCAGACCGAGCGAGACGACACCGGCCCAGCCGCTGAAATGCCCCATCTTCGCAACCACGAGCGCATACACGAACAGCCCGACGACGATCGACGGCGCCGACAGCAGGATGTCGTTGATAAAGCGCGTGATGCTCGCAAGCGCACCCTTCTGGCCGTATTCGGCGAGATAGACGCCGGCCATGATGCCGATCGGCGTGCCGATCACCGTGGCCAGCACGCACATCAGCAGGCTGCCGACGATCGCGTTCGCGAGACCGCCGCCATCGGTGTTCGGCGGCGGCGTCGACTGCGTGAACAGATCGATCGAGAGGCCGCCGACACCGAGGCGCAGCGTCGTGTAGAGAATCCAGATCAGCCACAGCAGGCCGAACGCCATTGCCGCCAGCGACATCGTGAGCGCCACCGCGTTGGTGACCCGACGGCGCTTCTGCAGCTTGTTGCGGGTCCGCTCGAGCGTGGCCGGATCGGCCATGCCCGGCATGTTCAGAGGTTGGCTCATCGCTTCGTGCCCTCCCCTTTCTCGAGACGCAGCAGCATCAGTTTGGAAATCGCGAGCACGATGAACGTGATGACGAACAGGATCAGACCGAGTTCCATCAGCGCCGCGGTATGCAGGCCCGGCCCCGCTTCGGCGAACTCGTTGGCGAGCGCCGACGTGATGCTGTTGCCCGGCGAGAACAGCGACACGTTGTCGAGCAGGTTCGTATTGCCGATCACGAACGTCACCGCCATCGTCTCACCGAGCGCGCGCCCAAGGCCCAGCATGATGCCGCCGATCACGCCGTTCTTCGTGAACGGCAGCACGATTTTCCACATCACTTCCCACGTCGTGCAGCCGATGCCGTATGCCGATTCCTTCAGCAGGACGGGCGTGACTTCGAACACGTCGCGCATCACCGAGGCGATGTACGGGATGATCATGATCGCGAGAATCACCCCGGCGCACAGAATGCCGATACCGATCGGCGCGCCCTTGAACAGCGCACCGATGATCGGCACGCCCGAGAGCAGCGTGCCGAGCGGCTTTTCGAACCACGTCGCGAAGATCGGCGCGAAGACGAGCAGACCCCACATACCGTAGACGATCGATGGAATCGCGGCGAGCAGTTCGATCGCGATGCCGAGCGGCCGGCGCAGCCACGCGGGAGACAATTCGGTAAGAAACAGCGCAATGCCGAAGCTGACCGGCACCGCGATAATGAGCGCAATGATCGACGTCGCGATCGTGCCGTAAATCGGCACCAGCGCGCCGAACTGCTCGGAGGGTGGATCCCAGTCGGCGGTCCACAGGAAGCTCAGGCCGAACTTCTCGATGGTCGGCAGCGACGCGATGATCAGCGACACAATAATGCCACCGAGCAACAATAAGGTAACGATAGCGGCAAGCCGCGCAAGGCCGCCGAAGATAACGTCGCCGGAGCGGCTGGGCGCTTTCTGCTGCGCTGCGCTGCCTGGCGGGTTCGACACAATTGGAATGTCGGACATGGGAGCCTGTCGAAACTGTTTCCGGATGCCGCGCGGCGGGATGCCGGACAGCGGGTACTGCGGGTTACCGCATGCCCGCACCTCGATGCAATGCGGGTTGCTTACGGGCTGACGGCCAACCACCGCCTCGACCGATTATTTTGCCAATCGGGTTATCGACCTGACTTGCCAACTTACGCGAAACTACGCGACCGCGCCGGGAGCCGCGCAGTCAACCGTGAGGATAACCCCGCGGTGTCTGGCTCGGCCGGGGCGCATTCGCATCCCGGCCTCGCTCTGTTTCAGATTACTCCGCTGCGAGCGCCTTGCCCGAAGCGTCCTTCACCTTCGTCTTCCACTGCGACTTGATCTGCTCGACCACCGATGCCGGCAGCGAAATGTAGTCCAGATCCGTTGCAGCCTGGCCGCCGTTCTTGAACGCCCAGTCGAAGAACTTCAGCGTTTCCGTGCCTTCGGCCGGCTTGTCCTGCGTCAAGTGCAGCAGCACGAACGTCGCGCCGACGACCGGCCATGCGTCCTTGCCCGGCTCGTCCGTCAGGATCTGGTAGAACGTCTTCGACCAGTCAGCGCCAGCCGCCGCTGCCTTGAAGGTTTCCGTCTTTGGTTCGACCACCGCGCCCGACGTGTTCTTCATCGCCGTGTACGTCATGTGGTTCTGCTTCGCGTACGCCCACTCGACGTAGCCGATCGCGCCCGGCAGACGCTGCACGAATGCCGCCACGCCGTCGTTGCCCTTACCGCCCGTGCCGGTCGGCCAGTTGACGGTCGTGCCTTCGCCGACCTTCGACTTCCACTCGCCGTTGACCTTCGACAGGTAATTCGTCCAGATGAAACTCGTGCCCGAACCGTCAGCGCGGCGCACCACCGCGATGTCCGTATCCGGCAGCTTTGCCTTCGGGTTCAGCGCGGCGATCGCCGGGTCGTTCCACTTCTTGATCTTGCCGAGATAGATGTCGCCGAGCACTTCGCCCGACAGCACGATTTCGCCGGCCTTCACGCCGGGCAGGTTGACGACGGGCACCACGCCGCCGACGACCGTCGGAAACTGGAAAAGACCGTCTTTCGCGAGTTCGTCATCCTTCAGCGGAGCGTCCGAACCGGCAAAATCGACCGTCTTTGCAATGATCTGCTTGATACCGCCGGAGGAGCCGATGCCTTGGTAGTTGACCTTGCCGCCGCCGTTCTTCTGATAGGCGTCTGCCCATTTCGTGTAAATCGGTGCTGCAAAGGTGCTGCCCGCGCCGGTAATATCCGTTGCTGCATGCGCTGCGATCGCGAAGAGCGCGCCAGCGATGCCAGCGAACGCGGTTTGCATCAATTTCATGAGACCTCCAGTGGTGTGAGCGGATGACACGACACCGCGAAGAATAGGGTCTCCCTGTGACAGTAATGTGACTGTCCGTGAAAGTCACGTGACAAACGCATTACGCAATCGAAAGGCGCAGACGAACCGATCGTATGCGTAAGCGTGCGGTTTCGCTAAGCGTTTAGACTGAACACGCGCGACTGACCGGTCGAAGGTTCGGTTTCGTGCGGCTTGCGACGAAGCTGACAACTTCAGCCGGCATCAAAATGGGGCATGCCGTCACAAAGCAAACGGCCGCCTGTGACAGGCGGCCGCAGCGTGAAAATTATCTGACGAAAACCGTGACGGTCGAGAGGTGCGCGACGATGATCGACGCGGCGGCGCGGGGTGAAATGCTCAGGCCGTCGCCCGGCGCACGACTTCCGCGATTGCTTCCGCGTGCTCGAGCGCATCCTGCTCGCGCGCGGCCTCGACCATGACGCGCAACACGGGCTCGGTGCCCGACGCGCGAATCAGTACGCGTCCGCTACCGTTAAGCGCGCCCTGCGCCGTGCTGATCGCGCGCCGGATCGCATCGCTGCCCTTCCAGTCGGAGCCCGGCTGCATGCGCACGTTGATCAGCTTTTGCGGAAATAGCGTCACGCCTTCGAGCAGCTGCGCGAGCGACTTGCCGCTGCGCTGCATGGCCGCGAGCACCAGCAGTGCGGATACGATGCCGTCGCCGGTTGAATGGCGATCGAGCGACAGGATGTGTCCCGAACCCTCGGCGCCCAGTTGCCAGCCGCGCTCGCGCAATTTCTCGAGCACATAGCGGTCGCCGACCGCCGCGCGCACGAATTCCACGCCCTCGCGCTGCAGCGCGACTTCGACGGCCATATTGGTCATCAGCGTGCCGACTGCGCCTTCGACCTTGCCGTCAGTCGAGATGCGATCCTTGACGAGCACATACAGCAGTTCGTCGCCGTTGAAGAGCCGGCCGGTCGAATCGACGACCTGGAGCCGGTCCGCATCGCCGTCGAGCGCGATGCCGAGGTCCGCGTTGTTGGCCCGCACCGCGCGCATCAGCGCATCGGGCGCGGTCGCACCGACGCCGTCGTTGATATTGAAACCGTTCGGCGCGACGCCGATCGGCACGACATCCGCGCCCAGTTCGTGGAACACATGCGGCGCGACGTCGTACGCGGCGCCGTGCGCACAATCGACAACGAGCTTCATGCCGTGCAGGTCGTAGTTCGCCGGGAACGTGCTCTTGCAGAACTCGATGTAGCGGCCGGCCGCGTCGTCAAGACGCCTCGCCTTGCCCAGTTGCTCGGATGGCGCGCAATCGAGCGGCTGTTCGAGCTGCTGCTCGATCTGCGCTTCGACTTCGTCCGGCAACTTGTTGCCGTCCGCGGAGAAGAACTTGATGCCGTTGTCGTAGTACGGGTTGTGCGACGCGCTGATCACGACGCCGGCCGCGAGCCGCAGCGCGCGCGTCAGATACGCGACGCCGGGCGTCGGCATCGGGCCGGCGAGCATCACATCGACGCCCGCCGCCGAAAAGCCCGACTCGAGCGCGGCTTCGAGCATATAGCCCGACACGCGCGTGTCTTTGCCGATCAGGACCGTCGGGCGCGTGCTGCTCTTCGCCCAGCGGTCCGCGCCGGCGAGCACCTTGCCCGCCGCATAGCCGAGCCGCAATACGAAATCCGGCGTGATCGGCGCGTCGCCGACCTTGCCGCGAATGCCATCTGTACCGAAGTAGCGCCGTGTCATTTGATGGGTTTTCCTCTTTGTGGAGTCAGCTGCGGCGCGCCGCGGCACGCGTTGCCGACCATATCTTCAGTGCATCCACCGTTTGCGCGACATCGTGTACACGAATGATCGACGCGCCGCGTTCAGCCGCACACACCGCGGCTGCAATGCTTGCTGCTACCCGCTCGCTTGCCACAGTGCGGCCCGTTACCGCACCGAGCATCGACTTGCGGGATATGCCCGCGAGAATGGGTAGCGGCGAGGCGCCGCCCGGCACCGTCTCGGGCAGATGCGCAAGCAAAGTGTAATTGTGCTCGACCGTCTTGCCGAAGCCAAATCCCGGATCGACGACGAGACGCTGCCGCGCGACCCCCGCTTGTAGCAGCGCTTCCGTTCGCTCGACAAGGAACGTCCGAACATCCGCGACGACGTCGCGATAAACGGGCTCGCCCACCTGCATCGTGCGGGGCTCGCCGAGCATATGCATCGCGCACAAAGCACACGCGCTGTCGCGTACCGCATCCATCGCGCCGGGCATCCGGAAGGCCCAGATATCGTTAATCATGTCGGCGCCGGCAGCAAGCGCAGCGCGCATGACTTCGGGCTTGTATGTGTCGATTGACAACGGTACGTTCGCACCGCGCAACTGCTCGATCAGCGGAATTACGCGCGCGAGCTCGTCTTCGAGTGCGACGGGCGGCGCACCGGGCCGTGTCGACTCGCCGCCGATGTCGATCAGGTCCGCACCGTCGAGCAGCATCCGCTCCGCCTGGCGCAGCGCGTCGCCCTGTTTAATGTAGTTGCCGCCGTCCGAAAACGAATCAGGCGTGACGTTGAGAATGCCCATGACGAGCGGGCGCTCGAACGACAGCGTGAAACGGCCGCATTGCAGCGGCCCGGCGTGTTGTGTGGAAGGTGCGTCAGTGGACACGGATGAAAGCGCGTGAAGTTGAGTGAACCCGGTTTTTGGCAACCGGCTTGATGGGGCCGGTGACGCGAATTCGTTCTGGACAAGCCCCCGCTTGTTAGAACCTGCTCGGGGCTGGCCCGATTGCGTAAGCCCAAAATACAAAACGGGCCGGTGCGATTAACACCGGCCCGTGTACTGAGATGGCCTCGATCAGGCCGGCGCGGTAGCGCTGCCCGGCTTGACTTCAGCGCCCGGGCTGCTGCCGCCCGAAGGCGCGTCGCCCGGCGACGGGGTGCTCTTCGGCGAACGCGGCGGACGGCCAGCCATGATGTCGTTGATCTGATCGGCGTCGATCGTTTCCCACTCCATCAGCGCCGCCGTCATCGCTTCCACCTTGTCGCGGTTCTCGTTGAGCAAACGCTTCGCGAGGTTGTACTGCTGATCCAGCACGGCGCGGATTTCCGCGTCGACCTTCTGCTGCGTCGCTTCCGAAATGGTGCGCGTGAAGCCGCGGCCGAACGGCGACGCATCGTTTTCGTCGTCGACGTAGACCATCGGTCCCAAGGCGTCAGTCATGCCGAAGCGCGCCACCATCGCACGGGCCGTCGACGTCGCCTTGTTGAAATCGTCCGAGGCGCCGGTGCTGATCAGATTCAGGAACAGCTCCTCGGCAACACGGCCGCCGAACAGGATCGCGAGACGATCGAGCAGGTACTCCTTCGAGTACGTCTCGTTGTCGTGCTCGGGCAGCTGCCACGTGACGCCGAGTGCACGGCCGCGCGGAATGATCGTGACCTTGTGCACCGGGTCCGCCTTCGGCAACAGCTTCGCAATGACCGCGTGACCGGACTCGTGGTACGCCGTTGCCCGCTTCGCGTCTTCGCGGATCACCGCCGACTTGCGCTCCGGACCCATGAAAATCTTGTCCTTCGCGTCCTCGAAGTCCTGCATCTCGACGATGCGCTTACCGCGGCGTGCGGCAAACAGCGCGGCTTCGTTCACGAGGTTCGCGAGATCGGCGCCCGAGAAGCCCGGCGTGCCACGCGCGATCACCGCCGCGTCGACATCGTTCGCAATCGGCACCTTGCGCAAATGCACCTTCATGATGTGCTCACGGCCGCGGATGTCCGGCAGGCCGACATACACCTGGCGGTCGAAACGACCCGGGCGCAGCAGCGCCTTGTCGAGCACGTCCGAACGGTTCGTCGCGGCGATCACGATCACACCGGAATTCGCTTCGAAGCCGTCCATTTCGACGAGCATCTGGTTCAGCGTCTGCTCGCGTTCGTCGTTGCCGCCGCCCATGCCGGCGCCACGATGACGGCCGACCGCGTCGATTTCATCGATAAACACGATGCACGGTGCGTGCTTCTTCGCCTGCTCGAACATGTCGCGCACACGCGCGGCGCCGACACCGACGAACATTTCGACGAAGTCGGAACCCGAGATGCTGAAGAACGGCACCTTTGCTTCGCCCGCAATCGCGCGGGCAAGCAGCGTCTTACCGGTTCCCGGTGGACCGACGAGCAGCACGCCGCGCGGAATGCGTCCGCCCAGCTTCTGGAACTTTTGTGGATCACGCAGGAAGTCGACCAGTTCGGACACTTCTTCCTTGGCTTCGTCGCAACCGGCGACGTCGGAGAAATTGATGGCGTTGTTGTTCTCGTCGATCAGCCGCGCCCGGGATTTGCCGAACGAGAAGGCCCCGCCTTTGCCGCCCCCCTGCATCTGCCTCATCATGTAAAACCAGAAGCCGATGATGAGGATCGTTGGGCCGAGGTAGTACAACGCGGAAACGAGTGCGTTCGGTTCGTCGTCAGCCTTGCCGCTGACCTGAACGCCATATTTCATCAGGTCGCCGACCATCCAGATGTCGCCCGGCGACACGATCTGGTATTTCTGGCCATCCGCCGGAGTCACCGTCAGATTGCGGCCCTGGACGATGACGCTCTTGACCTTGCCGCTTTTCGCATCGTCCATGAACTGCGAATAGGAAACGCCTTCCTGGACACGGGGCTTGTCGAACTGCTTGAACACCGTAAACAGCACCAGTGCGATAACCAGCCACACTGCCGCTTTCGAAAACATGTTGTTGTTCAAAGCACCACTCCTTCACTCATAGACAAGCGCCTACATTTGCCTTGCGGCACCACTCAGGCATTCTAATCCAGACCGCAGACCCCTGCCATAAGCATTCGCTACGGCATATATAGCGAGCCGCACCACGCCGGCGCCGTTTTCCGGCACATTGAAAATAACAAACTGGCATTTGAATCGCGTTTTTCAACGGGGACGCTTCAAATGCTTGCCCAAAATAAACGTCTCAGACGATTTGTCCCGCGATGCTTTGGGTTTGCGGGCTGCCACCGTCTTAAACTGCTGCTTGAACTTTTCGACAATCTGACTGTAACCGCTGCCGTGAAAACATTTGACTAAAAGGGCACCATCCGGCTTCAGGTGGTTTTGCGAAAATTCCAGCGCGAGGTCGCAAACATGCTCGATTCGCGCGGCATCCGCCACCGCCACGCCTGACAGGTTGGGCGCCATATCCGAAATTACAAGGTCGACGAGGCGCTCGCCGACCACTTCTTCCAGTTGTTCGAGCACGCGCTCCTCGCGGAAGTCGCCCTGGATGAAGTGCACGTCCGCGATCGGCTCCATGGGCAACAGGTCGAGCGCGATGATCGTGCCGTCGATGCCGCCTTCGCGCGCCGAGTCGCGCCGCGGACTCTGCGCGAGCTTGTTGCGCGCGTACTGGCTCCAGCTGCCCGGTGCCGCGCCGAGGTCGACGATGACCTGCCCTGGGCGGATCAGCTTGTCCTGCTCGTCGATCTCCTTGAGCTTGTAGGCCGCACGGGCGCGATAGCCCTCCCGTTGCGCCATTTTCACGTACGGATCGTTGATGTGGTCGTGCAGCCACGACTGGTTAAAGCGGTTTTTTGCCATTAATCGTTGAACTTTTGCTGCGTGATGCCGCACTTTTAGCGGATAATACGCGTTTAATCTGTGCGGCTGCGAGCGCACCGTTTCTGGTCGTTTTCGGCCCGCGCTTTAGCTCACCTTATAGCTGGCGTCGGCGAGCCGCTGTGCCTGGCTCTGTGTTCGCGCCGCCGCGGTCGTAGCAGATGCAGATCCATACCCATGCCGCCGCACGACAGACCGCGGCCGCAGCGGTGCCATTCTAGTCGAGTCCCTCACCTTTCCATGCCAGCCCTCAAAGTCTCCTCCGAACAACGCGCCGCCCTGCGCTCACAGGCTCATGCACTCAAACCTGTCGTGCTCGTCGGCGCCGAAGGCTTGACCGATGCCGTGCTGGCCGAAATAGACGTCCACCTCGTCGCTCATGAACTGATCAAGATCCGTGTATTCGGCGATGAGCGCGACGAACGTGTCGCGATCTACGACGAGATCTGCGATCGCCTCAACGCCGCGCCGATCCAGCATATCGGCAAGCTGCTCGTGATCTGGAAGCCTGAAGCCGCGCGCCCTGCCGCCCGATCGCCGCGCCGCAACGCGTTGCCGAGCGCAGGCGAAGCGGCCGCCGCCGAAAAAGCGTCGACGCAAGGCCGCGCACCGCGCGTCGTCA
This sequence comes from Paraburkholderia sp. 2C, assembly GCF_054589215.1. Lineage (NCBI taxonomy): Bacteria > Pseudomonadati > Pseudomonadota > Betaproteobacteria > Burkholderiales > Burkholderiaceae > Paraburkholderia > Paraburkholderia sp. 2C. The sequence goes on along the minus strand of NZ_BAAILL010000080.1, from coordinate 131,936 downwards.
AGGTCGTCAAGCTTTCCCCCGATAACCCGATGCGCCGTCCGAAGCCGCAAAAAGTGGTGGTACGCGGCAACGAACGCGTGACCGCCGGCGGCAACATCAAGCGCGCAAAGAAACGGCAGACCAGCGCGAAACGTCAACGTCAATCGACGAAGTAACCGGTAACACGTTTCGCCGCATGCGGCGAAACGTCACGGCGACGGGTTACGGCCATGGTTGATGGCCATGGGTTCCGACGAAAAGGCGGCGCAAAGCAAGGCCGCCCGAAGCAACACTGTGGCAAACCGGTAAACCGAGACTTTACGCACTTGCGCGCCACGTGCGACATGAAGCCGCAGGCAGCGATTCAACCAGCCTGAACACGCCATTCGCATTCAGCTGCGGATTTGTCTTTAACGGAAGAAGCCGCGCAACGCGCAGCTTGAAAATCGACCGCTCAGCCGGCCGCTTTCGTGCGACCCGCGGTCGAATCCGCGCGCGTCCCTGACACTGCCGCCGTCGCAGCAGTCGGCAGTTTCCACACGAGCGCCAGCGCCAGCAGGCTCTCGATCAGGTAGAACAGACTCGACACGCCGTGCAACATACCGAAGCGGCTGGCATAGACCGAATGGCCGACGTCGGTGCCCGCTTCCTGTGCGGCAATGCGTAGCGCATTCATAAACGGCTGCAGCGCGAAGTACCCGACCAGCACGCAAACGAGCATGCCGGCCACGAGCCAGCGCAACCGTTTATAGGCGACTTCGTCGCGGCGAATCAGCACATTGCACAGCGCAAGCAGCAACACGCCGCATACGACGCCGATCACACCTTCGATACGAAACAGCTGCGCGGCAACGGAACCCGCCGTGATGCGATCGAGCGAAGCGAACAGCACTGGTGCGACCACATAGCCGATCGTCAACAGAGTGCCCACCCACACAACCGTCAGCAGGCGGAAGATTCGATGCGGCATCAAGGTCACCTGGCGTGTGTCGATCAGACGTAGCGAACCGAGATGATCTCGTATTCGCGCACCCCGCTAGGCGCTTGCACCGATGCGACGTCGCCTTCGGACTTACCGATCAGCGCGCGCGCGATCGGCGAGCTGACCGAGATCAGACCGTGCGCGAGATCCGCTTCGTCGTCGCCGACGATCTGGTACGTCACGGTGTCGCCACTGTTGAGATCTTCGAGCTCGACCGTGGCCGCAAACACGACGCGCCCATCCGCATCGAGTGCGGCGGGGTCGATGATCTGCGCGGCGGCCAGCTTCGATTCGATGTCGGCGATACGCCCCTCGATGAAGCCCTGCTTCTCTTTTGCTGCATCGTATTCGGCGTTTTCCGACAGATCGCCCTGGGCACGCGCTTCCGCGATCGAATTGATGACCGCGGGACGTTCTACCGATTTCAGGCGCTGCAATTCATCGCGCAACTGGTCAGCGCCGCGTTTCGTCAATGGAATAGTGCTCATAAACAACTCTTTGGCAAAAAAACGGCCTTAAAAAAAATCAACCGCGGTTAAGTGCATCCCCAAAGAGGTACCCGATGCCGGGACGCTCGCATCAGAGCCCGATCCGGTACCTTCAGGGACGCCGCTTAACCGCGGCACATACAGCTTCGACAGAGATTCGAAGCCTTAGTTTAGGCGAGCATGAAGCCCTTGTAAATCATAGACCTCGAGATCCTTCAGATACCGCAGCCCCTCGACCGCCGCCCGCGCGCCCGACATCGTCGTGTAGTACGTGACCTTGTTCGCCTGCGCGCTCATGCGGATCGAACGCGAATCGGCGATCGCCGCGCGGGTTTCGTCGACGGTCGTGAACACAAGTGCGATCTCGCCGTTCTTGATCATGTCGACGATATGCGGGCGACCGTCTTTCACCTTATTGACGACGCGCACCGGCACGCCGGCCGCCTCGATCGCCGCGGCCGTGCCCTTGGTCGCGACGAGCGGGTAGCCCAACTCATGCAGCATGCGTGCGACTTCGACGGCCTTCGGCTTGTCGGCGTCCATGACCGTGAGCAGCACCGTGCCCGACTCGGGGAGGCGCGAACCCGCGGCGAGCTGCGACTTGAAGAGCGCCTCGCCGAACGTGCGGCCCACGCCCATCACTTCGCCGGTCGAACGCATTTCCGGTCCGAGCACCGGGTCGACGGTCGGGAACTTGATAAACGGGAACACGGCTTCCTTGACGCTGAAGTACGGCGGCTCGACTTCCTTCGTCACGCCTTGTTGCGCGAGCTTCTGACCGACCATCGCGCGCGCGGCGATCTTCGCGAGCGGCAGGCTCGTGGCCTTCGACACGTACGGTACCGTACGCGACGCACGCGGATTCACCTCGAGCACATAAATCACATCACGCTTCGAGCCGTCTTCCCGCGGCACCTGCTGGATCGCGAATTGCACGTTCATCAGGCCGACCACGTTCAACGCCTTCGCCATCGCGGCGGTCTGGCGCTTCAGCTCGGCGACCGTTTCGTTCGACAGCGAATACGGCGGCAGCGAGCAGGCCGAGTCGCCCGAGTGCACGCCTGCCTGCTCGATGTGCTCCATCACGCCGCCGATAAACACGGCATCGCCATCGGAGATGCAATCGACGTCGCATTCGATCGCGTCGTTGAGGAAGCGGTCGAGCAGCACCGGCGAATCGTGGCTGACCTTCACCGCTTCGCGCATATAGCGCTCGAGGTCGCGCGGCTCGTGCACGATCTCCATCGCCCGGCCGCCGAGCACATACGACGGACGCACGACGAGCGGATAGCCGATTTCGTCGGCGAGTTTCAGCGCTTCGTCTTCGTTACGCGCGGTGCGATTCGGCGGCTGGCGCAGTTGCAGTTGCTGCAACAGCTTCTGGAAACGCTCGCGGTCTTCCGCCGCATCGATCATGTCCGGCGACGTGCCGACGATCGGCACGCCGTTCGCCTCGAGATCGAGCGCGAGCTTCAGCGGCGTCTGACCGCCGTATTGCACGATCACGCCAAGCGGCTTTTCCTTGTCGACGATTTCGAGCACGTCTTCGAGCGTCAACGGTTCGAAGTACAGGCGGTCGGAGGTGTCGTAGTCGGTCGAAACGGTCTCGGGGTTGCAGTTGACCATGATCGTTTCATAGCCGTCTTCGCGCATCGCGAGCGCCGCGTGCACGCAGCAATAGTCGAACTCGATGCCCTGGCCGATGCGGTTCGGACCGCCGCCGAGCACCATGATCTTCTTGTTGTTGGTCGGGTTCGCTTCGCACTCTTCCTCGTACGTCGAGTACATGTAGGCCGTTTTCGTCGCGAACTCGGCCGCGCACGTGTCGACGCGCTTGTAGACCGGGCGCACGTTCAGTTCGATACGACGCGCGCGCACGTCGGCGGGCTTCGCCTTCAGCAGCTTCGCGAGGCGCCGGTCCGAGAATCCGCTTTGCTTCAGATAACGCAATTCCTGCGCGGACACGCTCGCGAGCGTGCGGCCTTCGAGCGCCTTTTCCTTCAGCACGATCTGCTCGATCTGCGCGAGGAACCAGGGGTCGATCGCGGTTTCCTCGAACACTTCCTGCGGCGAGAGACCGAGACGGAACGCATCGCCGACATACCAGATGCGATCCGGGCCGGCCTCGCCGATCTCGCGAATCACTTCGTCGCGGCTCACGGTCTTTTCGTCGAGCCCGTCGACGCCGACTTCGAGACCGCGCAGCGCCTTCTGGAACGACTCCTGGAACGTACGGCCGATCGCCATCACTTCGCCGACCGACTTCATCTGCGTGGTCAGGCGCGGATCGGCTTCGCGGAACTTCTCGAACGCAAAGCGCGGAATCTTCGTGACGACATAGTCGATGGTCGGTTCGAACGACGCCGGCGTCTGACCGCCGGTGATCTCGTTCTTCAGTTCGTCGAGCGTATAGCCGACCGCGAGCTTCGCCGCGACCTTCGCAATCGGGAAGCCCGTCGCCTTCGAGGCGAGCGCCGACGAACGCGACACGCGCGGGTTCATCTCGATGACGATCATGCGGCCGTCTTTCGGGTTGATCGCGAACTGCACGTTCGAGCCGCCCGTATCGACGCCGATCTCGCGCAGCACCGCAAGCGACGCGTTACGCAGGATCTGATATTCCTTGTCGGTGAGCGTTTGCGCCGGCGCGACGGTGATCGAATCGCCGGTGTGGATGCCCATCGGATCGAGGTTCTCGATCGAGCAGACGATGATGCAGTTATCCGCGCGGTCGCGGACCACTTCCATCTCGTACTCTTTCCAGCCCAGCAGCGACTCTTCGATCAGCAGTTCGCGCGTCGGCGAAAGATCGAGGCCGCGCTTGCAGATCTCTTCGAACTCCTCGCGGTTATACGCGATGCCGCCACCCGAACCGCCGAGCGTGAACGACGGACGGATCACGACCGGGTAGCCGATGCCGCCCGTTTCCGCCGAGATCTGCGCGTGCACCTTGAGCGCCTCTTCCATCGAATGCGCGGTGCCCGACTTTGCCGACCCGAGGCCGATCTTCGTCATCGCGTCCTTGAACTTCTGGCGGTCTTCGGCCTTGTCGATCGCTTCCGGCGATGCGCCGATCAGCTCGACGTCGTACTTGCCGAGCACGCCGTGGTGATGCAGATCGAGCGCGCAGTTGAGCGCGGTCTGACCGCCCATCGTCGGCAGCACCGCGTCGGGGCGCTCCTTCGCGATGATGCGCTCGACCACTTCCCACGTGATCGGCTCGATATACGTGACGTCGGCCGTGTTCGGGTCGGTCATGATCGTCGCCGGATTGCTGTTGACGAGAATGACCTTGTAGCCCTCTTCACGCAGCGCCTTGCAGGCCTGCGCGCCCGAGTAATCGAACTCGCACGCCTGACCGATGATGATCGGACCCGCGCCGATGATGAGGATGCTTTTAATGTCTGTCCGCTTGGGCATAACGCTCTCGCTAATCTCTATTGCTGTGTTCTTTCCGGTGGCGCGCTGAAATCGCGGGGCCGGCTTTGCCGCCCCGCTCCGCTACGCGCGCCAGAGTTCTGTTCGCGTACGCGAGACGCTTACGCCGCCGCAGTGTGGCTGTTGGCGCTGCTGTGCTTGCGGGCATCCATCAGCGCGGTGAAGCGGTCGAACAGATAGCCGATGTCGTGCGGACCGGGCGACGCTTCCGGGTGGCCCTGGAAGCAGAACGCGGGCTTGTCGGTCAGCGCGAAGCCCTGCAGCGTGCCGTCGAACAGCGACACGTGCGTGACCTTCGCGTTCGCGGGCAGCGTGGCCGCATCGACTGCGAAGCCATGGTTCTGCGACGTGATCACGACGCGGCCGTCTCCGAGATCCTTCACCGGATGGTTCGCGCCGTGGTGGCCGGTTTTCATCTTCATGGTCTTCGCGCCGACCGCGAGGCCCATGATCTGATGGCCGAGACAGATGCCGAAGGTCGGAATGCCGCGCGCGATAAATTCGCGTGTTGCTTCGATCGCGTAGTCGCACGGCTCCGGGTCGCCGGGGCCATTCGACAGAAACACGCCGTCCGGATTGAGCGCGAACGCGTCGGCCGCGGTGGCCTCGGCGGGCAGCACGGTGACCTGGCAGCCGCGCTCCGCGAGCATGCGCAGGATGTTGTGCTTGACGCCGTAGTCGAACGCGACCACGCGATACGTCGGCGTGTTCTGCAGGCCGAAGCCGCTGCCGAGGCGCCATTCGGTCTGCTTCCACTCGTACTGGCTTTTCGTCGATACGACCTTCGCGAGGTCCATGCCCGCGAGGCCCGGGAACGAACGCGCGAGTTCGATTGCCTTCGTTTCGTCATCGGAGCCGGCGAGAATGGCGCCGTTCTGTGCGCCCTTGTCGCGCAGAATGCGCGTGAGCTTGCGCGTATCGAGGCCGGCGATCGCGACGACGCCTTCGTCGCGCAGATAGTCGGACAGCGTGCGCTCCATGCGGAAATTCGACGCGAGGACCGGCAGATCGCGGATGATCAGGCCGGCGGCATGGACTTTCGTGGCTTCTACGTCTTCTGCATTGACGCCGACATTGCCGATGTGCGGATACGTCAGCGTGACGATCTGTTGCGCGTAGCTCGGGTCGGTCAGGATTTCCTGATAGCCGGTGATGGCCGTGTTGAACACGACTTCACCGATCGTATGACCGGCGGCGCCGATCGAGTAACCACGAAAGACCGTGCCGTCGGCAAGCGCGAGCAGAGCGGGAGAAAATGACGGCAACACGGGGGACTCCTTGGCGGAACACCCTGTTGCCGACCTGTCCATCCGCTCGAGCCGGTGCGTGCGCATTGTGCGACAGCGTGTCGGCCGATGCAGGCGTGAGCCCGCTCGCGTGGCGCAGCCCGGTTTCGCACGGGATTCAGGTTCGCACTTGCCCGGCTGGTCCGCGGCGAAGGCGGATAAGGCGGCGCGTGGAGAACAAAGCCTGAAGCAAAAGCCTGAAACGAAACTGCGGGCGCGGCGGCGGATGAACGGTTTAGAAGAGGTAGGCGCTAGGGTGCGGGTTGATAAGCTCAAACCTTGGAATTATAGCCTGAAAGCGCCCTTCCCTTCAAATCCGAGATAGCTCCGCCCGCCCGCGAACCGGTTCCGGAGCGGACGGCGCAGGCCTACGGCTGGTGCTTCGCCAGCATTTGCGCGGCATTCGGCAGCACCTGGCTTGGCAATACGTACCAGATCGCTCCGGCGATCTGCAGGCCGAGCAGGATCGCCCACGTGGTCAGGTGCGCGGTCGCCGGATAGTGGCCCGCGACCGCCGGCCAGTGCGACAGCACCGCGCCCACGCCCACCTGAAAGCCGAAGATCAGCATAAAGATCACCAGATTCATTGTCGTGTTCGCGCGGCCGATCATGTGCGGCGCGAAATAGCGCGGCAACAGCGCGTAACTGAGGATGCCCGTGCCGCCGAAGAAGCCGTACGCCGCCCACAGCAGCCCGGCCGGCAGCGGCGCGTCCAGCATGATCAGCACTTGCGTGACGACGAACAGCAAACCGCCGATTCCGCAAAACGCGTACAGCGACACACCGCGCCGCTCGAGACTGCGCGCCGCCGCGCCGAAGCCGACACAGCCCGCCATCATCGCGAAGCCGAGCACCGAGACGAGCGCCGCGGCCGGCCCCGGCTGGAAACCGCTGACATCGCGCAGCCACGCACCGACCCAAAGCGACTGCATCGCGTAGAACACGCCTTGCGTAATCACGGGGAACGACGCGATTTTCCAGAATGCCGCGCTGCGCAAAATATCCAGCGTGCCCTTGAACTGGCCCATTAGCGTCGTATGGCGCGGCGCGCCCTGCGTGTCGGGCGCGCACGTCCACAAAATCACGGCCACGGCCACCGTCATCACGCCGAGGCCGACACAGACCGTGCGCCAGGTCGTCAGCGTGAGCACCCAGGTGAGCGGCGAACCGACCACGACGCCGCCGAGACCGCCGACCGCCATCGTGAGCCCATTGACGAGCGGCAGACGCGCCGCCGGGAACTGCTGCGCGAGCGCCTTGAACGCGGCGCCGAGGCACACCGATACGCCGATGCCGATCAGCAGGCGCCCGATCATCATCACGCCGATGCCGTGCGCGGCGCCGAACACCCAGATGCCCGCCGCCGCAAACAGCAGCATGCCCGCGGTCGTGCGGCGCGAGCCATAGTGGTCGAGCAGCACGCCGGCCGGGATCTGTGCGCCCGCGAAGCCGAGGAAATAGAGGCTCGTCAGCAGGCCGAGATCGGTGGCCGATAGCCCCATCTCCCGCGTAATGAGCGGCGCGAACCCAAGGTTGACGCCACGAAACACGTACGAGACGAAGTAGCCGGCGGAAAACAGCAGGAATACGCGAAGTGGGGTCGACAACATGAGTGCTGGACTGGACAGACAGTGGACAAAAGCGGCCTGAACGCGGCTAACGGGGAAGCGGCCAGAGCCAGAACATTAAATGATTTGTGAAAAGCCCGCTTAAATGAAAACGCCGCCACAGAGGTGGCGGCGCTGAACAAACGAGGCGTATCGGAGCGCACTGCATGCGCTGCCCCCGCAGCGCATGTTTCGACATCCTCGGCATACCGCCTGTTGTGGTTACTTCTTGCCCTTCTTCGCGTTGGCCGCGGTCTTCTGGCGGCTAGGCGCCGCGGCTTTCGGCGACTTTGCGGCGGACGAGTCGGCCGCCGTCGAAACCTTTTTCACGCCGCCCGTCTTACCCGCATGTCCGGAGGCCTTCACGACGCCCGACTTGCCGCGGGCCTTCTGGCTGCTTTTCTCGCTCTTCGATGACTTGTCATCGTCGTCGGCGCTGTCGCCGCCGACGCGCGCGCTGATCTTCTGCACGCCGCCGCCACGCACGTCCGTCGCGAGCCGCTCCGGACCCGGCTCAGTCGGCACACGCTTGCCGACCGGCACGTGCAGCACGATCACCTGGCCGGCCCGCACGTCGTTGCGATGCGTGCGGTTCCAGCCCTTCAGCTGACCGACCGAGACGCCATAGCGGCTCGCCAGCGACGACATCGACTGCGAACGGCGCACGCGAATCAGCATCTTGCGCGTATCGGGGACGTCCGGCTCCATCGCGAGCACCGCGCCTTCGGCGACATCGGCGCTGATGTCTTCGTCAACGTCGTCGCCGCGCGGCACGACGATCGTCGAGCCCGGTTTCAGACGCATGCCCGACGGAATCTTGTTGACCTCCATCAGCGTGTCCGCGTCGACGCCGATTTTCTGCGCGATCGCCGCCGGGCGCGAGCGCTCGGTGACCGTATAGGTGGTCCACGAAGACAGCGATCCGCTATACCCCTTGAGGTTGCGCTCGAAGGCGCTGGCGTTGTCGAACGGCAACAGAATCTGCGGTTGCGTGGCGCCGAGAATAACGGGCTTCTTGAACGACGGATTCAGCGAACGGAACTCTTCCGGCGTCATGTTCGCGAGTTTCGCGGCGACATCGACGTCGATATCGTGCGACGTCGTCACCGTGACGAAGTACGGGTGGTTAGGAATTTCCGGCAGCGTGAGCCCATACACCTGCGGGTTCTCGATGATGTTCTTCACGGCCTGCAGCTTCGGCACGTAGTTGCGCGTTTCCATCGGCATGCGCAGGCTTTGATAGTCGGTCGGCAAGCCCGCCGCCTCGTTGCGCGCGATCGCGCGCTGCACATTGCCCTCGCCCCAGTTGTACGCGGCGAGCGCGAGATACCAGTCGCCGAACATGTCGTGCAGCTTCGACAGATAGTCGAGCGCGGCGCTCGTCGACGCGAGCACGTCGCGCCGCTCGTCCTGCCACATGTTCTGCTTGAGGTTGTACGTGCGGCCCGTGCCCGGCACGAACTGCCACATGCCGGCCGCCTTCGCGACCGACAGCGCCTGCGGGTTATACGCGGACTCGATGAACGGCAGCAGCGCGAGCTCGGTGGGCATATGCCGCGCTTCGAGTTCCTCGACGATGTGATAGAGGTACTTCTGCGAGCGTTCGGTCATGCGCTGGACGTAGTCCGGACGCTGCGCGTACCAGTTGACCTGCATGTCGACCAGATCGCTTTGCAGATCCGGCATCTGGAAGCCACGGCGAATGCGGCCCCAGAGATCGGAGTCGGCGCTCGTCAGCTGATCGACCGAACCCTGGTCGACGTTGATGGTTTCTTTGGCGGAAGCGGTCTTGCGAAGGGTATCGGCTACGGCTTGCTGGGTGGCGGGATTGGAGGCGGTGTTGGAACTGACGGTCGTTGGCCCCTGGCTCGCGCACGCGGCGAGCATCAGAACCAACAACGCGCTAAAGATAAATCTCATGGACGTCTCGGCTTCCCGAAAAGGCTGGAACTGCAACCTGAAACGGCTGGCTGGAATGGCTGGAAAAACACCACCGACTGAATCGACCCACTGAACGCGAGTTAAGACGGCGGATTGAACCGCAGAGTGAAATGCGGTTGGAATTTGCAGCCGATAGTACGAAAGAGCGCGGTTTCCGTCAATCGAAAATGTGTGAAAAAGCCCGCCAAATCTGAGGCTTGGCGGGCTTTTTGATGATTCAGATGAAGATTACCTTAGACGTGCGTGGGTCAAGGGAACTTTTTAAAGCGGTTTATCGGAATCTGTTCTTCCATTCCCGCATTAGCGTGAACGCGGTAAGACGGTCCGGCACCGCTTCGTGAAGCTCGTCGGCAAGGGTTGCCTGAACCGCCGGCTCGCCCGCGCGCAGGAACGGATTGACCGCGCGTTCATGGGCGATCGTGGTCGGCAAGGTGGGCACGTTGCGCGCGCGGCGCCCGGCCGCTTCGTCGCGCCAGGCTTGCAGTTCGGCATTGCCGGGCTCGCACGCGAGCGCGAAACGGATGTTGGACAGCGTGTACTCGTGCGCGCAATGCACTTCGGTCGCACCGGGCAGCGCCGCGAGCGAATCGAGCGAATCGAGCATTTGCGCGGGGGTGCCTTCGAAGAGCCGCCCGCAGCCGCAGGCGAACAGCGTATCGCCGCAAAAGACGTGCGGCGTGCCTTCCGAGCCCAGCCCGGGGTCCGCCGCCTGGAAATACGCGATATGGCCGCTGGTGTGGCCGGGCACATCGAGCACGTCGAGTTCGAGCGCGGGTTCGGCGATGCTGACCCGGTCGCCGCCGGATAGTCTGCAGGTCAGATGCTCGATCGCTTCGCCCGCCGGACCGTACACGGGTATATCCTGGCCTTTCAGCAGATCGGCCACCCCGCCGACGTGGTCGGGATGATGGTGCGTGAGTAAAATAGCGCTCAACCGCCAGCCCCGCTTCGCGAGATAAGCCTGCACCGGGGCAGCCTCACCCGGGTCGACCGCCACCGCATTGCGGCCGTCGGATACGAGCCAGATGTAATTGTCTTCGAAGGCCGGGACGGGTACGTATTCAAGCGAATTCATAGGCGACGCATCTTTAACATGTCTGAGCGATCGATTATAGACTGGCCCGCCTGGACGGATTCGCCGCCCGGCCGCTACGTGCTGCAGTGGGAGCAGGCGCAGCTCGACCGGGTCGTGTCGGACGTGTTCGGCTTTCATGCGCTGCAGCTCGGCCTGCCGCAACTCGATGCGTTGCGTGAAAACCGCATGCCGGGCCGCGGTCTCGTACTCGACGCGGCGAGCGGGTCGAGCGCACCGTATGTGTTGCCCGACGGCCACGCGGGCGGCCTGCCCGGCCGCCACTCGCCGACCGCGCGCAGCACCGTGTGGTGCGACCTGCTCGATCTGCCGTTCGAGGCGCAAAGCGTCGATCTGATCGTGATGCCGCATACGCTCGAATTCACCAGCGATCCGCACCGGCTGTTGCGCGAAGCCGAACGCGTGCTGATGCCCGAAGGGCGGTTGATCATCCTCGGCTTCAATTCGTTGTCGCTGTGGGGCGCGCGGCAATCGGTCGGCAAGATGACGGGGCGCCCTTTCGTGCCCGCCGCGCACGACCTCATTGCCTTCACGCGCCTTAAGGACTGGATCAAGCTGTTAGGCTTCGATCTTGATCGCGGGCGCTTCGGCTGCTATCGTCCGCCCCTCGTCAGCGACGTGTGGCTCAACCGCTACGCGTTCATGGAAGCCGCGGGCGACCGCTGGTGGCCGATTTTCGGCGCCGCGTACATGGTGACGGCGATCAAGCGCGTGCGCGCCATGCGCCTCGTCGGCCCGGTCAAGGTCAAGAAACCCGTGCTCGCCGCAGGCCTCGCGCCCGCTGCCACACCCAATACACGCAACAGCAATGACATCTGATCTGATCGAAATCTTCACCGACGGCGCCTGCAAGGGCAACCCGGGCCCCGGCGGCTGGGGCGCCATCCTGCGCTTCGGGGAACATGAAAAAGAACTGTTCGGCGGTGAAGCGAACACGACGAACAACCGGATGGAACTGATGGCGGTGATCGCCGCGCTCGAAGCATTGAAGCGCCCGTGCAAGGCGATCGTGCACACCGACTCGCAATACGTGCAGAAAGGCATCAGCGAGTGGATTCACGGCTGGAAGAAGAAGAACTGGATGACGGCCGCCAGAACGCCGGTGAAAAACGCGGATCTCTGGCAACGGCTCGATGCGCTCGTCGCGCAGCATCAGCTCGAATGGCGCTGGGTGAAGGGCCACGCGGGGCATCCGGAAAACGAGCGCGCCGACGCGCTTGCGAATCGCGGCGTCGCCGCGCTTGCCGACCTGTAAAGAACAACTGCCTGAAGAACACCTGCCCCGACATGCGTCAGATCATCCTCGATACCGAAACGACCGGCCTCAATGCGAAGAGCGGCGACCGCATCATCGAAATCGGCTGCGTCGAGCTGCTGAACCGGCGGCTCACCGGCAACAATCTGCACTTCTACGTCAATCCCGGGCGCGATAGCGATCCGGGCGCGCTCGCGGTGCACGGGCTCACGACCGAGTTTTTGAGCGACAAGCCGAAGTTCGCGGAAGTGGCCGATGCGATCATCGACTTCGTCAAGGGCGCCGAGCTCATCATTCACAACGCGCCGTTCGATATCGCGTTTCTCGACGCGGAGTTTTCGCTGCTCGGGCTGCCGGGCTTCTGCGAGCATTGCGGCAACGGCATCATCGATACGCTCGTGCAAGCGAAGTCGATGTTCCCCGGCAAGCGCAATTCGCTCGACGCGCTATGCGATCGCTTCGGCATCAGCAACGCGCACCGCACGCTGCACGGCGCACTGCTCGACTCGGAGTTGCTCGCCGAGGTCTATCTCGCGATGACGCGCGGCCAGGAGAGCCTCGTCATCGACATGCTCGGCGATACGGCGGCGGCAGGTGCTGCGCACACGCCCGGTGTCGTGCTCGAGGCGCTCGAGTTGCCCGTGCTCGCGGCCACCGACGACGAACTCGCCGCGCACGAAGCGCTACTGAACGATCTCGACAAGGCGCTCAAGGGCGTGAGCGTATGGCGCATCGAACCGGCACCGCCCGTGGACGCGGCTGTCGCGGCGAATGCGGACGCGCAGAGCGCTTAAAAAACCCTTTACGGGGTCGTGAAGCTCTGACATAATGCTCAGCTCTTCGGGTGGTTAGCTCAGCGGTAGAGCACTGCCTTCACACGGCAGGGGTCACTGGTTCGATCCCAGTACTACCCACCAGAATCATGGGTACGTTGGAAGCCCGAAGAACAAAGGCCCTCAGGCGAAAGCCGAGGGCCTTTTTCTTTTTCCCTTTCGTTTTCTGGCGACCGAGCGTACCTCATCGGCCTTGCCCTTTTGGCGCAAATTAGCGCAGTCCCGCACGTTCGACACCAGGGCGGACGCTGAGGCATGGGCCCGCGAAGTCGAATCCGAAAATCGATCGAGGCACCTTCGTCGACCGCATTGAAGGTGAGCGCAACACCTTCGGCGATCGCCTGAAACCCCACGCCAACGAAGTCTCCCCGCGTGCACGTCGGCAGCGCGGCGAAGCGCGAGCGCGTTGGCACTTTTATGTTCCATCGGATCGCAACGAAAGCGTCAATTCGCGTATGTGTACATCAGATTTGATGCGTGCGTCCCGACGCTTGCGACTTGAATCCGCCGCATACGCATACTCACGCGCCCGCGCCGGGTTCCTTCTCTTCATTCAGGGCGCAATGCATTTACCGAGCGCTTCAGCGACCCATCGATGCCTTAATGGGCGCGTGACTCATCGTCCTGAGCGTGAGTCTCGCGTCAGGACTATTGTGATTTTTATAAGGCCCTTTCCCAGTCGAACTTTTGAATTCGCGGGAAACCGCGTGAAAAGGCCCTCAGGCAATTGCCGAGGGCCTTTTGCTTTTGTACCGCGCTGCGCCGCTTTTGTCCCACGCACGCGTATCGCTGGTGCGTCGTTTTGCGCGCACTCCGACCCACTCAAACCCGCGGCGTCCTCCATTCAAAAAGCTCAGCCGCCGTCCGCTCCGCACGCGGCAACTCGCCACGCGCGGAACGCTCGATCAGCTTTTCTTCGACATCGCGCTCGTCGACAAACGCTTCGACTTCGCGCGCCACCGCTTCACGACCCTCGAGACCCTCCGCGCCTTCGATGCCTTCAATACGCTCGAGCTGCTCACGGCGCTCGCGCGTCTCGAGCAGCCGCGCAAGCGCATTGGCATCTCTCGACTCGTGCGTCGCCCCGAACCAGTACGCGGTCACGAGGCGCGCCTCGCTCATGAAATACATCAGCACGCAGCCCGCCGTCGCGGCAATCGAAGGATCGTGCAAAGCATGATCCGCGAAACCGAGCAAGACGACGAACACGACGATGATCGTCGCGATCACAACCGCCGCCGTCAGCAACGGACGCATAAAGAAATACTTGCTGCGCACCCGGTCGTTGTGGCGCAGATGCGCGGCATACCCCATCAAGCCGAGGTTCTTCCAGAAGCCAGGCTGTGCGCCGCGCGCCGCGTTCAGCGCCGGCGCAACGGCCGCGCCGCCACCCATCCGCAACACATAGGCGACGAGGTCCGAGCGGCTTTGCGCT
>NZ_BAAILL010000080.1:113949-117533 GCF_054589215.1 Paraburkholderia sp. 2C | reverse complement strand
GCAGACTGTCGAGCAGGGTGGCGTCGGCCGCGATCGCAGCGGCTGCCGCGGCCGGGTCGTCGATCGCCGTGCCGGTGATCGACGCGACGATCGCGTGCACGGGCCGCGCGTACGCATCGGGTGAACGCAGTGCGGAGCCAATCAAAGGCGCATGCCGCGCAACGGTATCCGCAAGATCGGACCATCTCATGTGAATGCCTCCTTGAGATAGAACGAACGCCCTTGCACCGGCACGCTGCATCAGCACGCAGGCCGCACGCAACATGAGGACTTCGCTCAGGCGCTCGTCACGGTCCACCGCCGTATCGGCCAAAGCGTCGGCGGTGTCGATAACTTACAGAACACCTCGCGCTCCGCCGATATTCCTGTGTATCGCGGCAAGGGACAAACCGTCGACGCATGACACGTGTGTCAATCTTCGAAGTCGGTCGACATCGTGACCTTTTCCCACGCCTTGATCTGAAATTCGACATCGGCGAACTTGCTTCGCACGAAGCCGAGTGCATCCGTGCCCAGCAGCAGATGCGTCGGCGGGTTCGGCGCATCGACGAGCACAAGAATCGCTTGCGCGGCCTTCGCCGGGTCGCCGATCTGATGACCGTCGCGCCGCATGCGGCCCGCCCGCAGCGGCTCGAAGATTTCGTCGTAATCGGCAATCGTGCGCGTGGCGCGCACCATCGATTTGCCCGCCCAGCGCGTGCGGAAACTGCCCGGCTCGACCGCGGTCACGCGAATGCCGAACGGCCTCACCTCCTTGCACAACGCCTCGGTGATCCCTTCGATCGCGAACTTGCTGCCGTGATAAAAGCCGAGCCCCGGAAACGTGACGATGCCGCACATCGACGTGATATTGACGATATGCCCCTTGCGCCGGTCGCGCATAAACGGCAACACCGCCTGCGCGATCGCAACCGGCGCGATTACGTGCACTTCCATCTGCTTGCGCAATTCGTCGACGGGCGACTCTTCGATGGTCCCTTCGTGCCCGTAACCGGCATTGTTGACGAGCACATCGATAGGACCGACGTTGCGCTCCACTTCGTCGATCAGCGGCGCGATCGCCGGCGTGTCGGTGACATCGAGCAGGCGGCCGAACGAAGCGCCGGGCTTCAGTTCATCGAACGCGGCGCGCTGGCGCTCGTCACGCAGCGTGCCGACGACACGATGGCCGGCCGCGAGCGCCGCTTCGGACAGCGCGCGCCCGAAGCCCGAACTCACGCCGGTAATAAAAAATGTTCTCGCGGTGTTGGTTCGAATCATGATGTCGAGGTCCCTGGAAGCGCCCACGCGCGCCCACGGCCAAAGCCGTCGGGCGCGTCATGTCAGCGCGTGGTCAGCGTGCGGGCGCGACGGTATTTGTCCGGCCGCGCACAGGCTCGATCGTGCCGGTTCGCTCGCCGCGCGCCTTCTTCGCGCGCACGGCATTTTTCAGATTCGCCCGGTGCGGCGCCGTGCGAATGCACGGGCAACGCGCGCGAAAGATCGCCTTTCGCACGCTACGTCGAATGCAGCCGTCTGCAAAGCAGCGATGGCCCTTCCTTGCAGCGATCTGCTGGCGATCTGCTGGAAGCGGCCCCGGTCACCTATTGCGCGCCCGCCGCGTTCGCCCCGAGCGTCAGCGTATGCACGGCCGCGCCCGGCAGGAACGGCGCCACATCGCCGTGCACCCACGTTTCATGACCCGCGATGAAATACGGCGACATCGGATTGCCCGACTCGCCGCCCGGCATTTCGAAGATGCCGTCCTCTTCATGCCCCGGCGACACCACGAAACGTTCGGATGCGCCGAACGCCGGCCCCTGCACGCGCGGCATATTGATGTCGCCCGGCAGCGGATCGCGCGGCGTGCTGAGCCACGCGCGCGCCCACGGCAGCCATGTCGGCAGAAGCCGTGCAAACGGATGCGCGATCGTCGAGCGATTGCGATCGCCCCAGCGCGCGTCTTCGAGCTTCGTGCCCGGCGGCAACTGCGCGATCGCGCGATCGATGCGATCAAGCATGAACGCGCGCCAGTCCGCGAAGCCGTCCGGTATCCATGCGCGACGGTCGGCGAGCGTCTCCATCGTCGCCGCGTAACGCGAGTTCGCCGCGCGATAGCCGAGTTCGGGCGCGAGCTTGTTCATCTGCTTGTCGAGCGGACCGAACCACGCGTCGTACAGCGAGTAGTAGAACGCCCGCACGAGCCGGTAGCCGACCGCGCCGGTATCGGCGCGGCCGTCCCACGTTTCGACGAGCCGGCGGAACTCCGCGCGCTGCGGATGGCCGGCGATCGCACGCGCATCGAGTGCATCGAGCGCGACACGGCGCCAGGTCTCGATCCAGAACGCGCGGTCGTCGGTCTGCACCGACAGCATGTCGCGCTCGGTCGCATGCGGCAGCGCGAGCAGATCGTCGCGGATCTGCTTCGCGCGTGCGCCGAGATCGGTGCCGGCGTCGCCGATGCGCGCCAGTTCCGGCAGCGGCAGCAGCCGGTTGTTCGCCGTCCAGATGCGGCCTGCCGGCGGATCGATACGCATCGGGTACGCACCGGGCGGCAGATAGCCTTGCCATCCCATGTACGTACCGGACGCATGCGGCAGACCGGACGGCGCGGCGCCTGCGTCCGCGGAAGACGCCACCAGGCTTGCGTCCGCCTCGGAAAAGCGCGGCACGGGGCCGGCAAGCGTCCAGCCGATATGACCTTGCGAGTCGGCGACCGTGAAGTTTTGCGTCGGCACGCCGAAAGTCTGCGCGACATGCAATGCGTCCGCGACCGTCGTGATGTCTTCGAGACGCACGAGGTTCGTGTTGACCGCCTGCGGATCCTGCGCGACCCAATGCAGCGCATACGCATGCGCGCCGACCACGAGCTGCGGCCCCCAGCGCGTTTGCACGACCGGCAGATCGACGCTCGCCCCACCCTTCACATCGAGCCGCTCGTGAATCACCTGCGCCTTGTCCCATCCGCCGCCCGGCACGCGATAGCGCAGCGGGTCGGCTGGATCGCGCTGCAGTTCGATCAGATCGACGAAGCGGCCGTAGCTGTTCGTGAACGCCCACGCGATATGGCCGTTGCTGCCGGCCACGATCAGCGGCGCGCCCGGCAGCGTCACGCCGGTGATACGCCGCATGGCGCCATCGGGGCCATCGGGGCCATCGGGCGCCGGATAGACGAGCGACACGCGATACCAGATGTTCGGCAGCGACAGGCCGAGGTGCATATCGCTCGCGACGAGCGCACCGCCGCGCGCACTATGCGCGCCGTCGACGGCAAAGCCATTGCTGCCGACCATCGAGTTGAGCGAGCCCGCCGGGCCGTGAGAGAAGCCCGGTACGCCGGTCAGGAGCCCGGTTACCTCCGGTTCGCCGTCGGACGCGGACTGCACGGCGCGCAACCAGGGCGGCCTCGCGGCCGGCAGCGCAGGTTGCGTCGGCGATGCGGCAGGCGCGGCGTTCGGTGCGGCCGGGTTCTGGCTATCGAGCGGCGCATCCCAATGGCTCGTCGCCGGCAGCAGGAACGCGAGCAGATCGCCGCCCGCATGCTCGCGCAGCACGGCCCGCGACAGCACGCGCGTCACCTGGTCGTATTGAAGATCGAAGTACAT
>NZ_BAAILL010000080.1:77683-113827 GCF_054589215.1 Paraburkholderia sp. 2C | reverse complement strand
CGCCCCCGGTTGCGCGCGCAACACCCAGTATTCGAACGGCCGCGCGCGCAGCGCGCGCAGGCCATCGTTGACGCCGGCCGTGTACCGTTCGAGCAGTTGCCGGTCGGCGGTGGGCAAGGCGGCGAGCGCCGCCTGCGCATGTTCGCGAAACCGCAACGGACGGTCGCGCTTGTCGATCGGCAACGCGGGCGGTCCGATCAGCGCGCTCAATTCGCCGGCGGCGACCCGGCGCAGCAGGTCCATCTGGAAGAAACGGTCCTGCGCCTGGATAAAACCCGTCGCGTAGGCGACGTCGGCGCGCGTGCGGCCCCGCACGGTCGGCACGCCGAGCGCGTCGCGTTCGATTGTGACCGGTGCCGATAGCGGCGCGTCATGCGTGCCGTCGAGTTGCGGCAGGCTCGCGCGCAGCGTCAGCCAGCCGGTCAGCACCACGGCCGCAAGCACAGCGACGATGACGCCCAGGAGAACGAGCGGCCACGAGCGGCGCCGCTTCTGCGGGAAAAGGCTTGAACGGGTCATTGCGAATCACGCGATCGTTGTTCAACGCTTGTTGCAGCGGCGGCCGGATAGCGGGCGCCGTGCGACCATAGCATGACCGTGTGAAGACGATACGCGAGACAGGCAAGCGCGCGAACGTGCGACGAAACGGGCGCCGTAACGCGCGCACGATGCTGTAAAGCCTGCCGGTACGCGAACGGTTAGCGGCTAACGGTACGCCTGCGGCTGCGCTTTACGCGGACGATCGCCAGGCTCCGCCAAACCGCGCGCGGTGCACGTTCCCGCCAGGCCGAACCAGGCGCCGCCGGCTTCGTCCGCCGTGCCCGCGTTACATTACGACGCGTCGCGTTCGAGCGGCGCGGCCGCCGCAAACGGTCCGCCTTGAAAGCGCTGCGCAATATCGTCGAAATCCGCGCCCGGCGCGACCGGTTCGAACAGGTGCGCGAACTGCTCCGAACTATCCCGCGGACGGAATCCGAGAAACGACGCCTTCGTGTTGTCGACCCACTTCGTCGGGTTATCCGACACGCCATAGACGATCGCGTGACCGACGCGATTCGTGAACAGCGAACAGCGCACCAGATCGATGAAATCGCGGAAGCTCAGGAACGTGACCATCATCCGGCGGTTCTTCGGCGCTTCGAACGACGAGCCGATGCGCAGACACACGGTCTCGATGCCGAAGCGATCGAAGTAGTAGCGCGACAGCGCTTCGCCGAAACACTTCGTCACGCCATACAGGCTGTCCGGCCGCACCGGCGCATCGACGTCGACGACCGAGGTGACCGGATAAAAGCCCACGACATGGTTCGAGCTCGCATACACGACGCGTTTCACGCCATGCTTCACGGCTGCCGCATACAGGTTGTACAGGCCGCGAATATTCGCTTCGAGCAGATCGTCGAACGGCGCATCGATCGAGAGGCCGCCGAGGTGCACAATCGCGTCGACGCCTTCGAGCAGCGTATCGACGGCCGCGCGATCGGCGACCCAGTCGACTGCCCGTTCGGCTACCCAATCGGCTACCAGTCGGTGCCGACCATGCCGACGCCGCGCGTCATGCCGGTCGCGGCCAACACCATCACGACGAGCAGCGCAACCTGCACCGAGCCGATCGCCGCGAACTGATGCACGCGGCGAAGCGTTGGCGACACGCCTCTTCGGAGCGCGATGCGCCAGCGGATCAGCGTGATCATCGGCGCGATTTCGAGCAGCAGGATCAGCACGAGCGCGCCCATCTTCACGTGAAAAAGCGGTTCCTGCAGATAGAACGACGCGCCCTTTTCAAAGCCGCCGAACGCGCGCAACGAGCCCGTGACGATCATCAGCAGCGCGGACAGGCCCCAGACGTTGTCGGCGAGAAACACGCCGGGCAGGCTGTACTCCGACGCACAACGGCTCAGCGCCCGCGTGCGCGCGATGATCGCGGTCAACGCGAGGCCATAGCCCAGCAGATGGAGCGTGGCCAGCAACCAGCGGATCAGTAAGGACATCTCCATACGGTGTCTCTATGTTTTCGCTATTTCTTCGTCGTGCTTTCGCGCTTGTCCCGCTTCTTTCGCTTCTTTCGCTTCTTTCGCTTCTTTCGTTTTTGCCGTTCAGCCGCGACGGGGTCCGTCGACGGTTGCGCGCCCGCCCTGCTTATCCCGCTTGCCGCAGACTGGCATCGAGCGCGCGGGCGGCGGCGCGGTCGCCGTCGGAGATAAGCGGCACGCGAAAGACCGTCTGGCGGTTATGTCCGGCCGCCGCCGGCGAGTCCCACATCAGTTCGATCTTCGGCCGGCGCAGCCAGCCGGCAAGACCGGCTCGCCGCGGCGGCAAGGCGCCCGCGTCGGCGGGCGGCGCGGATGCAGCGGCGCGAGCCGCGATGGCGGCGGTGGCCGGCGTGGGGGACGTGTCGGCGCCAGCGGAAGGCGACGCGGCAGTGGCCGATGTATCCGCGCCCACGGAAGCCGACGCATATTCCGTCTCATGCAACGGCGCTTCGCCGCTGGCCGGA
Source organism: Paraburkholderia sp. 2C (assembly GCF_054589215.1). NCBI lineage: Bacteria > Pseudomonadati > Pseudomonadota > Betaproteobacteria > Burkholderiales > Burkholderiaceae > Paraburkholderia > Paraburkholderia sp. 2C. The sequence continues at coordinate 111,330 of NZ_BAAILL010000080.1, read as the reverse complement.
GGCGCCGCGTCCTCGGCCCGCGGGTTCACATCCGACGCGACGACAGCATGCGGCTCGCCCGCACCCGTCGTCGCCTTCTCCGGCGCGGCGTTGCCCGGCGCCCCGCTGCGCGCGGAACCACGGCTGCCGCCGCTTGCCGTCGCACCGGGCCAGCGCACCGAAAGCTCGCGCGCATCGTACTGACCGACCTTGCGGCTTTCCATCCACACAATGGTGGTGCGCGTCACGTTATCGATTGAAATGGCGTACCGGCCAATCGCAAAGCGTCGCGCGCCGATGTTCGTGCGCCACAGCGCGCGCGGCCGGCAGATCCATAGCACGGCCGCGTAGAGCGCCGGCGCCGCGAGCAGCCAGCCGTTGGTCGCCGCGACCGCATGAGCCGCACGCCGCCAGCCGGCCGTCCACGCGAACGCGCCGACCGACCACACGGCAAACAGAAACCCGAGAAACGCGAAGAGCCGCAGCGCCTGCCGCAGCCATTGCGGCAGCGGATGAAACGGACGCTCGGCGCGGGCGCGCGCGCCCGGCAGGAATATCAGCAGAAACAGGAAGACGAGATTGATGCAGGCCCACGGGGACGAAGCCATCGCCGACAGCGCCGTCAGCACGTCCATATCGGACAACGAGAACAGCCATCGCGCGAGAATCACGAGACCGATCGCACGCAGCGCGAAGATCGTGCCGGCGCCCGGCGCGGCGTTCGCTCGCGTCTGTTTCGTTCTCGCCAAAGCTTTCTCCTCTTGTCCGTGCTTGTCTGTGCTTGTCCGTGCTTGTCCGCGTAAGCAGCCCGCAGCTTTCGCGGCACGGCCATTATAGGGATATTGGGCGTCACGCTCACCCGTGGGCGTGACGGGCAGCATTTTCAATGCGGGGCGCATCGGTGCATGACGCAGCGCACGGATTGCGCGCCGCCCCATCCGCCCGCCGCGCGCACGCTTCAAAAAGACCGCCTGTCCGGATTTCAGCGTGCCGCATCCCGCGTGCCGCCGCGCCCAGATGCGACAACGCCCCGCGTGCAATGCACCCGCGGGGCGTCGGTGAATCGTGTATTACGCGGACCGCCGCTTTTGCGGCGGCCATCGTACGGGCTTAGCTCGCGCTCAGTTTGCGTTCACTTCGCGCAGCACCGTGCGGCGCTTCTGACGCAGCAGTTCCTCGTACGTCGCCACGTAGTTGCGCGCCATCACCTGCGACGTGAAGCGTGCTTCGAACGCCTTGCGCACACCGTCGCGCGGCAGTTGCGACAGACGCTTGAGCGCGGCAACCGCACTGATTTCGTCTTCGACGACGAAACCGGACACGCCGTGTTCGATCACTTCCGGCACCGAACCGCGCTTGAACGCGATCACGGGCGTACCGCACGCCATCGCCTCGATCATCACCAGACCGAAGGGCTCCGGCCAGTCGATCGGGAATACCAGTGCATGCGCGTTGCCGAGGAACTCACGCTTTTCGGCTTCGCCGATTTCGCCGATGTACTCGACGTGCGGGAGCGCCATCAGCGGCTTGATCACTTCTTCGTAATAGGCGCGGTCGGCCTTGTCGATCTTGGCGGCCACCTTGAGCTTCATGCCAGCCTGACCGGCGATGCGGATCGCGCGATCGAGGCCCTTCTCCGGCGAGACGCGGCCGAGGAATGCGAGGTAACCCGGCTCGACATTGGGGATCGGCGTGAGCACGTTTTCCGGCAGACCGTGATAGACGGTTTGCAGCCAGTTCGCCTGCTGCAGCGGCTGGCGCTGGTTGTCGGAAATCGACACGACCGGCACGTCGCTGAACGTGTTGAAAATCGGCTGCAGTTCGGGCAGATCGAGACGGCCGTGCATCGTCGTCAAAAACGGCACCGGCTGACGCGCGAACAGCGAGAACGGGTAGTAGTCGATGTGGAAATGCAGCACGTCGAATTCGTCCGCGCGGCGGCGCACTTCTTCGAGCAGCAGCATGTGAGGCGCCATCACGTCGCGAATCGTCGGATCCAGACGCAGCGCTTGCGGCCAGAATGCTTCAAGCTTCGCGGAGGTTTGCGAATCGCCGCTCGCGAACAGCGTCACGTCATGACCCTGCTCAACCAGCGCTTCCGTCAGGTAGGACACGACCCGTTCCGTGCCGCCGTACAGCTTCGGCGGAACCGCCTCGTGCAACGGAGCAATTTGAGCGATTCGCATGGTGGAGAAACTCCTCGTAAAAGATCAGGCTAGGTAACTGCAGTTTGTAAAAGCGACTCGCATGCTCGCCAAGGTTGCACTGCCGCGTTCAGCGCGGACACGCACCTGCTTTCTTCGAGAAAATCCTGCGATGGATCGCCTGGTAGGACCCGGGGAACCAACCGATGTCGCCCGCTGCTTCGCCGTAAACGCACAGCAAGCGCAGCCGTTGACAAATGTCAGTCATCCTGGGCTGACCGAGCACGCATTATCAATGCCAAGCCGGTCGTACGGCACGCACATTTCAAAGACTTTACGTTGTTACAAAGGGGAAACACTTTGCAAACCCTTGTTTTCTAAGACAGTTCTACATTGGGAGCCTGTAGCCGCGGAACCCCGCGGAGGTGCGATTTCGATGCGGTTTCCGAGGCGCCAGCGGCCGATCGCCGTGGCCGGTGTGCAACCCCGTATCCGACCGCGCCGCCCTGCCCGCAGCGCCCCGGTTTCGAGCCCCATTCCGAAGCGCGATGCTGTTGCGGCAAGCGCGCCCGGTAGGCCCCGTTTGTGCTTTGGTTCTGCTTCGAAATCCTGTGGTTGCATGCCCGGTCACAGAGGCTCCGCCGGCGCCTGTCACGCGCCGCATCACTCCCGCCTCGCCAGGCGGCATTGAATGCAAACTGTAATTGTATCCCGAAAAGACTGCGATTCGCTCGCTTCTCCGCACCAGTGGCGGGCCGAGCAGACCAAGGTCGTGCGTGTGACATCTCGAAATGAATCACGCGCGATGTGTCCGGATTTCGTCTTTCCACGGACCGAATTCGCTTTTGCATGTTTACAATGCGGAACCTACGCTGTGTTACGAGGCTACCCGTGACCGATGACCTAACCCGACTTCAATCGACAGCACGCACAATTGGAACATCTCACCATTGCCCAGCGTAATGCCCACAACGCAAAGCTTGCGAGCTATGCGGACCGGCCGCTTGCGTTCCTGTTTCGCTTCATCCGTCGCCATCCGTTTGCGCACGCGGTGGTTCTGGCAAGCGTGTTCGCCGCGGTCGCCTGCGCGCTCGCGTCGCAGTATGCGATCAAACATCTGATCGACGTGCTGAGCCAGGGCCGGCATCATCCCGGTCCGCTGTGGGGCGCGTTCGCGATCCTCGTCGGCCTGATCGCGGCCGACAACCTGTTGTGGCGCGTCGGCGGCTGGTTCGCCGCCCACACGTTCGTGGCCGTCACCGGCGACCTGCGGCGCGACCTGTTCCAGTATCTGAGCGGACACTCGCCGACCTACTACGCGGAAAAGCAGCCGGGCACGCTCGCGAGCCGCATCACCGCGACCTCGAATGCCGTCTATACGGCCGAAAACACCACTGCGTGGAACGTGCTGCCGCCGTGCATCGCGGTGATGGGTGCGATCGTCATGATCGTCGCGGTAAATCCGCTGATGGCCGCCGCCCTGCTCACCTGCTCGGCGATTCTCGCCATCGTGCTGTACAAGCTGGCCGGCCGCGGCTCCGCGCGTCACCAGACGTTCGCGTCCCGCGCGGCGGCCGTCGACGGCGAACTCGTCGACGTGATCGGCAATATGTCGCTCGTGCGCGCGTTCGGCATGACCTTTCGCGAACAGAAGCGCTTCGGCTCGACCGTCAAGGCCGAAATGGACGCGCGGCGCAACAGCCTGCTGTATCTCGAACGGCTGCGCCTGCTGCACGCGGTGATCACCGCGCTGCTGTCCGCCGGCCTGCTCGGCTGGGCGCTATGGCTGTGGGACCAGGGCCGCGCGACGTCCGGCGACATCGTGCTGGTCAGTTCGCTCGGCTTCACGATCCTGCACGGCACGCGCGACCTCGCGGTAGCGCTCGTCGACGTCACGCAGCACGTGGCGCGTCTCGCCGAAGCGGTCAAGACGCTGCTCGAGCCGCACGGCATGCCGGACCACAACGACGCGACCGAGCTCGTGCCGCAAGGCGGCCGCGTCACGTTCGACCAGGTCACGTTCGCGTATCCGAAACGCCGGCCGATTCTCGACCACTTCGACCTCAATATCGAGCCGGGCCAGCGCGTCGGCCTGATCGGCAAGTCGGGCGCCGGCAAGTCGACCGTGCTCGCGCTGCTGCAGCGTTTCTACGAACCGCAGGGCGGAAAGATCCTGATCGACGGCCAGGATATCGGCACGATCACGCAGGACAGCCTGCGCCACGCGATCGCGCTCGTGCCGCAGGATATTTCGTTGCTACACCGGACGGTCTACGAAAACATCGCGTACGGCCGGCCCGAGGCGTCGCGCGAGGAAGTGATCGCGGCCGCGCGCGACGCGCGCTGTACGGACTTTATCGAAGCGATGCCGGAAGGTTTCGACACGATCGTCGGCGACCGCGGCGTCAAGCTTTCGGGCGGCCAGCGTCAGCGCATCGCGATCGCGCGCGCCATTCTGAAAGACTCGCCGATCCTGCTGCTCGACGAAGCGACCTCGGCGCTCGACAGCGCATCGGAAGAAGCGATCCAGAAGGCGCTCGACCGGCTCATGGTCGGCCGTACGGTAGTCGCGATCGCGCACCGGCTGTCGACGCTGCACAACTTCGACCGCATCATCGTGATGAGCGCGGGCAAGGTCATCGACGACGGCAGCCCCGAAGAGCTGCGCAATCGTCCGGGTCTCTATCGCGATCTGCTCGCGAAGCAGTACGGCAAGACGACCACCCTGCATGTCGGCGGCAGCAAGAAGGTGGACGAGCAGCACGTGGCGTGATGCACTTCGTCAGTTGCCTGTTTGCCGGCTGAGCGCGAGTTGCGTGCCGGGCGAGCGCCACGTGAGCCGAGCTGACAACCACGCGTACGGTTGAAAAAAATGCGGCTTCGAACCTTGTGTTCGAAGCCGCATTTCTGTTTCGCGCGTGCTCGTGCCCGTGTTGCACGCCGCTGAATCAGCCCGTCACGCCGGCGCGTTCGTCATCCCGACGATGCAACGCTGCATCGCCATGACCGACGTGTGTCAGCAGATCCGCACGCTGCAAATCGCGCATGAAGTTGTCGCGCCACACCGACACATTATTCTCGCGCAACTGCGTCATCATGTCCCGATGCCGCGCCTGGCGTTCGGCGAGCGGCATCGCGAGCGCCGCCGCGAGCGCGTCGGCCATATCGTCGATATCGACGGGATTCACGATCAGCGCGCCGGTCAATTCCTGCGCCGCGCCCGCAAAGCGCGACAGCACGAGCACGCCCGGATCTTCCGGGTCCTGAGCGGACACATATTCCTTGGCGACGAGGTTCATGCCGTCGCGCAGCGGCGTCACATAGCCGACGTGCGCCGTGCGAAACAACGCCGCGAGCACCGGGCGCTCGTACTGCCGGTGGATATAGAGGATCGGCGTCCAGTCGAGCTCCGCAAAGCGGCCGTTGATGCGGCCCGACTCGCCTTCGAGCTGCAGCCGGATTTCCTGATACGCGTGCATGTCGGCACGCGTCGGCGGCGCAATCTGCAGGAACGACACGTTGTTGCGCTGCGCGGGCGTCTGATCGAGCAATCGCTCGAAGGCGCGAAACCGTTCGACGAGTCCCTTCGAATAGTCGAGCCGGTCGACGCTCATGACCAGCTTGCGCTTGTGCAGCGTCGCCTTCATCGTGCGCACGGGCTTGCCGCGCTCGCCCGCTTTCGCGAGTTCGGCGATCTCGTCGGGATACACGCCGATCGGATACGCGGCCGCGCGCAGCGTGCGCCCGAACGCGTGGATCAGCACGGGCTCGGCGGCCGCCGCAGGGCGCGCGTCGATGCTGCCGCCCGCTTCGTTGACGACGTAATCGCAAAACGAGCGCAAATCAGGCGTGGTCTGAAACCCGAGCAGATCGAACGAGCACAGCGCCTCGACGAGCGCGCGATGCGGCGGCACGGCGAGCAGCACTTGCGCCGCGGGAAACGGAATATGCAGAAAGAAGCCGATGCGGTTCGTCACGCCTGCGGCGCGCAGCGCCTGCGCAAACGGAATCAGATGGTAGTCGTGCACCCAGATCACGTCGTCGGCGCGCAGCAGCGGCACGAGCTGTTGCGCGAGCCACGTGTTCACGCGGCAATAGCCTTCGAAATCGTGTCGGTCGTATTGCAGCAGATCGGCGCGGTAGTGAAACGCGGGCCACAGCGTCGCATTCGAAAAACCGCGGTAGTACTGATCGTAGTCGCGCCGCACGAGGCCGATCGTCGCAAACGTCACCGGGCCGCGTTCTTCGAGCTTGATCTGCGGTTGCCCCGCGGCGAGCACGTCGCCGCTCCAGCCGAACCACATGCCGCCGGTTTCCTTGAGCGCGTCGTAGACGCCGACCGCAAGGCCGCCCGCCGCGGGTCCGCCTTCGGAAATCGGCGCGACACGGTTCGATACGATGATGAGGCGGCTCATGACGCGCCGCCGCGCGCCGCGGCCACGACCGCCGCAAGCCACTCATGCAGCGCGCGCACCGAATCGAGGCGCGTGCGCGCGATCGTATCGCCGCCGCCGACCTTGATCGACACGCCGCCTGTTTCGTTGACGACCGCGAAGCCTTTTTCGTCGGTCAGATCGTCGCCGGCGAACACGGGCTTGCGGCCCGCGAACGGCGGCTCGTCGAGAAACGCGCGCAGGGCCCGGCCCTTGTCGACGTCCTTCGGCTTGATCTCGTAGACCATCTTGCCCGGTTGCAGCACATACGCGCCCGGAAAGTCGGCGACGAGCCGCGCGGTCGCCGCGCGCGCGATCGGCTCGCGGTCCGGCGCATTCCGGTAGTGAAGCGCGAGCGACGCACCCTTGATCTCGAGCAGCATGCCGGGGTTGTCATTGACGACATCCGCCAGTACCTGCTCCATGTGCAGCAGCCGGTCGTCGTTAAAGCCGATGCGCTGCGTGTCGCCGTTCGCATCGCGCCGCTCGGCGCCATGCAAACCCGCGATCGGCAGGTCTGGCAAGCCGAGAAACGCGTCGATGCTGCCGATGCCGCGGCCCGACACGACGGCGACCGCGCCGTTCGTGAGCGTGCGCAGTTCAGCCAGCAAGGCCGGGACGTCGGGCGGCACCAGCACGCCGTCCGGCGTCGGCGCAAGCTCGACGAGCGTGCCGTCGAAGTCGAAGAAGAACGCGTATTCGGTTGGAGCGAAGGCTACGGGAGGTACTTGCATCGATGTGTCTTGCCTTTCAGCAGCTTTCGGCTGCTTTCAGCCGGAAAAGAACGCGCATCTTACCGCGCATCGGTCGATTAATCGAGACGCCAAGACTCAACGAGACAACGCCGCAATTTGTCGGATACGACATAGGCCGAACATAGGCGGACATCCAGGAATTTCGCTCAAAACTGGAACAATCCGACTTCATGCGGCTTTCAGATGCTGCGTCATATTGCCTCGGAGGCCGCATCAGGCGGTCCGCGCGTGACGCGGCCCCGGAAATTGCGCTACAGTTTCTGCCTCTGCGCGACCCGCATTGTTGCCGGATTGTCGTCGATCCCGTTTTGAACGGACAGGTCGAATGCGTCGTGCCGGCTCGCGTGTCTCGATATCTCTTCTTCAATCGAGTCGGTGATAAAGCCTTTGTTCCTCCGATTTTCGTTCACGCGTTTTCTGATCGCCCGCTTGTGCGCGCTGCGGCCCGTGCGCTTGCCGCGCGCATCGCGTGTGCCCGTTCGCGGCCTCGCCGCACTAGCGCTCGCGCTGTGCGTGACCGGCACGCTCACGGCCTGCTCGCACGACGAAGCGTCGTGGCACCTGACCGACGTGACGGGCCATTTGCCCGACTTGCAGTTCTCGCTGACCGGCGAAGACGGCAAACCGGTCACCGGCGACTCGTTCAAAGGTCACACGGCGCTCGTCTACTTCGGCTATACGCATTGCCCCGATGTGTGCCCCGAGACGATGGCCCGATTGATGCAGGTGCTCGGCAAGCTCGGCCCCGACGCGCAACAGGTGCGCATTCTGTTCGTGACCGTCGACCCGGCGCGCGATACGCCGCAAGCGTTGCACGACTATGTCGGTGCATTCGATGCGCAGCATGCGCGCGGCCTGACCGGCAGCGACGCGCAGATCGAATCGCTCGCACAACGCTATCGCGTCGCGTATCAGATGGAGAAGCGCGACCCGAATGGCAATTACGAAGTCACACACAGTTCGGCTGTCTATATTTTCGACGCGCAAGGCCATGCGCGGCTGCTCGCGACGGACCAGGATACGCCGGATCAGATCGCGCAGGATCTGCGCCGTATCATTGAGGCTCGTTCGTGATGCATTGCGCCGATGCGCCCAATGCATTTCGCTGACACCGTCCCCGTTCCCACGATGACCCATAAACATGAGACCACTGACCTTCTCGATGCATCGCTTTAACTTCGCGTCGACGTTGACGCAAACCGTCGCGCTGTCCTTCGCGCTGATGTTCGCGGCCGGCGCGCATGCGGCCGGCGCCGCGCAATCGATCGCAGTGAAGAACGCGTGGGTCCGCTGGCTGCCGAATAACCTGCCCGCCGCCGGCTATGTGACACTCGCGAACAGCAGCGACAAGCCGATCGACCTCGTCGATATCTCGAGCGCCGACTATGGCAGCGCGATGCTGCATCAAACGGTATCGAGCGGCTCGACGCAGAAGATGGTGATGGTCGACAAGCTCACGGTGCCGCCGCATGGCGAAGCGCAGATCTCGCCGGGCGGATACCACGTGATGCTCGAAGACGCAAAGCACAAGATCGCGCCCGGCGACACCGTGCATCTGAAGCTGCATTTCTCGGACGGCGAGACCCTCGATACGGCGTTTCCCGTCAAATCGCCGGCGCAAGCCAACTGACGGTTTGCGCGAGGTTTGCACGGCTTTGCGTGGATGTGTGTAGGTATGCGCGGGTCTGTAGATTGCGCGCGATCAACCCGCTGGACCTCGCGATGCTTGCGCTGGATGGTCACGATGAATCTGCTGTACTGGCTTGAACCGTGGGAACCGTCGCCGACGGTCGTGATCGTGATGCTCGCGACCGCTGTGCTGTTTGCGCGCGGCGCTCGCAAGGCCCGAGTCTCGTTCGCGCGGCAACTGTCGTTCTGGTTCGGGCTGGGCGCGCTCTATGCCGTGCTGCATACGCGGCTCGATTACTACTTCGAGCATGAGTTCTTCATGCATCGCGCGCAGCATCTGGTGCTCCATCATCTCGGGCCGTTTTTTATCGCGCTGTCGTATCCGGGGGCGGCGCTGCGCGCGGGCATTCCGTTCAGCTGGCGGCAACGCTTTGTGCGACCCGCCCTACAGACGCGCTGCGTGCGCGCGACGCTCGATGTGCTGCTGCATCCGGTCGTCGCCGTCGTATTGTTCGTGGGCCTGATCTATTTCTGGCTGCTCTCGCCGATTCATTTCGTCGCGATGATCGACTGGCGGCTCTATCGCGTGATGAACTGGAGCATGGTCATCGATGGGCTGATGTTCTGGTGGCTCGTGCTCGATTCGCGTCCGGCGCCGCCCGCGCGACTGTCGCCGGGACGGCGCATTCTGCTTGTCGTCGCCGCGATTCCGCCGCAAATCCTGCTTGGCGCGTTCATTTTCTTTTCGACGCACGAGCTGTATCCCGTCTATTCGATCTGCGGTCGCGCGTTCACCTGGCTTAGCCCGATGCGTGATCAGCAGATCGGCGGGCTGCTGCTATGGATTCCGGGGTCGATGATGAGCGTGATCGGCGCGCTGATCGCGTTGCGCCACTGGATACGCCTGTCGGCACGCGGACGTTTGCGCCACGAGCGTGCTGGCGGTCAGGCCGCCGACGGACGGCCGGTCGCGACGCCGCCGTTAGCGGAGCCCCGCTCGGCGCACACGCCGCGATAACGGTCAGACCGAGCGCATCCAGACATGCGGAATGCCGTCTTCTTCGTGTATTTCCGAAATCGGCTCGAAGCCGTACGCACCGTAAAACGCCTGCAAATGCGCCTGCGCATGCAGACGAATCGGCGTGCCCGGCCACTGCGCATCGATATGGCTCAACGTGCGTTCGAGCATCGCCTTGCCCAACCCGATGCCGCGAAAATCGGCCGTGGTCAGTACGCGGCCGATACGGATATCCGCGTCTTCCGCGTCGGGCAATAGCACGCGCAGATAGCCTGCGAGCTTGCGGTCCGCTGCACCGGACCCGGAACCGTATGCGAGCAGATGCCACGCGTCGCGATCGAGTCCGTCGATGTCGCCGTACAGACAGTTCTGCTCCATGACGAAGACCGCGCTGCGCGCGGCGAGCATGTCGTAGACCTCGACGTTGGTCAGGTCGTCGAAGGCTTTCCAGCGCCAGTCGAGGTGCGGCGCCTGGTTTGAAGCGGGTCGTTGCGAATCGGACATGGTTCTCATCACGTGAAGTGGATGACGCGAAACGTTACCGCCAAAGCAAAAGCCCCGACCAGTCATGACTTGATCGGGGCTTCTTTCTGGAGGCGCGAACCGGAGTCGAACCGGTCTAAACGGCTTTGCAGGCCGCTGCATAACCGCTTTGCTATCGCGCCATAAGCGGACTGCGGAACCTGGACACGTTACTCAATGCGCACATGCTGTTGCACATGCAACGGTCCGCAGAAAATGTGATTGGCCTGCTGGAAGCCTGCCGAACAAAAAAACGACCAAACAAAAAGGGAAGCTTCGCTTCCCCAGCTTGCTTCCCTTTATTGCTGGAGCGGGAGACGAGTCTCGAACTCGCGACCTCAACCTTGGCAAGGTTGCGCTCTACCAACTGAGCTACTCCCGCGCGATCCTGCAAAGCCACTCAAACGAGCATCTTGCAGTGTATTACTTTTGCACCGCCTGAAGCGCCGCGAATCAATCGCGACCCAACCTTCAACACCTTCAGAACGCCGCTTCGAATTCTGGAGCGGGAGACGAGTCTCGAACTCGCGACCTCAACCTTGGCAAGGTTGCGCTCTACCAACTGAGCTACTCCCGCATTGCATCTGCTTCTTGCACCTACCCCAGCGCATCCACTTTCAGAACCGCCCGCACCGGAGAGACGAGATTATGTATAAAGCACTGAAACGTGTCAACCCTTTTTGCGGCGTGGCTGCCGCAAGCTTTACCGCGTCCGCGAACGGGTCATTCGGATCGCGTGCAACCATACGCAACCTCGCGCACGAAGCTGCCCATGGACGCATACAAGGTCACCTAAGCCGCTTATCACACCGCACCGCCGCGCTCGCGGATCTGCGGCCACGCGAGCTTCATGTAATAAAGCATCGACCAGATCGTGAGCACCGCGGCGAGATAAATGAGCCAGGCGCCCCACACGCGCGTGTCGAGCACGAACCCGCCAGGAAACGGCACGGGCCCATAAAGCAGCAGCATCGGAATCGCCACCATCTGGCATGCGGTCTTGAACTTGCCGAGCGAGTTCACCGCGACGCTCTTCGACGCGCCGATCTGCGCCATCCACTCGCGCAGCGCCGAGATGGCGATTTCACGACCGACGATCACGAGCGCGATCGCCGCATCGAGCCGCGCGAGCTGCACGAGCACGAGCAGCGCCGCGGTCACCATCAGCTTGTCGGCGACCGGATCCAGAAAGGCGCCGAAAGCCGACGTCTGGTTCCACTTGCGCGCGAGATAGCCGTCGAACCAGTCGGTCAGGGCCGCCAGAATGAAAATGACCATCGCCGCCAGATTGCGGTGCTCCGGGCTCATCATGGAGTTAGGCAGGTAAAACACGCCCACGACGAGTGGAATGAGCACGATCCGCAGCCACGTCAGAAAGATCGGGAAATTAAACGGCATGGGCAGCGACAGGGTTCTGAAAAATGGAGTTGCAATTGTGCCGTCTCAATGAGACAGCTACAAGCCAGCAAACATCAGGCAAAGTCCGGCATACGGCAACCGGACGGCATGCGGCGCAACCAGTTCACATCCGGCCGCCTTTGTCCGGCATGTGCCGATGCGCCGGCGCACCGGCAAACTCAATGCAGCTGCCGGTAAATCTGCTCGGCAAGCGCGCGCGAAATGCCTTCGACGCTCGCCAGATCGTCGACGCTCGCCGCGACCACGCCGCGCAAGCCGCCAAAGCGCGCGAGCAGGCGCTGGCGCCGTTTCGCGCCGACGCCTTCGAGCTCCTCGAGCCGCGACGTCTGCCGCGTTTTGGCGCGTTTCGCGCGCATGCCGGTGATCGCGAAGCGGTGCGCCTCATCGCGGATCTGCGCAACGAGCATCAGCGCCGCGCTTTCCTTGCCGAGCTCGAGCGCCGTCCGGCCGTCCGCGAACACGAGGGTTTCGAGGCCGACCTTGCGCCCCTCGCCTTTCGCCACGCCGACCAGCATTCCGAGATCGAGCCCCAGTTCGTTGAACACCTGACGCGCGATTTCGACCTGCCCCTTGCCGCCGTCGATCAGCACGATATTCGGCAACGTGCCGCCCGCGGCGACGGGCTCGGCCGCATCGGGCGTGACGAGCGGGTCCGCGGCGGCTTCGGTTTGCAGCGTCGCGGCTTCGTCGGCGGCATTCGCGGCGGCCTGCGCGACCATCTTCTCGTAGCGGCGCGTAAGCACCTGACGCATCGCCGCGTAGTCGTCGCCGGGCGTGATGCCGGTGATGTTGTAGCGCCGGTACTCGGACGACTGCATCTTGTGATGGTGATAAACGACGCATGACGCCTGTGTCGCCTCGCCCATCGTATGGCTGATGTCGAAGCACTCGATGCGCAGCTTCGCGAGATCTTCGCATTCGAGGTTCAGCGTATCGGCCAATGCGCGCGTGCGCGCCTGCTGCGAGCCTTGTTCGGACAGCAGCCGCGCGAGCGCAAGGCGCGCATTCTGCTCGGCCATCGCGAGCCACGCACGCTTCTGGCCTTGCGGTTGGCGCAGCACGGCGACCTTGTGGCCGGCCTGTTCGGTGAGCAGATCGACGAGTTCCCTGTTCGCGGGCGCGTGGCTCACGACCAGTACGGGCGGGATGCGGTTGCCGAGATAGTGCTGCGCGATAAAGGCTTCGAGCACGTCGGATTCGATGCCCGGCAAGCGCGAGCGGGTGTTCGATGCTGAGTTGCCGCCGACGTTCGCGGCGGTGGATGCGGATGCTGGCGTGTCGGCGGCGGTGGATTCGAGCGCGTGCGCGGCGCGTGCGGCGGCTTCGTCCGCGATGTCTGCGTCGCTGCCGGTGCCTGCGTTTGCTTCGTTCTGCGCGTCGTCTTCGTCCGCTTCGCCGGATTCGTCCGCTTCGTCCGCTTCGCCGGATTGAAGCGCATCGAGCGCATCGTTGCCGGTGTCTGCATCGGCGAGGTCCGCCGTCAGCGCCAACGCAGCGCCGTCCTCCGCCCTCTCATCGCCCAGTTCGCCTTCATCGACAACCAGCGCGCTCTCGACATGTGCCGGAAAATAGGCCTTGTCGCCGAGATGCCGCCCGCCGCGCACCATCGCGAGGTTCACGCACACGCGACCGCCAAGCGCCACGACCGCGAGAATATCGACGTCATTGTCGCCGCCCACTTCGATCGCCTGCTGGTGCAACACCGTCGATAGTGAGCTCATCTGGTTACGTACCGCCGCGGCCTGCTCGAACTTCAGTTCGGCTGCGAACGCGTGCATCTTCTGTTCGAGCTCGCTCATCACTTCCGACTGACGGCCGAGCAGAAAGCGCGACGCATTCGCTACATCGCGCGCGTAGTCCTCCTCGCCGATCGCGCCGACGCACGGCGCCGTGCAACGGCCGATCTGATGCAGGAGGCACGGCCGCGTACGGTTGTTGAACACGGAGTCTTCGCAGGTGCGCAACTGGAACACGCGCTGCAGGATCTGGATGCTCTCGCGCACCGCCCATGCGCTCGGAAACGGTCCGAAGTACTGATTCTTCTTGTCGACCGCGCCACGGTAGTACGCCATGCGCGGAAACTGATGACCGGTCAGCTTCAGATACGGGTACGATTTGTCGTCGCGAAACAGGATGTTGTAGCGCGGCGCAAGCGCCTTGATCAGATTGTTCTCGAGCAACAGCGCTTCGGCTTCCGAACGCGTCGCTGTTGTCTCAATGCGCGCGATGCGCGTGACCATCATCGCGATGCGCGGCGACAGCAGCGTCTTCGTAAAGTAGCTCGACACGCGCTTTTTCAGGTCGCGCGCCTTGCCGACATACAGCACGGCGCCGCTTGCATCGTAGTAGCGGTAGACGCCCGGCAGATGCGGCAATTGCGCGAGCACTTTTTTCGGCTCGAAGTCTACTGGAATAGCGGAAGCGTCGGAGTGGGCCATGCAGGATCGGACTGAGTGCCGCGCGCGGGCGGTGATTGGACTTAGAATCGCCAGTTTAGAACATTCCGCTCTTGCCGCGCCCACGCAGGTTCACGGGCCCGTCGTCATGTCTGCCATGTCCGCCATGTCCGCCGCTTCCCGTCCCGCTTCTCGTCCCGCTTCCCGTCCAGTTGCCCGTCCCACCGTCCGCCATGCTTCGCGCACGCCACCCGGTTCGAGCACACAGCCATCGTCTTCGGCCGCGCACTCCGATGTGCGACCCGGTATGCAACCCGGTACGCAACCCGGTACGCAACCGATCGAGGCCGCTCCTGCAGCCGCGGGCGCCACCAGCGATGCACGCACCGCGAACGCCGCAAGCTCCGATACGCAGCCGGCCCCGGCCGGCGCGCAAAGCGCGGCCATCGCCTGCGATATCTTTTGCGCGGTCATCGACAACTTCGGCGATATCGGCGTGTGCTGGCGCCTCGCGCGTCAGCTTGCGGCCGAACACGGCTGGCAGGTGCGCGTGTTCGTCGACGATCTGCGCGCGTTCCACGCGCTGTGCCCGGCGGTCGACACGAACCGCGCGCGCCAGACGGTGCGGGGCATCGTCGTCGAGCACTGGCACGAGCCCGCGCATGCGGGCGACACGCTCGAAGTCGCCGATGTCGTGATCGAGGCGTTCGCGTGCGAACTGCCGCCTGTCTATGTCGCGGCGATGGCGCGCCGCGCGCACGCGCCGGTCTGGATCAACCTCGAGTATCTGAGCGCCGAGGATTGGGTCGCCGATTTCCATCTGCGGCCGTCGCCGCATCCGCGCTATCCGCTCGTGAAGACGTTTTTCTTCCCGGGTCTCGCGCCCGGCACCGGCGGTGTGCTCAAGGAGCGCGATCTCGACGCGCAACGGGCCGCATTCGAAGCGTCGCAAGCCGCACGCGCGCAGTGGTGGCACGACACGGTCGGCGCAGCGCCGCCTGCTGCGGGCTCGACCGTGATCTCACTGTTCGCCTATGAAAATCCGGCTGTCGACGCGCTGCTCGAACAATGGCGCGCCGCGCCCGCGCCGGTCGTGCTGCTGGTGCCCGAAGGGCGGATCTCGGGCGCTCTGGCGCGCTTCTTCGGGTTGCCGTCGTTCGCGGCGGGCACGCACGCAACGCGCGGCAGCCTGACCGCACATGCGCTCGCGTTCACCGAGCAACCCGGCTACGACCGGCTGCTGTGGGCAAGCGATCTGAATTTCGTGCGGGGCGAAGACTCGTTTGTGCGCGCTCAGTGGGCCGCGCGCCCTTTCGTCTGGCAGATCTATCCGCAAGCCGACGACGCGCATCTGCCCAAGCTCGACGCCGCACTCGCGCACTATGCAGGCGGCGCGCCGCTCAGTGCCACGCTCAGTGCCACGCTCAGTGCCACGCTCAGTTCCACGCTCAGTTCCACGCTCAGTGCCACGCTCAGTGCCACGCTCAGTTCGCCGCTCAGTTCGCCGATCGGTGCGCCACCGCCTGATGCGTCCGGCGAGCAGCCGCCCGCGCTGCCGCCCGCCGCGCGCGATGCGCTGACGCGCGTCTGGCATGCGTGGAACGGTGTCGGCACGCCCGACTGGGCCGCGCTGTGGGCCGATTTTGCGCATCACCTGCCGGCACTGACGGCACGCGCCGGACAATGGGCGCACGAACTCGCGCGCGCCGGCGACCTCGCCGGAAATCTGGCGGAATACGCAAAATCTCAGTTAAAATAAACGGTTAGCCGACGGCCGCCTGCAGCTTTGCCTGATAAGGCTAAAACCCAAAAGCTGAAACCCAAAACTGGAACCCAAAGCTGAAACCCGAGGATGAAACCCAAGGCGGCCATCTTCGCAGCATCGTTGCGAATATGACCGCCGCGTGAACCGCGGCACGCCGCTGGGCAAGCAACGTTGAAGCACAATATTTCGTACAGGACAGTTTTATGAAGATTGCTCAAGAACTCCGCACCGGCAATGTCGTGATGATCGGCAACGACGCGATGGTTGTGCAGAAGGCCGAATACAACAAGTCGGGCCGCAATGCCGCCGTCGTCAAGATGAAGTTCAAGAACCTGCTGACGGGCGCGGGCATGGAAACGGTCTATAAGGCCGACGACAAATTCGACGTCGTCGTGCTCGACCGCAAGGAAGTCACCTACTCGTATTTCGCCGACCCGATGTACGTGTTCATGGACGCCGACTACAACCAGTTCGAAGTCGAAGCCGAAATGATGGGCGACGCGCTGAACTACCTCGAAGACGGCATGGCCTGCGAAGTCGTTTTCTACAACGACAAGGCGATCTCCGTCGAACTGCCGACCACGCTGGTCCGCGAGATCGTGTACACGGAACCGGCGGTCAAGGGTGACACGTCGTCGGGCAAAGTGCTGAAGAATGCGAAGCTGAACACCGGCTTCGAACTGCAGGTGCCGCTCTTCTGCAATATCGGCGACAAGATCGAAATCGATACCCGTACGCACGAGTATCGCAGCCGCGCGTAAGGAAAGCGCAGGCTTCACTCAGGAGCCGCGCCCCGCGCGGCTCACCTTTGCGAAAGCGCCCTTTTTGGGCGCTTTTTCTTTTTTCCACGACCGTGTATGGTGGTGGAAATCTTTACCGGAAATTTATGCAAATTTGCACAGGTAACCCGGTCGCCAAAACGTCAGGCCATTGATTCCGCAGCACATTGTTCCTCTGGCACGGCCTCTGCTTATGTACGATTCAGCCGCTCAAATATCCGGGCGGTTCATTGAACAAGGGAGGTATCAATGAACAACGACATCGCTGAAGGCAAGTGGAAGCAAATGATCGGCAAGGCGAAAACGGCGTGGGGCGAACTGACCGACGACGAACTGACGAAGGCCGAGGGCCGCGCAGACAAGCTCGCCGGCCTGATCCAGGAACGTTACGGCAAGACACGTGACGAGGCCGAACGCGAAGTGCGCCGCTTCTTCGACACCAATCGCGAACTGTAGTCGGCGGCCTGTCGTCGATTCGGCTGTCGTCGATTCGGCTGTCGTCGATTCGGCTGTCGTCGATTCGGCCGTCGTCGATTCGGATAGCCAGTTTTTGCGCAGTCACCCGTGCGCGCCGGGCAGTTAGCGCACGCGGCCGCCGGAAAACGAAGCAGAGAACACGCGCCCGACCGGAGCTCATGCCGGTTCATGTCCCGACGCCGCTCTCTGCTGTGCGGCCAGTCAGCGCCGCCCCGGCTCGTGAATGCAGCAAACGAATGCACAGCAAAACGAATGCACAGCAAAACAAATGCAGCAAATGAGGTGGCAAAGACGGGCGATACAAGCCTGCAACGGGCCACACGCGCAGCGAGACAAACGAGTCACACAGAACAGGGTTCATGAGCGTTACCGGAGGCAACAGGACCAGAACAGATATGTGTCGAAACGCCGCGTCCGAAATTCGACTGACCGCACCAGCCCGATACCGTGCCCCGCATGCGTCCGGATTCCCGGCGCAACGGGTTTCCGTTCCTTTGAAAAAATTGCGCTCGTTATGCCACATGCCCTGATTGTCGAAGACGATCCCAATAGCCTGTCCGGCCTGTCGGCGATCCTAGCCGCCGACGGTTTTTCGGTCGACACCGCTATTACGCTCGCCGAAGCGCGCGCCGCCTTGACGCGCTTCATCCCGGACGTCGTACTCGTCGACCTGAACCTGCCCGACGGCAGCGGCCTCGATCTGCTGCAGCACCTGCCGGTGCAGCCGCCAGGCGGCGCGTTGCCGGTGATCGTGATGACCGGCAACGCCACGGTCGAAAGCGCAATCGAGGGATTACGCCACGGCATCTGGGACTACCTGCTCAAGCCCGTCAATATCCCGCGTCTGCGCAGTCTGCTCGCGCGCATTCCGCGGCCGTACGAGCTGACCGAGGAAGTGCAGACACTGCGCGCAAGGCTGCGCCAGATCGGCCGCTTCGGCCCGATGATCGGCCGCAGCGGCGCGATCCAGCACATCTACGACACGATCGAGCATGTTGCACCGACCGAGGCGGCCGTGCTGATCACGGGCGAAGCGGGCACCGGCAAGGAAGTCGCCGCGCGCACGCTGCACGAGATGAGCCGGCGCCGCAAGGGGCCGTTTATCGTCTTCGACTGCCGGGCGGCTGCGGCCGTCGGCGGCGGACGGCCGCTCGACAGCCTGCTGTTCGGCCATGAGCGCGGCGCGTTCAGCGGCGCCGACCAGCGCGAGCCGGGCCTCTTCGAACAGGCAAGCGGCGGCACGCTGTTTATCGACGAAATCGCGCTGTTGCCGCGTCCGCAGCAGGAAGCGCTGTTGCGCGCGCTCGACTCGCAGACCTTTATGCGCGTCGGCGGCACCCACCAGGTCGTGACCGATTTCCGGCTGATCGCGTCGACGCGCAAGAATCCGCGCGCGGCGGTGTCCGATGGATCGCTGCACGAAGACCTCGGGCTGCGGCTCGAAGCGGCAGCGCTGTCGCTGCCGCCGTTGCGCGAGCGCGGCGACGACCCCGCGCTGTTCGCCGAGGCGGTCGTCGACGAACTGAATCGCGAGGCGAATGCGCGCGGCATCGCGGACGCGACGAAGCTGATCTCGCCGAATTTTCTGCGCGAGTGTCTCGCGTATGAATGGCCGGGCAATGTGCGCGAGTTGCAGGAGCGCGTGCGGCGCGCGTATCAGGCCTCGGGCGATGTGCTCGAAACGCTGCGCGCGGACGAAACGCATGGCATCGCTGGGCGCGATCTGAACGGCGGACGCGTGCAGGTGACGGTCGGCACGCCGCTCGCGGATGTCGAGGAAATGCTGATTCGCGCGACGCTCGACGCGGTCGGCGGCACGCGACACCGTGCGGCGTCGCTGCTGGGAATCAGTCCGAAGACGCTGTACAACAAGTTGCAGCGGATGCGGTTGAACTGATAAATACGTCGCTGCACATCGATCGGGAAGCGATCGGGAAGCGATCAGGCAGGCAGAAAGACGAAAGGCGCAAGCAGTTGAGCTTGCGCCTTTCTTTTTGTTTCGGCCGCCTGGTTCGCTTGTTCGCTTGTTCGCGGCTCAATCAACCCTCACGCGAACGCGTCGCGCAGCAACGTCTGGGCGCGCTGATACTCGGGCTCATCGACCAGCCTGTCCCACGTCAACGCCTTGCCGCGCGGCCGCATGCGCTTGATGCGCCGGCGCGATGCCTTCGACTGCTTGACGCGCAGCGCGTCGAGCACCTTGCCCGCCTCTTCCGGCTGATTGCAGATCAGCACCATGTCGCAGCCCGCTTCGAGCGCCGCGGTCGCAGCCTCGGTCAGCGTGCCGCCCTGGCGCGCCGCTTCCATCGACAGATCGTCGCTGAAAATCGCGCCCGTAAACCCGAGCGCGCCACGCAGAATGTCCTGCAGCCATACGCGCGAAAAACCGGCCGGCTTCGAGTCGACGAGCGGATAGATCACATGTGCGGGAATCACCGACGCGAGCGACATGCCGAGCCAGTCATACGGCGCGGCGTCTTCCGCGAGGATCTCATCGAGCTTGCGTTCATCGATGGGCACCGCGACGTGCGAGTCCGCCTGCGCGAAACCGTGCCCCGGGAAATGCTTGCCGCAGTTCGCCATGCCGGCGAGCGCGAGCCCGTGATTGAGACTCTTCGCGAGCATTGTCACGACGCGCGGATCGCGATGAAACGCGCGGTCGCCAATCACCTGCGACTGGCCAAAGTTCAGGTCCAGTACCGGCGTAAAGCTCATATCGATACCGCATGCGCGCAGTTCGGCCGCGAGAATGTACCCGACCGCGGTCGCGACCTTCGTCGCATGCAGCACGTCGTCGTCCCACAGCGCGCCGAGCTTGCCCATCGACGGCAGCACCGTGAAGCCGTCGGTGCGAAAGCGCTGCACGCGGCCGCCTTCGTGGTCGACGGCGATCAGCAGGTCGTCGCGCACATCGCGGATCGCATCGGTCAGCGCGACCAGCTGCGCGCGGCTTTCGAAGTGCCGCGCAAACAGGATCACGCCGCCCGTCATCGGATGCGCGAGACGGCGCCTGTCGGCCGCATTGAGCGTCTTGCCGACGACGTCGAGCATGACCGGTCCAGCAGAGGTTTTCTTCATCGTGAGGAAACGGAGGAAAAGGACAGGCGAACAGCGCGGCAGCCGATGCATGGCGCCGCGCCGGAGAAATGGTTCAGACGGGAGGCGGACAAGCACGCATGGCGCGAATCGTGTGATAACGGGCCGGGCGCCCGGCGGAGCCCGAGCCTGCGCGCCATACCGGGCACTGCACGGCGCACCGGACTATGCATCCGTGCGCGCGCCGGATTCCGCACCGGTTTCCGCAATCACGAACGACACCGCATAGTCGCGTTCGTCGGATAGCGTCACGCGCGCCGTGATGCCGCGCTCGGCGAGCCAGTCGGCGAGCTCGCCGGAGGCGACGACGTACGGCCGGCCACCCGCTTCGTTGAGCGTCTGCAGCGCACGCCAGGTCATCGGCCAATGCATGCCGAGACCGATCGCTTTGGAGAACGCTTCCTTCACCGAGAAGCGCGTGGCCAGAAACGCGAGACCGCGCACCGCGGAGCGCGCATGGCGCGCGCGATAGACGCGCAGTTCGTCCGGGCCGAGCACTTTTTCCGCAAACCGGCCGCCCGTGCGTTCCATCACCGCCGCTACGCGGCTCACCTGCACGACGTCGGTACCGATGCCATAGATCGCCATAAAGCGGCTCGCGTTCCGATCAGGCGCGTGCGGCAAGACGCGCGGCGACCATGATCGCCTTCATCTCGCGCACCGCGTTGTCCCAGCCGGCGAAGATTGCATGCGCAACGATCGCATGGCCGATATTCAGTTCGACGATCCCTTCGATCGCCGCGATCTGCTGCACGTTCGTGTAGTGCAGGCCGTGCCCCGCATTGACCTTGAGCCCGAGCGAGCGGCCCAGTTCGACGCCTTGCACGACGCGCTCGTATTCGCGCTGCTGCGCGGCTGCGTCGTGCGCTTCGGCGTAGGCACCCGTATGCAGTTCGATCACGGGCGCACCGGCTTCGTGGGCGGCGCGAATCTGCGCGTCGTCGGCATCGATGAAGAGCGAGACGCGCGAGCCCGCGTCGGCGAGTTGCCTGCACGCGTCGCGCACCGCATCGAAGTGGCCGGCGACGTCGAGACCGCCTTCGGTGGTCAGCTCGGCGCGCTTTTCCGGCACAAGGCAGACATCGTGCGGCCGCACTTCGCACGCGATATCGAGCATCTCCCGCGTGACCGCGCATTCGAGATTCATCCGCGTTTTCAGTTGCGTGCGCAGCGCGCGCACATCGGCGTCGACGATATGCCGGCGGTCCTCGCGCAGATGCAGCGTGATCGCATCGGCGCCCGCCTCCTCGGCTGCCAGCGCCGCGCGGATCGGATCGGGGTAGGAAGTGCCGCGCACATTGCGCAGCGTGGCGACGTGGTCGATGTTGACGCCCAGGTCGATCGCGTGCGGCGACGTGAGAAAGAAGCTCATAGGTTCTGCAGGTCGATCAGGATCTGGCGCGTCGCGAGCGGCGTGCCGCCGAGGTAGGTGTTAAGCAGGAAGCGCATCAGCGTCTTGCTTTGCGCAACCGTCTGCGCACGATGGTAATCGTCCTGCTCCATATCGAGCAAGGTCTGACCCGATACAACAGGCCATTGCGCGGGCAGATCGCCGGACGCGTCGCGTACGTCGCGCACGCCGCGCTCCGGATCGAACACGTAGCGGCCGGTGGCGAGCACGGGCTTGCGCGCAACCGTGCGGTCGAGCGACATCGCGTAACCGGTCTCGCGCAACAGCACGCGTTCGAACGAACGCAGCACCTGCACCGGCGGTTCATCGTGCGCAAGGCGCGTGAGCGTCACCACATAGTGGTGGAACAGTTGCGGATGCGGGTCTTCGCGCGCGCAGAACTTGACGAGCAGCTCGTTCGCATAGAAGCCGCAGAGCAACGCGTCGCCGGCCAGCGGCAGCATGCCGCCGACCCATTCGGCGCCCGTCAGCGTGCGCATTTCGGACTTGCCGGTCCATGCGAGCGAGAGCGGCTGAAATGTTTGCAGCACGCCGCGCAGCGCCGAGTGCGGGCGCTTGGCGCCTTTTGCGATCAAGGCCAGGCGGCCATGATCGCGCGACAGCACATCGAGAATCAGGCTGGTTTCGCGATATGGATAGCTGTGCAGAACGAAGGCCGGCTGTTCGGAGATGCGGTATTCGGAAGCGGGAGCACGCGACGAGGCGCGGCGCGCCGGCCGGGCGGCGCGGGGCGAAGTGCGCGCGGTTTCGTCGCTTGCGGCTGCGTTTGCTGCGCTGGCGTTGCCGGTCGCCTGATCGCGCGCTTCAAGCAGCGCTTCGTCGGCGAAGTCGTCGCCGGCCGTTCGTGTTGCCTCGGCCTTCTTCGACGGCCTCGAAGACTTCGGCGAAGCCGTCGAAGAAGCGCGCGTAGCGGAGCGCCCGGTACGACCTCGACCTTGTTGCGCCGGTGCATCCGCGCTTTCCGGCGCGGCTGCGGCAGCAGCCTGATCCTTTGGCGGATCAGGCTCTGCTTCCGGCGGCAGCGTCATCCATGCGTCATTCGTACCCATACGCGCGCAGTCCGGCTTCGTTGTCGGCCCACCCGCTCCTCACCTTGATGAAAGTCTCGAGGTACACGGGACCGTCGAACAGCTTTTCCATATCGAGGCGCGCTTCGGTGCTGATCTGCTTCAGCTTCGCGCCCTTCTGGCCGATGATCATCGCCTTGTGCGAATCGCGCTCGACGAGAATCGTCGCGAAGATGCGGCGCAGGCGGCCTTCGGCCTCGAACTTGTCGATGATTACCGTGCTC
Organism: Paraburkholderia sp. 2C; assembly: GCF_054589215.1. NCBI lineage: Bacteria > Pseudomonadati > Pseudomonadota > Betaproteobacteria > Burkholderiales > Burkholderiaceae > Paraburkholderia > Paraburkholderia sp. 2C. The sequence continues at coordinate 88,216 of NZ_BAAILL010000080.1, read as the reverse complement.
GTGTACGGCAATTCGTCGCCGGTCCAGCGGAATACTTTTTCGCGCAGGATTTCGGCGGCAAGGAAACGCTCGCTGCGATCGGTCAGATCGTCTTCGCCGTAGATCGGGTCGCCCTCCGGCAGATACGGCTTCACGGTCTCGAAAAGCCGCTTGATGTCGTCGGGATTCTTCGCCGACAGCGGCACAATTTCCCTGAATTCGCGCAGGCCTGCCATCTTCTGCATGAACGGGAACAGCGTGTCCTTGTCGTTCACGCGATCGAGCTTGTTCGCGATCAGCAGCGTCGGCGCCGACGGCGGAATCAGGTCGAGCACCGGCTGGTCGTCGGGACCGAAGCGGCCTGCTTCGATCACGAAGAGAACCGCGTCGACGGAGGTCAGCGTCGAGGTGACCGCGCGGTTCAGCGACCGGTTCAGCGCGCCGCTGTGGCGCGTCTGGAAGCCGGGCGTATCGACGAAAATGTACTGCGCGTCGTCGAGCGTGCGAATGCCGGTGATGCGGTGGCGCGTGGTCTGCGCCTTGCGCGACGTGATGCTGACTTTCTGGCCGACCAGCGCGTTCATCAGCGTCGACTTGCCGACGTTGGGACGGCCGACGATGGCGACCATGCCGCAACGAAATCCTGGTGTAATGGGCGTATTCATATTCGGGGGCTTACGCTACGACTGACTCGGGCCGGTTGGCATTGCATCGCACGCGCGCCAAGCGGTCATGGCGAAAGCGGCGGCACAGCAATGATGTTCGGTCAGCTCGATTGCTGGAATCAGTCGGGAGCAATCGTGGTGGATCAATGGCCCGCGTCGGCGACGCGCGTGTGCAGCGCGCTTGCGATGCCGGGTTCGAGGTCCGCTTCGGCGGCCGCCGCACCAGCGGCTTCCCGGCCGCGGGCCGTTATTTTTTCGGTGCTGCGTACGGCGGCTTCGAACCGGTCGGCCGGATTATCGCGGTCGGCTGGATTCAGGTTAGCGTTTCCGTTTGTGGTTCCGCTTGTGGTCCCGCTTGTGGTCCCATTTGTTGTCCCGCCTATGGTCCCGTTTGTGGTCCCGTTGATGTTGCCGTTCGTGCTCGTTGCGCGGGCGGCGGATTCGGGCTTGTCGGCGGATCTGTCTCCGGCTCGGTCTGCGGGTCGGTCCGCCGTTCGATCCGCGGATCGGTCGGCGGCACGTTCAACTTTGTCGCCGGCTTTTTCGGCTAACTTGTCGGCTTTATCTGCTCTGTCCGCTCTGTCCGCTTTGTCTGCGGTCTTGTCGGCGGATTTTTCGGTAGGCGTGTCGGTGGATTTCTCCAGCGCCTTCCCGGGAACCTTCTCCACCGGTTTGTCCGCAACGGGCGCAGCGGCTTCGGGATTGTCCGCCGCCTGTTCGCCGTGACCGCCCGGACCACCCGTGGTTTCGGTCAGATCCGAAGGCCGGTCGGGCGGACGCGTCGCCGCATCGGTGCGGTCGGCTTGCCGGTCGGCGCGCTCGGGCTTCTCGCCGCGCGCGAGCTTGTCGTCAGACCGCTCCGCGCCCTTGTCGCCGGTCTTCTCGAGCTTTTCCGACTTGTCGGCCTTGTCCGCTCTGTCGCTGCCGCCGCTGTTACCGCCACTGCCTTGACCCTGACTGTATTCGACATGCGCGGCGCGAATCACCGCGAGCGGTGCCGCCGAACTTACCGCAGCCGCCGGTGCGGCCCGCTCGGCGAGCGCTTCGGCCACCGCCTTCGCCTCGCCGCGCGCCGCGCGCTCGGCCTTGCGCAAGTCCGGCGCACGCAGGTCGAGCGCCGTCTGCACGCCGGTCACACCGGGGACGATTTCCGCTTCGGCGTGCTTCGCGGCGCGCGCGCTTTTCGACCGTTTCGGCTTCGCGACGACGGCGGGTGCCGCCGCCATCACGTCGTCGAGCGCCTTTTTCGCAGCGGCCTGCTCCGCCGCACGGCGGCTTGCGCCGGAACCGGAGACCTTGACGTCGAGTTTCGGCACCGTGCATTCGACTTCGAACTGTTGATTGTGCGCCGCACCATGGGTCGCGATGACGGTGTAGGTAGGCAGCGCAATCTTGTGGCCCTGCAGGTATTCCTGCAGCAGCGTCTTCGCGTCCTTGCCCAGCGTACGCGGGTCGATATGGTCGAGAATCGGCACATACAACCGTTTAATGACGGTCTGGGCCGCTTCGAAGCCGCCATCGAGGAAAATGGCCCCGAGGATCGCCTCGAGCGCATCCGCGAGGATGGACGGCCGCCGGAAGCCGCCGCTGCGCAGTTCGCCTTCGCCGAGACGAAGCCCGTCCGAAATATTCAGGGCCTGAGCGATTTCGTAAAGCGATTGCTGTTTGACGAGATTGGCCCGCACGCGCGACAGATCGCCTTCGTCAAGTTTCCCGAAACGTTGGAACAAAAGTGCCGCCACCGCGCAATTGAGAACGGAATCGCCGAGAAACTCGAGCCGTTCGTTATGCGTGGCGCTATGACTGCGGTGAGTGAGAGCCTGGCGCAGCAATTCCGCATTGCGAAATTCGTAGCGCAGCCGGCTTTCCAGCGGAGATGAAGGCATGGGCAGAGTATAACGCGGGCGCCAGCCCCGGCGAAAACGCGGACCGGCACGCGAACAGGCGTGGTGAAGCGACGTTACAACAGGTTCTTAAAGTAGCGTGATAACACGCCGCCCAGGTTTTGCAGCGTGATTCGGGGCTGCGATCGAGGCTGTAATTCGAGGCTGTAATTCGAGATTATGATTCGAGGCCGTGATTCGAGGCCGTGATTCGAAGCTGCAACTCAGGCCGTGATTCACGCGGCTCTGATTCGGCGCGGCGATTCAGGACCGTTTCGACATGGCAACGCAACCGTCGTCGTGCATGACATGGCGAGACGTGATTGTCACGACGCACAAACGCAGTTCGCCCTGCCGGAATCGAAACGAGCATCGAAGCGGGCCTTGTCTCGCGCTCACCGCGCGCGGCCCGCTTCGTTCGCGAGGAAAAGGCCGTTCACTACTGGAACGAGCCGATCCGCTTGAGGTTGCTGAAGTTCATCCAGATAAAGAACGCGCGGCCCACGACATTCGCGTCCGGCACAAAGCCCCAGTAGCGGCTGTCCGCGCTGTTGTCGCGGTTGTCGCCCATCATGAAGTAGTTGCCCGGCGGCACCTTGCAGATCACGCCGCGGTCGTTATAGTCGCAGTTGTTGCGAAACGGGTAGTCTTCCGCGCCGACGATGAACGGCGGCACCGCCGGGTTATTCAGGATGCGGTTCTTGCGGCCGTCGATATCTTCTTCGAACTGCTTCGCATAGCCGATGCGCTCTTCATCGAAGTAATCGGGCAGCGGCGTCTCCGGAACCGGCTTGCCGTTGATCGTGAGCTTCTTGTCCTGATACGCGACCACGTCGCCGGGCAAGCCGATCACGCGCTTGATGTAGTCGACCGATTCGTCCTTCGGGTAGCGGAACACGACGACGTCGCCACGCTGCAGCGGATGGCCCGACGTGACCTTCGTGTTCACGATCGGCAGGCGCAACCCGTAATCGAATTTGTTCACGAGGATAAAGTCGCCGACCAGCAGCGTCGGCACCATCGAGCCCGACGGGATCTTGAACGGCTCGACAACAAACGAGCGCACGACGAACACGACCAGAATGACCGGGAAGAAGCTCGCCGTGTATTCGAGCCACCACGGCTGGCGCAGCTTTTCGTCACGCAGTTTCGCGCGCGTTTGCGCCGGGTTTTCGTCGGCGAAGCGCTCGCCGACGCGTTCCTGCTGATTGTCGAATTCCGCGACGGCCGCATCCGCCGCGCGCCGCCGCCGCGGCATGAAAAAGAGCTTGTCTGCAACCCATGCGATGCCCGTCAAAACGACGAGCACAAAAAGAATCAATGCAAAATTCATTGAGGGGTTCCCGTTGTTCGTCTTATTTGTCTTCAACGCGCAGGATCGCGAGGAACGCCTCCTGCGGAATCTCGACCGAGCCGACCTGCTTCATCCGTTTCTTGCCTTCCTTCTGCTTTTCCAACAGTTTCTTCTTGCGCGTGATGTCGCCGCCGTAGCATTTGGCGAGCACGTTCTTGCGCAACGCCTTGATGTTTTCGCGCGCGATGATGTGCGCACCGATCGCCGCCTGGATCGCGACGTCGTACATCTGGCGCGGGATGATTTCGCGCATCTTCGCGGCGACTTCGCGGCCACGGTACTGGCTTTGCGCGCGGTGCACGATCACCGACAGCGCGTCGACCTTGTCGCCGTTGATCAGCATGTCGACCTTCACGACGTCGGACGCGCGGTATTCCTTGAACTCGTAGTCCATCGACGCGTAGCCGCGCGAGACGGACTTCAGGCGATCGAAGAAGTCGAGCACGATTTCGGCCATCGGAATTTCGTAGGTGAGCTGCACCTGGCGGCCGTGGTATTGCATGTTGATCTGATTGCCGCGCTTCTGCGTGCAAAGCGTGATGACCGAGCCGACGTAGTCTTGCGGCATGTACAGGTTCACCGTAACGATCGGCTCGCGCACTTCCTCGATCTTCGACGGGTCCGGCATCTTCGCGGGGTTTTCGACCATCGCGATCGTGCCGTCGCGCTGCAGGACCTCGTAGACCACCGTCGGCGCGGTGGTGATCAGGTCCATGTCGAATTCGCGCTCGAGCCGCTCCTGCACGATTTCCATATGCAGCAGGCCGAGGAAGCCGCAACGGAAGCCGAAGCCGAGCGCCTGCGACACTTCCGGTTCGTATTGCAGCGAGGCGTCGTTGAGCTTCAACTTTTCGAGCGATTCGCGCAGTGCGTCGTACTGGTTCGCTTCGACCGGATAGAGGCCGGCGAACACCTGCGGCTTGACTTCCTTGAAGCCCGGCAACGGCTCGGGCGCTGGGCTCTTGACGGTCGTCACCGTATCGCCGACGCGTGCCGCCGTCAGTTCCTTGATGCCCGCGATGATAAAACCGACCTGCCCCGCCGACAGCGTCTCGAGATTGCGCGACTTCGGCGTGAACACGCCGACGTGCTCGACCGGATACTCGGCGCCGGTCGCCATCATGCGGATGCGTTCTTTCGTGCGCAGCGTGCCGTTGACGATGCGCACCAGCATCACGACGCCGACGTAGTTATCGAACCACGAGTCGATGATGAGCGCCTGCAGCGGCGCGTCGGCATTGCCCTTGGGCGGCGGTACTTTCGCGATCAGCGATTCGAGCACGTCTTCGACGCCCTGCCCGGTCTTCGCGCTGCAATGCGCGGCTTCCGTGGCGTCGATGCCGATCACGTCTTCGATTTCGGCAATCGCGTTTTCGGGGTTGGCGGCAGGCAGATCGATCTTGTTCAACACCGGCACCACTTCGACGCCGAGTTCGATCGCGGTGTAGCAGTTAGCAACCGTCTGCGCTTCGACGCCCTGGCTCGCATCGACGACGAGCAGCGCGCCTTCGCAGGCGGACAGCGACCGGCTGACCTCGTACGAGAAGTCGACGTGGCCCGGCGTGTCGATCATGTTCAGGTTGTAGACCTTGCCGTCGCGCGCCTTATAGGAAAGCGCGGCGGTCTGCGCCTTGATGGTGATGCCCCGTTCGCGCTCGAGATCCATCGAGTCGAGCACCTGCGATTCCATTTCGCGGTCCGACAGGCCGCCGCAAATCTGGATGATGCGATCGGCAAGCGTCGACTTGCCATGGTCGATGTGCGCGATGATCGAGAAGTTACGAATATGATCCATTCAAGGCCGATCAAGCAAAAAAGGCGCGCTCGGTGGGTCGCGAAGCACGCCTTGTAAACTGACTGAAAAACCTGCCTATTTTAGCTGAAAAGGGCTGCGGCAGGCGGATTTGCGGGGGTGCGGGACAGCGTGGACGGTTGGCGAGACAGCTTTTGTAATCGCATCAGCGAGCCGGCGCATCGATTCGCGTGGCCAGCACCGCACGCACACGCGTCTCGTCGAGGCGATAGCGGCACAGTTCGACGCCGTCGCACATCAACACGGGCACCGCCTCGTTGTAACGCGCTTCGAGCGCCGGGTCGGCATCGATATCGATGACATCGACGCGTGCGCCGAACTCTACCAGAAGTGGTTCGAGTGCAGCGCGCATGTCGTCACAAAGATGACACCATGCGCGCCCATAGAGCGTGAACGCGACCGGCCCACGCGGCGCCGGGTTTGTTGCCGGGTGGCTTGGTCGAGCCACTTTCGCGGTCACTTCTGCGCCGACGCGCGCGGACGGATCGGCACGAACTGCGTGTTGTCGCCGCGGCGAACGAGCAGCGCGACCATCTTCTGCGGATCGAGATGCGCGGTGATCTCGTCGAACTGCTTGGCGCTCGTCACGTCGGTGTCGCCGATCCGCAGGATGATGTCGCCCTTCTCGAGCCCGACGCGCGCGGCCGGCCCTTCGACCGCATCGACCTGCACGCCGTTACGCAGCTTCAGGGTCTTGAGCTGATCGGACGGGATGTCGCTGACCGCGATACCCAGCGCATTCGACGCCTGCTGCTTCGGCGCGGGCGGCTTGCGCTGGTCGGTGCGCGCCGTCTTGTCCGGCTGCATCTCGGCGACGGTAACCGACAGATCGCGCGTCTGGCCCTTACGCCAGATCGTGATCGACGTCTTCGTGCCGGGCTTCGTGTCGCCGACCATACGCGGCAGATCGGTGGCGGTATCGACCGGATGGCCGTTGAACTTCAGGATAATGTCGCCCGGCTGCACGCCTGCCTTGTCGGCCGGACCACCCGGCTCGACGCTGCTCACAAGCGCACCCTGCGCCTTCGGCAGGCCGAGCGAATCGGCGACGTCCTTCGTGACTTCGCCGATCGCGACCGCGATGCGGCCACGCACGACCTTGCCCGACGTCTTCAGCTGATCGGCGACGCGCATCGCTTCGTCGATCGGAATCGCGAACGAGATGCCCATAAATCCACCGGTGCGGCTGTAGATCTGCGAGTTGATGCCGATCACCTCGCCTTGCATATTGATGAGCGGCCCGCCCGAGTTGCCGGGGTTCACCGCGACGTCGGTCTGGATAAACGGCAGATAGTCGCCGGTATCGCGCCCCTTGGCGCTGACGATGCCGGCCGTCACCGTGTTCTCGAGGCCGAACGGCGAACCGATCGCGACGACCCATTCGCCCACGCGCACCTTGTTCGAATCGCCGATCGTGACGGTCGGCAGATTCGTCGCGTTGATCTTCACGACCGCGACGTCCGTGCGCTCGTCGACACCGATCAGTTTTGCCTTGAATTCGCGCTTGTCGGTGAGCGTGACGTAGATCGTGTCGGCGTCGTCGATCACGTGCGCATTGGTCATCACGTAACCATCAGACGACAGGATAAAGCCGGAGCCGACGCCGCTATTCGTTTCGGAATCGCTGTTGTCGGGCTGCGAGTCGCCGCCGCCCTGTCCGCCCTGACTACCGCCGCCCTGGCCACCCTGATTGTCGCCACCGCCACCGCCACCACCGCCGCCGCCATGGGGCGATTGCGGCGACTGCGGCAGCGGAATGCCGAAGAAGCGGCGGAAAAACTCGGACATGTCGCCGTCGTCCATCCCCGGCGGCAAGCCGCGGTTGCTGCTCGGCACGTGCGCGGTCGTGCGGATATTGACGACCGCGGGGCCGACTTTGTCGACGAGGTCGGTGAAATCGGGAAGGCTCGCTGCGGGCGCCGCCACCGCCGCATGCGGCAGAAACGGCAGGCAAGCCGCCAGCAACGCGGCCGCGAGGAATTTTCGCACCGAGAGATTCGTCATGTCGTCGTAAACCGATGGATTACTTGGGAGGCTTGTATTCTATGGCAGACGCGAACTGCTGCAACGTGACCTGGGGCACTTCGCCAAGCAGGGTAATCCAGAAGTCCCCGCGGCGCTTGACGAGCACATGGGTTGCCCCCGTACTGCCCGCGCCTTCCTTCCGTGTATTTTTTTCGACTGGCTCGACGAAGATCGAAATAGCCGCAAGGCCATCGGAAAATACCATCTGATCGACGGGAATCGGTGGATTGCTCGGGTCGTGCGCGGCCATCGGGCGCCGCAGTTCACGAATCTTTCTGAAGCCCGGCACGTTCGGCGTGATCTGCCAGCCCTGCGCTTCCATATCGACCGGCTCGACGGGCGGATGCACGACTGTCCATCCGGCCGTATTGCGAATGCCCGCGGCAATCGGCGTTTTGTCGACCGGCACGCCGATGCGAATTTGCGAGAACGACAGCTGCTCGAGCACGTCGCCGTTCGGATCGAGCGTCTGCGCGCGCAGCAGCAAGCCCGTTTTGGTGTCGGCCCACAGCTTGTAGGCGAAACGGTACTGATCTTTCGGATCGAGCTCGATGACGTCCGCTTCGAGGCCCGCGACGCGATCGCGGCCGAGAATCTTCGGCTCATAGACCGACAGCACGTCGTCGCTGCTCGCCGACAGCAAGGCGGGAAATGAATCCTTGTTCTGCCGCTGCTCGACGACGCACAGATGCCGTTCAGGTACGAAGGTATAAAGCTCGTCGTTATGGCGCAGCATCTTGCGCGGCTTGCCGTCGAGACTTTCGAGCTGCTCGTATTCGCCATCGTTGCGCGTCGCATAGTGCGAGATGCGCGAGGTCTGCACGAAGGTGCCGCGCTGATAGACGAACGCGCCCTCGTAGTTCTGCTGCTGCGCAGCCTGATGGATCCGATTAAGCAGTTCGGCCGCCTTGTGGCGGACCGGCGAATCGTCCTGCGCGAATGCGCGAGGCGAAGTGGATAACGCTGAAAGCAATGCGGCCGCGCAGAACAGAAGTGCCGGCAGCCGTCCCCAGGTGTTGGTTTTATTGAACCGCAAAGTCTGCATCGAGCTATCGATCCTGTGGACCCTATCGCAGACCCTAGCGGCCTGGCGTCGTGACGGCCGCGCGAATCAGCGGCATCGCGCCGCCCATCGACGGCTGCTGCGCGAATTGCTGATGAGCCTCGAGGTACTGATCGAGACTCGCGTCGCGGATGATATTCGCGTCCTGCACGGCGGGCTGCGCGGTCGCGGCCGGCATCGACGCCATCGCCACGCGCTGCACGCGATCACCCGACGAGGCGATCTGCGATGCATTCTGCAGACCCGTGTTTACGCCCTGCAGCTGCGGGACGACGATCCATGTGAGCGTGGCGGCCGCGGCTGCCACCGCGAACGCCGGCACGAGACGCAGGCCGAACGGCTTACGCTGCGCTACTGCGCCGCCGGTGCGCGACGCGGAGGGCGCGACGATGTGTGCCTCGTTTTCGAAGCGCGCCGCAAAGCCGCTCATAAACGCGCGACTGGCGCTCGCGCTCAGCGCGAGATCGTCGGAACGCAGTGCGTCGCCGATCAGATGATAGTTCGACCACGCCGCGCGGTCTTCATGATCGAGCGCGGCAATGAATGCGTCGGCGTCTCCTTGCCATTCACCGTCGATCAAGGCAGACAAACGCTCGCCGCGCGAGCCCGATTGCAGATTGGCCTGCGAATTCGCCTGCGAATGCAACGAAACCGACCCCATGATGCTCCCCATCTGTACAGACACCCCGTAGTGACACCACCTGACCCAGATATTGGACCGCTGCCCCGACGCGACTACCAGCGCTTGCCCTCGGGGGTGTCCAGCAACGGACGCAATTTTGCCGCAATGGCTTCGCGAGCACGGAAAATTCTCGATCTGACGGTGCCGATCGGGCAACCCATCATTTCGGCGATTTCCTCGTAACTCAAACCCTCAATTTCACGAAGAGTAATGGCGGTGCGCAGCTCTTCCGGTAAAACCGCCATCGCAGCATTGACCGTCTCTGCGATCTGTTTGCTCATCAACATCGACTCGGGCGTGTTGATATCCCTTAGTTGGTCGGCATCCGAGAAAGTTTCAGCTTCTTCAGCGTCCGCTTCGGTGGAGGTGGGCGCCCGCCTGCCCTGCGTCGCAAGGTAGTTCTTCGCCGTATTCACGGCAATCCGGTACAACCACGTATAGAAAGCCGATTCGCCGCGGAATTGCGGAAGCGCCCGGTATGCCTTGATAAACGCATCCTGGGCCACGTCCTCGACCTCGGCGGGATCCCGCACGAGGCGCGAGATCAGCCGGATGATCTTGCGGTGGTATTTCGTGACCAGAAGCTCGAACGCGGCCTTGTCGCCGTTCTGCACGCGCTCGACCAGCACCTGATCAATTTCTTTTTCGCTCACCTGATAAATCCGTTAGCAAGGGGCCCGCGGGGGGACCATTGTAGCGTCCCCTTCATCCCGTCACGTTACAGCAGTAACCGCGGTAACAGTCGTTACATTGCCCCGTGCGCGGCGCGCCGGGCCTGCACCGACAGTTCACGGAAATGGTCGGAGCAAAGCATGTCGGCGGTGACCAGCAACGTGCGGGAGCGCCCATTGTCGCTTACAAGCGCGACCGACAGCAGCCAACCGCTCCATTGCGCGAAACCCGCGATACGCCCCTGCGCGACCCGCTGCCCGGCACGGTTCCAGGCGGTCAAACCATCGGGCCCGATTTTAAGCGACACGGGCCGGCGGCGCGCATCATGCGCCCATGCAAGGCCCAGCACGGCAAGCGTCGCAAGCGCCGCGACCGCGGCATGCGGCCATCCGGCGCG
>NZ_BAAILL010000080.1:68393-77541 GCF_054589215.1 Paraburkholderia sp. 2C | reverse complement strand
GTCGCAGCGCGATGCGCTGCGACGATCCGCCTTGGGATTCCTGCAGGGGGTGCGTAGGCGACTGCGTCAAACGCTAATGCCGCTTACGGGCGCTTGAACACCAGCGTCCCGTTCGTGCCGCCGAACCCGAACGAGTTCTTCAGCGCGACATCGATCTTCATCTCCCGCGCCGTGTTCGCGCAGTAGTCGAGATCGCATTCCGGATCCTGGTTGAAGATGTTGATGGTCGGCGGCGACACCTGATGATGCAGGGCGAGCACCGTAAACACCGACTCGAGGCCGCCGGCGCCACCGAGCAGGTGCCCGGTCATCGACTTCGTCGAGTTCACGACGATGTTCTTCGCGTGATCGCCGAACGCGCGCTTGATGCCGATCGTTTCCGCGAGATCGCCAAGCGGGGTCGAGGTGCCGTGCGCATTCAGATAGCCAACTTCGTTCGCATTGATGCGCGCGTTCTTCATTGCGGCCAGCATGCAGCGGCGCGCGCCGTCGCCGTCTTCGAGCGGCGCCGTCATATGGTACGCGTCGCCGCTCATACCGTAACCGGCCACTTCGGCGTAGATCTTCGCGCCGCGGGCCTTCGCGTGTTCGTACTCTTCGAGCACCATCACGCCCGCGCCTTCGCCGAGCACGAAACCGTCGCGGTCCTTGTCCCACGGACGGCTCGCCGTCGCCGGATCGTCATTGCGCTGCGACAGCGCGCGCGCCGCCGCGAAGCCGCCGATGCCGAGCGGCGAGACGGTCGATTCCGCGCCGCCCGCGATCATCACGTCGGCATCGCCGTATTCGATCAGACGCGAAGCTTCGCCGATGCAATGCAGGCCCGTGGTGCACGCCGTGACCATCGACAGATTCGGGCCCTTGAGGCCAAACTTGATCGACAGGTGGCCCGAGATCATGTTGATGATCGACGCCGGCACGAAGAACGGCGAGATGCGGCGCGGGCCGCGGTTCAACAGTTCGGTCTGCGTGATTTCGATCATCGGCAGGCCGCCGATGCCCGAGCCGACAACGACGCCGACGCGCTCGGCGAGCGCGTCGTCGATCTCGAGGCCGCTATCCTTGATCGCCTGTATGCCGGCCGCGATGCCGTAATGGATGAACGTATCCATATGGCGCGCTTCCTTGGCCGGGATGTATTCCTCGACGCTGAAGCCTTTGACCTCGCCGGCGAAGCGAGTGGAGAAATTCGACGTATCGAACTTCGTGATGTCGGCGATGCCGGATTTGCCGGCGACCAGATTGGCCCATCCATCGGCAACATTATTGCCAACAGGCGAAATCAGCCCCAGGCCTGTAACAACAACACGACGGCGGCTCACGGTAACCCCTTTTCCATAGAATGACGAAAGCAAAAGCGGCGGTTCAGCCCAAAGCAAAAGCCACAGCGGCAACAGGAAACGAGCCTGTGTACCCTGTGGCTATGAGTCTGGCATGAATGCCGGTAGCGGCGGCCTGGCCGCCTGTTCCACGCGTGGCGCGCGGGCCGCGCTGCGACGGCGCGCCGACACGGACAAGGCGGGCAACGCCGGCATAGGCGACGACCATGCAAGCAACGACAACGCAGTCGACGACAACGCGGGCGAAGACCATACGGGCAACAGCCACGCGGGCGACGGCCATGCAGGCGGCGATGCTGGCGCGAATGACCTTAGGCCTTGACGTTGGCGCGAGCGTAGTCGATCGCTTGCTGCACCGTGGTGATCTTCTCGGCTTCTTCATCCGGAATTTCCATGCCGAATTCGTCTTCGAGGGCCATCACCAGTTCGACGGTATCGAGCGAATCAGCGCCGAGATCGTTGACGAACGAGGCTTCGTTCTTGATTTCCGCTTCGGCGACGCCCAGTTGTTCCGCAACGATCTTCTTAACGCGTTGTTCGATGTTGTCCATTACCCCTCCAAGGGAAAAAAGTTCATAAATACAGGTGCGCGCATTTTATCAGGTTTGCCCCGCGGAAAAACGGCGCGCACGTTGCTGCGAAAGCTCTGTCCGCGCGCGTGCGAAACTGCGCTGCGGCGCGGATAGTAACCGAATTTGATTACGACATATACATGCCGCCGTTTACGTGCAATTCGACGCCCGTAATGTAGGCTGCTTGCGGCGAGGCGAGGAATGCGACCGCGTAGGCGATTTCTTCCGGCGCGCCCAGACGCCCCAGCGGCACCTGCGCCTTCAATGCGGCCTGCTGTTCTTCGGGTAGTACGCGCGTCATGTCGGTATCGATGAAGCCCGGCGCGACGCAGTTCACCGTGATGCCGCGACTGCCGATCTCGCGCGCGAGCGCGCGCGTCATGCCGGCCACACCGGCCTTGGCCGCCGCATAGTTCGCCTGGCCCGGGTTGCCCGATGCGCCGACGATCGACGTGATATTGATAATGCGGCCGCCGCGCGCCTTCATCATCGGGCGCAGCACCGCGCGCGAGAGACGGAACACCGCCTTCAGGTTCGTGTCGAGCACGGCATCCCAGTCTTCGTCTTTCATGCGCATGGCGAGCTGGTCCTGCGTGATGCCCGCGTTGTTCACGAGCACGTTGAGCGAACCGAACTCCTTCACCGTACCGTCGATCAGCGCTTCGACCGCGGCTGCGTCGTTGACATCGAGCACCGCGCCGCGGCCATTCAGGTTGGCTTCGCGGAACGCTTCGGCGATCGCTTGCGCACCGCTCTCGCTGGTCGCCGTGCCAATCACGATTGCGCCCTGACGCGCGAGTTCGAGCGCGATCGCGCGACCGATGCCGCGCGACGCGCCGGTGACTACTGCGATCTGCTTGTCGAGAGTTTTTTCCATCGTTGAATTCCGCTGTGATTCCACGCTGTGCCCGCTGTTCGCAGGCGGTTTAAACCCATCTGTCGCGGGCTCCGTGTGTGCCCGTCGTGTTCGTCGTCTGTTTGCCGGGGCGCTGCCGCTTTCCGCGGATTTCTGCCGTGCGCGCCGCGCTTTCTTTGCCGTTACGCGTTCGCGAGCTTCAGCGCTTCTTCGAGCGACGCCGGATCGACGATCGCCGCACCGGCGAGATTGCCGTCGATGCGTTTCGTGAGGCCAGCAAGCACCTTGCCCGGACCACATTCGAACACCTGCGTGACGCCCTCTTTCGCCATCGCCTGCACGCATTCGACCCAGCGCACGGCGCCGGCCGCCTGGCGCACGAGCGCATCCTTGATCGCAGCCGGCTCGCGCACGAGCGCGACGTCGACATTGTTGATCACCGGGATCGACGGCACCTCGATTTCGATGTTCGCGAGATACGTACGCAGTTGATCGGAAGCGGGCTTGAGCAGCGACGAGTGGAACGGCGCCGACACCGGCAACGGCAGCGCGCGCTTTGCGCCCTTCGCCCTGGCGATTTCGCAGGCCTTTTCCACCGCGGCCTTGTGGCCCGCGATCACGACCTGTGCGGGCGCATTGAAGTTGACTGCCTCGACCGTGCCTTCGGACGACGCTTCGCTGCATGCGGCGCGTACGGTGTCGTCGTCGAGGCCGAGAATCGCGGCCATGCCGCCGACGCCGACCGGCACCGCCGTCTGCATCGCTTGCGCGCGAAATCGCACGAGCGGCACCGCGTCGCGAAACTTCAGCGCGCCGGCGGCGACGAGCGCCGTGTATTCGCCAAGGCTGTGACCCGCGGCAATCGCGGGCGCCGGGCCGCCGGCCGCCTGCCATGCGCGGTAAATTGCATATGCTGCGGTCAGCATCACGGGCTGCGTATTCGTCGTGAGGTTCAGATCGTCTGCCGGGCCTTCGGCGATCAGCTTGCCGATGTCCTGGTTCAGTGCGTCCGACGCTTCCTGTACCGTCTCGCGCACAACAGGATGATCGCCGAACGCGTTCAGCATGCCGACCGATTGCGAGCCTTGGCCCGGAAAAACGAACGCAAATTTCATATCGCCCCCAAAATCGATGAATTCAGATGTGCGTGGTGATGCGCACGACGCTGTGTCTCGTGTGTGCGGGCTCCTGTGTTCGCGCAAGCGGCAACCGCTGTCACGCCGATGCGCGCGGCACGCTCACGACACTCAGGCGGCGCGCGGCCGCCGCCGTCACAGAAGAGGCCGTACAGGAACCGCCAGCCGTCAGAAACGGATCACCGAAGCGCCCCATGTAAAGCCGCCGCCGACACCTTCGAGCAGCACGGTATGGCCGCGCTTGATGCGGCCGTCGCGCACGGCGACGTCGAGCGCGAGCGGGATCGAGGCAGCCGACGTATTGCCGTGCTCGTGCACGGTGACGATCATCCGCTCCTGCGGCAGGCCGAGCTTGCGGCACGTGCTTTGCATGATGCGGATATTGGCCTGGTGCGGAATCAGCCAGTCGACTTCTTCGGCTTTGAGGTTTGCTTTTTCGAGTGCTTCTACTGCGACTTTTTCGAGCACGCCGACCGCGAGCTTGAACACGGCCTGGCCGTCCATGTGCAGGAACGCGCTGCCCGACACGACACCGCCGTTCACATTGCCCGGCGTGCAAAGAATGCTCGAGTAGCTGCCGTCCGCGTGCAGCGCGTTCGAGAGCACGCCCGGCTCATTCGAGGCCTGCAGCACGACCGCGCCCGCGCCGTCGCCGAACAGCACACAGGTGGTGCGATCGTTGAAATCGAGAATGCGCGAAAAGGTTTCGGCACCAACGACGAGCGCGGTGCGATGCTGGCCGCTGCGGATAAAGCTGTCCGCCGTCGCGACGGCGTAGGCGAAGCCCGAGCACACGGCCTGCACGTCGAATGCGGCGCCGTTGTTCCTGATGCCGAGCTTGTTTTGCAGCAGGCACGCGGTGCTCGGAAACACGAAATCGGGCGTCGACGTCGCGACGATAATGAGGTCGACCGACTGCGGATCGACATCGGCGGCTTCGAGCGCGCGTTGCGATGCGATCAGCGCCAGCTCGCTCGTCGTGACATCGGGTTCAGCGAAGTGGCGTGCGTGGATGCCCGTACGGGCGACGATCCATTCGTCGCTCGTCTCGACGCCCTGCTTCGCGAGACGATCAGCCAGTTCCTGATTGGAGACGCGGTGCGGCGGCAGATAACTGCCGGTGCCGAGCACGCGGGAGTAAAGAGTGGATTGCGCCATTATGCCTTCGAGGAAGATGCGGCGTAGGGCCCGGCACGACCAGTGCGGCCAGCGGCAGAACCCGTAGTAGCAGGACCCGCGGGACCGTCGGAGCCGACCGCGCCGGCAGACGACCTGGCGGGGTCCGCCGGATCGGCCGGGGTCGGCTCGGGGGTCGACCGTCCAGCACTGGCCGGATCGGATGAAGTGGACAGGTCCGCCGGCACGCCGTCCGCCGCGGCCACCGCCGCTGCGCCGCGCGCGGCCTGTGCCGTCGTCTGCGTCGCCTGTTCGAGGGAACCCGCGTTCTCCTCCATCGCGCGCGCAAGGCGGTCGAGCACGCCATTTTTGACGGCATCATACCCGCGTTTGATAGCCCATTCAAACGCGTACGCGTCCGCGGAACCGTGGCTCTTGATCACGAGGCTGCGCAGGCCGAGCAGCGCCGCGCCGTTGTATTGCCGATGATCGACGCGCTTCTTGAAACGCAGCAGCACCGGCAGCGCGAGCACGGCCATCACCTTGGTGAGCCACGAGCGGCCGAACTCTTCCTTGATGATGTCGGAGAGCATCTGCGCGAGGCCTTCCGACGTCTTCAACGCCACGTTGCCGACGAAACCGTCGCAGACGATCACATCGGTCGTTCCCTTGTAGATGTCGTCGCCTTCGACGTTGCCGCGGAAATTGAGCGTGCTCGCGCGCAACAGTTCGCCCGCGCGTTTGATCGTCTCGTTGCCCTTGATCATCTCTTCGCCGATGTTCAGGAGACCGATGGTCGGACGGTCCTTGCCCTCGAGTGCGGACACGAGCGCGTGGCCCATCTCGGCGAATTGCAACAGATGCTGCGGCTCGCAATCGACGTTTGCCCCGAGATCCAGCATCATCGTATAGCCGGTCGGGTTCGGCAGCGCGAACGCGATCGCCGGGCGCTCGATGCCGGGCAGCGTTTTCAGCACGTAGCGGGAGACGGCCATCAACGCACCGGTGTTGCCGGCGGAAATGCAGGCCTGCGCGTCGTCTTCCTTCACGCGGTTGAGCGCGACGCGCATCGACGAATCTTTCTTTTTGCGCAGCGCGACCTCGACCGGATCGTCCATGGCGACGATCTCGCTCGCCGGCACGACTGTCAGCGCCGGCTCGTTCAATGCCTTCAGCTTCTTCAGTTGTGCGCGGATCGCGCTCTCGATACCGACCAGCATCAGCTGCGCGTCGGGATGCGAGCGAACGAAGTTGACGGCAGCGGGGACGGTCACGGACGGGCCGTGGTCGCCTCCCATGCAATCGATCGTGAGTTTTACAGTCATCGAGTGCGACGAATTTCAGACACAAAAAAGCGGCAAGTGAATGCCGCCTTTTCGAGGTGTCGGGAAAATGTCAGGCGAGTGTCTGTCAAGCCGGCACGGAACAGCCTAATCGTTGAATCCGCTGCAGTGGCCGCAATGTGAACCGCAGCCGCGGAACCGGCAGCGACGGACCAATCGCCGCGCGCAACGCCTGTGAAAGGGCGCAACACGCTCTCGCCGATTAGTCGTTCTTCGTCTTGACGACTTTCTTGCCGCGGTAGTAGCCGTTCGGGCTGACGTGGTGACGCAGATGCACTTCACCCGTGCTCGGCTCGACTGCGAGCGGCGCCGTGGTGAGGAAATCGTGCGAACGGTGCATGCCACGCTTCGACGGCGACTTCTTGTTTTGTTGAACTGCCATGATAACTCCTGAAAATTTTCCGAATTCTAACACAGCGCGATGTCGCGACAGCCACTGGCTGGTCCGCTAACCGGTCCGCCTCGCGGCTCGCCTCGCGCTACCCCTGCAACCTGTTCAATGCTTGCCGCCAGATGTGTCCGACCCGTCGTCCGATCCTTCTTTGGACTCATCGCCGGACCCGCCCGCGCCTTTCGATTTCAGGCCTTGCAGCACCGCAAACGGATTCGGCCGTTGCGCCTCGACTCCGCCTTTTTCGTCTGCTTCATCGTGCTCGTCGCTGCCTTCCGTACCGGCCGCGCCCGAGCTCAGACTCTCGTGCACCTCGGGACAAACCTCGTGCTTGGGCACGAGCGGCAACGACAACAGCAATTCTTCCTCGATCAACTCGACGAGATCGAACTGGCGCGAGCCCACGATCACTTCGACTTCATCCTCATCGAGCGGAAACTCTTCAGCTTCCGCTTCAGTGCCGACGATCCGATAAATCGCGTCGACATTGAATGCCTGCTCATACGGCGCAAGGCAGCGTTGACATTCGAGCCACGCGCTACCGTGAATCGCGAGCCGCAGATACGGCTGCGGACCTTCGGTGCCGTCGTCCTGCAATTCCGGCTGCGTCGATCCTTCGGCTTGCCAGGTGAACGCGGTGTCGCGTTCGTCTGCTGGCACGTCCGCCGGGACTTCGTTTAACATGCGCGGCAGTTGCGAGACGCGCACGACACCGGCGGCTTGCCGCCCGCTGCGCGCAAACTCGAATACATCGAGTTGCCGCGGATCGACGGCGGCGGGCATGCCTTTGTGCTCAGGTCTGTGCTCAGTCGAATGCGTCATGTGCGTCCCCTGCCTGCCCGGCAAGGCTCCGCTGGTCGTGCGCCAGTCGTGCGCCCTGGTTGTATGCCAGTCGTGCGCTGGGTGCACGCTGGTTACACCGCTGGTTACACGCTGGTTGCACATCGCTGGCCGCATTGATGCGCACCGCTTCCGCAGGAGCCACCGCTAGAAAAGCCCAAAACTATATCCGTTTTGTCTTTTCGAGTCAAACACTTAAGCCGCTGGATACGACGACACACGCGGACCCCCTTTCAACACCCGTTTTCCACCATGCCGGAACCGCTCAAAAGCCCGCCCCGTCTGATTCTTGCGTCGAGTTCACGCTACCGCCGCGAATTGCTCGAACGCCTGCGCATTCCGTTCGATGTCGCTGTGCCGGACATCGACGAAACGCCGCTGGCCGGCGAAAGCCCGCAAGCCACCGCGTTGCGCCTCGCCGAGGCGAAAGCGCGCGCGGTCGCGGCAGGCCTCGCCGCCGCCGAACAAGCGCTGATCATCGGCTCCGATCAGGTCGCGACCTTCGACGACCTGCAGATCGGCAAGCCCGGCACCCACGACAAGGCGCTCGCGCAGCTGCAGGCAATGCGCGGCCGCGACGTGCTTTTCCACAGCGCGCTTTGCCTGTTCGATAGCCGCTCGCGCGATGCGCAGCGCCTCGACGTCGTGACCCGCGTGCGCTTCCGGAATCTTCCCGATGCCGCGCTCGACGCCTATCTGCGCGCCGAAACACCGTACGACGTCGCGGGCAGCGCGAAGGCCGAAGGGCTCGGCATCACGCTGATCGACGCGATCGAATCGGACGATCCGACCGCACTGATCGGCCTGCCGCTGATCGCGCTGTCGGGCATGCTGCTCGCCGCGGGCTATCCGCTCTGGGGGACGCAATGAGCGGCGTGCTCTATCTGATCCCCAATACGCTCGGCGACGGCGATACCGACGCGCTCGACGCCGTGCTTCCCGCGCCCGTCCGCGCACGCGCCGCTGCGCTCGGCTATTACATCGGCGAAAACGCGAAAACCACGCGCGCGTTCCTGAAGAAAGTCGGCACCGAGCGGCCGATCCAGGAAATCGAGATTCGCGAACTCAACGTGAATACGCCCGCCGGTGGAATCGACCGGCTGCTCGCGCCGATTCTCGCAGGCGCCGACGCGGGGCTCGTCTCGGAAGCCGGTTGCCCGGCCGTCGCCGATCCGGGCGCGCTGCTCGTGCGGCGCGCGCACGAGCGCGGCGTCAAGGTCGTGCCATTCGTGGGCCCGAGTTCGATTCTGCTGGCGTTGATGGCGTCGGGCCTGAACGGCCAGAGCTTTGCCTTTCACGGCTATTTGCCGGTCGATGCGAGCGAGCGCGCAAAGCGCTTGCGCGAACTCGAGCAGCAGTCGCGCAAGGCAAAGCAGACCCAGATCTTTATCGAAACGCCGTATCGCAATCGCGCGCTGCTCGACACGCTGCTCGCGTCCTGCGCGCCGTCGACGCTCGTCTGTGTCGCAGTCGATTTGACGCTTGCGAGTGAAACGATCGTGAGCCGCGCGGTCAGCGACTGGAAGAAGAAGCCGGCGCCCGATTTGCACAAGC
>NZ_BAAILL010000080.1:64721-68263 GCF_054589215.1 Paraburkholderia sp. 2C | reverse complement strand
GGCCGTGCCGCCACGGCCGCGTCGCGCGCCGCCCGACGCGCGCGACACTCAGCCCGGCTCACCGCGAACCAGCTCACCGCAAACCCGGTTTCCCGCCGGCAATCATCGCGTGAATCGCCGCACTGCCGACTGCCGCGCCGAACTTGCGCGCGACGCGGTCGGTGATGCTTTCCTTCACCGTATAGTCGACGACGTCCGGCGCCTTGATGATCTCGCGCGCGACGTAATCGGTATCGCCGAAGCCGTCCGCCAACCCCAGTTCGACGCTTTTCTCGCCGGTCCAGAACAGTCCCGAGAAGACGTCCGGCGTTTCGTGCAGCCGCTTGCCGCGCCCCTGACGCACCGCGTCGATGAACTGCGCGTGAATCTGGTCGAGCATCTGCTGAGCGTGCGCGTCCATCTTCGGCGTTTCGGGCGAGAACGGATCGAAGAAACCCTTGTTTTCGCCCGAGGTATGCAGACGCCGCTGGATGCCGAGCTTGTCCATCAAACCGGTAAAGCCGAAGCCGTCCATCAGCACGCCGATCGAGCCGACGATGCTCGCCTTGTCGACATAAATCTTGTCCGCCGCGGCGGCCGCATAGTAGCCGCCCGACGCGCACATATCGCCGACCACGACGTAAAGCGGAATCGACGGATGCTTGCTGCGCAGCCGCCGGATTTCGCTATAGATAATGCCCGCCTGCACAGGGCTGCCGCCCGGGCTATTGCAATGCAGGACCACGCCCGCGGTGCCGGCGTCTTCGAAGGCATCGTCGAGCGCGTTATTGATGTCCTGGGCGTTCGCATTGGTATCGGACGAAATCTCGCCCTCGAGCGAAACGAGCGCCGTATGACGGCCGGTCGCCGCGACATGGTCGCCCGTCAGGTCGAACACGCCCCAGCCGATCACGACGAGAATCGCGAGAAACACGAAGCGAAAGAAGATGCGCCAGCGCCGCGCGGCACGCTGCTCGGCAATCGCGGCGAGCGCGATGCGCTCGAGCGCGGCGCGCTCCCAGCCGGGCTCGTTGCCGGCTGCGGGTTTGCGCTCGGCCGCCTTGTTCGCTTCGTTGGAATCGGGAGTGAGATTGTCAGACATGCGTTGCCGCCTGCATCGATTGGATTGGTGTTCCGGGAATGAATCGGGGAATGGTCAAGGTGCGTCGGGTGCGGCGCTCGTCAGTGAAACCAGCGGTCGAAAATCAGGGGTCGAAAATCAGCGATCGAAACCCAGCGGCCGAAGCTCGTCGTCCGGCAGCCAGAAAACCGCGCGCCCTTCGGGCGTTTCGCGCTCTTCGACCCGCACCGGATGCAGCCTCCCGCCACGGCACGGACCGCCGACGCATTTCCCCGTATCCGGCGCGTAGATCGCGCCGTGCGTCGAGCACATCAAGTATAAACCGGTCGATTCGAAGAACTGACCTTCGACCCAGTCGAGCTCCATCGGCACATGCGCGCAACGGTTCAGGTAGCCGTATGCCGTGCCATCGTAGCGCACGAAGAATACAACGACGTTACCGTTGCCATCGGTCGCGTCGCGCCGCATGCCGGCGCCGCCGTCGACAAGTTCGCTGGACGCGCACACGCGCACGGATTCGACCGATGCGGAGTTCGTGCCCATCATGCGTGCTCGCGCAACCAGTCGGACAGCGAGCCGATGCTTTCAGCGATGTATTTCGGCCCGAAAGCCGATAGCGAGCCGGCTGGATGCGCGCCGTAAGCAACGCCGACGCCGGCGACGCCCGCATTCGACGCCATTTGCAGGTCGTGCGTCGTGTCGCCGATCATGACCGTGCGCGCCGGGTCCTGGCCGAGCTCGCGCGTCAACTCGTGCAGCATTGCCGGGTGTGGCTTCGAGAAGGTTTCGTCGGCGCAGCGCGTGCCGTCGAAGAGGCTCGTCAGACGCACCTGATCGAGCGCGCGATTCAGGCCCACGCGGCTCTTGCCGGTCGCGATCGCCAGCAGGTAACCGGTGTCGCGCAGCTCGGTCAGCAGTTCGCGCGCGCCCTCGAAAAGCTCGGTGGTCTGGTCTTTCACGAGGAAATGGAAGCGATAGCGTTCGGCAAGCCGCGGGTAGTCGGCGGGGTCCAGCGTCGGCGCGGCGATTTGCAGCGCATCGCGCAGGCCAAGGCCGATCACATAGCTCGCCGCCTCGGTCGCCGGCACCGGCAGCCCGAGATCGCGGCACGCGGCCTGAATGCTGCGCGCGATATGCGCGGTCGAATCCATCAACGTGCCGTCCCAATCGAAGACGATCAGATCAAATTGCTGTCGAGCCATGCGTGTGCGTCTCGTTATCAGGTGAGGTCCGGGCGGGAGGTTGCCCGTTCAGCTCGGCAAGCTGCGTAATAAAGCGCCGGCACTCGTCGGGCAGCCGCGCCTCGAACTGCAGCGTCTCGCGGGTCGCCGGATGCGTGATCTTAAGCCGGTACGCGTGCAGAAACATGCGTTTCAGGCCGGGCACGGCGTTCGCACGCGCCAGCGCCTTGTTCAGCGCGAAATCGCCGTACTTCGCGTCGCCGACGATCGGCAGCCCCAAATGAGCCAGATGGACGCGTATCTGATGGGTCCGACCCGTTTTCAGTTCCGCTTCAAGGAGGACGTACTCGGGCCAGCGGTCGACGAGATTGAACACCGTATGCGACGGCAGCCCGTCCGGCTGGACCCGCACGCGCCGCTCGCCGTCGGGCAGCAGATATTTGTGCAGCGGCTCCTTGACCGCCCGGCGCCGGCCCCAGTCGCTCGCCCATTCGCCGTGCGCACAGGCGTAATAGCGCTTGTCGACGCGGTTTTCGCGAATCTGCTCGTGCAGATCGACGAGCGCCGCGCGCTTTTTCGCGAGCATCAGCACGCCCGACGTTTCGCGGTCGAGCCGGTGCACCAGTTCGAGGAATTTCGCCTGCGGCCGCGCCGCGCGCAGCTGCTCGATCACGCCGAACGCGACGCCGCTGCCGCCGTGCACGGCGACGCCGGCCGGCTTGTCGATCACGAGCAGGTGGTCGTCTTCGAACAGCACGGTGAAATGGGCGGAAGGCGGCGGCACAGGCGCCGCCTCGGCTGCGCCATGCGCGATGCGAACCGGCGGCACGCGAACCAGATCGCCGTACGCCAGCCTGTATTGCGCATCGACGCGCCCCTTGTTGACGCGCACTTCCCCGCTGCGCAGGATGCGATAAATATGGCTTTTGGGCACACCTTTACAGATGCGCAACAAAAAATTATCGATCCGCTGACCCGCCGCGCTGTCGTCGATTTCGATCATCGACACCTGATCACCTGCGACCGGTTTCTGCGAATTTTTGCCTAACTCTTTCATTCTGAATATAATTTGCCCAGCAGTCTGCGGCGGGAGCGGGTTCGGCCGGCATGATGAAACCGACGCCGGTAACCTGAGCGCGGTTCAAACGTAGTCGAACCACGGTCGAATCGCAGCTAAACCGCGGGCGGATTGCACAGGTGCAGGTGTTAAACCAACATCTTACTTGCGCCAGGGGCGGGTTGCTCACCCCAAAATGAGATGCAACAAGTTGCACGCACGGAAACCGTGCCCGGCAGGGACA
>NZ_BAAILL010000080.1:30305-64576 GCF_054589215.1 Paraburkholderia sp. 2C | reverse complement strand
CGCCTCGCTTCGATGCGAGGCGCGCCGGTGGCGAAAATACGGCGAGCGCCCATGGCGTCCTGCGAGGAAATGCAGGACTTGGCGACGTCAAAAAATCAGGCGAGACAGCTTAGAGCGGGACATCGCGATGCATAGCGAATCCCATGCGTTAGACCGCAGCCTTCGCCCGTCCGGTCACGCGCCCAGTTGGCGCGCCGGTGGGAATGGATGAAGGCACAGGCAGACGGTCGGCCGGGCTCTGACGTGTCGCGCCGTTTATTTGAAGCCGTGTTCGCATGTGCCCTGCGGCAGTCGTCCTTGTCCTTTGTTGCGGACGGCGCCCTCTTAAGGCAATTCTCCCGCCACTTTTCCCGCTCCAGCGTGCTTGTGAAAACACAATAAGGCGCGGCGTGCCGCCGCCTGTCGTCCGACGCCCGGTTTGCAACTGGTTGCAATCAGTTGCACCTCGCGATTCGCCGGATGCCAGGCCACGCAAAGCCGCTCTGGAGCCGTTCAATGAAACGCATGCTGTTCAATGCGACGCAGCAGGAAGAATTGCGCGTCGCCATCGTCGATGGGCAAAAACTCATCGACATCGATATCGAAACCGCCGGCCGCGAACAGCGCAAAGGCAATATCTACAAGGGCATCGTCACGCGCATCGAGCCGTCGCTCGAAGCCTGTTTCGTCAACTACGGCGAAGACCGCCACGGCTTCCTGCCGTTCAAGGAAGTCGCCCGCCAGTACTTCCGCGACGGCGTCGAAATGCGCTCCGCGCGCATCCAGGATGCATTGAAGGAAGGCCAGGAACTGATCGTTCAGGTCGAAAAGGAAGAGCGCGGCAACAAGGGCGCGGCCCTCACCACGTTTATCTCGCTCGCCGGCCGCTATCTGGTTCTGATGCCGAACAACCCGCGCGGCGGCGGCGTCTCGCGCCGCATCGAGGGCGACGACCGCCAGGAACTGCGCGAAACGATGGCGCAGCTGCAACTGCCCGAGGGCATGAGCATCATCGCGCGCACGGCCGGCATCGGCCGCAGCGCCGAAGAACTGCAGTGGGACCTGAACTACCTGATGCAGCTCTGGCGTGCGATCGAGGCGGCTTCGCAAAGCGGCCAGCCCGGCACGCCGATGCTGATCTATCTCGAATCGAGCCTCGTGATCCGCGCGATTCGCGACTATTTCCAGCCCGATATCGGCGAAATCCTCATCGATACGACCGAAATCCATGACCAGGCCCGCGCCTTCATGGACATCGTGATGCCGGACAACGTCAGCAAGGTGAAGCGCTACCACGACGACGTCCCGCTCTTCTCGCGCTTCCAGATCGAGCATCAGATCGAAACCGCGTACTCGCGCACGGTGCCGCTGCCGTCGGGCGGCGCGATCGTGATCGACCACACCGAGGCGCTCGTCGCGATCGACGTGAACTCGGCGCGCGCCACCAAGGGCGCCGACATCGAGGAAACGGCAGCGCGCACGAACCTCGAAGCCGCCGACGAAGTCGCGCGCCAGTTGCGTCTGCGCGACCTCGGCGGCCTGATCGTGATCGACTTTATCGACATGGAGTCGGCCAAGAGCCAGCGCGAAGTCGAGCAGCGCCTGAAAGACGCGCTCAAGCACGACCGTGCGCGTGTGCAGATGGGCAAGATCTCGCGCTTCGGCCTGATGGAACTGTCGCGCCAGCGGCTGCGCCCGGCGCTGTCGGAAGGCAGCCATGTGACCTGCCCGCGCTGCAACGGCACGGGCCATATCCGCGATACCGAATCGTCCGCGCTGCAAGTGCTGCGGATCATTCAGGAAGAAGCGATGAAGGAAAACACCGCGGCGATCCACTGCCAGGTGCCGGTCGAGGTGACCGCCTTCCTGCTCAACGAAAAGCGCTCGGAAATCAACAAGATCGAGTCGCGCTTCAAGGTCAACGTGGTGCTCGTGCCGAACAAGCACCTCGACACGCCGCACTACAAGCTCGAGCGTCTGCGTCACGACGATGCGCGCCTCGACGACCCGCGCGCGTCGTGGAAGATGGCCGAGGAAGCAGCGCGCGAGCTCGAATCGGAAACCGGTTACAGCAAGCGCACCGAAGAGGTGAAGCCGAAGCAGGAAGCGGCGGTGAAGGGCATTACGCCCGAAAAGCCCGCGCCGAGCGCACCGGTGCGAACGGCTGCGGCCACGCCGGCGCCGGTTGCGGTGACGCCGGCTTCGGGCGGCTTTATCGGCTGGCTCAAGGGCCTGTTCGGCATGCAGCCGGCGGCGCCGGTCGCACAGCCGGCTCCGGCGGAAAAGGCCACGCGTCCGGCACGCGGCGAGCGCGCCGAACGTGGCGAACGCACGGGTGAACGCAACGGCGAGCGCGGCGGCGATCGCAACCGCCGCGGCGGCGCGGCACGCGATAAGGTCACGCGCGGCGAAGGCGCCGCGGCCGGCGGCCGTCAGGGCCAGCAACCGCGTCGCGAGGAGCGTGAATCGCGCGAGGCGCGCGAGACACGTGGCGGCCGGGACGGACGCGACACGCGCGAAGGTCGTGAAGGTCGCGAGCCGCGTGAGGGCCGCGAGCGCGAAAACCGGGATAACCGCGAAAACCGGGACGCCCGGGACAACCGGGACAACCGCGGCGACAATCGCGAGGGCCGTGAAGGCCGCGACTCGCGCGAGAACCGCGTCGAGCGCGCGGAACGCGGTCAGGACCGCGCGGCTGAGCGCGTCGATACGGCGGAAGCCGTCGCACGCGGCGAGCGTCAGGATCGTGGCGAGCGCCGGGAGCGCCCGGACCGCGTCGAGCGCGGCGAGCGTCGCCGTCAGCAGGAGAATGCCGACGCACTGAGCCAGACCGAGGCGCAGGCCGCGGATACGGCCGCACAGGCGCAAGCGAACCTGATGGGAGACACCCTCCCGGCCGAGCAGGAAGTCGCGCGTGACGGCGAAGAACGCCGCCGGCGCCGCCGCGGCCGTCGTGGCGGCCGTCGTGAGCGTGAAGAGGAAGGCGTCAACGTCAACACGGCTGCCGACGTCGCCGAAGCGGAAGGCGACAGCGCGAGCGTGCCGGCGGAAGCGCCGGTGCGCGCACCGGCGCACGCGGGGCGTCATGAAGCGCAGCAGCAGCCGGCAGAAACGGTGGAAGTGGTCGTCGCGGCAGTCGCGACGCAATCGCACGTCGTCACCGAACTGCAGCCGGCCAGCGAAACGCCGCCGCTCGCAGCCGAAAAGGCCGCGACGGTTCAGCACGTGGAACCGGTAGCCGCGCAGCCGGCGCCGCTTGCCAGCGAGCCGGCAGCGACGTACGTACCAGCGCAGCCGTCGGCTACAGAGGCGCCGCTTGCACCGGCACCAGCGGCTGCTTCGCACACCGGGGCCGCTCCGGCTGCCGCGTTTGGTGCGCCGCCGGCCGCGCCGCAAAACGCCGATGCAGCACCCGCGCCCGCCCAAGCCGCACCGGCCCCGGCTCCGGCCGTAGAGGCCGCAATCGAACCGTCGAGTCCGGCAGCGACTCAGCCCGTATCGCAGCCGGCCGCGGCCGCGCCGGCTTATGTCGAACCCGTCGTGCAGCAGCCCGCGGCACCGGCCTACACGAGCGCGCCGCAGCAAGTCGAAGCGCCGCGTACGGAAGCCTTCGAAGCCGCCGAACCGGCACAAACGACGGTCGAACCCGTTGTGCGCGCACCGGCAACTGTCCCAGCGCCCGAGCCCGTAGCGGCAAGCACCGCCGCTCCGAGCCCAGCCAGCGTCGCCGCTTACCAACAGCCGCCCGCCGCACAGCAGGCAGCAGCACGCGCAAACGGCACGCACGCCGCGGGCGCCGTGTCGCAGCAAGCGTTGCAGTCGATGCTCGAAGGCGTGGGCCTCGTCTGGGTGAACACCGATGCAGACAAGCTGCGCGCTGCCCAGCAAGCGGCCGCGCAGGTCGTGCCGCCGGTGCGTGCCCCGCGCGAGCGCAAGGCGCTGCCGCCGGTCGATACGACGCCGATGCAGCAGGTGGAAACGGTGAAGCACCCGCAGTAAGGCTGTGCCACGCTTCGTCTGACGCGGCCCCTGCTTATCGGGGCCGCATCGACGCACCGATCGGCGGCCAATCGTCTACCGACGACGGCCGACCGACGACCAATCGGCTACCCCAAGCGCCCCGCACCCCAAAGCCCGCCCCATCGGCGGGCTTTTTCACAATCAGCAGGCATTACCCGAATCGAGGGAAAAGAAGCGTTCCGTTAGAATGAAGCCTTGGATCTCAATATTCGAACCATGTCCCGACGCATCATTCCCCTGACCGACGTCAGCGCAGTGCCGGTGTTTTCCGGTCCTGCGCAAGCGCCACGCGGCGAGCTGCGCGACACGCTGTCGCGGCCGCTGCGCGATTTGCGCATTTCGGTCACGGACCGCTGCAACTTCCGCTGCATCTACTGCATGCCGCGGTCGGTGTTCGACAAGGACTACCCGTTCCTGCCGCACAGCGCGCTCTTGACCTTCGAGGAAATCGAACGCGTCGCGCGGCTTTTCGTCGCACAGGGCGTCGAAAAGATCCGCCTGACCGGCGGCGAACCGCTGCTGCGCAAGAACATCGAATTCCTGATCGAGCGCCTCGCGAACCTGACGACGCCCGCCGGCCGACCGCTCGATCTCACCCTGACCACCAACGGCTCGCTGCTCGCGCGCAAGGCTCAAAGCCTCAAGGACGCGGGCCTGAAGCGCGTGACGGTCAGCCTCGACGCGCTCGACGACGCGCTGTTTCGCAAGATGAACGACGCCGACTTCGCGGTTGAAGACGTGCTGGCCGGCATCGAAGTCGCGCAATCGATCGGCCTTGCGCCCGTGAAGGTGAACATGGTCGTCAAGCGCGGCACGAACGACACCGAGATCGTGCCGATGGCGCGTCATTTCAAAGGCAGCGGCGCGGTGCTGCGCTTTATCGAATACATGGACGTCGGCACCTCGAACGGCTGGAACATGGCCGAAGTGCTGCCGTCGGCCGAGGTGGTGGCGCGCATCGCCGGGCATTTTCCACTCGTGCCGCTCGAGGCGCACAGCGCGGCCGAAACCGCGCAGCGCTGGGGTTACGCGGACGGCGGCGGCGAGATCGGCGTGATCTCGAGCGTCACGCGCGCGTTCTGCGGCACCTGCACGCGCGCCCGGCTGTCGACCGAAGGCAAGGTGTATCTGTGCCTCTTCGCGTCCAATGGACACGATCTGCGCGCGCTGTTGCGCAACGGCTCGAGCGACGACGAAATCACGACTGCGATTGCGCATATCTGGGAAGCGCGCGCGGACCGCTATTCACAGCTGCGCGGCAGCGCGCAGGCGGCACGGCAAGCCGACGCGGCCGAGCGGCGCGTCGAGATGTCATACATCGGCGGCTAGCGGCACAATCACGGCGCGCCGGCGGCCACACCGCGACCGACCGCCCCCGCACCCTGCCCCACGTCATCCACTCTCGACCGCGCCCATGCCGATCCCGACCGACCAGATCACCGGCCTCCTGCTCGCAGGCGGCCGCGGCATGCGCATGGGCGGCGTCGACAAGGGACTCCAGGTGCTGCGCGGCGACCCGCTCGCGCTGCATGTGATGACGCGCCTCGCGCCGCAAACCGGCGCGCTGCTGATCAGCGCGAACCGCAACGCGTCGCGCTATGCCGAACTCGGTGCGCCGTTCAACGCGACAGTCATCGCCGATACGCTGCCCGACTTCCCGGGCCCGCTCGCGGGTTTGCTCGCCGGCCTGCGCGCCGCGCGCACAGGCTTTATGCTGAGCGCTCCGTGCGACACGCCCGCGCTGCCCGTCGACCTCGCCGCGCGCCTTGCCGATGCGCTCGATGCGGAACACGCCGATATCGCGACCGTCGCCACGCGCAACGCGCAGCACGAAGTATCGATACACCCGGTCTTCGCGCTCATGCGCACGACCCTTGCCGACGACCTCGCGGCCTTTCTCGCCGCGGGCGAGCGCAAGGTGCGCGCGTGGTACGCGCGCCACAAGACCGTCGAAGTCGCTTTTGCCGATGAACGCGCGTTTTACAATGTCAATTCTTTGCAAGAACTGGCCGACCTCGAACAACAGTGAGGGCGGCGGGCGCCCGCTTTCTGCTGTCTCTGCCGCGATCGTCCGGCCCCTGCCGGACCCGCATCCGGTCGCGACCTCTCCCGATTCATGACCACGTCCAACGAACTTTCACGCTGCGTCGCGCAGTTCGATCCTCAAGCTTTGCCGGTTTCGGCCGCGCAGGCGATTGTGCGCCAGTGGGCGACGCCGATCGTCGCGGCCGAACGCGTGACGCTGTCCGACGCACTCGATCGCGTGCTCGCGGAAGACATCGTGTCGCCGATCGATGTGCCGGCATACGACAACTCGGCGATGGACGGTTATGCGTTCGATGGCGCGGCGCTTGCCGCGGCGCCGCAGCCTGACGGGTCGATCTCGCTCGAGGTGGCCGGCAAGGCGCTCGCCGGCCATCCGTTCACCGGAAACATCGACGCCGCCCAATGTGTGCGCGTGATGACCGGCGCGCTGATGCCGGCCGGCTGCGATACGGTCGTGCCGCAAGAACAGGTGCAAGAGGTACAGGCAGCGGGCGACGGCCGCTCGATCCGCTTTGCCGCCGCCGCGCTGCGCGCCGGCTCGAACCGGCGCCGCGCGGGCGAAGACCTTGCACAGGGCGCGCCAGCCGTGCGCGCGGGGCGCATTCTGCGTGCGTCCGATCTCGGTCTGCTAGCGTCGCTCGGCATTGGCGAAGTCGCGGTGCGCCGCCGGCTGCGCGTCGCCTTCTTTTCGACCGGCGACGAGCTGCGCTCGATCGGTCAACCGCTCGAGCCCGGCTGCGTCTACGACAGCAACCGCTATACGCTGCTTGCGATGCTGCGCCGCCTTCACTTCGATGCGATCGACCTCGGTGTGGTGCGCGACGAACCCGCGGCGCTCGAGAAAGCGTTGCTGACCGCCGCCGCAAGCGCTGACGCAATTCTGACGTCGGGCGGCGTATCGGTCGGCGACGCGGATTTGACGAAGCAGCTTTCGCGCTCGCTCGGCGACGTCGCGTTCTGGAGCCTCGCGATGCGTCCGGGCCGGCCGATGGCGTTCGGCCGCGTGTGGTCCGGCGGCCGCGCCGGCGTCGGCGACCCGGCGCTCTTCTTCGGCTTGCCGGGCAATCCGGTCGCGGTGATGGTGACGTTCTATCAGATCGTGCGCGATGCACTGCTGACCATGGCGGGCGCCACGTTACAGCCCGCGCCCGTGCTGCACGCAACATCGTCCATATCGATCCGCAAGCGTCCCGGCCGCACCGAATTTCAGCGCGGCACCGCGCGGCGTGCCGCCGACGGCCGCTGGCACGTCACCCCCACCGGCTCGCAAGGCTCGGGCGTACTGAGTTCGATGAGCGAAGCGAATTGTTTTATCGTGCTCGCGCATGACCAGCCGGACGTCGACGCGGGCGACACTGTCGAAATCATGCTGTTCGACGGTTTAATCTGACACACGCGCATTTGCGTATAAATTTGCGATCAAAACGCGCGCCAAAAACAAGGCTGACTACATTGCTCACTACGCGACTCACGGGTACGACCTCAATGAAAAAACAGATCTCGTCCATCGCACCGGGACAAACCGCCAAGGCGCTGATCCTCGTCTATCTGACGTTCAGCGTGCCGATCGTGCTGCTCGGCGTGCTCGTCGCGTTTATCCGCTACGGCTCGGTCGAACTCTCCACCGTTTTCAGCGCGCTGCTGCTCAACGCGATTCTCGGCTTCGTCCTGCTGTGGATTGCCTGTCACGCGTATAACTGGGTCGCGTCGCGCTTCGGCGGCATCGAGATCCAGTTGAGCGACGTGCCCGAGGAAGCGTAATGACATCGTCGGCAATTCGCGCGGCGACGCCCGCCGACGTCGGCGCGATGCGTGCGTTGATGTACGAGCTCGCCGAATACGAGAAGCTCACGCATCTGTTTGTCGCGACCGACGCGGACTTGCACGATGCGCTGTTCGGCGCGCGACCGTCGGCGGAAGCGCTCGTCGCGCAGCACGACGGCCGCATCGTCGGCTACGCGCTGTTCTTCCATAACTACTCGACCTTCCTCGGCCGCCGCGGGTTATATCTCGAAGATCTGTACGTGCAGCCGTCGCAGCGTGGCAGCGGACTCGGCTCGGCCATGCTGAGGCGTCTCGCGGCCATCGCGGTCGAGCGGCAATGCGGACGCTTCGAATGGTCGGTGCTCGACTGGAACCAGACGGCGATCGACTTCTACGAAAGAATGGGCGCGAACGTGCTGCCCGACTGGCGCATCGTGCGGATGACCGGCGATGCGCTCGAGCAGCTTGCGGCGGGTGCCGCACAGAAGTAGCGGCACAGAAGTAGCCGCGTGAAGTAACGAAGAAGCGCCGCCCCCGCCTGTTCAGGGCTCGTCGGCGTCCGACCCGGACAACGCGTCGCCAAGCAGTTCGCGCGCCTCTTCTCCCGGCAACGCTTCGACATCGCGCAGCTTGCGGTTCATTGCGCGCGTGCGCACTTCCGCTTTTTCGATCGAGCGCGTCACCGTTTCCAGTTGCGCTTTGGTCTTCGCGAGCACATCGCCGAACTGACCGAACTCGGTCTTCACCGCGCCGAGCACCTGCCACACTTCGCTCGAACGTTTCTCGATCGCGAGCGTGCGAAAGCCCATCTGCAGGCTGTTCAGTAACGCAGTCAGCGTCGTCGGGCCAGCGACGGTCACGCGATAGTCGCGCTGCAGCAGGTCGGTCAATCCCGGCCTGCGCAACACTTCCGCGTAGAGCCCTTCGGTCGGCAGGAACAGCAGCGCGAAATCCGTGGTGTGCGGCGGCGCGACGTACTTCTCGGCAATCGTGCGCGCCTCGCCGCGAATGCGCGCCTCGAGCGCGCGCGAGGCCTCTTCGACCGCCACCGGGTCCGCGCGCTCCTGCGCTTCGATCAGACGCTCGTAGTCTTCGCGCGGGAACTTCGCATCGATCGGCAGCCAGACCGGTTCCGCGGCGCCATCGGCCGATGACCTGCCGGGCAGCCGGATCGCGAACTCGACGCGCTCCGCGCTCTTCGGCTTCGTCGCGACGTTCTTCGCGTACTGGTCCGCCGTCAGCATCTGCTCGAGCAAGGCTTCGAGCTGCACTTCGCCCCACGTGCCGCGCGTCTTCACATTGGTCAGCACCTTCTTCAGGTCGCCGACACCGGCCGCGAGCGTCTGCATTTCGCCGAGCCCGCGATGCACCTGCTCGAGCCGCTCCGACACGAGCTTGAACGATTCGCCAAGGCGCTGCTCGAGCGTGGCGTGCAGCTTTTCGTCGACGGTGCGACGCATCTCTTCGAGCTTCGTCGCGTTGTTCGCTTCGATATCCTTCAGACGCTGCTCGATCGTTGCGCGCACTTCGGCAAAGCGCCGATCGTTCGCTTCGGTCATTTGCGCGAGCTGTTGCGTAAGCGTGTCGCCGAAGCGTTTCAACGTACTGCCCTGCTCGTCGCGCGCCTGTTGCGCCTGCAACTGCAGGCTCTGCCGCACCGCGTCGAGCTGCTGCGCATTGGTTTCGGTTAGCTTCACGAGTTGCTGCGCGAAGCCGTCGATCTTGCCGCTTTGCACGCTCGTCATGCTCGTGAATTGCGCGGCGAGCGTCTGCTGGAACTGCGAGAAGCCGCCCGCGAGTTCGGTACGCGACACACGCGCCGATTCGGTGATGTCGTTGCGCAGCTCGCGCTCGACGCGTTCGAACTCGCGCGTCTGGGCATCGGCGCTCGACGCGATGCGCCCGCTCAGCTCGTCGAAACGATTGCCGTCGCGCGCTTGCGAGCCGGCGCGCATCAACACGACGAGCGCAATCACCAGCGCGACCGCGAGAACGACGACTGCCGCCAGCAATGCAGTGATCATGAACGCGCCTTCCCGAGCACATCCGGGTTGATCGGATTCGGCGGCTGACCGGCGCGCGGACCTTCACCAAGCCCGGCAATCAGGTTGTCGGCGGCGAGATTGGCCATCGCGCGGCGCGTCGATTCGGTCGCGCTTGCGATATGCGGCGTGAGCACGATATTCGGCACGGTGAGCAGCGCCGGATTCACACGCGGTTCGCCTTCGAACACATCGAGGCCCGCGGCCGCAATGCGTCTGGCGCGCAGCGCTTCGGCCAACGCCGCATCGTCGACGATACCGCCGCGGGCGACATTGGTCAGCGTCGCGGTCGGCTTCATCTGCGCGAGTTCGGCTGCGCCGATCGTGTGATGACTTGCGGCGCTGTACGGCAGCACGAGCACGACGTGATCGGCACGCTTCAGCAGTTCTTCCTTCGATACGTACTGCGCGTTCAGCTCCGCTTCGATCTCCGGCGCGACGCGCGACCGGTTGTGGTAAATGACCTGCATGTTGAAGCCGCGCGCGCGGCGCGCGAGCGCCTGGCCGATGCGGCCCATGCCGATCACACCGAGCGTCGAGCCATAGACGTCGGCGCCGAGAAAGCTGTCGTAGCCCCACTTCTTCCAGTGGCCCGCGCGCAGCCAGTGCTCCGATTCGGTCACGCGGCGCGCGGTCGCCATCATCAGCGCCCAGCCGAAGTCGGCCGTCGTTTCGTTGAGCACATCGGGCGTGTTCGTGCCGAGCACGTGCGCCGCGTTGAACGCGGCCATATCGAAGTTGTTGAAGCCGACCGCCATATTCGACACGACGCGCAGGCGCGGCGCGGCCGCGAACGTCGCGGCGCCGATCGGCTCGCCGGCCGTCAGCGCGCCGTCTTTATCCGCGAGGCGTTTCAACAGTTCGTCGTTGCCGAGCACATCGCCATTGTTCCAGTCGACGTCGAAATGCTGCTTGAGCCGATCGATCACGTCCGGAAAGATCGGACGCGCAACCAGAATTTTTTGCTTTGCCATTTTCCGCATTCTCCGAATAACGCGCGGCGCCACGACCGTTCAGTGATTGCCAAAACGATGCACGCGCTGCAAACCGCGTCAGAAAAACAACCACGTCATCGCGATAAACACCGGTATGAGTATCGCGCCCGACCACGCGAGGTACGCGAAGAAGCCGGGCATCCGCACACCGCGCGATTCCGCGATGGCCTTCACCATGAAATTGGGCGCGTTACCGATATAGCTGTTCGCGCCCATAAACACCGCACCGGCCGAGATCGCCGCGAGCGTCGACGCGCCCGCGGTCATCAGATGCTGCGCATCGCCGCCCGCCAGATTGAAGAACACGAGGTAGGTCGGCGCATTGTCGAGGAACGACGACAGCAGGCCCGTCGCCCAGAAGTACATCGCATTGCGCGGTTCGCCGCCGGCATCGTTGACCAGATGCACGATGCCCGCCAACGCGCCCGCTTCGCCCGCGCGCAGCATCATGATGACCGGCACGATCGTCACGAAGATGCCCGCGAACAGCTTCGCGACTTCCTCGATCGGCGCCCAGTCGAATGCGTTGCCCGCACGCGCCGAACGCGGCGTAAGCGCAAGCGACGCAAGCGCAACGACGATCAGCGCCGCGTCTCGCACCGCGTTCTGCAGCTCGACGCGCGCGCCGGACAGATCGAACGCGATGCCGGGCTTCCACAGGCCGCTCATCAACACGAGCGCGATCACCAGCGCAAGCAGCACGAAGTTGATCTTGCCGTCGATGAAGCATAAGCGAGAATCGGGCGTCGGGTCGAGGAACGGCTTGCGCGCTTCGCCGCCGCCGCTGTCGCTGCTGCCGCGACGGAAATAGTACGAATCGAGCGTGTAGAACACCGCGAGCAGCACCGCGCAGACAAAAAGCATCGGCAGCGCAAGATGCACCGTAGTCCAAAAAAAACTTACGCCGTTCAGAAAGCCGAGGAACAGCGGCGGATCGCCCAACGGCGACAGCGAGCCGCCGGCATTCGCGACCAGAAATATAAAGAACACCACCACGTGCACGGCGTGCTTGCGGTTATCGTTCGCGCGCAGCAACGGACGAATCAGCAGCATCGCCGCGCCAGTCGTACCCATGATGCTCGCGAGCAGCGTGCCAAGCGCGAGCAAGGCCGTATTGAGTCGCGGTGAGCCGTGCAGATTGCCGTTGATGCAGATACCGCCCGCGACGGTGTAAAGCGTGGCGAGCAGCACGATAAACGGCAGGTACTCTTCGACGACCGCGTGTATCAGCGTGCCGAACGCGGCGCCGGGGCCAAACGCGACGGCAAACGGCACGAGCAGCGCAAGCGCCCAGCCGGCCGAAATCTTGCCGAAATGGCGATGCCAGAACGACGACGCGACGAGCGGAAAAACCGCGATCGACAGCAGCATGCACGCGAACGGCAGGCCCCACCACGCCGATAGTGCGGCGCCGTCGACACTCGCAGCGAATGCGTGCTGCGGCCATGCGGCGAATGCGATGCCGAGCGCGGCAAGGGGTCGGGCAAGGGGTAGGACAAAGGGTCGGGCAACGGGTGCAGCGGCGAGTGTGCCCAATAAGGCCGCCAAGGCCGCTCGCGCGGTTAGCACGGCGGCAACCAATGAAGCAAACAAACGCTTACGCGCCACGTACGACGATCGCATGCACGCGATACGGGCCATGCGCGCCGAGAACCACCGACTGTTCGATATCGGCCGTACGCGACGGCCCCGACACGAAGTTCGTTGCGCGCGGCAACTCGCCGCCGAGTTCGGTGCGCGCGAGATCGAAGACATCTTCGTGGCAGCCGACGATACGCGACGCAGGCACGATCGCAATATGCGTTTCGGGCAACAAGCCCGCCGACGCATACGTTTCGGCACCCGACAGCAGAACCAGCGTGCCGGTCTCGGCGATGGCGCAATAGCAACCCGTGAGGCCCACCTTGTCGGCGTCGACGGGCTTGCGGAATTCGACGGTCACGCCCGCTTCGGCCCATTGCATGTGCTGCAGCGTCTGCCACGCAATCGCCTGCATGGGCAAACCCTGCTCGCACAGATACCGGAACGCCGCGGCGGGAACGTCGGCGAGCGCATCGACGGTATCGACCGTGCTTGCCATCGACTGTGCGCGCTCGACAAAGCACGCGACGAGATCGTCCGGCAACGGCGGCCGCGGGCCGCGCGGGTGGCTTGCCATGTAGGCCTCTACCGCTTCGCGCTCGCTGGCGGCCGGTTCAGGCGCGCGACCCTGCGCCGCGCGGATGCGCGCGAGGATATTGCGGCGGGCGGTGGATGTGTCCATGAGCGAAGTCCCCGTATCGTCGTTGATGCGATGAAGCGACATCCGGCGGATTATACCGGCCGGTCCTTGCACACGACACCTGGCCATCCGGCTAATGCACACGCCGCGAATGGCGGCGTAGCATCACGCCGTGCGATCGCTTTCCGGCTCGCCGCGCAACTCACTTACCGGTGTCGAGCAAGTCGTCGTCCGTGGGTTGCGGAATGCCGAACACCTGGCGCAGATAGGCGAGATACGCCTTGTCCTCGCACATGTTCTTGCCCGGCGAATCGGAAAGCTTCGCGACCGGCTGGCCGTTGCAGCGAACCATCTTGATCACGATCTGCAGCGGCCGGTAGCCGAGATCGTTGGTCAGATTCGTGCCGACGCCGAACGCGAGCCTGCAGCGGCCGCGAAAGCGCTCGTACAACTGCAGCACCTTCGGAATATCGAGCGCGTCGGAGAACACCAGCACCTTCGTGCGCGGGTCGCAGCGATTGTCTTCGTAGTGTCTGAGAAGCCGCTCGCCCCAGTCGAACGGGTCGCCGGAATCGTGGCGCGCGCCGTCGAAAAGCTTGCA
The DNA here is from genome assembly GCF_054589215.1 of Paraburkholderia sp. 2C. Lineage (NCBI taxonomy): Bacteria > Pseudomonadati > Pseudomonadota > Betaproteobacteria > Burkholderiales > Burkholderiaceae > Paraburkholderia > Paraburkholderia sp. 2C. The sequence goes on along the minus strand of NZ_BAAILL010000080.1, from coordinate 50,908 downwards.
GAAGTACATGTCGAAGTCGCGCAGAAAAGCCTGCATGCCGTACACATCGGAAAGCGCGATGCCGAGGTCGCCGCGATACTCCTTGGCCCACATCTCGAAGCCGTAGATCTGCGAATCGCGCAGGCGCGGTCCGAGCGCCTGGCACGCCTGCAGGTACTCGTGCGCCATCGTGCCGAGCGGCGTCAGGCCATGCTTCATCGCGTAGTACACGTTGCTCGTGCCCGCGAACTGCTCGCCGAGCCCGTCTTTGAGCGTCAGCAGGATCTCCTCGTGCCACTGCTTCGAAAAACGGCGGCGCGTGCCGTAGTCGGCGATCTTGCAGTCGGCGAATTCAGGCCGCGCGCCGAGCATGTCGATCTTGCTTTTGAGCCGCTCGCGGCCTTCGAGATAATCGGGCTCCTGCTGCGTATTGCGGAAATATACCTCGTTGACAATCGCCAGCACCGGCACTTCGAAAAGGATCGTATGCAGCCACGGGCCGGCGATTTCGATATCGATCTCGCCATTGCCCTTCGCGGACGGCGTGATCGAAATGTATTTCTCGTTCAGATGAAACAGCGCGAGAAACTCGACAAAGTCGCCTTTGATAAAGCGCATCCCGCGCAGATAGTCGAGTTCGCCGTCGGTGAAACGCAACTGGCAGAGCTTGCGCACTTCGCTGCGAATCTCGTCGATATACGGCACGAGATCGATATTCGGCGTACGGCAGCGAAACCGGTACTCGACGCCGGCCGCCGGGAAATGATGCAGTACCACCTGCATCATCGTGAACTTGTACAGATCGGTATCGAGCAGCGAGGTAATGATCATGATGTAACGGGCCGGACCGCGGATAAGCGACGCGTGTAGCGACGATTGCTATGGTCAGTGTATTCGAATGTGAAGCGGCGGATGTGAAGCAGCGAATGTGAAGCGGCGAATATGAAGCGGCACACGTAAAGCGGCAAACGTAAAGCAGCGTCGCATCGCGCGAGCAAGCGGATGTTACCCGAAGGCATTCGGGCCGCCTGTTCGCGCGTGCGGGCGGCGCCTCAATAAGCCGCGCGCGGCCTGCTTCAAAAACGCCGGCCGGTCGGCTTTGCGGGCCATAAACTAATCACGAAACGGTATAAGGGCATGGGAACTGTGCCGTATGCGCCAGTTGACGTTACGTTACAATAGCTTTTTTGGCGTTTTGCCATCCCCAATATCCCCCATACCGCTACCGCATCCAGGAGTTGCCTGAATGACTCACGTTGTGACCGAAAGCTGCATCAAGTGCCGCTATACCGACTGTGTCGATGTGTGCCCGGTCGACTGCTTTCGCGAAGGTCCCAACTTCCTCGCGATCGACCCGGACGAGTGCATCGATTGCGCCGTGTGCGTCGCCGAGTGCCCGGTGAACGCCATCTACGCCGAAGAGGACGTGCCGGCCGACCAGCAACACTTCACTGAACTCAATGCGGACCTGGCCAAAGGCTGGCCGAGCATCACGAAAACCAAGGCGCCGCTGCCCGAGGCCGACGAGTTCAAGGACGTCAAGGAAAAGCTCGCACTGCTCGAGCGTTGATCAGCCAGTAAGCCGCACGGGCTGACGCTGACGTTGAGGCCTGATGCCGGGTTGTGATGGCGCGGTTCCGATGACCGTCGCAAGCGCGCCGCTATTGACAGGCCCCATAGCACCTCATACAATTTCGCTTCTCTGCTGTTTGTTGTTCCCCGATAGCTCAGTCGGTAGAGCGCCGGACTGTTAATCCGTAGGTCCCTGGTTCGAGCCCAGGTCGGGGAGCCAAAAATTGCAAAGGCCCGTTCTTATAACGGGCTTTTTTATGTACCGAATTTAGTCGAATTTACGCCGAATTTTCGTCGAATTTTCGTCTTACCCTGCTTTGGTTCTGCCTCTGTAGTGGTTCCCGTGCAGGTCCCCGATAGCTCAGTCGGTAGAGCGCCGGACTGTTAATCCGTAGGTCCCTGGTTCGAGCCCAGGTCGGGGAGCCAAACATCGAAGGCCCGCACTTTTTGTGCGGGCCTTCTGCTTTTCGGAGCGAATCCACGCTGGTATACGATGTGGCTTTTTACTCCGGTCTCCCGATGAAACCCACTCTGCTTCGCGCGCCGCGCACGGTCCTCGCGACACTCGCAGCACTCGCGACAATCAGCGCCGCGCTTCTCGCCGCGCTTCTCGCCGCACCGCTCGCGCACGCCGAGGAAGTCGCAAGCGTCAACACCAATTTCCATATCACGGGTTCGGACCGCGTCGTCGTCGAAGCGTACGACGATCCGGCCGTCGAGGGCGTCACCTGTTATGTGTCGCGCGCGCGCACGGGCGGCATCAAGGGCACGCTCGGCATCGCCGAAGATCCGACCGAAGCGTCGATCGCGTGCCGCCAGGTCGGCGCGATCCGCTTCACGGGCGGACCGCTCAAGCAGCAAGCCGATGTGTTCACCGAACGCATGTCGCTAATCTTCAAGACGTTGCACGTCGTGCGGGTGGTCGACGCGAAGCGCAACACGCTCGTCTATCTGACCTACAGCGACCGCGTCGCCACCGGCAGCGCGAAAAACAGCGTTACCGCCGTGCCGATGCCGGCCGGCACGACGATTCCGGTGAAATGACCGGAGCGCAACGCTCCGGGTCCGGACGCGACGATCCCAAACCCGTACCCCAATGAAACCCATCTGTCTGGCGGCGCCGATGCCGCGGTAAACTGGCGAATCCAGCCCGGATCAGAGCCGCGATCACTGCCGGGATCACAGCCGGGATCGCGCAATTGGAGCCCCGGCCGGATGCCCGGCACATTCACGATGACCACAGCCCGTTTCCGCGATTCCGCCCGTTACTGGCGCACGCCGCTCATGCCCGGCGCGGATCTGCTCACGGCCGAATATCACGATCACGCGTTCACGCCGCACTGGCACGACGCGTACACGATTCCCGTGATCGAAGCGGGCGCGGAGACCTATCAGTACCGCGGGTCGCGCTATGTCGCCGAGGCGGGCAGCGTGCCCGTCATCAATCCGGGCGAATTGCACACGGGTTCGCGCGCGATGGACGAAGGCTGGCGCTACCGCGTGCTGTACGCGCCGATCGACTATCTGCAACAGCTCGCGGAAGACATCGCGGGCAGCGCGCAACCGCTGCCGTGGTTCGACGCCGAGGTGATCCGCGACATCGACCTCGCACAGCGGCTGTCGCGCGCGCATCGGCTGCTCGAGGCGAACGGCAATGCGCTCGCCGCGCACGCGGCGATGCTCGATGCGCTGTCCACGCTGCTGGTCCGCTACGGCCGCACGCGGCCCGAGGCGCTACCGGCCGCAGCCGGCGACGACAAACACGTCAAACGCGACAAACGCGTGAGCGCGATGCAGGAACTGCTCAGCAGCGAACTCGCGGCGCCGGTGACGCTCGCGGAACTGGCCGATGCCGTCGCGCTGTCGCCGTTCCACGCGGCGCGCCTCTTCACGCGCGCGACGGGTCTCGCGCCGCACGCGTGGCGCAACCAGATTCGTCTGCAGCGCTCGCTCGCGCCGTTGCGCGCCGGCGTGCCCGTCACCGAAGTGGCCGCCGCGAGCGGATTCACCGACCAGAGCCACTTCACGCGACATTTCCGGCGCATGTTCGGCGTGCCGCCGGGCCGCTGGCAAGGTACATGAGAACGTCGCCGTATCTCACCCCGCCGGCGCTGCACGGCACCCACCCGCACCAATCCACGCCACACCGCAAGAACGTACAAGCGCGCAAGCCCGCCTCCGCGCTAGCCTCCCCTCCCGGAGGAACCCAGCTTGACACCCACTCACCCTCACCGCTTCACCGCATTCACCGCCGGCGCGCGCGACACGATCCCGATGCTGATCGGCGCCGCGCCATTCGGCGTGATCTTCGGCACGCTCGTCGCGGCGGGCCCGCTGCACTTGTGGCACGGGCAGCTGATGTCGCTGATCGTATTCGCCGGCTCCGCGCAATTCATCGCGCTCGGCCTCGTCGCCGGCCACGCGAGCTTTGCCGTGATCTGGGCGACGACCTTTGTCGTCAACCTGCGCCACGTGCTGTACAGCGCGACGCTCGCGCCCTATGTCGCACACCTGCCGATGCGCTGGCGCTGGGCGCTCGGCGGCCTGCTGACCGACGAAGTCTTCGCGGTCGCGTGGGCGCACTACCGGCTGCATCCGCCGGGCTCGGTGGGGCCGTACTACTTCCTCGGCTCGGGCCTGTCGATGTACCTGAACTGGCAGATCTGGACGCTCGCCGGGCTGCTGTTCGGCGCCGCGTTCCCGGGCCTGCAATCGCTCGGGCTCGACTTCGCGATGGTTGCAACGTTTATCGCCATCGTCGTGCCGCAGCTTGTCGCGCTGCGCTATGTCGCGGCGGCCGTCACCGCGGGCGCGCTCGCGTTCTTCTGGCAGGCGTGGCCGTACAAGCTCGGCCTGCTCGCCGCGGTATTCGCCGGCGTCGCGGTCGGTGTGCTTCTGTCGCGGCGGGGCGAAGCCCGGCGCACCACCGCGGAGGCCTCGCGATGAACGATGCGCTGATGATCGTTGGCATGGCGCTGATCACATGGCTGATTCGTGCCACCGTCTTCGTGCTGGGCGACCGGCTCGTGTTTCCGCCGCTCGTGCGCACCGCGCTCGGCTTCGTGCCGGTGACCGTGCTGACCGCGATCATCGTGCCGATGGCGATCGCGCCGCACGGCGGCGGCGCGGAGCTCACGTGGCGCAACCCGCAGCTCGTCGGCGCGCTCGCCGCGGTCGCGGTCAGCGCGCTGACCAAACGCCCGCTGCTGACCATTGCGGTCGGCCTCGCGGTGTTCTTCCTGTGGCAAGCAGCGTTACCGGGATAGGCAAAAGCCGATTTCCTCAAGTTTCACTTCCCGCCGCCGATAAACAGTCGAGGTCCATCAGCCTGGCATGCTCCCGCAAGCGCCCGGCAGCCCGGCCTCGACCGTGTCGCGCATCGTTGAATCGCGCAGTTTTACAGCTTTTACGCAGTGGCCAGAAGCCGCTTTCGCGCTTGCGATGCCGCGCCGGATGACTAAACGGGATATGACATGGGGCAAATCACCCTTTCATTGAAGGACGAGACTGTCGCCTCGTTGCGCAAGGATTTCGACGCGTTCGTGCGCGTCTCGCTGAAACTCGATTCGCAGTTTGCGACGCCGTCGTTCGAGGACTTTTTGCGCGCGAAGCTGCTCGACAGCATGGTGCCGCTGACCGAGCACGCCGTGCAGCGGATGCTGCAGGGCGGCCAATACGCATGGGCCAAACGTACGCTGGACAAGGAGTTCCCCGACGTCGTCGCGATTCTGATGCGGCAGGCGACGGACTTCGGTTTTGCATTCGCGTCCCGCTCCGAATGGACGCCCGAGGAGCTGGCGAAGCAATGCCGCGAATGGGCGACGGCGATCGTCAACGAAGCGCAATGCAGCCCGAATCTGGTCGACCCGCTTGCCGCGCAGATCAAATCCGCGGCACAGGACATTCAGGCCGTTGAAGAGTCGATGCAGACGCCCGCGTGGCGGCTCGCGGAATCGCTGCGCCAGCGCGTGTACGAGGCGAAGGTCGCCTGCGAGACGAGCTTCGGCAGCACCGCGCGCGAAAAGCTCGGCGAACTGCGCGGACTGCTGCGTCTCGGCATCACGCATGGCTCGTTTCAGAAGCAGGAAGCGCAGCAGATCATGGAATACCTGCGTCTGCTCAAGCCGGAGATTTTCGTCGAGGAGCCGTACGACGTGTTCACGCGGCTTGCCGCGTGGCTGCGCAATTTCTTTATGCCGGCGCCGCGTCCCCAGTCGCCGCAGCAACAGCAGCAGCAGCGGCAGCCGCGCTGAATGTTCACCTGAGTGTCCACCTGAGTAGCGACCCGGGTAGCGCCTGAGTAGCGACCTGAGCGGCCAGCCAGGTTGCCGTACAGGTTGCCCCGCGCAGGGCCCTATCCGGCGCGCCGCTCGGCGCCACGCTCAAGCCCCCGCGCCCGGCGCCCCGCTCACGCCCACATCTTCCTGAGCTTCGCCGCGATCTCCAGTTTCGCCTGCGCGGCCGCCGCGAGCCCCGCCGCGGTCGGCGCGGCGGCCACCGGCGCGGGCGGCCACGCGTATGCGTCGAACAGCGGCAGCAGGTCCACCGGGATAAAACGTGTGCGCGACGCCCATACGTGCCGGTCGCCGAGATGCGTCTGGTTGTGCACGTAGAAGCGCTGCGGCACGACGATATGCAGGTCTTCCTTCGCGCGCGTCATCGCGACATAGAGCAGACGCCGCTCTTCATCGATTTCCTCGTCGCTGCCGGTGCCGAGATCCGACGGAATACAGCCGTCGACACCGTTGAGCACGAACACGTTGCGCCACTCCTGGCCTTTCGCGGAGTGGATGGTCGACAGGATCAGGTAGTCCTCGTCGAGCAGCGGCACGCCGGATTCGCCGCTCGTGGCGTCGGGCGGATCGAGCGTCAGTTCGGTCAGGAAACGCTCGCGCGAAGCATAGGTGCCGGCGATGCTCTCCATTTGCAGCAAGTCGGCGTGACGCACCACGGCGTCTTCATGATTGCGCTCGAGATGCGGTTCGTACCAGCGGCGGATCAGTTCGAATTCGGCCGGCCACTGGGACGTACGCTCGCCCAACGCGGACATGAGCGCGACGAACGGTGGCCAGTCTTCGAGCGCGCGCGGCGGTGGCGTGAAGCTGGCGAGCGCCCGAGCGGGACCGGTTTGCGCGGGCAAGACAACCGCGTCGCCAGCCGACCCATCGCCCCCATCGCCCCCCTCGCCCGCGGCCGAAATCCCGGCAACCGGAGCGCCAGCCGCCGCTGCGCCGGCCGCCGCATCCAGCACCCGCGCTGCCGTGGCCGGCCCGACGCCCGGCAACAACTGCACGACGCGAAAACCCGCCACCCGGTCGCGCGGATTCTCCGCCCAGCGCAGCACCGAGAGCACGTCTTTCACGTGCACCGAGTCGAGAAACTTGAGTCCGCCGAACTTCACGAACGGGATATTGCGCCGGGTCAGTTCGATCTCGAGCGCCGCACTATGGTGCGCGGCGCGAAACAGCACCGCCTGCGACTTCAGCTTGACGCCGGCTTCGCGCGCGGCCAGCACCTGTTCGACGACATAGCTCGCCTGCGCGGCGTCGTCGGCCACCGTGACGAGGCGCGGCCGCTGCGCGGATGCCTTGTCGGTCCACAAATTCTTCGTAAAGCGCTCGGATGCCAGCCCGATAACGGCGTTGGACGCGGTAAGAATGGGCTGCGTCGACCGGTAATTGCGTTCGAGCGTGACCTGCTTCGCGGGCGGATCGAAATGCGTGGGGAAATCGAGGATGTTGCGCACCGTCGCGCCGCGAAACGAATAGATAGACTGCGCGTCGTCGCCGACGACGGTCAGCCCGCGGCCGTCGGGCTTCAGCGCGAGCAGGATCGACGCCTGCAGCCGGTTGGTGTCCTGATATTCGTCGACGAGCACATGATCGAAGCGGCCCGACAGATCGGCCGCGATCGACGGCTCCGCGGCCATATGCGACCAGTAGAGCAGCAAATCGTCGTAGTCGAGCACGCTTTGCTTCTGTTTCGCCTCGACGTAGGCGGCAAACAGCGCGCGCAGGTCAGCTTCCCATTCGCGGCACCACGGAAAGCTACTGTTCAGCGTGTCGCCGAGCGACGCGCCCGTGTTGACGACGCGCGAATAGATCGCAAAACAGGTGGACTTCGATGGAAACCGGCGCTCCTTCGCCGAGAAGCCGAGCTCATGGCGCACGAGGTTCATCAGATCGGCGGAGTCTTCGCGATCGTTGATCGTGAAAGTTGGCGCGAGGCCGATCAGGTCCGCGTACTCGCGCAACAGGCGCGCGCCGACGCTGTGAAACGTGCCCGACCAGGTCAGGCCTTGCGCAAGCGCCGCGCGCGCGCCGAGCGCGTCGCCGGCGATGCGCGCGACACGGCGCGTCATCTCGAGGGCGGCGCGGCGCGAAAACGTCAGCAGCAGAATGCGGCGCGGGTCCGCGCCCTTCACGACCAAGTGCGCGACGCGATGCGCGAGCGTGCTGGTCTTGCCGGAGCCCGCGCCCGCAATGACGAGCAATGCGCCGGACGGGCGCGTCACGTCGCTGGCGCCGTATTCGACGGCCGCGCGCTGTGCGTCGTTGAGCCTGGCTAGCCAGGCAGAGGCGTCCGGCGCACCGGTGCCAGACGCGGTAAAGACGGACTCGGACGTGGGAGCGGCGGCGGAGGGCACGGCGTGCGAACGGAATAGGAGTCAGGGCGACGCATACTGTATATCCATACAATGTGCGCCGACAAGCGCCCTTTTTTTCGACGCGCACGCCGGCCAGCCGCTGGCCGCCGCGCAGGGATCCGATTACTCCTGCTTCTTCGCGTCCTTCACGCGCGCATCGGCCGCGGCCTTATCGGCATCCGACTGCGCATCGGCCTTTTCCCGATCCGCCTTCGCCTGCGCGACCGCGGCCTTCTTGTTGGCCTTCGCCTGCTCCTTCGCCGCCTTGTTATCGGCGTGCGTCACCGGCTCGCTGGCCGGATCGTGCGATGTCTGCGCGAACGCGAATGTCGACACGCTGCCCGCGATCAAAGCGGCAAGCAACCGGTGGGTCGATTTAGTCATGACGTTCTCCCTCCTTCAGTCAAAGTGATCGATCAATGCGGCGGGCGCTTCGATGAGCGCCCCGCTCAGTGTTTGGTCTCGTCATCCGGCACCTGCGTCCCGTTGCCCGACTGCAAATCGGTCTTCAACTGGTTCGCGGCGGCCTGCCGGTCCGCGGCGCGGTTGTTCTTCGCGTTGTTCACCTGCTCCTGGTATTGCGCCTTCGACGCCTTTTTCGCGTCGCGGTATTCGGCGTTGGCCCGGGCGTCGGCATCGCGTTTCTGCACAAGCGGATCGGGCGGCGTGGGCGCGGTCAGCGTCTGCCGCGGCGGCGGCGTGCCGGCCGGCGCCGGCATCTGCACCCCCTGCGCGGCGGGCGCCGTGGCGGGCGCATTCGGGGGTGTATTCGAGGTCTGCGCGACGGCGGCGGTCGTGGCCAGCGCGGCGATAGTGCTGCCGATCAGCAGCGAACGAAGCTGGGTCATGGCGATCCTCTCTGAAGGTTGTGCGCCGGACGTCACGCTGGAGCGCGCACCCGGTCCTTTGGGTGGCCCGATGGTAGGGCCTCTCGTGCAGCCCGATGCAAAATGCAGCAAACCATCCTAAGGACAGCGTTTTTCTGAGCAAAGTTCGTGATCAAACGACGTTGTTACTTACCGTTTCATTTTCTGACAACTGCATCACATCTCGGTCCCAATCGCCTCTTTCAGGTCGGTGAAACAAATTCGCACGCGCTTTCCACAACAGGGCGACGGGCCCCGTGCTTTCGCTTATGATGCGAATCCTTTCCGATTCACCGCGTCGTCCCGCGACGACATGCGTCGTCCTTTTCCGCAACTGCCATGCCCAACCTCGATTTCACGCTGACCGGCGACTACGTCGAACTGCACAACCTGCTGAAGCTCACCGGTCTGGCGGACAGCGGCGGGGCCGCGAAGGGGCTCGTCGCATCGGGCGCGGTAAAAGTGGATAACCAGGTGGAACTGCGTAAAACGTGCAAGATCCGCGCGGGCCAGGTCGTGCTGCTCGGCGATACGCGCATCGCGGTCCATGAAGCGTCAGCGCAGCACCGCTAAGATTTCGCACCACAAACGTGCGTGCTGATCGACAGCCGCCGCGCGACGCAATAAGCTGTTCGCTTCACGACAAAAACATTACATGCGGCGCGCGCCGGGCACCCGGCGCCGCGCCACGCTGCCGTCATGTCCCAATCCGGTCTATCCCGCCCGCTTGCCGGGCCGCCTTCGCTAACGCGACATGCCACCGATACCGCGCGCCTCGCCGCGCCGCTCGCGATCGCGCAGCTGTCGCAGATGGCGATGAGCGTCACCGACACCGTGCTGCTCGGCTCGCTCGGCCCCGATGCGCTCGCGGCGGGCGGCCTCGGCGCGAACCTGTTCTTCGTCGTCGTCACATTGCTGCAGGGCGTGCTGACGTCCGTTAGCGTCAGCGTGTCCCACGCGCGCGGCGCGCAGGCCGACGAACGCGTACCGCATATCTACTGGACCGGCTTTGCGCTCTCCATCCTCCTCGCCGTTCCCGCCTTCGTGCTGCTGTCGTTCGCGGCGCCGATCCTGACGACGTTCGGCGAACCGGCAGTACTCGCCGAGCACATCGGCGAGTACTGCGCGGTGCTGCGCTGGGGCGCGCCCGCGAGCCTGATCGGTGTCGGGCTGATGCGCTCGTTCCTGCCGGCGATCGGCGCGGCAAAGCGTTTGCTGTGGGTATCGGTAGGCAGCGTCGTGTTCAACGGCTTTCTCAACTACGGCCTCATTCACGGGGCATATCGATTGCCGCGTCTAGGCTTTCTCGGGTCCGCCGTCGCGACAACGATCACCGTCTGGCTGTCCGCGCTGATGCTGATGGCGCTCTTGCACCTGCGGCCGCGCTACCGGCACTTCGTGACCGCGGCGCGGCCCAACGTGCCGCTGATGGGCGAACTGTTCGGCATCGGCTGGCCCGTCGCGATCACGTACGGCGTCGAATCGCTGCTGTTTCTCGCGACGGGCCTGATGGTCGGTCTGTTCGGCGAGTCGCAGCTCGCCGCGCACCAGATCGCCCTCAACGTCGCGTCGGTGGCCTTTATGGTGCCGCTCGCGATCGGTCAGGCCGCGAATGTGCGCGTCGGATACTGGTCCGGCGCGGGCGTACCGCTGGCGGCGCGCCATGCGGGGTTCGTCGCGCTCGGGCTTGGCGTCGGCTTCATGTCCCTATCGGGGCTCGTGATGGTCGCGGCGCCGCACTGGATCGTCGGACTCTATCTGCATCTCGACGACCCTTCGAATGCGCAAACCGTCGCGCTCGCGAGTTCGCTGCTCGGCGTCGCGGCAATCTTTCAGATTGTCGACGGCATGCAGACGGTGGGCTCCGGCTGCCTGCGCGGGCTCAAGGACACGCGCGTGCCGATGTTCGCCGCCACCTTCGGCTACTGGGGCATCGGCTTTCCAACGGGTTACGTGCTCGCGTTTCATTTCGGGCTTGGCGCACGCGGGCTGTGGTGGGGACTCGCCGCGGGGCTCGCGAGCGTGGCAGTCCTGATGACATTGCGCTTTCACCGCATCAGCGCGCGGCATATCGCGGCCGTGCAGGCGTAACGGCAACGGCGGCCGCGTCGTGTCCGTCAGGAAACGATGCGGCGCGGGCGCATCGATTTCGTTGCGTGCGCAACCAGCCCGCCGGTCCGCCAGTCAGTTGTCGCTCCATCGAGCGCCGCCGGTAAAATGCGCTCCACACACCACCAGACGCCAGCTAAAACAACAGGACCGCCTCGATGCTTTCCCGCGTTACCCGACTCTTTCCGCTGTGGGCCGTCCTCGCGTCGCTCGCCGCGTACTTCGCGCCCGCGTCCGTCGCCGGCATCGCCCCGCACGTCACCGCGCTGCTCACGCTGATCATGCTGTCGATGGGGGTCACGCTATCGGTCGCCGATTTTCAGCGCGTCTTCACGCGGCCCGCGCCCGTCGTCGCCGGCATCGTGCTGCACTATCTCGTGATGCCGCTTGCCGCGTGGGCAATCGCGAAGATGCTGCGCATGCCGCCCGATCTGACCGCCGGCATGGTGCTGGTCGGCAGCGTCGCGAGCGGCACCGCGTCGAACGTGATGATCTATCTCGCGCGCGGCGACGTCGCGTTGTCGGTGACGATCAGCGCGTTATCGACACTCGTCGGCGTGTTCGCGACGCCGCTGCTCACGCGCCTCTACGTCGACGCGTCGATTGTCGTCGACGTGCGCGGCATGCTGATGAGCATCCTGCAGATCGTCGCGCTGCCGATCGTGATCGGCCTCGCGATCAATCATCTGTTCGGCAAGCTCGTGCGCCGTATCGAGCCGGTGCTGCCGCTCGTGTCGATGGTGTCGATCCTGCTGATCATCGCGGCCGTGGTCGGCGGCACGCAGCCGAGCATCGCGTCGGTGGGTCTCACGGTTGCACTCGGCGTCGTGCTGCACAACGGTATCGGTCTGCTTGGCGGTTACTGGGGTGGACGCCTGCTCGGCTTCGACGAAGCGGTCTGCCGCACGCTTGCGATCGAAGTGGGCATGCAGAATTCCGGGCTTGCCGCGACGCTCGGCAAGCTCTATTTCGCGCCGATCGCGGCCCTGCCGGGCGCGCTCTTTTCGGTGTGGCACAACCTGTCGGGCTCGTTGCTCGCGGGCTACTGGGCAGGACGGCCGACGCGCGGCGCGCATCAGGCGCGAACGGCGACGCAAACCGGGCGCGCGGCCACGCTCGACGGCGAACGCGGCTGACCGCGCTGCGCGCGCCGCATCGAATGTGGGCGGCGCGACGCGACACGCCCGACGTCGATCCGACGGATCGCAGCATCTCGTCGGCACACTGCGTCGACACGACACAGGCTCGCACGCAAGCGCGTATGCGCCTGCGCATCGCCTCGCACGACGACCGCCGCGACGACGGCACAACGCTTGCCACCTTCCCGACCCGCTTTGCCGATTCCCCTTAGAATGGCCTTCCCAACGCGACGCCAGGCCGCGAGGCGTTCATGCGAAGTCAAAAAATGGGGAGGGTCAGCGTGCCGTCGTACGATCGTCGAAGTCCCAAAATTGCGCCATGCGGCGCATGGTCGGTCCTGTCTGTTCTTGCTCCGGTAATTCGTACGCTTTCCACGTTGCGCCGCTCGCGCGCAACATCGATATTGCTGGCCCGCGTCGCGTTCATCGCCACGAGGACCACTGCCGCCGCATTTACCACCGCATTTACCACCGCATTTACCACCGCCGTTACCACCGCAGCTGCCACCGCCGTTCTCATGTTGAGCGGCTGCGCAACGCGTCCGCCCGCGTCGTCGTTCGACCCGCCCGTCTCGCACGCGCTGCCGCAATCGACGGCCACGCCGCTGGGCGCCGCGCTTGCTGCGCCCGAGGCCGCGCATCCGGAGCAGTCGGGCTTTCGCGTGCTATCGAGCGGCACCGAAGCGCTGCAGATGCGCATTGCGCTCGCGCGCGCCGCGACGAAAACGCTCGACATGCAGTACTACATCGCCAACGAGGACACGACCGGCAAGCTGCTGCTCGCCGCCGCGCTCTATGCGGCGGACCAGGGCGTGCGCGTGCGCATGCTCGTCGACGACCTGAACTTCAAGGATCTCGACGACGTCATGGCATCGCTGAACACGCATCCGAACATCGAGATCCGCGTGTTCAACCCGTTCGGCAGCGCGCAAGGCAATTTCTATCAGCGCACCCAGAACTTCTTCACGCAGATCGGCAGCTTCACGCGGCGCATGCACAACAAGGCGATGATCGCGGATAACCAGCTCGCGATCGTCGGCGGCCGTAACCTCGGCGACGAGTATTTCAGCGCGAGCCCGACGCTGCAGTTCCGCGATATCGATGTGCTCGCCGCGGGCCCGATCACCGCGAAGGTCTCCGCAAGCTTCGACGAATACTGGAACGACAGCAGCGCGTACCCGCTGCGTGCGCTGAACCGGCAGAAGTTCGATCCGAAGCAGCTCGACGCAACGCGCGACGCATTGCGCGCGCATTGGCATCAGAACGCGGACCCGTATAACGCAAAGCCGCTCAACGCGACACCGCTCGCCTCGCAAATCCAGAAAGACGAGCTCGGCCTCACGTGGGCGCCGGCGGAATTCAACGCCGATTCGCCGGCGAAAGTCCGCTTGCCCGAGGAAGACTACAGGAGCCCCGTGATTGCGCGCATCGCCGAGCTCGTCAGCGAGGCGCAGCAGGAAGTGCTGATCACGTCGCCGTATTTCGTGCCGCACGACGCGGGCGTCAAAGCACTCGCGAGCCTCACCGCGCGCGGCGTCAAGGTAAAGGTGCTGACCAATTCGCTGGCCGCCACCGATGCCGTCGCGGTGCAAGCCGGCTATAGCCCGTATCGCGATCCGCTGCTCAGGGCCGGCGTCGAGCTCTACGAATTCAAGCCCCTGCAGGAGCAAAACGTGCGCGCCGGCATGTTCGGCTCGCAGTCGCGCGCGAGCCTGCACGCAAAGACACTCGTATTCGATCGCAAGACGCTCGTGATCGGCTCGATGAATCTCGACCCGCGTTCGGCGCATCTGAACACCGAACTCGGGCTCGTGATCCATAGCCCGCCGCTCGCCGAACAGGTCGCGACGCTGTTCGATCACGTGACCGGCCCGCAGTCCAGCTATCACGTCATGCTCGCCGATCCGTCGCGCTTCTATTTCCGCGGACCCGAGAGCCCGTATCACCTCGTCTGGACCGACGAGGAAGACGGCCACACCGTCACCTACGACGTGGACCCGAATGCCGGTCTCTACCGGAATGTGCTGACAGGTTTATTCTTGCTTTTACCAGTCGACGACCAGCTTTGACGGCGTGCGCCCGCCGCGCGCCGTCGTCAAACCTTCAAGCGGAGTGACATCATGACCGAAGATGTACGGATGGAACGCGATACGTTCGGCGAGATTGCGGTGCCGAACGATCGTCTATGGGGCGCGCAGACGCAGCGCTCGCTGCAGAACTTCAAGATTTCGACCGAGAAGCAGTCGCCGGAACTGATCCATGCGCTCGCGGTGATCAAGCGCGCGGCGGCCGAAGTCAATCTTGGCCTCGGCGTGCTCGATGCGAGCAAGGCGAAGGCGATCGTGCATGCGGCCGACGAAATCATCGAAGGCAAGCACGCCGGCGAGTTTCCGCTGGCGGTCTGGCAAACGGGTTCGGGCACGCAGACCAACATGAACCTCAACGAAGTGATCGCGAACCGCGCGAGCGAGCTGATGGGCGGCAAGCGCGGCGAAGCGCGCCTCGTGCATCCGAACGACGACGTGAACCGCGGCCAGTCGTCGAACGATGTGTTTCCCACGGCGATGCATATCGCGGCCGCGGTCGGCATCGTCAAGCATCTGCTGCCCGCGCTGAAGACGCTGCGCGATACGCTCGACAGCAAGGCGAAGGCGTTCGCCGGCATCGTGAAGATCGGCCGCACGCACCTGCAGGACGCCACGCCGCTCACGCTCGGCCAGGAATTCTCGGGCTATGTCGCGCAACTCGATCAGGGCATGCGCCACGTCGAAGCGACGCTGCCCCATCTGTATCAGCTTGCGCAGGGCGGCACCGCGGTCGGCACGGGCCTGAACGCGCATCCGCAATTCGCCGATCAGGTCGCCGCGACGATCGGCAAGCTGACGGGACTGCCGTTCGTGTCGGCGCCGAACAAGTTCGAGGTGATGGCCGCGGCCGACGCGCTCGTCTTTGCGCATGGCGCGCTCAAGACCGTTGCCGCGAGCCTGATGAAAATCGCGAACGATATCCGCTGGCTTGCCAGCGGCCCGCGTTGCGGCCTCGGCGAACTGTCGATTCCGGAAAACGAGCCGGGCAGCTCGATCATGCCGGGCAAGGTGAACCCGACGCAGTCCGAAGCGATGACGATGCTGTGCTGCCAGGTGTTCGGCAACGATGTCGCCGTGAATGTGGGCGGCGCGAGCGGCAACTTCGAACTCAACGTGTTCCGGCCGATGATCGCGCATAACGTGCTGCAATCGGTCCGCCTGCTCGCGGACGGCGCGCTGAGCTTCAACGATAACTGCGCGGTCGGCATCGAGCCCAATCACGCACGCATCGATACGCTGCTCAACGAATCGCTGATGCTCGTGACCGCGCTCAATCCGCACATCGGCTACGACAAGGCCGCGCAGATCGCGAAAAAGGCGCACAAGGAAGGCACGACGCTGAAGGCCGCCGCACTTGCGCTCGGCCATCTGACCGAACAGCAATTCGACGAATGGGTGCGGCCGCACGAGATGGTCGGCAGCGCGCAGGGCTGAGCCGTGTAATGCAAGATGCGGCAACGCACGGCGGCGCGCGCTGCCGTGCGCCCCGCCTGCTTTAAACCTTCCCCTGCGCCACTTCCTCGGGCTTGAGTTCGACGATCGCGTCGAGCGCCGCCTTCACATCCATCGCGTACTTCGCAAGACGCTGCTGCTCGTCGGTGACCGGTACGAAAGCCGGCACCGGCAGCGGATTGCCGTTCTCGTTGACGGCGACCATCACGACGAGACAGTCGGTGGTCTGCATCAGCTCGCCGCCCTTCGGGTCGCCGGCGAACACAGACACGTGGAGATGCATGCTCGTGCGCCCGGTCGCGACGACGCGCGCGCGCAGCTCGACGAGGTTGCCGACGTGAATCGGCCGGCGAAAGCGGATATTGCCGACGCTGACCGTTACGCAATAGCGGCCCGACCAGACCGCGGCGCACGCATAGGCGGTTTCGTCGATCCATTTCATCAGCGCGCCGCCATGCACCTTGCCGCCGAAGTTGACCGATGTCGGCTCGGCGAGAAAGCGGAAGGTCGTTTCCGAACGATCCAGCTGCGCGGCGGAAGGGGTGCTCATCTTGACTCCGGTCGATCTGCAAATTGAAAGGAGCCGATTATACGAGCGCTGTAAAAAACGGGCCGCAAACCGCGACTCGCGTTACTTGCGCACCGTGACGCCTTCGTCGACCGTGCCGTACATCTCGATGCTGCTGCCGGACGAACCAACCGGCGTGCTCGCGCCGCCTTGCGCACAAGCGGCGCACGACAGCACGGCAATGACCGCGCAAGCGGCAAGAATGACTTTCATCGGATTGCGTGTCCCGGATAACACCCGTTCTGGATTCTAGCCTGGCGCGGTGGCGCCACGCGGATCGGCCTGTTGCGGGCGCGGCCTCTCGCAGCGCGACCGACCGCCCGTCACATCCGACATTTCGCTCAAGCCTGAAACGTCGAATGCGAGCGGGGACTAAAGTAGCGCCATGGCCGGTGCGCGCCGCACCTCCACCGTGCCCCGCCGCATCGACTGACGAACCGCGAGAACCTGCCGATGATCAACCCGCTTACCGAAGCCACCGGCCCATTCCCCGGCTTGAGCCGCATCGGCGCGCTGCTCGCCGATCCCGGCCGCGCCGCGATGCTGTGGACGCTGATGGACGGCACCGCCCGGCCCGCGGGCGAATTGACGCTGATCGCGGGCCTCTCGCCGTCGGCGGCCAGCGCCCACCTCGCCCGCCTCACCGACGGCGGCCTGCTCGCGCTCGAAGTGCGCGGCCGGCATCGCTATTACCGGATCGCCTCGCCCGATATCGCGGCGTCGATCGAAGCGCTCATGAATCTCGCGCAGGCCGCCGCGCCGCAGCGGCCGACGCCGCGCCCCGCGCGCACCGTGCCCGTCGAGATGCGCTATGCGCGCACGTGCTACGACCATATGGCCGGCGAACTGGCGGTGCGCGTCTGTGAGCGGCTGATCGGCGGCGGGCTGCTGACGCGCGAAGGCGACCGGCTCGATGCGACGCCCGCCGGCGCCGAGCAGCTGGCCGGCTGGGGTATCGACGTCGCGAGCCAGCGTACGCTGCGGCGCCGCTTCGCGTGCACGTGCCCGGACTGGAGCGAGCGCCGCCCGCACGTCGGCGGCGCGCTCGGCGCGGCGCTGCTCGATGCGTGGTCGTCGCACGGCTTTGTCGAGCGCACCGAACGGCCACGCGTGCTGCGCGTGACGCCCGCCGGCCACCGTCATTTCGACGACTTCCTGCGCGGCGCATAATGCGGTGCGCCACGCGAGCGCTGCATGCCGCCGGCCCGGTGCGAAGCGGCTGCGCATCGCGCGACACGTCTTGTTACAGCGCGGGCCGGGTAGCTTACAAATGAGCGCGTCTTGAAATACGCGCCGCGGGTACAGTGATTTCACACGGTGCCGTCTCGCGTGGCACCCGACGGAGTCACACTAATGAAAACGCACACACCCGGTTCTTCGAATTTCCGTAATGCCCGCGCGGAACGCCCGGATGAAGCTGAAGAGGGCGGCAGGACCGCCGCTGCGGCCAATGGCGCACGTCCGTATGCACGACTGATCGGCACCCGGCGCCGCCCCGCCTCGCCCGCCGTCGCCACGATGATTGCAGCAGTCGCCGCCGCGCTGTTCGTCACGTCGGGCGCGCCGCGCGTCTACGCACAGGAAGCGCCGCCACCCGACGCCGCCGGGCAGGCCGCGCCCGCTTCCACGCAACCGGCCGACGCGCAGGACGCCGATCCGCCTGGCCGCGTCGCGCGCCTGAACTACATGGCCGGCACCGTCACGACCGAACCGGCCGGCGCAACCGACTGGTCGTATGCGCAGGTCAACCGGCCGCTCACGACCGGCGATCAGCTATGGAACGACAAAGGCGCGCGCTCGGAGCTGCATATCGGCTCGACCGCCGTGCGCATCGGCGAATCGACGAATGTCGACATCCTCAATCTCGACGACGACAGCACGCAGCTGAAAGTCGCGCAAGGCACGCTGTCGACGCGCGTGCGCGAACTGCCGGCCGGCACGTCGTATGAGATCGATACGCCGAATCTCGCGCTCGGCATCGGCGGCCCCGGCGACTATCGCGTCGACGTCGCGCCCGACGGCAGCGAAACCACCGTCACCGTACGCAGCGGCAGCGCGACCGTCTACGGCGACGGCGGCCAATTGCCGGTCGCCGCGGGCCAGCAGATCCGCTTTTCCGGCACGAACCTGCAGCAGGTCGCGAGCAACGGCGCGCCTGCGCCCGACGCGCTCGACCAGTGGGCCGCGAGCCGCGACGCCGCGGAAGACAACTCGGTGTCCGCGCGCTACGTGTCGCGCGACGTACCCGGCTACCAGGATCTCGATGCGAACGGCACGTGGAGCCAGAACCCGCAGTACGGCGCGGTCTGGACGCCGAACCAGATGCCGGCCGGCTGGGCGCCGTATCAGGACGGCCACTGGGTCTGGCAGGCGCCGTGGGGCTGGACCTGGGTCGACGACGCGCCGTGGGGCTTCGCGCCGTATCACTACGGCCGCTGGGCCTATGTCGGCAACGCGTGGGCGTGGGTGCCGGGCGAGATCGTCAGCGAGCCGCCGGTCTATGCGCCGGCGCTCGTCGCGTTCGTCGGCGATGGCGGCCCCGGCGGCGTCGACTGGGGGGTGAGCCTCGCGGTCGGCGGCGTGGCGACGGCCGGGCTCGCGTGGTTTGCGCTCGGTCCGGGCGAGCCATGGCATCCGCACTGGGGGCACGGCTGGAGCCCGCGCTATTACGACCGCGTGAACCGGCCGATCTACGTGCACAACCGCATCACGAACATCCGCAATACGTACGTCAATTACCGCGCGCCGCATGCGATCACCTGCGTTCCGGCAACGGCGTTCGTGCACGGGCAGCCGGTCAATCGCTTCGCGCAGAAGGTCGATCCGCGGCAGTGGCATAACGCGCGCTTCAACGCGGGGGCGCCGGGCATCGCGCCGGTCCGGCAGAGCTTCGGGCCGGGCATGCGCAACGCCGCGTTCCGGCCGCCGGCGGCGGCGGCTGGCCGGCCGGTCGTGGCGACGCGCCGTCCGGACGTGCCGCCTGCGTATCGCGACCATCTCGCACAGCAATTCGCGCATGGCGGCGGGCGTGTGGCGGGCGCGGGCAATCCGGTCGTGCATACGTCGGTGCCGGCGCATTTTGGCGGGCAGCGGATTGGCGCGGCGGGCGGTCCGCAGCCCAATGTGCGGCTGGTCGCGGCGCGTGGACCGGGAGCGGTGCCTGGCGGCCCGGCAGGCGCCGCACAGCGGCCTGGGATGCCACCGCAAGCGGGTTTCGCGAACGGCGCGGTTCGGGGCGAACCGAACGGTCTACAGCCGGGCGGGCACCCCCCGGGGCGTCAACCCAATGCCCAGTTCAATGGCCAACCGGATGGGCGGCCGGCTGGACAGTTGAGCGGGCAGCCGGGTGGGCAACCCGGTGGTCAGCCGAACGGCGTGCTGCATCCGCAACCGATCACGGGCGGCGCGCCCGCGCAAGGTCGCCCGCCGATGCCCGCGCAGGCGGGCGCCGGCGCGTCGCAGCAACCGAATGCGCAGGCGCGGCCGGGCAACGGCGTGCCGCGGCCGCCGCAATTCGCGGGCGGCATGCCGGGCGGAACGCCGAATCCGGGCAATCGCGCGGGTCCGCAGCAGCTGGGCAACGCGCCGCAAGGTCAACGCCCGGCGCCGGCGTGGACACAGCCACATACGCCGATGGGACAACCGCGCGGCGGCCGTCCGGAACAACCGTTCGCGCAAGGCACCGGCCAGCAGCCGCAGGGGCAGGGGCAAGCGCGGCAGACGTCCGGACAACAGCTAAGGCCAGAATTCAATCCGCAGGCGAACGCGCCGCGGCCGCCGGTCCAGGGGCAGGCGCCGGTGCCGCAACACGCACAGCAGCCGGAGTTGCGTCCTCCGCAGGCTCAGCCGCAGGCGATGCGGCCGCAGCAGGCGCAACAGCCGGCGCAACAACCAGCGCAGCAGGCGCGGCCCGAGTTCCACCCGCAACCGATGCAGCAACCCGCGCAGCAACCGAGGCCGCAGCAGCAGGTGCAGCAGCCGCGGCCTGAATTCCACCCACAGCCGGCTCAGCAGCCGCGCCCGCAGCAGGTTCAACAGCCGAGGCCCGAGTTTCACCCTCAGCCTCAGCCCCGCCCGCAGCCGGTGCAGCAACCGCGACCGCAGCCTCAGCAGCATCAGGAGCAGCGGGCGACCGGCGGCGGCCATGATGACCATCGTCATGGGTGAAGGCCAGTGACAGACGGC
>NZ_BAAILL010000080.1:0-30155 GCF_054589215.1 Paraburkholderia sp. 2C | reverse complement strand
AGGCCCGCCGCAATGCCATTGCGGCGGGCCTTGTCTATTGATACTCGCGCTTCGGAAAGCTCACCGGCAGCACCACGCCATGCCGAATCCGCGTTGAGCGCGCTTCACATGCCTTAAATACAGGCCTTGAATACAGGCCTCGAATACCAGCCTCAAATCGCCATCGGCGCCGTCAACGGTTCATGGTGCTGATACCCCACCAGCGAAAAATCAGACGGTTCGACCCTGTCGAGCCATTGCGGCTCGTACACCCCAGTCTTCGCATACTCGGGCACGCGCGCGGCAATCTCGAGACGCGGACTCGGATACGGCTCGCGCGTCAACTGCTGCTGCAGCATGTCGAGCTGGTTCTCGTAGATGTGCGCATCGCCGATGAAGTATGTGAACCAGCGCGGCGTATAACCGGTCAGCCTGCCGACGAGATGCAGCAGCGCCGCGCCTTCGGTCAGATTGAACGGCGTGCCGAGGCCCACATCGTTGCTGCGGATGTACAGGCACAGCGAGATCTCGCGGCGCGCCACGTTCGGCAGGAACTGATACAACAGGTGACACGCGGGCAGCGCAATCTCGTCGAGCACGGCCGGATTCCATGCATGAAACAGAATCCGCCGGTCCGCGGGGTTGCGCATGATCGTATCGAGGCATTGACGCAGCTGATCGATCGCCTTGTACAGCAGCACCTTGCGGCTACCGCCCTCTTCGAACTCGGTCACCGGCTGGAAACCGCGCGCGGCGGCATCTTCGAGCTGCGCGCTCGCGGTCATGTCGAGCACCTTGTATGCGGGCCATTCGCGCCACTGCACGCCATACACGCCACCGAGGTCGTCCGGCCCTTCGCGGTACGGATTCGCGAGCCATTGCGGGTTTTCGTTCGCGTTCGCATCCCATACCTTGCAGCCGAGCGCACGAAACTGCGCGGCGCTGCGCGACGCACGAAGAAAGCCGATCAGTTCGCCGATCGCGGACTTGAACGCCAGCTTTTTCGTCGTGACCGCCGGAAACCCCTGCTGCAGATCGAAGCGCAACATCGCCCCCGGCATGCTGATGGTGCGGATGCCGGTGCGATTCTCCTGCCAGCTGCCGGTGTCGAGAATCGTGCGGACGAGGTCGAGATACTGTTTCATTCGGGGTTCCTTCGGCATGGCGCCGCTGTCGCAAAGACAGCAAAAGACAGCAAAAGACAGCGCCGACGATGTCGCGTGACGACGGGAAACCGGGATTCTAGCAAGCTTGGGAGAGGTACTGAACGCGCGATGCGGGATCGCGGAATCGCGGTGGCGAGAAGCAGGCGTACGGGTCAGGTCAGATGCGCCGCCGGCTCGGCTTCGGACCTGAGTATGGGCTCGACAATTAACTGATCAGACGCGCCAAACACACAGCATCGCCCACTCAGCAAGGCGCTGAGCAGGTTGAGTTCAAACTCAGATCAAAGATGCTGCACGGACGGCGGCAGCTCCGCATGCGGCGTCATCTGTTCGCTTTCCATGTGCCGCATGCCATGCGAGCACAACAGCCGGTAAAGCGTCACGCGCGAAATGCCGAGTTCCTGCGCCGCATCGCCGAGACGTCCGCGGTGGCGCAGCAGCGCGAGTTCGATCGCCTGCCGTTCGGCCGCTTCGCGCGCCTGCGCGAGCGATACCGGCACAATCTCGACATATTCGGACAGCTCCAGGTCGCGCGCGGTAATCGCGCGCCCTTCGGACATTACGATCGCACGCCGCACGCGGTTGATGAGCTCGCGCACGTTGCCGGGCCAGCTGTAGTTATGCAGCGCGGCGATCGCATCGGGCGCGAAGCCGCGCAAGCGCCGGCTCGCATCTTTTCTGAAACGTTCGAGCATATGCCGCGCGAGCAGCTCGATATCCTTGCCACGCGCGCGCAGCGGCGGTTCGTCGATCTGCAGCACGCACAGGCGGTGATACAGATCCGAACGGAAACGCCCTTCGATCATTGCGCTGTTCATATCGACGTGCGTCGCCGAGATGATGCGCACGTCGACCTCGATCGAACCGTGGCCGCCCAGACGCTCGACCTTGCGCTCCTGCAGGAAGCGCAGCAGGCTCGCCTGGCTTTCCAGCGGCAGATCGCCGATTTCGTCGAGAAAGAGCGTGCCGCCATTGGCCGCTTCGACGCGCCCGATCTTGCGCTGATTCGCGCCGGTAAACGCGCCGCGCTCGTAGCCGAACAGTTCGGATTGCAGCAGATGCGGCGGAATCGCACCACAGTTGATCGCGACGAACGGCGCATTGCGACGCGCCGAGCGCTCGTGAATCGCGACTGCCGTGAGCTCCTTGCCGGTGCCCGATTCGCCGGAGATAAAGACGGGCGCATCAGTCATCGCGACTTTGCGGATCGAACGGAATAGCGCAAGCATCGCATCGCACGAGCCGACCATTTCGCCTTCGGTGCCCGCCGTTTGCGTCGCGTCGTTCGACGCGGTCTCGCCAAGCGAGATCATCCCGTACGCGTGGCCAACGGAATCGACGATGCGGTCACCTGAATAAGGGACCGTAACGTAGTCGAAACAGTAATCGCGCACGAGCCGTCGCAGCGCCGCGTCCTGCAGTTGACCGGGCGCCGTGGCCGCGACCCAGCCCACATTGGGCATGGTCAGACAGGATTCGAACGCGGCGATTTCATGTTGCTGGAAACAGCTGGAAAGATCGAGCAGACCGCCGGCAGCAGTACCGGCACGCACCGCACGGCGCACGTCGCGCGCCGAGCCGACAACTTCCACGTGCCAGCCCCGCTCATGGAAGCGCGCGTTGAGGTCAGCACTGGGATCGCGTGAAACATAAATCAGTTGCCGCGTTGCGGATTCCATTATTCAGATCCTCTCGTCAACGAACGTTAAGGATGACGCACGTACCTGAATCTCTCTTCTCGCATTCCTCAGATACGCCTATTCGCATCGGGATTCGCTATACAACGAAAACCGAACGGCCATTCCATTCCGTACGGACAGCTGATCCCCGAAAAACGGCGCTTTGTATTGAACGGCCCAAGAATGGGCTTTTTTAAAACGTGTGCTGTAGTCGAGAGCTTACTATACGTACGGCGCTTCGAAAAACAAATATGCAAATTAATTCAGCAACCCTTGATAAGGTAAGGGTGACCGCGCGCGAATCTATCGGCGGTAAGTTCTCTCTGAATTAAACCCATTACGCGCATTCACCATACTTTATCCGCCGCAAAAAAATCGTTGTGTGAGCAAACAATCGTCCAAATCGCACTATTTCGCAGTGTCGTATCAACGCTGAAACGTTTTCAGCCGATTTCCGAATCTCCGCACTCCTCCCTTTACACGTAAGCCCGATGCATCAACGGAATGCTCGATATGGCATATGTTTCGCTAAATGTGCCGCACCAAGGAGACACATCATGCGACACGTTTCCCGCGGCGCTTCATGCCATTGCCACACCGCCACCGGCCTCCCCGGCCGGCGTGTTCGGGCCGTCTCCCTACGCTTGCTTGCCGGCGTCGCGACGCTCGGTGCAACGCTCGCAATCGGCACGCTGCCATTCACCTTGCCTTCTCCCGCATTCGCTCAGGAATCCGCTTCGTCGGCATCGGCCGACGCCGGCGCCGTCGCCCTCGCGGACACGATGCCCGCAGCGGCGACGGCGCCGGAAACGGCGGCTGCCGCTAGCGAAGACGATGCGCCTGCACAGGTATTGAACACGCCCGCCGATGTCGTTTCGATGACCGACGTGCCGCTCGATGATCAGATCCTTGCGCGGCAACGCGGCGGCGCAAGCGGACTCACGATGGTCGCGGCTACGCCGGACTTGCTGCGCGGCTCTTCGGTGACGCTATGGGACGAGATCGCACCGCCCGCACCGCTGCCGGTGCCGGTCGATGCGGCACGCGCGGCGCAAAGCAACGTCGCGAGTTATCTGAGGAAATGATCGGGAAGCAAGTCGGGAGTAAGCGAAGACACATAGACAGGCGGTCGAAGACGTGCTTGAGGACGAATCTGAGGGATATACCGGAGGGACATATCCAAGGACTCACCTGAGGACTCACCTGAGGACTCACCTGAGGACTCACCTGAGGACTCACCTGAGGACTCACTGAGGACTCACTGAGGACTCACTGAGGACTCACCTGAGGACGCAACAGAAACGCAACAAACGAAGAAGCGACTGACGAAGCAACGATGACGAAAGAAGTGCGCGACAAACGTGCGCGAGCGAGACCTGCACGTGCGCGAGCGAGACCGCTTTAACACTGCTGAACAATACGCTGTCGGGGTACCCATGAATGCGTCGCACAAAGCACCGGTGAGTGCACCCAGGAATGCACCGGCAACGGTATCGCTGAATGTATCGATGCCGACTTCACGCGGCCGGCTTCCGTTTTCACGGCCGGCACTGGCCGCCGCGCTGACCGGCGCATGCATCGCCTTCGTTGCCGGTACGGCGCACGCCCAGCACATCACGAACCCAGGCGACATCGTGCTCGAACGCGAGGTCGCACCTCGCAACGCATTTGTTTCGGTTCCCAACAATCAGGAACCCGTACTATCCAGCGCGACCACGTTCCCGGCGAACAGCTTCAATCCGGCGATGGCGCAGCTCGTGTCCGACTCCGATCTGACCAATGCGCGCGGCTCGACGGGCCTCAGCGCGCCGGGCCTGGCGGCCGGCACCGGCATGCAAGCGGTCACGCACATTCTCTCCGGCAACACGACCGGCAATAACGTCGCACTCGGCACGGGTGGCATCGGCCAGCCGGCGGCCGGCATCGGCGGCACGATTTCATCGTCGGTGACGGGCGCGCTCGCGCCGCTGTCGAGCGCGCTCGGTGGCGCGCCGGGAGGCCTCAAATGAATACGCGCCGCTCGAGACTTGCCATAAAAATCGCGCACGCCACGTATGCAGCCCTCTCGGTCGCCACAGTCGCGGCGGCGCTCGCCTGCACGACACAGCCGGCGCACGCGCAAGCGCTGGCGCGCATCACCGGCGATGCAGGCATCGCTACCGGCGCGGCCGTCGGCGCAACGGGCGCGATCACCGTCAACGAAGCCGCGGGCGTCAACAACGCGCAGGCCAACCAGCTGACGATCTCGACCGGCGGCTCAGCCGCCAACGACAACACGAGCGTGCAAAGCGCGAGTGCGTCCGCGAAGGTCACGAGCGCGCGCGCATCGATTGCGGGCAACGCGTTTTCGAACACATCCGGCGCCGTACTGGTGAACCAGTCCGCGGGCGCGGGCAATCTCCAGCGCAACAGTGTGCAACTCGGCACTGCTGCGATCGGAGTCGAGACCGTTTCGGACAGCGTGCTGTCCGCAGCGGTCCCGAAGAACGGTGGTCTGGCGCGAGCGAACGGGGTTCACGACGCGAGGGAGGCGACCATCTCCAACGAGGCCTTCAGAAACGTCAATGGCATCGTGCAGATCAACCAGACTGCCGGCGCCGGTAATGCCACGGCGAACAGTTTTGTGCTCCGTCCCCCGGCGGGCACTCTTTTCTAACTGACCAATAAGTATCGGAGCGAGATCATGAAACTCAAGCGCACCCTGATTGCGGCAGCGGTTCTTGCCGCGGCATCCGGCAGCGTGTTCGCAGGACAGCTGAAGAACCCGTATCTCTTCAATGCGACGATGGTCGGCGAACAGATCGGCATCGAAGGATTCGTGCGCCTGTTCGGCTGCGTATCCGTCTCGAGCACCGCGGGCGCCGTCGTCAACAACACGCAGAACGTGTATGCGCACGCCTCGCTCGACCCGCAGTCGCAAAGCTATATGAGCGGCGCGCTGACCACGCGTGTCAACAATGCAACAAATAGCGTGACCGGCACGGGCAGCAACTCCGTATGGGCCAACAGCTCGTTCTCGACCAGCGACAGTCATTCGTCGTCGCATTCGTCGTCGAACTCGCACAGCGCCAATTCCACGACAACCATCAGCACATCGAGCAACTATGCGTATGCAAACCAGGCAAAGGCAAGCGCTTCGAGCGAGTATCACCAGTCGAGCGACAGCGGCCATGCAAGCAACAGCTCGTCGTCGTTCGACGCCGGCATTGCTCTCAGCGACAACAGCAAACACTCGAGCTCGCAGTCGGGCAACTTCAGCGGCAAGCTCTCCGAAGGCGCGTCCGCTTCGACGAGCTACAGTTCGCACGGCAAGAACTGGGGCGGATCGAAAGAACATTCGACCAGCGCTTCCGAAAACCTGCAGGCCCACGCAAGCGGCTCATACGACAAGAACCATATGTCGAGCGCGTCGGACTCGCTTAACGCCAACGCGTCCGGCCATCTGAACACGAGCCACAGCGACACCGAAAGCCAGCACAAGAACGCGTCGCAGAGCGGGTCCGCGCAGGCGTCGAACAGCGGGTCGGGCAACCAGTCGGCAAGTGCAACCGTGACGTACGCGCACAACGACTCGAAGTCGAGCTCGGCGTCGCACTCGGGTTCGTCGTCGTTCTCGACGTCTTCTTCCGCGTCGAAGAACTGGGGCTATAACGTGAACGACACGCTCACGACGGTCGACGAAAAGACGACCGGCTCGGTGACGCAGTACATCAACACGCAGGCACCGGGCACGCTCAACGCCGGCACCGGCAGCAATGCCGCGTCGGGCGTATCGGGCAACCTCGGCATCAACATCGCGGAAGGCATCGACAACGCGCAAAGCAACGATGTCGCGCTCGCGTCGGTCGACGTCGGCAATGTGTTCGGCAACGCACAGATCTTCAACTCGCAGGGTTCGGGCGGCAGCGCGAAGATCAATAACTTCAATCTGAACGCATCGGTCGGCGACGGTTCGCTGTCGCACGTGACGGGCAATGTCGGTGTGAACGTCGCATCGGGTATCGGCAACGTGCAGAACAACAGCCTTGCCGGCGCGGTGACGACGACCAACGCCGGCACTGCGATGACGACGGCGATGGTAGCCACGGACGACAACTCGCAATCCGCGAACATGGCGGTGCACGGGCAGTTCCAGGGCACCGCGATGCTCGGCGCCAATACGCTGGCGGGCGCGTCCGGCAACATCGGCGTGAACATCGCGGGCGGCGCGGGCAATTTGCAGCACAACGGCCTGGCGATTGCTGCGCTCAATAGCGGTCACTGAGCGCATGCAGGCGCGATGCGTTGTGTAGCAAACCTCGCAAAGAAGGCTGAAAAAGCCATGTAATAAGCCATCGGAGGGGCTTATGCCGGCTGCCAGAGAAGCAGCCGGCATGTGCGCCGCACAACTCCGGCCACGCGCTAAAGCGCCAATCCGGAGTAGCACGGCATGGGATGGGAGTAAGCGCTGAAGCGCCAACTCCCATCGACTCGCCGCACAGGAGACCATCATGTCCGGGTGTGTTCGCTTCCCGGCGTTGCCGCTCGCCTTTGCGTTCTCATGTTGCACGTTGTGTGCGACAGCCCACGCACAAGCCAGCATCGATACGTCTACCCTCGCAGGTATTCCGCTGACCAAAACGGTTCGCTCGATGAGGGACATCCGCTACAGCCATATCGTGAGCCAGCAGTTCGACTACAGCTGCGGTGCAGCCGCGCTCGCGACGCTCCTCAAATACGGCTATGGCATCGATATCCCCGAGACCGAACTGATCCGCCGGATGATGGTTTTCTCCACGCCCGACATCGTGGTCAAGAACGGCTTTTCGATGCTCGACATGAAGAAGTTCGTCGAGACGATCGGACTGCGCGGCAGAGGTTTCCGGGTCAATACGGACGCGTTGTATCACCTGCAGATCCCCGTGATGGTGTTGATGAACATCGACGGATATGAGCATTTCGTGATCGTCAAACATGCCGAGAACGGCCGCGTTTTTATCGCGGACCCGGCGCTCGGCAACCGGATCCTCCTCGAAGAGGATTTCTCGCAGACGTGGAACGGGCTCGTGTTCGCTGTGGTCGGCAAACCATTCAGGGAGGATTCGCCGCTGTTGCAGGACAACGAGTCGCTGGCCTTGAAGCTGCGCGCGGGCGCGCTCGCGACCGGCGCGGCCACGACACCTTTTGTCGAATACGGCCTGACACGGGCCGAGCTCTTCTGAGCCCATCATGAAGCGCGAACTCTCAACCAGAAACCGCGCGCTGTTTGCAGTCATGGCGACGGCAGCGTTTGGGGCCGCAGGCACTGCGTATGCGGCGGAAGCAGGCGGGGCGGTGCCGCTGCCCGCATTTTTATCGGCACACGACGGCACGCACGACGGCGGCATGGAAACGATCAGATGGCAGCCCGTCGGCGACGACGTACTCGCGGGCCAGACCGGCAAGTTCGCGAACGGGCAGATGATTTCCGGCTTCGTGCTGAATCTGCTGTCGCAATGGAATCTGCCGAACGGCGCAAGCGCGATTGCGCAAGGCTCGCTTGCGGTCGCACAAAACGCGGCAAACCAGATGAGCGCAACGGTCAATTCGATGGCGCGCGTCGTGAATGGAAACGGGCGCAACAACGGTGCCGATGCCTCCGCGCAAGTGAACGGCGGCCAGCACATAGCGGTAAACGGCGTTTCTCAGGTTACACAGGTAGCGGGCAACAGCAACGTCGGCATGAACGCGGCGCAGATCGATTTCACGGGCAACGCGCTGCAATCGGCTAGCGGCAACGGCGCGACGAGCGCCAGCGCATCGAACGCGAACGGCACGATCAAGGCGGGCATCACGTTCGGCAACGGCGGCGTGAGCGTTGCGCTGCAGACGCCTGCCGGCATGGCCACGCAAACGATCGCGCCGGGCGCAGGCCAGGCCGGATCGATTGCGCAGATGCTGCAGATCGCGGGCAACAACCAGCAGGTCGCGAACCAGTTGCAGCTGCAGTTGCAAACCGCGCAGATGTCGTCAGCGTCGTTGCGCCAGGCAGGCGTGCTGCAGGCGCTGCAGAACGCGGTCAATGCAAGGCGGTAGTGCGAAATGAGATGCGGCGAAATGAGATGCGGCGAAATGAAGTACGGCAAAACGCGGCGCGCAACGTAGTGCGCCGCGCAGTGCACCTCTCGGTGCACCGGACAACGGGAATGTCCGGCGGCAAGTCAGGCAGGAGACCAGCAGCAAACCGGGCGGGAAGACACAACGGGGAGTCACAACGGGGAAACAGACAGGCGGGCCGCCACCCGCACCGCATGACACAAAGCAGTCGCGAAAGATAGGAGACGAGGCTCGCGCGAGGCACAACAACAGCGACGCGTGGCCTGCTTGACCGGGGGAATAACAACATGATTGCCGACACCAGGACCAGAAGGCCGCGCGTTGCTCTCGCGGCCATTCCGGCAGCAGCGGTGATGTTTGCATGGGCACAGGGGGCGGCCGCTCAGGCCATTGCAAATCAATCGATGGAGGAGCGGCTCAATCAGCTGATGCGCGTCGTCGACGAGCAGCAGCGTCAAATTCAATCGCTCGAGCGCCAAGTGACCAATCTGGAGATGGCGCAGCGCGGCCGCGGCGCCCCAGGATACGGCGCGCCCGGCTCGACTGCGGTGGCTGAACAACCGGGGGCCGACGGCTTGCCAATGCCGTTGCCGCCGCTCGCGCAGGTGACGCCGGGCGCACCGGCGCCCGGCGGCCAGGGCAGCAGCACGGCGACCGGTGTGCCGGTCAATCCGCCGGCGCCGGAAGGATCGACCGCCACGGGTTCGACTGCGCCCGGTGCGCCGGTCGCGCCCGAAGGCGCGATCGGCACCACGCAGAAAGCGGCCGAACCGGTCCGCACGCAAGCCGAGGAAGCCGTCGTGCAGCGCGAGCATGCGCCGCTCTTCGATCACAAGCTGACGCTCGACTGGGGCATCAGCGACACGTACTACGACCGTCGCCAGTTGCAGCTGTCGGGCTTCCTTGCGCTCGATGCAATCTTCCTCGGCAACATCAACCTCGGCGAAACGAAGTCGCATCAGGTGATGTCGGATCTCGACATCCGCTATGGCCTGACCGACCGCATCAGCGTCGACGTCGACGTGCCGTACATCTATCGTCACAGTACGTTTATCGTCGGCGGCGCGGGCGGCGCGGCAAGCACGCTGTCGGATGCGTCGGTCAACTCGCATGCGATCGGCGACGTCAACTTCGGCTTCTACTATCAGCTGGTCAAGGAGACCAACAGCATTCCCGATGTGGTCGGCAGCCTGCGCGTGAAAGCGCCGACGGGCACCTCGCCGTTCGGCATCAAGGTCGTGCAGCTGACGCCCGACAACACGAATCTCGTCGCGCCGTCGGAGCTGCCGACCGGCACAGGCTTCTGGAATATAACGGCCGGTTTGTCGGTACTGAAGACGTATGACCCGATCGTGCTGTTCGGCAGTCTCTCGTACACGTATAACGTCGCGCGTTCATTCGCGGATATTTCATCGGTGCAGGGACAAACGGAACCGGCGACCGTGAAGCTCGGCGACATCGTGCAGATCGGCGGCGGTGTCGCGCTCGCGTTTTCGGACAAGGACTCCGCGAGCATCTCATACACGCTCGCACTCGAGCCGTCGTCGAAGACGAAGGCGCCGGGCGGGAGCTATCAGGACGTGCCCGGCAGCGAAACGACGGCGGCCGTGCTCAATTTCGGTTTAAACCACGTGGTCAACAAGCACCTGACGATCAACGGCACGGTGTCGATCGGCATGACGCCCGATGCGCCGAACTTCGTGGTCGGATTGCGCTTTCCCTACACCTTTTGATATGCCATCGAGACGAGGCTGATCGTGCGTGAACCCTCTCATCTGACTGCCGTGCCGACGATCGCGTCGGGCGGCCCGCCTGTTTCGGCCGCGCGCACTCCGCTGCCATCGACGAACATACCAGGCGCGCCGGTCGCGCCGGCCGTGCAACATCCGGGCACGGCCGATACGACCGGCACGAGCGCGCGCAACGACCGCACGCTGCTCTACGTCGCACGCACGCCCGACGACACGCTCGTCGCGCATCTGAAAAGCCGCGGCTGGTCGGTGCTGACCGCGCGTTCCGCGCACGAGATCGGCCGCCTGCTGAAACCGGAAGCCGCGTACGCGGGCATCGTCGATATGGCGAGCTTCCCGGTGCGTGATCTCGCGCCGCTCGAAGCGTGCCTGCGCCAGCAGCAGGTCGGCTGGATCGCGCTCGCGAACCAGGAGCGGCTCGCCGACCCCGAGGTGCGGCGCCTGATACGCCACTACTGTTTCGATTACGTGAAGATGCCCGTCGCGCATGCCACGATCGACTATCTGGTCGGCCACGCGTTCGGCATGGTCACGCTCTACGATGCCGACGTGCCCGCCGACGTCGCGCACGAAGACGACGAGATGGTCGGCACCTGCGATGCGATGCAGGCATTGTTCCGCACGATCCGCAAGGTCGCGAACACCGACGCACCGGTGTTTATCTCGGGCGAATCGGGCACCGGCAAGGAGCTGACCGCGGTGGCGATTCACGAGCGTTCGCCGCGCCGCAATGCGCCGTTCGTCGCGATCAACTGCGGCGCGATTCCGCATCACCTGTTGCAGTCCGAACTGTTCGGCTACGAGCGCGGCGCGTTTACCGGCGCGAATCAGCGCAAGATCGGGCGCGTCGAAGCGGCCAATGGCGGCACGCTCTTTCTCGACGAAATCGGCGACCTGCCGATGGAAAGCCAGGCAAGCCTGTTGCGCTTTTTGCAGGAAGGCAAGATCGAGCGCCTGGGCGGCCATGAATCGATTGCCGTCGACGTGCGCATCATCTCGGCGACGCACGTGGACCTCGAAGACGCAATGCGCGAGGGGCGGTTCCGCGCGGACCTGTTTCACCGTCTGTGCGTGCTGCGAGTCGACGAACCGCCGCTGCGCACACGCGGCAAGGACATCGAAATTCTCGCGCATCACATCCTGCACAAGTTCAAGTCCGACAGCGCGCGCAAGATTCGCGGCTTCACGCCGTCGGCGATCGAGGCGATGTACAACTACAACTGGCCGGGCAATGTGCGCGAGTTGATCAACCGGGTGCGCCGCGCGATCGTCATGGCGGAGACGAAACTGATTTCGGCCGAAGACCTCGATCTCGCGAACTACAGCGCGCAGCAGACGATGTCGCTGGCGCAGGCGCGCGAAGCAGCCGAGAAGCGCGCGATCGAATCGGCGCTGCTCAGGCATCGGCACCGCTTGAACGAGGCGGCGGCGGACCTCGGTATTTCGCGCGTCACGTTGTATCGGCTGATGGGTTCGCATGGTTTGCGCGATTCGACGAACGGCGACGACAAGGGCACGTTTGCGGCGGAAAGCGACGCGCGGGAGTGAAGCCATCACGCGCGCGTCGGGTAGAATCGCTGCGAACCGATTCTCCCGCCTTTTCCCATGACAACGCTGACCCTGATCGTCGCTCGCGCCCGCAACGGCGTGATCGGCCGCGATAACCAACTGCCCTGGCGGCTTCCCGAAGACCTCGCGTTTTTCAAGCGCACGACGATGGGCGCGCCGATCGTGATGGGCCGCAAGACGCATGAGTCGATCGGCCGCGTGCTGCCGGGCCGGCGCAATATCGTCGTGTCGCGCGATGCGACGCGTCGTTACGACGGCTGCGATACGGTCACGAGCCTTGCGGCCGCGCTCGAGCTCGCCGCGCGGGATCAGGCGCCCGAGGCCTTTCTGATCGGCGGCGCACAGCTTTATGAAGACGGCTTGCGCGAGGCGAACCGGTTGATCGTCACGGAAATCGCCGAGGACTTCGAAGGCGATACGACCTTTCCGGCGCCCGATCCGAACGAATGGGAAGAAGTGGCGCGCGAGGCGCATCGCGCGAATCCGCCGAACGAGTTCGACTACGCGTTCGTGACTTATCAACGCAAGAACCGGCGCTAAAACCGGCGCTGGAAAGCAAAATCGCCACGCGGCGCAAATGCGCGTCGCGTGGCGATTGTCTTTGAGCGGACCTCGAATCGCAGCGCTCGAGCGACGGTCGAGCGGCCGCGACACCTCACTGTCCGGCGATTGTCATCCGCTCGATCAGCACCGAGCCCGTATGCTTCGTGCCGCGCACGATCGTATCGGCGCCGATCGCGACGATATGGCGGAACATCTCCTGCAGCGTGCTCGCCACCGTGATCTCTTCGACCGGATACTGGATCTTGCCGTTCTCGACCCAGAAGCCCGACGCACCGCGCGAATAGTCACCGGTCACGTAGTTGACGCCCTGCCCCATCAGTTCGGTCAGCAGCAAGCCCGTGCCAAGCTTTTTGAGCATCGCGTCGAAATCGTCGTCGGGCTGCGTGAGCGAGCTCTTCAGCGAGATGTTGTGCGAGCCGCCCGCATTGCCGGTGGTCGGCATGCCGAGCTTGCGCGCCGAGTAAGTGGACAGGAAATAGCCTTCGACCACGCCATCCTTCACGACCGAGCGCTGACGCGTGCGCACGCCCTCTTCGTCGAACGGCGCGCTGCCCATCGCGCGCGGCACATGTGGATCTTCGACGATCTGCACGTGCGGCGCGAACACGGGCTTGCCGAGGCTGTCGACGAGGAACGACGTCTTGCGATAGAGCGCACCGCCGCTCGTCGCCTGCACGAAGGCGCCGAGCAGGCCCGCGGCGAGCGGCGCTTCGAACAGCACCGGCACCTTGCGCGTATCGAGGCCGCGTGCGCCGATGCGCGCGAGCGCGCGTTCGGCCGCATAACGGCCGACGGCTTCCGGGTCCGCCAGTTCGGTCGCACTGCGCTTCGACGTATACCAGTCGTCGCGCTGCATGTTGCGGCCGCTGCCGGCGATCGGCGCGCAGGCGATGTAGTGCCGCGAGTACGGATAACCGGCGAGGAAGCCGCGCGACGTGCCGAGCACGAACTGCGAATGCTGCGCCGAGACGCTCGCGCCTTCGGAGTTGCGGATTTGCGCGTCGGTTGCGAAAGCGGCATCTTCGGCGCGGCGCGCGATCTCGACCGCTTCGTCGGCCGACAGATTCCACGGGTGATACAGATCGAGGTCTTGCGGCGCCTTTTCGAGCAGTTCGTCTTCGGCGAGACCCGCGCAGTCGTCCTCGGCCGTGAAGCGCGCGATGTTGTAGGCAGCGGTGACCGTATCTTTCAGCGCTTGCGGCGAAAAGTCGGACGTGCTCGCGTTGCCGCGCTTGTTGCCGATAAACACGGTCACGCCGACCATCTTGTCGCGGTTGTGCTCGATCGTTTCGACTTCGCCGCGCCGCACCGAGACGGACAGGCCGTCGCCTTCGGAAATTTCGGTCGCCGCATCGCTTGCGCCGAGCGACTTCGCGTGGCGAAGAATGTCCGACGCGATCTGCTTCAGCTCGTCCTGGGAATGCGGAAAAAAACGCTGCCGGGCTTCGGTTTCGATATCTGCTGCCATTGTGATTGCCGTCCTCGGTTGGCGTACCGCGCTCGCGCCGGGCAGGGCCCGCGTGGCGGTGACGCGCTGGGTTGCGCATGGTGTCGCGCGTGTGCCTGGATTAACGCTTGCCGTGTTACGTGTACATGTCAGCGCGCATCACGCGATCATAACAAGGTCCGCGCGGACTCACCTGGGCTTTGCAGCAGGTTCCTGCAGCTTCCCGCCTGGCTTCTCGAACCGTTTCCGCGCGATTTTCACTCCGTATCCATGCAGGGCCCCTGAAACTCGCACGTTACAATATCGGGCATGACACGCAAAACCCGTATTCAACCTATGTCGAGCCCGGCCGCGGCCGCCGACGACGACCACGGCTACGACCGCCCGAGCAAATCGCAGCTCAAACGCGAGATGCATGCGCTGCAGACACTGGGCGCGGCGCTCGTCGAACTGCCGAAAGATGCATTGAAGCGCATGCCGATGCCCGACGCGCTCGACGAAGCGGTTCGCGACGCGCGCCGCATCACCGACCACGAAGGCAAGCGCCGCCAGCTTCAATACGTCGGACGAGTGATGCGCACGCTTTCCGACGAAGAAACCGCCGCCTTGCGCGCCGCGCTCGACACCTACAACGGCGCGAACCGCGCCGAGACCGCGAAGCTGCACTGGATCGAACGCACGCGCGAGGCGCTGCTCGCCGACGATGCCGCGCTGACCGAATTCATCCGCCGGCATCCGGCGGCGGACCCGCAGGAGGGCCGCACGCTGATCCGCAACGCGCGCAAGGAAGCGCAGCTCGGCAAGCCGCCGCGCTACTTCCGCGAGCTGTTCCAGTGGATCAAACTGGCGGGCGGCGTGCAGATGGCCGGCCATACTGGCACCGATAGCGACACTGATAGCGATTCCGGTGTCGAGGAAGACGACGATGACGACTCCCGCAGTTAACCCCACCCGCAGCCACCCCGACGAGCTGATCGTTGGCCTCGTTTCGATCAGCGACCGCGCGAGCACCGGCGTCTACGAAGACAAGGGCATTCCGTCGCTCGAGGAATGGCTGGGCGGCGCGCTCACCTCGCCGTGGCGCAGCGTCACGCGCCTGATCCAGGACGATGCGCCGACCATTACGTCGACCTTGATCGAACTCGTCGACGAGGCCGGCTGCGACCTCGTGCTGACGACCGGCGGCACGGGCCCGGCGCGGCGCGATGTGACGCCCGGGGCGACGCTGGCGGCGGGAACGAAGGAAATGCCGGGTTTCGGCGAACAGATGCGGCAGATCGGCCTCAACTTCGTGCCGACCGCGATCCTGTCGCGACAGGTCGCGGTGATCCGCGAGACACCGGCACGCGCGGCGCTGATCGTGAACCTGCCCGGGCAGCCGAAGTCGATTCGGGAGACGCTCGAAGGTTTGCGCGACGCGGATGGCAAGGTGAAGGTGCCCGGCATCTTTGCCGCGGTGCCCTATTGCATCGATCTGATCGGCGGCCCGTACATCGAGACGAACGCGGCCGTGGTGGCGGCGTTCCGGCCTAAAAATGCGGTGCGCGCGCCGCGCTGAAGGCGCAAGCGAAGAAAAAAGGCGCTGGCTGCGGTTCGCAGCGCGCCTTTCGTGCAGACTACCGGCGTTACCGCTACTTCGCGGGCGTATCCGTTACCGGTGCACTCGCTTCCGGAATCAGGAAATGCTGCCGGTAGTAGCGCAATTCGTCGATCGATTCATGGATATCGGCCAGCGCGGTATGCATCGCGCGCTTCTGAAACCCTTTGTAGATCGCAGGCTGCCAGCGCCGGCACAGTTCTTTCAGCGTGCTGACGTCGAGGTTCCGGTAATGGAAGAACGCTTCGAGTTCCGGCATCCAGCGCGCCATGAAGCGGCGATCCTGGCAGATCGAGTTGCCGCACATCGGCGATTTGCCGGGCGGCACGTATGCGCCGAGAAACGCGCGGATCTGCGCGGTGGCGGCGGCTTCGTCGACGGCCGATGCGCGCACCCGGTCGATCAGGCCCGAACGGCCGTGCGTATTGCGATTCCACTCGTCCATCTTGTCGAGCGTTTCGTCGCTTTGATGGATCGCGAGAACCGGGCCTTCGATGACCTTGTCGAGCTGCGAATTCGTCACGACGACAGCGATTTCGATGATGCGGTCGTTGTCCGGATCGAGCCCGGTCATTTCCATGTCGAGCCAGATAAGGTTCATTTCGCTGCGCGCAGGCACGAGCGGCGCGGCGGCGGGGTCGAGGATGTCGGTCATCGGAGGTGGACTCAGGTGAGAATCCGGCAGGATGGCCTGTATGGTCCCCGGCCTGTCTGGCCGATGTGGAAGGCGCCCGCCGGCACGAACAACTCTATAATTGTCGCATAGTTACCACGGACTTCCGGATGCCCATTGTGTACTTCTCCATTCTGTTCGTGATCGCCGTTCTGGCGATGGTCGCGACGAAGCTGTGGCTTGCGTCGCGACAGATCCGCTTCGTCGCCGCGCATCGCGCCGACGTGCCGCCGCAATTCGCCGCGAAGATTCCGCTGACCGCGCATCAGCGCGCCGCCGACTACACGGTCGAGCGCACGCGGCTGACGATGGCCGAGATCGTCGTCAGCGCGGCCGTGCTGATCGCCCTCACGCTGCTAGGCGGCGTGCAGGCGCTCGATTCCGGCATCTCCGGCTGGCTCGGGCGCGGCTTTGTCGGTCAGATCGTGCTGGTAGCGGCCGTCGTCGCGATCACCGGCATCATCGACTTGCCGTTCGACTATTACCGGCAGTTCAGCGTCGAGGAGCGCTTCGGCTTTAACCGGATGACAAAGCGCATCTTCTTCGCCGATCGCGTGAAAGGCGTGCTGCTCGGCGCCGCGTTCGGCCTGCCGCTGCTCTTCGTCGTGCTGTGGCTGATGGACCAGGCGGGCAGCCTCTGGTGGCTGTGGACGTGGATCGTCTGGGTCGGGTTCCAGATGCTCGTGCTCGTGCTGTATCCCACCCTGATTGCGCCGATCTTCAACAAGTTCGAGCCGCTGAAGGACGAAGCGCTGAAAAGCCGCATCGAAGCGCTGATGAAACGCTGCGGGTTCGCCGCCAAGGGTCTCTTCGTGATGGACGGCAGCCGCCGCTCCGCGCACGGCAACGCGTACTTCACGGGCTTCGGCGCGGCCAAGCGCATCGTGTTCTTCGATACGCTGCTGGCGCGCCTGTCGGGCAGCGAAATCGAGGCAGTGCTCGCGCACGAGCTCGGGCACTTCAAGCGCCGCCATGTGATCAAACGGATGCTCGTCACGTTCGCACTGAGCCTTGCGATGCTCGCGCTGCTCGGCTGGCTGTCGCAGCGCGTGTGGTTCTACGAAGGGCTCGGCGTGCGGCCGTCGCTTTCGGGCAGCAACGATGGCCTCGCGCTCGTGCTGTTCTTCCTCGCGGTGCCCGTGTTCCTGTTCTTCGTCACGCCGCTTGGCAGCCTGAGCTCGCGCAAGCACGAGTTCGAAGCCGACGCGTTCGCCGCCTCGCAGACCGATGCGAAGGATCTCGTCAGCGCGCTCGTCAAGCTGTATGAGGACAATGCGTCGACGCTGACGCCCGATCCGCTTTATACCGCGTTCTACTACTCGCATCCGCCCGCGTCGCAGCGGATCGACCGGCTGCTGCAACACGCATGAGCGGCCGTCAGGCCGGACGCGGCGCCAGAAGCCCGGCAAACGCGGCTGACGCGCGGCCCGCAGGCCGCGCGAGCGGGCTCGTGATCGCCGCACACGGGCGCCATTACATCGTCGCGCCGGCGGGCGGCGGTGCGATGCTGCAATGCTTTCCGCGCGGCAAGCGCAGCGAGGTGGCGGTCGGCGATCACGTTGTCTACGAGATGACGTCGGCCGACCAGGGCGTGATCGTCGAAATCGGCGAGCGGCGCAATCTGCTGTACCGGTCCGATCAGTACAAGTCGAAACTCTTTGCCGCGAACCTCGATCAGCTACTGATCGTGCTCGCGACCGAGCCGCATTTCAGCGAAGATCTGCTCGGCCGCGCGCTCGTCGCGGCTGAAGCGAACGACCTGAAGCCGCTTATCGTGCTGAACAAGACCGACGTCGAGGCCGCGCTGCCGCTTGCGCGTCAGCGTCTCGCGCGGTATCGCACGCTCGGCTATACCGTGCTCGAAATGTCGATCAGAACGCAGCCCGATGCCGCGCGCGCCACGCTGATCGAACATCTGCACGGCCACGCGACGCTGCTGCTCGGCCAGTCCGGGATGGGGAAATCGACGCTCGTGAACCTGATCGTGCCCGATGCCGAAGCCGCGACGCGCGAGATTTCCACTGCGCTCAATAGCGGCCGGCATACGACGACGTTCACGCGTCTCTATCCGCTATCGGATCCCGACCAGGCTCACCACGGTGGCGCGCTGATCGACTCGCCCGGCTTCCAGGAGTTCGGCTTGCATCATTTGACCGAAGGCAAGCTCGAACGCGCGTTTCCCGAATTCCGGCCGCTGCTGGCGCACTGCCGGTTCTACAACTGCCATCATCTGCACGAACCGGGCTGCGCCATTCTCGAAGCCGTCGCCGACGGCCGCATCGCGCGCGAGCGTCACGCGCTCTATGCGCAGCTCGTGCACGAGGCAAGCCAGGTGGTGCGCTGATCGATGATCAAACTGCTGCGTGCACCGAATCTGCTGATCGGCCAGCACTGGGTCAATCTGCTCGCGGCCGCGGGTGTCGCATGTGAGCTGCATAACCGCTATCTGAATGGCGCGTTAGGCGAGATTCCGGCTGAGCAGTGCGCGCCCGAGTTGTGGCTCGTCGACGAACGCGACGAAGCGCTGGCCAGAAGGTTGATCGACGTCGCGTCGCGCGGGCCGGCGGCCGGGACGCCCGGATGGCGCTGCGGTCACTGCGGAGAAATGCTCGAGGCGCAGTTCACGGTGTGCTGGCAGTGCGGGACGCCGCGTAATCCGCTGGATGGATGAGGTTCGGCGGCGGATGCGGTCGAGGCCGCTGAATTGCGAGGCGTGGCTTTAGCTTTAGCTTTAGCCGCCGCCGTGCCCGGTTCAGGCTCAGCGGAGGCTGGCGGGTCCGGCGGGTATGCGGCGCAAGCTCACGATAACCAGACCGCGATCGTCAGCATCAGCAGCAGGATCATCCACAGGATCACCGCGCGCCAGACGAGGCCGACCGCCGATTGCAGCGTGCGCGGCGTGCAGTCGTCGCCGACCGACAGCGGACCGCCGTCACCGGTCGCAAGCGCATCGAGGCTCGAGATCTCCGCGAGCGGGCCCGACAGGCGGGCGCCGAGCGCGCCGCTGCCGGCCGCGAGCAGCACACCGTCGTTCGGATCGGGCCATTGACGCGCATGGTTGCGCCACGCGTAAATCGCGTCCTCGAAATTGCCGACGATCGCAAAACCCAGCGACGTCAGCCGCGCCGGTATCCAGTCGATCACGAAGAACGCGCGCTGCGCGAACGTCGAGAACGCGGCGGTGCGTTCCTCGACCGGCTGCGACCACGCGCGCGCGAGATACTCGGCGACGCGGTACAACACGGCGCCCGCCGGGCCGATCGGCACGAGGAACCAGAAGAAGACGCCGAACACATGCCGATGCGACGCGACGACCGCGTGAATCAGCGTATGGCGCACGATCTCGCTGACCGGCATATCGACCGTGTCGATGCCGGTCCATTCGTTGAGAATCTCGCGGGCGCGCGGCACGTCGTCGTTATTGAGCGCGAGATGGATATCGGTGAAATAGTGGCTGAACTGCCGGAAGCCGAGCGTGAAGTAGACCACCACGACGTTCCACAGAAACGCCAGAGCGAAGTGAATCTGGTACAGCACGAAATAGACGAGGCCGACCGCGAGCGTCCACGGCAGCACGACGACGAGCCACGCGAGCACGCCATGTCTTTCCTTGCCGGCATCGAAGCCATGCGCGGTCGATTCCGCGTGGTACTGAAGCAGTGACGCGATCGGGTTGCTCGGCGACAGCGCACGGACCTGTTCGAGAATCAGAGCCAGCAATACGGAAAAAAAAGTCATGCGATGCGCCGTGCTATTCGAGTTATTGCGAGTTTTGCCGGGCTTTACCGGGTTTCACATCCGACCTTTGCGTTCGTTCCGTAAGATAGCACAGGGTCTGATGTGTACGATCGGCTGCGGTTACAAAGCGACAGTGCGACCAGGCGAGCCTCGCGCGCGCCTGCGCACGGCCGGCAGTCGTCAAGCGGCGAGGAAGCGATAGAAATTGCGCAACATGCCGGCCGTTGCGCCCCAGATAAAGTAATGGCCGCCCGTCCCGCTTCGATCGGCGCGCGGATAAGGCATTGCAAAAAAGCGACGCTCGCCCTGCTCCCAGCGCAACACGCGCACCTGATGATTCGCCGGGTTCATCAGGAACGCGAGCGGCACTTCGAAGATATCGGCCACTTCAAGCGTATCCGCGTGCACCGTGAACGGCGGATGCACGAGGCCGACCACGGGCGTGACGCGAAAGCCGGTGCTCGTCAGATAGTCGGGCAGCGCACCCAGTACTTCGACTCGCTGCGGGTCGAGGCTCACTTCTTCCTGCGCTTCGCGCAACGCGGTCGCGATGGTGTCGGCGTCGGCCGGCTCATGACGGCCGCCGGGAAAGCTCACCTGCCCGGCGTGATCGCTCAGATGGTCCGCGCGCTGCGTGAGCAACACGGTGATGTCCGACTCGCGCACGACGA
The DNA here is from genome assembly GCF_054589215.1 of Paraburkholderia sp. 2C. NCBI lineage: Bacteria > Pseudomonadati > Pseudomonadota > Betaproteobacteria > Burkholderiales > Burkholderiaceae > Paraburkholderia > Paraburkholderia sp. 2C. The sequence goes on along the minus strand of NZ_BAAILL010000080.1, from coordinate 9,246 downwards.
GCGGAATCAGCACCGCGGCGACGCGTGGGTCGATATCGTCGCGCCAGAGCACTTCGCGAGGCTCGGGTTCCCAGCGCAGCTGCTGTTCGAAGCGCGCGCGCAGACCGTCCGCGCTCAGGCGTTCAGGTGTGACCGCGGGCAGATCGGCACCCGTCGATTCGACAGGCAGGGATTCGGGCTCGAAGACCGGACGAGGAGGACGGACGGGACGGGACAATGGCAACCCCGGTAGCGGGTAAAAATTGGATACCTCGCTATTCTGAACCACTCAAGAAAAAAGCACCCGGGGTGGGTGCTTTTTCTTACAGCTTTTACTCCTGGGCAGCGCGGTCTTTCGACACCAGCTTTTCCTTGATCCGCGCCGACTTGCCCGAACGCTCGCGCAGGTAGTACAGCTTTGCGCGACGCACGTCACCGCGACGCTTCACAACAATGCTCGCGAGCAACGGCGAGTACGTCTGGAACGTACGTTCGACACCTTCGCCCGACGAGATCTTGCGGACGATAAACGACGAGTTCAGACCACGGTTACGCTTCGCGATCACGACGCCTTCGTACGCCTGAACGCGCTTGCGGTTACCTTCGACGACGTTCACGTTGACGATCACCGTATCGCCGGGGGCGAATTCGGGGATGGTCTTGCCGGCGAGCGCGCGCTCGATTTCTTCCTGCTCGAGTTTTTCAATCAGATTCACGATTGACTCCTTATGCCATCTTGTCGGCGTTCGTACCTGCCTGACGCGCGATGTGGCTGCGACGCCCGGCTACGGCCCCGATAGAGGATGGGTTCACCACTGGAACCGTTCACGCATGAACGGTTCCGCCTATGTCTCGCGACTCGCGAGACTTGCGAGCCATGCCTCATCGGCACGGCTCAACAACCTGTTCGTGCGCGCCCGATCGATCAGATCGGGCCGCTTTTCGAGCGTATTGCGCAGCGCTTCGCGCCGGCGCCAAAGCTCGATTTCCGCATGATGGCCGCCGAGCAGCACATCGGGCACACGCACGCCCTGGTATTCTTCGGGCCGCGTGTAGTGCGGACAGTCGAGCAAACCATCGACGAAGCTGTCCTGCACCGCCGACTGCGCATCGTTGAGCACGCCCGGCAACTGCCGAACCACGGCGTCCATCAATGCCATCGCGGGAAGCTCGCCGCCTGACAGCACGAAGTCGCCGAGGCTCATTTCTTCATCGACGCAGCGCTCGACGAGCCGCTGGTCGATCGCCTCATACCGGCCGCACAGCAGGATCAGGCCCGGCTGCGCCGCGAAACGCATCACGCTGCCGTGATCGAGCGTCTTGCCTTGCGGCGACATCATCACGACGCGCGAGCCGGTAATACCCTGCTCCGCCTGCGCCGCTTTCGCCGCGCCGATCGCGTCTTCGAGCGGTCTGGCCAGCATCACCATGCCAGGGCCGCCGCCGTACGGACGGTCATCGACCGTGCGGTAGTTGTCGGTCGTGAAATCGCGCGGATTCCACGTGCGCAACCCGAAGCGCTGCTGCTTCGCCGCGCGGCTCGTGATGCCCCAGTCGGTCAGCGCGCAAAACATGTCCGGAAAGAGCGTGACGACGTCGAACTGCATCGCTCTCCCCTTCAGCGAATCATTCAGTAATCGGCTTCCCAGTCGACGATGATGCGCTTCGCCGTCTGATCCACCGTCTTCACATAGACACCGACAAACGGAATGAGCCGCTCGCCGGTGGCCGGCTTGCCGTCTGTCCCGGCGGCCGGATATTCGATACGCAATACCGACTGCGCGCCGTTGTCGATCATGTCGGCCACTTTGCCCAGTTCGACGCCCGCCTCGTTGACGACGTCGAGGCCGAGCAGGTCGACCCAGTAGTACTCGTCCGCTTCGAGCGCCGGAAAGTCGCTGCGGCGAACGTACACGCGGTAGCCGCGCAACAGCAGCGCTTCATCGCGATCGGCGAGGCCGCCCAGCTGCGCGACGATGCTGTCGCCGTGCACTTTCGACTGTTTGACCGGCACGGACTTGCGGTCTTGTGCGCGCGCACCGCCTTGTAGCTGACCGTGTTGCGGCGCTTTCAGCAGCCACCAGCGCTTTGCGTTGAGCAACGCGTCGCCGCCCTGACCGCCGCCCGCATGCGCGGCAAGCTTGACCCAGCCTTTGAGACCATAAGCGTCGACGATGGCGCCGACTTCGATCGCGTCGTCCGGCCAGCTTTCGGTCGATTCAGCCTGCATGGTTACGGCTTGCTGAATTTCAGCGGGCCCTGGAGCCGCGGCGCTTTTCGCGCCTGCCGTTGCCGCGCCCGGCTTGGCAGGCTTGCGGGCAAACACCCCAAACGACGCGCCAGATGACGCTTTCGCGCGACCGGAACTGTCTGAATCACGCGTGGACATCAGCCGAGTTCCTTGCTGATACCCGTCAAACCGAAGCACCGGGCGACCCGCGCTGACTGCGCGCGCACCGTGCGCGGCTGGCGGCCGATGCTCATTGCTGCCACCTCAGTTGTCACACTCAGTTGCCGCCGCATTTGCCACCGCATTTGCCACCGCATTTGCCACCGCATTTGCCACCGCATTTGCCACCGCATTTGCCACCGCATTTGCCACATTAAGCGGCCGGTTGCGCCTTTTGCGCTTCCTTCACGAGACGCTCAACCGTTTCCGACAGTTGCGCGCCAACGCTTTGCCAGTGGGTCAGGCGGTCTTGCGCGATGCGCAGCGCTTCGCCCTTGGTCGCGACCGGGTTGTAGAAACCGATGCGCTCGATGAAACGGCCGTCACGGCGGTTACGCGAGTCGGTAGCGACGATGTTGTAGAACGGGCGCTTCTTCGAGCCGCCACGAGCCAAGCGGATGATGACCATACTTAAAGTCCTTGAAAACCGGGTTCGGAACTACTGAAACACGCGATTATAGCCGGAAAGCAAAGCCATAACAAACACTTACCGGGATAAACTGAGCGCGCCGCACGATCGCGCGATCCGCTGGCGCGAAATAACAACGCGGTCGAACAACGCGGTCGACGGTTGGCGCGCCCGCGAGCCCTGCTGCGAGCACGTCAAAACATCTGAACAACGGCGGCATGGAGCGGTGCGGGCGCGCCGATGGCCGGCCAAGCCCGCCGCCAGCCCGCCGCGTCACCACGCCACGTGACCGGCACGGAGCATCGCGGCGTAGAATGCGCGTCGGTGCTCGCCCGCTATCTGTTACCGGACCGCGCCGCCCGTCACCTTGCTGCCTACTTTCATGTCGACTGCCGCTTCGCATCCCGCGCGTTTTCGCTCCAAAACCCTGACCGCCGCACTCGCGTTCTTCTTCGGCTCGCTCGGCGCGCACCGTTTCTATCTGTACGGCGCGCGCGACGTGTTCGGCTGGGCGCATGTCGTCGGCATGTTGATTGGGGTGCCCGGCTTCCTGCTGCTCATGGCGACCGAACGCGCATCGATGCTCGGCTGGGTGCTCGTCGTGCCGGGCGCGATCTCGCTGCTTGCCGCGTTTCTGGCGGCGATCGTCTACGGACTGCGCCCCGACGAAAAATGGGACGCGCAGTTCAATGCGCACACCGAACGCTACAGCGAGTCCGGCTGGACCGTCGTCTTCGTCGTGATCTTTTCGTTGCTGGTGGGCGCGTTTCTGCTGATGACGGGCCTCGCGCTGACGTTCCAGACTTACTTCGAATCGCAGGTCGAGGCGGCGAAGTCGATTTCGCAATAGCCGCCTCACCCCATCCCTATAGCTGATCCCGGCACCACCGCCTAGAACAGATCGAGCTGCCGGTCATCCGCCGCCGGCCGCGGCGGCGTCTCGGCGCGGCGAAACTGCGACATATCGAGAATGCCGTGCTGCCGCGCATTCAACCCCAACCGCCGCGTTGCCTTCGCAAAACGCTGCTTGAGCAGATCCGCCCACAGCCCCTCGCCTTTCATCCGGTGCGCGAACGATGAATCGTAGTCCTTGCCGCCGCGCATATCGCGCACACGGCTCATCACGCGATCGGCGCGGTCCGGGAAATGCGCGGCCAGCCAGTCCTTGAATAGCGGCGCGACTTCCCACGGCAGACGCAACACGATATAGCTCGCGCTCGTCGCCCCCGCTTCGGCGCACGCTTCGAGCACGCGTTCCATGTCGGGTTCGGTGACGAACGGAATGATCGGCGCGATGCTGACGCCAACCGGCACGCCCGCCTCGGAAAGCGTGCGGATCGTGCGCAGACGCCGCGACGGCGTTGCCGCGCGCGGCTCGAGCGTGCGCGCGATATCGGCATCGAGCGTCGTGATCGTGATCGCGGCCATCACCTGGCCGCGCTCGGCCATCGGCACGAGCAGATCGAGTTCGCGCTCGATCAACGACGACTTCGTGATTGCAGCAAACGGATGATGACGATCGTGTAGCACTTCGACGACGCGGCGCGTCAACCGCAAGTCGCGCTCGACCGGTTGCCACGCGTCGGTATTGACGCCCAGCGCGATCGGCTCCGGCACGTAGTTCTTCTTCGACAGCTCGCGCGCAAGCAGCTCCGGCGCATTGACCTTCGCGTAGATCCGGCTTTCGAAATCGAGCCCCGGCGACAAGCCCAGATACGCGTGCGTCGGGCGTGCGAAGCAATAAATGCAGCCATGCTCGCAACCGCGGTACGGATTGAGCGACACGCTGAACGGGATATCGGGCGAGGCGTTGTGAGTAAGAATGCTCTTCGCGTGCTCTTCGAATACCTGGGTGCGCAGCGTGGGGCTTTCGCCGGGCTCGCCGTCCTCGCCGGACACGGTATACGCTGTCCAGCCGTCGTCGACCGCTTCGCGCTGATCCACTTCGTAGCGGCCCTGCAGGTTCGTCACCGCGCCGCGGCCCTTGCGCGGGGCAGGCGGCGCAACCGGATATTCGCGGTCCGAATCGTATGACGAGTCGCGCGAAATACCGGTGGAAGAAACGTGAGAAGAATCGGGGTCGGCGTCGTTCACGGGAAGGCATTGAAAAGCGGCGAAGCACCTGTATAAATATACAGTGTTTACGCCGTTTGTCGAGACCGACAACGCGTCGTTAGCCGATCAGTCGCCCACTGCAATCGTCAGCGTCTCCTTGATCTCCTCCATCACTACATAGCTTTTCGACTGCACGGCCCCGGGCAGCTGCAGCAGGATATCGCCGAGCAATTTCCGGTAGTCGGCCATTTCGCCGATTCGCGCCTTGATCAGATAGTCGAAGTCGCCAGACACCAGATGACACTCGAGCACTTCCGGAATCTTCTGCACCTCGCGCCGGAACTGATCGAACATGTTGCCGCTTTTATGATCGAGCGTGATTTCGACGAACACGAGCAGCGCCGCGCCCAGTTCGGCCGGATTCACGCGCGCGAAATAGCCCGTGATGACGGCGTCGCGCTCCATGCGCTTGACGCGCTCGATGCAAGGCGTGACCGACAGACCGACCTGTTCGGCGAGGTCTTTCATGGCGATACGGCCGTCCAGTTGCAGCACCTTGAGAATCTTGCGATCGATCTTGTCGAGCGCGCGGACTGGCTGACGCTGCGTTCTCATCGATGGGGTCTCTTGGAATCTCTATTTATTACTGAAATTTGAAAAAATACAATAACAAAACCTACACGGACCTCAATAGTATAGCGGTTAACACTAGACATTCCGCGCATCGCCTTGTTAATCCGCTGTTAGCATGAACATCGGCCAGCCGACAGCGAATCGACACACAAGCAAAGACGCCGGATGCCTCGAAAACTACTGGGAGTCGAGCAATGCGTGTAGTCGTCTTGGGCAGTGGCGTCGTCGGCGTGACGAGTGCTTATTATCTCGCCCGCGCGGGCCATGAGGTCATCGTGATCGATCGCGAGGCCGGACCGGCGCTCGAGACGAGCTTTGCCAACGCGGGACAGATTTCACCCGGCTATGCGTCGCCGTGGGCCGCGCCGGGCGTGCCGCTGAAGGCCGTCAAGTGGATGTTCCAGAAGCACGCGCCGCTCGCCATTCGGCTGGACGGCACGCAATTCCAGTTGCAATGGATGTGGCAGATGCTGCGCAATTGCACGTCGGAGCGTTATGCAGTGAACAAGTCGCGCATGGTGCGCCTCGCCGAATACAGCCGCGACTGCCTGCAGGCGCTGCGCGCCGAGACCGGCATCCACTATGAAGGCCGCACCGGCGGCACGCTGCAACTGTTCCGCACGCAGCAGCAACTCGATGGCGCGGCGAAAGACGTCGCGGTGCTCAAGGAAGCGAACGTTCCGTACGAATTGCTGATGCCTGCCGAGCTCGCGCGCGCCGAGCCGGCGCTCGCCGCCACCGCGCACAAGCTGACCGGCGGCCTGCGCCTGCCCGGCGACGAAACGGGCGACTGCCAGCTGTTCACCACACGGCTCGCCGCGCTGGCCGAACAGATCGGCGTGCGCTTTCGCTTCAACACGCCGATCGACGCGCTGCTGATGGACGGCGGCCGTGTCGGCGGCGTGAAATGCGGTGCGGAAACGGTGCGCGCCGATGCCTTCGTCGTCGCGCTCGGTTCGTACTCGACGCAGTTCCTCGCGAATCTGATCAAGATTCCTGTCTATCCGCTCAAGGGGTATTCGATCACGGCGCCGGTCGTGAATCCGGCGGCCGCACCGGTGTCGACCGTGCTCGACGAGACGTACAAGATCGCGATCACGCGCTTCGACGACCGGATCCGCGTCGGCGGCATGGCCGAGATCGTCGGCTTCGACAAGCAGCTCAAGCACGCGCGCCGCGAAACGCTCGAAATGTGCGTCAACGACCTGTTCCCGGGCGGCGGCGATACGTCGAAGGCAACCTTCTGGACCGGCCTGCGGCCGATGACGCCAGACGGCACGCCGATCGTCGGCCGCACGCCGATTTCGAACCTGTTCACGAACACGGGGCACGGCACGCTCGGCTGGACGATGTCATGCGGCTCGGGCCAACTGCTCGCCGATCTGATCTCGGGCCGCAAGCCCGCGATCCAGTCGAACGATCTGTCCGTGCATCGCTACCATCGCGAATTCGGCAGCACGCCGCGTCCGGCGTATGCGTAAGCACGCGCGGAGCGATACAGGCAGCGCGCTTCGTTTGCGCGGCTTGCCCCGCCACGGATCCTGATGCAAAGACGGCGCCTCGCGCAAAAGCGAGGCGCCGTCTTCTTTTCAGCCTATGCTGCTGCGGCGCGGGTCACGCGCCCACCTTCATTCAGAACTGATCCGCCGACAGCCCGAGCACGCCCTCGCCGCCTCGTGCGCTGACGATCGACGTTTCGAGCGCGGCGGCCTGCGGCAGCACATGCTCGGCATAGAACTGCGCAGTAGCGATCTTCGCGTCGTAGAACGACGGGTCTTCGTTGCGTTTGCGTGCGGCGGCGAGCATCGCGCGCGCCATCTGCCAGCCGCCGAGCACGATGCCCGCGAGTTTCAGATACGGCACGCTGCCCGCAAACACCGCGTTCGGATCGTTCTTCGCATTCCAGACCACGAAGTTCACCGCGGCCTGCAGCGCGTGATGCGCATGCGACAGCTGCTGGCGCATCGATTCGAATGCGGCGCCGCGCTGTGCGCCGAGCGCGTCGACGGTCTGCGCAATCTGTGCGAGCAGTTGCTGGGCGACCGCGCCGTTATCGCGCAGCGTCTTGCGGCCGACGAGGTCGTTCGCCTGAATCGCGGTCGTGCCTTCGTAGATCGGCAGAATGCGCGCATCGCGGTAGTACTGCGCGGCGCCCGTCTCTTCGATAAAGCCCATGCCGCCGTGCACCTGCACGCCGAGGCTCGTCACGTCGAGTGACAGTTCCGTGCTCCAGCCCTTCACGATCGGTACGAGATATTCGTAGACCGCCTGGTGTCCGGCGCGTATTGCCGCATCGGGATGACGGCGCGCGAGATCGCAATGCGCCGCCGCGACGTACGCGAGCGCACGCGACGCTTCGGTCAGCGCGCGCATCGTCGACAGCATGCGGCGCACGTCCGGATGATGGATGATCGCGACCGGCTCTTTCGCCGAACCGTCGACGGGGCGGCTCTGCACACGCTCCTTCGCATAGGCGACAGCCTTCTGATACGCGCGGTCCGAGATCGCGATGCCTTGCACGCCGACCGCGAAACGCGCGGCGTTCATCATGATGAACATGTACTCGAGGCCGCGATTTTCCTCGCCGATCAGATAGCCGGTGGCGCCGCCGTGGTCGCCGAACTGCAGGACAGCGGTCGGGCTCGCCTTGATGCCGAGCTTGTGCTCGATCGACACGCAATGCACGTCGTTGCGCCTGTCAGCCACCCCGGCCAACTCCGCCGCCCCATGAGCGCCGTCCGTACCGCCGACGAACTTCGGCACGATAAAAAGCGAAATGCCCTTCACGCCCGCGGGCGCATCGGGTGTACGCGCGAGCACGAGGTGGACGATGTTGTCCGCCATATCGTGCTCGCCCCACGTGATAAAGATTTTCGTGCCGAACAGCTTGTAGCTGCCGTCCGGCTGCGGCTCAGCGCGCGTGCGCACCAGCGCGAGATCGGAGCCGGCCTGCGGTTCCGTGAGGTTCATCGTGCCGGTCCAGACGCCCGACAACAGCTTCGGCACATAGGCCTGCTTCTGCGCCTCGCTGCCCGCGGTCAGCAGCGCTTCGATCGCGCCGTCGGTCAGCATCGGGCATAGCGCGAACGACAGGTTCGACGCGTTCAGCATTTCGAGGCAAGGCGTCGCGATCAGCTTCGGCAGGCCCTGGCCTTCGTATTCGGGCGGATGCTGGAGGCTTTGCCAGCCACCGGCCGTGAACTGGCGGAACGCGTCTTTGAAACCGGGCGTCGTCGTGACGTTGCCGTCGCGCCATGTGCTCGGATTGCGATCGCCTTCGACATTGAGCGGCGCAAGCACTTCGCCGCAGAACTTCGCCGATTCGTCGAGCACCGCCTGCGCGGTGTCGGCGTTCGCGTCTTCATAGCCGGGCAATGCGGCGATGTCGTCGAGTCCGGCCAGTTCCTTCATCACGAACAGCATGTCGTTGACGGGTGCCGTGTAGCTCATGTCTGTCTCCTCCCTGCACGATAAAAAAGGGGCGCCGGATGAGTGATCCTCGCGCCCCTTCGATTCGCCTGGCGCCTGGCGCCTTGCGGCGACGCCGGCGTTTGCGGCTCCGCCGCTCGTCAGCCGAGCTCGTTCACGAGTTCGGGCACGAGCGTGAACAGATCGCCGACAAGGCCGTAGTCCGCGACGCTGAAGATCGGCGCCTCCGGATCTTTATTGATCGCGACGATCACCTTCGAGTCCTTCATGCCCGCGAGGTGCTGGATCGCGC
>NZ_BAAILL010000079.1:0-1171 GCF_054589215.1 Paraburkholderia sp. 2C | reverse complement strand
CTTACTCGATGATCTTGGCGACGACACCGGCGCCGACGGTACGACCGCCTTCACGGATAGCGAAGCGCAGACCTTCTTCCATCGCGATCGGCGCAATCAGCTTCACCGTGATCGACACGTTGTCGCCCGGCATCACCATTTCCTTGTCCTTCGGCAACTCGATCGAGCCCGTCACATCCGTCGTGCGGAAGTAGAACTGCGGACGGTAGTTGTTGAAGAACGGCGTGTGACGACCGCCCTCATCCTTGCTCAGCACATACACCTCTGCCGTGAAGTGCGTGTGCGGCGTGATCGAACCCGGCTTGGCCAGCACCTGGCCACGCTCCACGTCCTCACGCTTCGTGCCGCGCAGCAGGATACCCACGTTGTCGCCCGCCTGACCCTGGTCGAGCAGCTTGCGGAACATCTCCACGCCCGTGCACGTCGTCTTCGCCGTCGCCTTGATCCCGACGATCTCGATTTCCTCGCCAACCTTGATCACGCCACGCTCGACACGACCCGTCACCACCGTACCACGGCCCGAGATCGAGAACACGTCTTCCACCGGCATCAGGAACGAACCGTCCACCGCGCGCTCCGGCGTCGGGATGTACGTGTCCAGCGCGTCAGCCAGGTTCATGATCGCCACTTCGCCCAGCTCGCCCTTGTCGCCCTCAAGCGCCAGCTTCGCCGAGCCCTTGATGATCGGCGTGTCGTCGCCCGGGAAGTCGTACTTCGAGAGCAGCTCGCGCACTTCCATTTCCACCAGCTCGAGCAGCTCCGCGTCGTCCACCATGTCGCACTTGTTCAGGAACACGATGATGTACGGCACACCAACCTGACGCGCCAGCAGGATGTGCTCACGCGTTTGCGGCATCGGGCCGTCCGCGGCCGAGCACACCAGGATTGCGCCGTCCATCTGCGCCGCGCCCGTGATCATGTTCTTCACGTAGTCCGCGTGACCCGGGCAGTCAACGTGCGCATAGTGACGGTTCGCCGTCTCGTACTCCACGTGCGCCGTGTTGATCGTGATGCCGCGCGCCTTCTCTTCCGGCGCCGCGTCGATCTGGTCGTACGCCTTGGCTTCGCCGCCGAACTTCGCGGTCAGCACCGTCGTGATCGCCGCCGTCAGCGTGGTCTTGCCGTGGTCAACGTGACCAATCGTGCCCACGTTCACGTGCGGCTTGGTCCG
>NZ_BAAILL010000078.1:0-410 GCF_054589215.1 Paraburkholderia sp. 2C | reverse complement strand
GCGCCGATCGCGCCGGTGATCGCCGAATACATGTCCGAGCCCGTGCCCGCGATCACGCGGCCCGTGAACGTCGATGCGTTGAACTCGTGCTCCGCATAGAGATTGAGCGACACGTGCATCGCATCGACCCACGACTTCGACGGCGGCGTGCCGTGCAGCAGATGCAGGAAGTGGCCGCCGATCGAGTCGTCGTCGGTTTCGACCTCGATGCGCTTGCCGTTGTGCGAGTAGTGATACCAGTAGAGCAGCATCGAGCCGAGCGAGGCCATCAGCCGGTCGGCGATCTCGCGCGCGCCGGCAAGGTTGTGATCGTCCTTTTCGGGCAGCACGGTGCCGAGCGCGGAGACGCCGGTGCGCATCACGTCCATCGGATGCGCGGCGGCCGGGATCCATTCGAGCACCGCCTTCAC
>NZ_BAAILL010000077.1:0-266 GCF_054589215.1 Paraburkholderia sp. 2C | reverse complement strand
TGCAGCGTCGCGAGCACGAGGTGGCCCGTCAGCGAGGCCTGCACCGCGATCTGCGCCGTTTCGAGGTCGCGGATTTCGCCGATCATGATCACGTCCGGATCCTGACGCAAAATCGAGCGCAAGGCGCGCGCGAACGTCATGCCGATCCGCTCGTTGACCTGCGTCTGGCCGATGCCGGACAGGTCGTATTCAATCGGGTCCTCGACGGTCATGATGTTGGTCGTGGCCGTTTCGAGGCGCGACATCGATGCGTAGAGCGTGGTCGT
>NZ_BAAILL010000076.1:0-578 GCF_054589215.1 Paraburkholderia sp. 2C | reverse complement strand
GCCGGGTCGTGCGATTGGGCGAGCGGTGCGAACAGGTCAATGGTCCGCAACAGCAGCCAGCCGAGCCAGACGCTTTCTCCATTGCCGTTTGCGCCGACGCGGTTCATCCCGTCGTTCCAGTCACCGGTGCCCATAAGCGGCAAACCCTGCGCGCCGGTCAGTTCGATGCATTGATCGAGACCGCGCGCGCAATGTTCGAACAGGGACGCAGCGCCCTCCGCGAGCATCGGCTGGAAGAAGGTGTCGTGCTCGCCGGGCCGCAGCATCGGACCTTCGAGGAAGGGCACGATCTCGTCAAGCACGGCGTGATCGGCCGTGCAGCCAATGTAGGTGGCAGCCGCGTAGGCGAGCCACACGCGGTCGTCGGAGATTCGCGTGCGTACGCCTTGTCCCGAGTGCGGCAGCCACCAATGCTGAAAGTCGCCTTCGACGAACTGCCGCGACGCGGCACGCAGCAGGTGCCGCCGCGTTTCGTCGGGCCGCACGTGCGTCAGCGCCATCATGTCCTGCAACTGGTCGCGGAACCCATACGCGCCGCTTGCCTGGTAGAACGCCGAGCGCGCTTCGATCCGGCAGGC
>NZ_BAAILL010000075.1:0-656 GCF_054589215.1 Paraburkholderia sp. 2C | reverse complement strand
CGGATTGCCCGTGTGAAAGTAGGTAATCGTCAGGCTCCCCCTCGCAGAAACACTAACCCCGCCCTCATCAGGGCGGGGTTTGTGCGTTTACGGCAGGCGCTTGTAAGTGAGGGCTGCCTCGGGGTAACGACAGCCAAGCATTGATCTTGACAACGCTATATTGCTACCCCATAATCGTCAGTTCTCTGCGGAGGGGTGCCCGAGTGGCTAAAGGGGGCAGACTGTAAATCTGTTGGCTTACGCCTACGTTGGTTCGAATCCAACCTCCTCCACCAGAATACGGCTTGAGCAGTTGTCGGGAATCGATAGATCCTTGCGGGTGTAGCTCAATGGTAGAGCAGAAGCCTTCCAAGCTTACGACGAGGGTTCGATTCCCTTCACCCGCTCCAGCAAAGAAGTAACGCCCATGTGGCTCAGTGGTAGAGCACTCCCTTGGTAAGGGAGAGGTCGGCAGTTCGATCCTGCCCATGGGCACCAGCAGGTTGTCAGCGATTTTGCGCCCCGCGCAACGTACGGAAAAACCCTCTTAGGAGTCGAAAATGGCCAAAGGTAAGTTTGAGCGGACCAAGCCGCACGTGAACGTGGGCACGATTGGTCACGTTGACCACGGCAAGACCACGCTGACGGCGGCGATCACGACGGTGCTGACCGCGAAG
>NZ_BAAILL010000074.1:0-946 GCF_054589215.1 Paraburkholderia sp. 2C | reverse complement strand
GAGCCCCTTGCTGCACAGCTTGCCGAAGTTCGCCGGGTGAGCGGGGTCGCCCTTCACGCCGGTGATGCGTCCGTCCTCCGCCTCGATCAGCACGCCACAGCCGACGCCGCAGTAACAGCAGGTGGAACGGGTGACGGTTTTCATCGGACCTCCATGGCGCGTCGTGACGTCGGTTTGTTGCTTCACTTATCGCGCGCTAGTCGAGGCACAGATAAACCGTGCCGTCTGCATCGACACGCACCGGAAAGTGGCGCGCGCAGCCTTCATCGGGCGCCTTCGCGAGGCCGCTGGCGAGATCGATATTCCACGCGTGCAGCGGGCAGGTCACGCTCTCGCCGTGCACGATGCCGAGCGACAGCGCGCCGCCCTTGTGCGGGCAGCGGTCGAGCAGCGCGAAGATGTTGTCCTGCGCGGTGCGGAAGATCGCGATATTGCCGTTCTCGCGTTCGAGCACGCGGCTGCCGAGCGGCGGAATGTCGGCGACGGTGCAGATGCGCGTCCACGCGCGGGTCACTTGCATGTCCATGGTCATGTTCCTCGCGTTCGCGCTCAGGCCACAATTCTGAGCGGGATATATTCGTCCTTCTGCATGCCTTCGATGCGCGCTTCCCACGGATCGGGCAGGCCTTCGAGCGAATAGAGCAGCCGTTCGTAGAGCGCCTTGCGGCTCGCCGTATCCTCGACCACTTTCTGCTTCACGTAGTCGAGGCCGACGCGCGCGATGTAGTGCACGGTGCGATCGAGGTAATACGCCTCTTCGCGATAGAGCTGCAGGAATGCGCCCGTGTACTCCTTCACTTCATCGGGCGTCTTCACCTTCACGAGGAACTGCGCGACTTCGGTCCTGATGCCGCCATTGCCGCCCACATACAGTTCCCAGCCGCTTTCGACCGCGATCACGCCGACGTCCTTGATGCCGGCCTCGGCGCAATTGCGCGGGCAGCCC
>NZ_BAAILL010000073.1:0-705 GCF_054589215.1 Paraburkholderia sp. 2C | reverse complement strand
CCGCCATTGCCGCCCACATACAGTTCCCAGCCGCTTTCGACCGCGATCACGCCGACGTCCTTGATGCCGGCCTCGGCGCAATTGCGCGGGCAGCCCGACACCGCGAGCTTCGTCTTGTGCGGCGACCACATGTTCGCGAGCATCGTTTCGAGGTCGATGCCCATCTGCGTGCTGTTTTGCGTGCCGAAGCGGCAGAACTCGCTGCCCACGCAGGTTTTGACGGTGCGAATCGATTTGCCGTAGCCGTGGCCCGACTTCATGCCGAGGTCTTTCCACACGTGCGGCAGGTCTTCCTTCCTGATGCCGAACAGGTCGATGCGCTGGCCGCCCGTGACCTTGACCATCGGCACGTTGTACTTGTCGGCCACGTCCGCGATGCGGCGCAGCTCGGCCGCGTTCGTCACGCCGCCTTTCATCTGCGGGATCACCGAGAACGTGTTGTCCTTCTGGATGTTCGCGTGCACGCGTTCGTTGACGAAGCGGCTTTGCGGATCGTCGACGGCTTCGCGCGGCCAGGTCGACAGCAGGTAGTAGTTGATCGCGGGGCGGCACGTCGCGCAGCCGTTGGGCGTGCGCCATTCGAGAAAGTCGTAGACCGCGCGGTGCGTGAGCAGATGGTGCTCGCGGATCGCCTTGCGCACTTCGCCGTGATTGTGGTCCGTGCAGCCGCACACGGCCTTCGTCTTCGGCGGCTCCTGGAAGTTC
>NZ_BAAILL010000072.1:0-286 GCF_054589215.1 Paraburkholderia sp. 2C | reverse complement strand
GCTTGACGCGTTGTCGCCGTCGCTGATCCGGCTGACGAAGAAAGCCGCGCAGACGACGCGCGCGATCATGCCGGCCAGCGGCGACGACAGTTACGCGGATCTGATGTTCTGGATCGAAGCCTTGCATCGCAGTGTGAGCGAGCACAGTCGCGACCGGCAGCAACTTGGCGCCGTGCCGCAGCTTTTGCAGGCACGTCTGCGCTCGCTGGCCGACACGTCGCGCGAGATGGCGCTCGGTATGGACTTCTCGTTTCTGCTCGACCAGGATCGCAAGCTGCTGTCGATC
>NZ_BAAILL010000071.1:0-181176 GCF_054589215.1 Paraburkholderia sp. 2C | reverse complement strand
AGCAGATGGTGCTCGCGGATCGCCTTGCGCACTTCGCCGTGATTGTGGTCCGTGCAGCCGCACACGGCCTTCGTCTTCGGCGGCTCCTGGAAGTTCACGCCGACCGTGCTCATCAGGATCTGTTCGACGAGCCCCGTGCACGAGCCGCACGAGCTCGACGCCTTGGTGTGCTTCTTCACGTCGTCGAGCTTAAACAGGCCCTTTTCGGTGATCGCCCTGACGATCGTGCCCTTGCATACGCCGTTGCAGCCGCATACTTCGTCGCTGTCGGCCATTGCGGCCGCGCGGCTTTGCCCCTGCACGCCCGCGTCGCCGACGCTCGATTCGCCGAACATGATGTGATCGCGCAGTTCGCCGAGCTTGCGGCCTTCGCGCAGCAGCTTGAAGTACCAGGCGCCGTCGGCGGTGTCGCCGTACAGGCAGGCGCCCACCAGCTGGTCGTCCCTGATCACGAGCTTCTTGTAGACCCCGCCCGCGGGGTCCGACAGCACGATTTCCTCGGTGCCTTCGCTGCCCATGAAGTCGCCCGCGGAGAACAGGTCGATGCCGGTTACTTTCAGCTTTGTCGACAGCACCGAGCCCGTATACTTACCGGTGTCTCTGCACGCAAGATGACTCGCGGCCACACGCGCCTGCTCATAAACGGGTGCAACAAGGCCATAGGCGACACCGCGATGGCTCGCGCATTCGCCGACCGCGTAGATGTGCGGATCTGAGGTCTGCAACGCATCGCCGACAACGATGCCGCGATTGCAGTGCAATCCGGCGGCTTCGGCGAGCGCTGTGTTCGGCCGGATGCCCGCGGCCATCACGACGAGGTCCGCGGGAATCGCGTCGCCGTTGCTAAAGATCACAGCCGATACTTCCCCCGCCGCCTTGCCGGCAAATTCCGCAGTCGCTGTATTGAGCAGGAATTTGAGCCCGCGTGCTTCGAGCGAGCGTTGCAGCAGCCGGCCCGCGGTCGCATCGAGCTGCCGCTCGAGCAGCGTATCGGCAAGGTGCACGACGGTCACGTCCATGCCGCGCAGCTTCAGGCCGTTCGCGGCCTCGAGCCCGAGCAGGCCGCCGCCGATCACGACCGCGTGACGTTTCACCGCGGCCGTGTCGATCATCGTCTGCGTATCGTAGATGTCGCGATAGCTGATCACGCCCTTGAGCGTATTGCCGGGCACCGGCAGGATGAACGGCGTCGAGCCGGTCGCGATCAGCAGGCGCTCGTACGGCGCTTCGGTGCCATCGGTGGCGATCACCTTGCGGCGCACGCGGTCGATCTTCCCGACGGTCTTGCCCAGGTGCAGGCGAATGCCGTTCTGCCCGTACCACTCGAGCGGATTGAGCACGATGTCGCTGAAGGTCTGCTCGCCCGCGAGTACCGGCGAAAGCAGGATACGGTTGTAGTTCGGGTGCGGTTCGGCGCCGAAGACCGTGATGTCGTATTGATCGGGCGCGATCGTCAACAGTTCTTCGAGCGTGCGGATGCCGGCCATGCCGTTACCGATGACGACGAGTCGGGGTTTGCTCACCATACCTGCTTTAGTGCGGAGACGAACCGTGGCTTCATGCTCGATACAAGGGGTCACGGCCAATCTCCAGCAATGAAAATACGGTAGTTCTACGCCTACTGCAATGGACGTCTGGCGCTGCTCTTTTCATTCCTTGATCGATTATATGAACGCTCTTGAGATTGAATCGACACGGCATCTGGAAAAGGGCCCTTTACCGAGCAGAATGGAATAATTCAGTCTGCTACGTGTTTGCACAGCCGAACACCCGACGCGCATCTGATTCCATCTGTTCAACGAATTTTCATTTCTTTATCTCGTGGAAACAATAGATGTTGGCGACCACTTGCCGTCGCAAAGCAGTCGTCGCGCCTGATCGAAGAATGTCGGCAGGTGCCGGGCTGTCGCGAGTGCCCGGCTACACGGCGTGCCGCCCGGAAATTTGGACCTAGCGTACCAATCCGCGCGTTCGTTGCCGGCGCCGCAGTTTCGTAGGTCACGAGAGGCATGACTTTTCGAACGCCATTCTGTGGATAAACAGACTGGCTAATCGAAGGACATTCGGAGAAACGTCATGCATATCGGCAAGCAAGCGGTGGTGATCGGCGCGGGAATGGGGGCTGACCGCCGCGCGGGCACTCGTCGGCAGTTTCGACAAGATCATTGTGCTTGAGCGTGACGCCCTGCCTCACGCGATAGCGTCGCGTCCAGGCGTGCCACAAGACCGGCATCCGCATCAATTGCTGCCGGCCGGCCTCGAAGCGCTGAATGATCTTTTTCCCGGCTACACGGCGGCGATGCAAGCGGCGGGTGCGAAAGTCGATGATTTCGGATTGGGTGTCGTCTACGAATTTCCGGGGCAGGGACCACTGCCGGCGCGCTCGCTTGGCATCGCGCTGCTGAAAGCGTCGCGCCCGTTGATCGAAGGGATTTTGCGGCGCCACGTCGAACGCGAAAGCGACATCGCGATCTACGACGGGCGCCGCGTGACCGAGATCGTGCCGACGCCGGATGGCAATGCGGTCGCTGCGATCCGATGCGAAACACGCGATGGCGCAACCGAGACCTATGAGGCGGATCTTGTGATCGACGCCTCGAGCCGCGGCGAACTGACGCTCGCCTTGCTGCGTGCGACCGGACGCGCCGCACCGGAAGAAACGACGATCGGCGTCGACTTCACCTATTCAACGGCGCTGGTCGAATTCGACGAAAATCATCAACCGCCGTGCGACACGGTCGATAACATCTGGGTGCTGTCGGCCATGCCCGATCTTGCATACCCCGATACGCGCGGCGCGCGGCCCGAAAATCTGGAGGAGGCGTCGCAATATAACGTCGCGATCCACCGTGCTGCGTATCTGGATGCGGAGATACACGAGCGGCTCTTCAATGTCATCGCGCTGCTCGAGCCGGTGTCGGAGATTCAATCGGAAGACGTGGTCGAGAAGGTCAAGCGACTCGCGGCGGAATTCGATGCGTCGCATGATCGCTCAGGCGTGAGGTAGCGCTACACAGCATTGAGACGTGGCATGGAAAACCCCCCGTGTCGTTCTCGGCAGCATCGGAAGGAGCGGGATGGCCGAACCGCGGACGCCAATTGCATCTCAATGCCTGGCGTCCCATGGCCGGCTTTGTTTACAGATCGCGCAGACGTCGCGCGTATGACAATCCATATGACGGAGAGCGGAATAGCAAAATCGGATCGTCACTCGGTTCGATGCCATCGGCCATTACGAGCGGATCGAAGTTAATGCCGTAGCTCGGCGCCTGTTCCTGCGGCATCGCTTCGGTCAACGTCAGGGTGCCGGCATTGAACTCCTTGCGATTTGCCGGCCATAGCACGGTCGGGTTGATTATCGGATCACCGGGTTCGCCGACCGACACGATCATGTCCCACTGCACCGGCCCGCGCTTGACGCGCTCCATCAACGCCGCGTGCAGGAAGTCCTTCGGCGCCTTCGCGACCTGTTCGTCGGTCAGATTCTTTTCGCCATCGCGCGGCACGAAGCGCCAGCGGAC
Source organism: Paraburkholderia sp. 2C (assembly GCF_054589215.1). Lineage (NCBI taxonomy): Bacteria > Pseudomonadati > Pseudomonadota > Betaproteobacteria > Burkholderiales > Burkholderiaceae > Paraburkholderia > Paraburkholderia sp. 2C. The sequence goes on along the minus strand of NZ_BAAILL010000071.1, from coordinate 177,655 downwards.
CATCGTTGCCTTGCCGTCGTTGCCGACGAACTTGAACGTGTGAATGCCGAAAAATGGACAATTTGCGTAGCTGACCGGGGGATTCACCGTACCGAGGTAGTGTGCCTGCGCATCGTTGTCGTGGTGGCTCTTCAGGAATGCGTCGAAGCGCGCCGGGTCCGGCTTGCCGGTTGCAGGGTCGGGTGTCAGCGCGAAGAATTTGTCGATGAACGTCTTCGGCATCGTCGCAAAAAAGATTGGCGTATGCAGCATTGTCATGTGCTGCAAACTGCCGTCGGGCAGGCGGAATTGCAAACCGATGCCGCGTGCACTGCGCTCTGCGTCCGAAGCGTCGGGATCGGCGCCGGCTAGCGAGAAGCGCGCAACGACTTCAATCGTTTCACCGGAAAACAGCAGGGAGCGCGAGTACCCGCGCGCTGCCGGATTGCCGACGAACGAGCCGCGTGCGCCGATACCTTTGGTGTGGTTGCGGCGCTGCCCTTTGTGCACGCCGTACGCGCTTTCCAGTGCGTCAAGCGAGCGTTGAGCTGTCGCTTCGACGTATTCGTCGGCGGGCGCTGGCGTTGAACCGGAATGCGCCGATGCTGCGTAGGCAGACGCCGGCATGATCGCTGGTGCGGCTACGCCCGCTATCGTCAGGCGGCCCGCAGCGTTGAGAAACGAGCGGCGGCTGTTGGGGGAGTTGTCTTTGTCTTGATCGTGGCTCATCGAAAACTGCTCCTTTTAGCAGAGGGGTGACTTCCGCCATCACAAACCGGATCGGATCATCGACTATTCCCTGCGCATCGTTACCGCATGCAAAAAAATTCGGATGTCTTCGTTGAGTTTATGAATTCCTTTCCACATGATTTCAGCGTAGTGTGGAAAAGTGGCTTGCCCGTGGGGCCGATCACGACAGAGTGGCGTGATGCGCCGCACGCCGAGGCGAAGCCTACCGGAGCTTCGACCGATCCGATGGCATCGGCAGGTTGAGTGCCTGAGCCTTGCGCACGAGGTCGACGGCCGAGCGTGCGGCCATCTTGTCCATCGCATGCTTGCGATGAATCTTCACAGTGACTTCGCTAATGCCCAGCTCCTTTGCAATCTGTTTGTTCATCAGTCCGGCGACCACATACGACAGCACTTCGCGTTCACGTGGCGTGAGCGATTCGTATCGCTCGCGCAGGTGCTTCAGGTTACGTTCGGCACGTCGCCGTGCACGGTCGAGTTCGATCGCATGTGCGACCGCATCGAGCATATCCTGATCGCGAAACGGCTTCGCGAGAAAATCGATCGCCCCGGCCTTCATCGCCTTGACGGTCATCTCGACGTCGCCGTGGCCTGTCATGAATACGATGGGAATGGGGCTTGCCGTCCTCTTCACCTCGCGCTGCAGGTTCAAGCCGCTTTGCCCCTGGAAGCGCACATCGAGCACGAGGCAACTGCATGCATCAATTCGGTCGAAACGGACAAACTCCTCCGGCGTGGCAAATGTCTTCACCTGCAAGCCCACCGACCGGAACAGACTGCCAAGTGCTTTGCGCAAGGCGCAGTCGTCGTCGACAACGTAGACGACTGGCGGATCTTGTTCGAAGTCCTGATCTTTCATAGCATTTTACCTCTACGCATCATGTAGCTTCTGTCGCGATCTTCGCGGCGGCGACACTCGCTTTCTGGTCGGCAACAGCGGCACGACATCTTCACGCGCCATGCAGTCGACGCCTATTATCAGCACGACGTCACAGGGGTAGGCCGGACGAAGCCGCAGCGCACATTGCAGATCCCTCATTCCGGAGAGAAATGCAATTCGGTTGCCACATCGGATGGTTCGCGATGCAGAGTCTTCGTCGTCGACCGACCTCAAACATGCGCCGCTCGTGTGCCGCACCTTGTCGATAAACGCGTCGTGCATGATGGTAAACGCCATTTACGCAGCTCTCTTCCACTCGTGTGCGAATTTGCGTGACGCAGTGCGCGCTCGACGGTGTCCCGAAGCCGTCCGTCTGGTCGCGGCAGCGGAGCCGTGTTTTCGCGCCTCTTCGCAGGTAGGGAAGGGGCGACGGGTATCGTCGACCGTGCCGCTTGTGTTCGTTGATCTCTCGCCTGACGCCGGCATCGCTGTTCGCATCGCTTATCGCAGGAGAATTCATCGTGTCTGCGACGATGTCCTGCGGGAAGGGGCCCGTATTCGTCCGTATCGGCACTGCCAATAGCGTGTGCTGTCGTTCCCGACAACGTGAGCGTACGGGTTTGGGCGAGCGCTACCCATTCTTCGTGCGGATGCGGAGCCGTTCTCCATAAGGGCGCGGTCTTAATACCTTGGTATCGGTTTGAGGATGATCTTTCCGCATGAGCGGGGATAGGTAGCGGGACTGGACATGGCATGGAAGGCAAAGCAAGCAGTTGGCTCCTCGACGACGCGCGCAGACGACTGCATTTGCAGCACGCCGTGGCAGACGTCGACTCTGCACGCTTTATTACGGTCGACCTGCAACCAATACCAAGGTATGAGTAGCCAGGACTTTCGTTGAATAACCACGCATCCGCAGGGAGAATGGGTAGAACTCGCGAAAATGCATATGCTCCCTCCGTCAAGGTCGGATGGCCGTTCCGCCGATGCACGTGCCTCGGGGTGCCGCGCCGCTGCCGCGCGCCGATGAAGCATTCGAACCACGAACGAAGCGAATTGCAATGTCGAGTCACGTTCCATTCCCCGTCGGCTGCACCATTCATGATCTGCCCTCACACTTGCCTGATTTGCGGCGCTACGCGCTCAGGCTGATCCGCTGCCGCGTGCGGGCCGACGATCTAGTCCAGGATACCGCCGAGCGCGCACTGCGCTACGCGCATTCGTTCACGCCCGGCACGGATTTACGCAAGTGGCTTCTCGCCATCATGCACAACGTGTTTCTCAGTGAAGTGCGGCGCGCTGGCCGCTTACCATGCAGTTCGCTCGACGACATGTCGTATAGCGACTCGACCGCGCTCGGCAGCGCCGAGTCGCGCTGGGCTGAACTGTACGACCTGCGCCATGCGCTACAGCATCTTCCGGGCGATCAGCGCGACGTGATCCTGATGATCGGTATCGAATGCATGACTTACGAAGGCGTCGCGGCACACCTGGAAATCCCCGTTGGCACGGTGATGTCGCGCCTGTCGCGCGGCCGGCGGCGGCTGCGCCAGCTATTGTCGGGTGATCGAAGCGATCTGGAAGATTGCTGAAGTATCAACCCCGCCATCTACCGGAAGGAGTGTGAGATGTTCGTGCGCCGTCGAGAAAGTGCCACGACGAAGCTACTCGAGCAACGGCAACCTTGGATCCGCGAAGAATCCGGGTCAGTCGCGCCGCATGGCGAATTTGGCGCATCGATAGGATCTTCTGAGTTAGATGCCATGCTTAAGGCCTCGTTGGCCATTTCTGGAGAGATCGTTCTCGAATTGCTCATTCATGCTTTCCTGCGAATGACGCTTGAGCACGGTCAAGCCCAGCGCGGCGTTCTGATCCTTCTGCGCGACGGCGAGATACGCATTGCCGCAGATGCGATCGTCCAAAACGGAATGGTCGAGGTAGCACTTTGCCAGGCGCCCAGCCAGGATTCTGAAATTCCCTTGACGGTGGTTCACAGCGTTATCCGGACAAGACGCGCGCTCGTTCTTGATATGGCGTACACGCACCCTGTATTCGGTGAAGATCCTTACGTCAAGCGATCGAAACTGAAATCGGCACTATGCATGCCGATTGCAAAGCAGGAAAATTTATCGGGTGTTTTATATCTTGAGAGCAACCTGACAGCGGGTGCGTTTACAGAGAATCGGGTGTCCATACTTGGGTTTCTTGTATCGCAGGCGGCGATCTCTCTCGAGAACGCATACCTGTACGAGGACCTGCAGCGCAGCGAGGCGTTTCTTGCTGAAGGACAGCGTTTGAGTCACACCGGCAGTTGGAGCTGGGATCTCGCAAATGGAAGGCTCACATGGTCGGACGAGCATTGCCGGATTTTTGGTGCAACGCCGAATAGTTCCTTCACGCCAACATGCAACTTCTTCCTGTCTCGTATCCATTCCGAGGACCGACGTTACGTTAAGCAAAGTCTTGCCTCAGCCGTGCGTGCGCAACATCGATTTACTTTGCATTTTCGTGCTTCACTTCCGGATGGATCAACCAGATTCCTGCATGGCGTGGGCTACCCGCGGAAGAGTAAAAATGGAAATGTCGAAGAATACATCGGTACAACGATAGACCTGACCGAGCGAAAGCTCGCTGAAGAAGCATTGCGCGATGCTCACGCTGAATTGGCGCGTTCCGCCAAGCTGGCCGCGACGGGAGAATTGCTGGCGGCGATCGTTCATGAAACCAGTCAGCCGATAACTGCTATCGGCGCATCTGCGGGTGCGGCGCTACGTTGGCTTGACCGCGCTACACCCGAAGTCGATGAGGCTCGCGTGATGCTACGCCAGATTGTCAGCGACAGCGTCCGGACACGGGACGTCATCAGGGGGCTTCGCGCCCTGCTCAAAAACGTGGGACCCGAACGCGCTGCCTTTGATATCAATGACGCGATCCGGGAAGTGCTCTCATTCATGAAGGCACAGTTGGACGCCAACGGCGTTAGTGTTGGCGACGCACAGATTAAAGGGCAGCGATTTGTCAAAGGCGATCGAACGCAGATCCAACAGATAATCTTGAATCTGGTGGTGAATGCGAGCGAGGCCATGAGTGACGTGGTCGGGCGCGACAGAAAACTGACTGTGAGCACTTCGACCCGGGAGAATACTGTCTTTGTTAATGTGGAAGATACAGGCCCTGGGGTCAGCGAGGCGATATTGGAGAGAGTATTCGAAGCCTTCACAACCACCAGGGCAAGCGGGATGGGAATGGGACTGGCAATTTCTCGCGCCATCGCCGAGGCTCATCAGGGCGCTCTCGTGGCATTGACTCGTCCTGGCTACGGCGCGATCTTCCAACTCACGTTGCCTTCGATATCGGTTGACTGAAACGACGAGACATTTCGCAATCGGCTTCGAGCAGATACCTCGGTATGAGTGACATGACGGGCATTTCCATGTGCCAATGGCGGACCGCGCGTCAGGTCAGGTGTCTTATCACCCGTCCAGCGATTCATATGAGCACATAGGGGCTCGCCGCGACGTTACTACCGTGCGTTGGATAGCTGTGGCGACGGACGGCCATCGAACGCAGGGTGATTGCCCGTTCTGGGCTGATCGTCGGTGCATGGCTACCGGGCGTTCCGGGTTTGCGGCACTGGCGGGCGATAAGACTGGCCGGACTGCGCTTCGGCGTCACGCGGAACGCTTCACGATCCTCGAAATCAACTCGTCCACGCGCGACAGAAACAAACTGACAATCGGCGCCGTATTGCGCGGGCTATAACCCACGACCAGTTCGATGCTCGGGACATCCCCTTCGAGCGGCCGGCTCACGACCGACCACGGCATCAGGTTTTGCACATAGGCCGGTATCAGCGTGACGGCGCGCATCGAAGCAATCAGCGACATCACCATCGCCGGATTGTCGACGCTTTGCGCGATATCCACTTCGACGCCCGACTTCGCCAGCCAGGCGTCGATCACCTGTCTGAGCACCTTGGCCTTGTCGGCCATCGCGATGAACGGCTCATGCCGGAGCGCCTCCGGGCGCACGGTCTTGTGCGCGGTCAATGGATGATCGCTCGGCATCAGCACGACGAGCGGTTCGCGAGTGACCACTTTGTATTCGAGGCCGTATCCGGGCTCGGCTCGCATGAACGCCACGTCAAGCTTGCCGTGCGCCAATGCGGCGGCCAGTTCCGTCGAATAGTCGCTCGATACGGTGACCTCGATGTTGGGCAACTCCTCGCGCAACAGGTGCATGGCGTCGGTCAGCCAGGTCATTTCCTGACCGGTCAGAAAGCCCAGCGCAAAGCGCGACTTGGCCGGCTGCGCCGCACGCCGTGCCGCCTCCACGGCTGCCTCCACCTGAGCCATCGCGAGCCGCGCATGATCGATAAAGGCCTTGCCCGCATCGGTCAGTTCGACGCCGCGCGCACTGCGCAGCAGCAGTTCCACGCCGACCTGATCTTCGAGGTCGCGAATTTGCCGGCTTAACGACGGTTGCGAAGTGTGCAGCCGTTTCTCCGCCGCCTCCGTGAGGCTGCCCGTTTCGGCGACCGCAATGAAATACCGCAGATGACGCAGTTCCATGGTTCCTCGCCCCATGCCTGTCAGGCATGCCACCCAGCTTTCAAAGTCTTTTTCATCGACGCAGGAAGTGCCTAGATTAACTCCTGTAGCCACTTTCCTCGCCGCGAACGAAAACACCTCATGCGTCGCAGCGATACCTTACAGGAGTTTCTCATGAACCGCCCGAACCGCCCCGTCGTCCTCATCACCGGCGCATTGACCGGCATCGGCCGTGCCACCGCTATCGCTTTTGCTCGTGCCGGAGCACGGCTCGTCGTCTCGGGCCGCCGGCCTGCCGAAGGCGCCGCCCTCGAGGCTGAATTGCGTGAACTGGGCGCTGAAGCCTTCTTCGTGCAGGCCGACGTGCGCCGCGACGAGGACGTCCGCGGTCTCGTCGATCAGGCCGTTTCCCGCTTCGGCAGGCTGGACGTCGCAGTGAACAATGCCGGCACGGAAGGCACGCCCGGGCCCGTCACCGAGGTGTCCGCGGACACCTATGCCGGTACCTTCGATACCAACGTGCTCGGCGTGCTGTTAAGCCTCAAGCACGAACTGCGCGTCATGACGGGCCAACGTTCCGGCAGCGTCATCAATATTTCGTCGACCTACGGGCATGAAGGTGCGGCCTATGCCGCGATTTACGCGGGCAGCAAGCACGCCGTCGAAGGGTTCACCAAATCGACGGCGCTCGAGGTGGCCAGCACGGGCGTGCGTGTCAATGCGGTCGCGCCGGGACCGACCGACACCGGCATGCTCGACCGCTTTACCGGCACTCCGGAGAGGAAGGCGGTGCTGGCAGGCAGCGTGCCGCTTGCGCGGATCGGCAACCCGGCGGACATCGCCGCGGCGGTGCTCTACCTGGCATCCGACGGTGCGGCATTCGTCACCGGGCAGATCGTCTCGGTCGACGGCGGCAAGACCGCTGGCTGATCCGCGTGTTCCTTCTTCCCCTACCGTCTGACACCAGGAGTATCGAATCATGAACCCGTTATCGGGCAAGACCGCGCTGGTAACCGGCGCGTCGCGCGGCATCGGCCGCGCCAGCGCGCTTGCGCTGGCGAAGGCAGGCGCCCAGGTGCTGGTGCACTATGGCCGCGGCGCGCAGGAGGCCGACGCCGTCGTCGCGGAGATACGGCAAGCGGGAGGCACATCCGAGAAGATTGCCGCCGACCTGCGCGCTGCCGATGGTCCACACCTCCTCGCGCAGCGGACGCGCGCGATTGTCGGCGGCCGCCTCGACATCCTCGTGGCCAATGCGGGTATCTCCGGCGCGGCGACGATTGAGGAGACGAGCGTCGAACTTTTTGACGACCTGTTCGCGGTCAATGTGCGCGCGCCGTTTTTTCTCGTTCAGCAGCTGCTGCCGGTGATGTGCAAGGGCAGCAGCATCGTGTTGCTTTCGTCGCTGGCCGCGCACGCGGCGCTCGGCACGCTGTCGGCCTATGCGGCCACCAAGGGCGCCATCGACACGCTTGTCAAACATTTCGGCGCCGCGCTCGGCGAACGGGGCATCCGCGTCAACGCGGTCGCACCCGGTGTGGTGCCGACCGACATGTCCAGCTTCGCAAAAACTGAAGCAGGACGAAACTTCGCGGTCGGCATTCAGGCGCTCAAGCGCATGGCGCAACCGGACGACATCGGCGCGGCGGTGGCCTTCCTCGCCTCCGACGAAGCGCGCTGGATTACCGGCGATACCTTGCATGTGGACGGCGGATCGAAGCTCTGATCACAACGTCGCATCTCAATCTCAAACGGAGAAAAAATCATGAAGCTGTATCACGCCAGCGGCTCGCCCAATTCGCGCCGCGTTCGCATCCTGCTTGCGGAAAAAGGACTCGACATTCCGCTCGTTCCTGTCGATCTCGGGAATAAGGAACAGTTTTCGGATGCCTACCGCGCCGTCAATCCGCGTGTGGTCGTACCGACTCTCGTGCTCGACGACGGCACGGCCATCGGCGAAACGCCCGTCATCATGCGCTATCTCGACGATGCCTTTGCACAGACACCGTTGTTTGGAACCACGGCGCAGGAAAAAGCGATCGTTGCGATGTGGGAGCGACGCGCGGAGACTGAAGGATTTGCCGCGGTGATGGAAGGCGTGCGCAACGCGGCGGCGGGGCTAAAGGGCCGTGCCGTTTCCGGGCCGCACGGATACGAACAGATTCCCGAACTGGTCGAGCGCAGCAAGCAGCGCGTGGCGAATTTCTATGGCGATCTCGAGGAGCGGCTGTCGAGCGTCCCGTTCGTTGCGGGCGAGCACTATACGGCCGCCGACATCACGGCGCTGGTTGCAGTGGATTTCGCTACCCGCGCGTTTGCGATGCCGATCCCTGATCTTCATGTCGCTGTCAGGAGATGGTACGAACGGGTTTCCACACGCCCGAGCGCGGCGGCTTGATGCGCTGTTTGGCTTCACGGGGCGCGAGTCGACGAAGTACAACAATCGGCGCGCCCGCTTCTCGCTAGCCAGTATTGCGCTTCAAGAAGCCACGTATCAGCGGCACCATCTCGTCTAGCTTGTCTTCGAGCGCAAAGTGCCCGGTATCTAGCAAATGGAACTCGACATCGGGTAGGTCCCGTTTGTAGGGATGCGCACCGTCGGCGGGGAAAATGTAGTCGTTCTTGCCCCACACGATAAGCATCGGCGGCTTGTGTTCGCGGAAGTAGGATTGGAGCTTGGGATACAGCGGCAGATTGGTTCGATAGTCGTAAAACAGGTCGAGCTGGATGTCGTTGTTGCCTGGCCTATCCAATAGCGCCTGGTCGTGAACCCAGTTGTCCGGCGAAATGCGCGTCGTATCGGAGACGCCATCGGTGTACTGGAAGATGGTTGTTTTGAGCGTAAGCAACGGAGCAAGCGCCTGGCGGCTGCTTGCTGCGCCGTCGTTCCAGTAAGCCTTGATGGGGTCCCAGAATTCCTTCAGCCCTTCATCGTACGCATTGCCGTTTTGCACAATGAAGCCGGCGACACGCTCCGGGTGCGCCAGCGCAATACGCCATCCGACCGGTGCGCCATAGTCCATGACATACATGAAGTACCGGGCCGCGCCTAGTTGAGCTAGCAGCCCGTCGACCGCTTTGGCGAAATTGTCGAACGTGTAGGCATATTCACGGCGGTCTGGTGAATCGCTTTGGCCGTACCCTGGATAGTCTGGTGCGATAACCCGGTACGTGTCCGCGAGCGCAGGAATAAGTCTCCGGAACATGTGCGAAGACGTGGGAAAGCCGTGCAGTAAGAGCACGACCGGGCCGTCCTTGGGGCCGGCTTCGCGAAAGAACAGCTTTACTTCACCCACTTCCGCAAATCGATGATGGACGACCGGGATTGTGTCGTTAGCCTGGTCGCGACTGCTCAGCGCTTGTTGCTCCATTGCACGGCTCCGTAGAGGAGCGGGTAGCCATCCCCTGATGCGCGTGGTTGTGCGTTTCGTTCAACATCGCATGTCCGCCGACTCCGCACATGCGTGAATCAGGCTTGGACTAACCCCTCGCTACGATTGATCCTTCAGTGGAGCGGATCATCGTGGCGTTCACGGCCGCAACAGAGGACGCAAGGCGGTGAGGCATCTACCGCATCGACCGCAGGGGCCACAAGGTGGAGTCTCCCGCATGGTTGGACAGCGGAACTTAACCTTAGCACTCCACGCGTGGTTCGTTTTGTCATATGCACGTTTCGCTGACTGGCATCGTGCGGTTTTGAAAATCCCGAGCTTTTCGTGTGCGACTGCAGCGGGATTTAGCGAGTCGAGATTTTGAGTCAGTAAGTCGCGATGCTGGTCTGATACCGGTCTGCGCCGGGGCGAGATTGCTGGCCGGAAAGTGCTGATAGCCAATTGTCCGCCGAATGTCGTGAAATTGCAGGAAAAATCGGTAAATTTCGGGAGCGAGAAACGTGCGATGACGAAACAATATGATGGTTGAGGCCGCGTTCTGCCCCACGCGGAGAGCCGTGAAAGGAAGTGGTCTGGAAAGCAGTGCGGATGGCGCTCCGAATCCTGGGACGTCGTCTCATGCTTTCAGCGACTAAACACGGTGCGTCAACGGCCATTTCGCTTTGGGCCGCCAGGATGCAAAAGATCGTCATCGAATGCGGGGCTGCCGGGCAGAATCAATCGTTGCGGCGTGGTGGATCAGGAGCGTCATTTACCAGGGCTCGAACGTATGATTCGGATCGGCTCCATAGAAGTGGACCTCGAACGTCGGCAGTTGCTGCGGGACGGTGCCCCGCTGCAAGTCGGGAGTCGCGCGTTCGACATCCTTGCGGTCCTGATCGAGGCACGCGGAAATCTGGTGCTTAAAAATGACTTGCTACGGCAGGTCTGGCCTCTCACGTTCGTCGAGGAAAACAATCTGCACGTGCAGATGTCGAGATTGCGTTACTTGCTCGGCGACAGTCGAGCGCTCCTCCAGACAGTAGCTGGACGTGGTTATCGGCTTTCCGGCACGGAAGTGCAGCAGATCGAGGCAGGCGGATCGCCAGATCGGCCGACCGGATCGGCGGCGAGCAGTCAGCGGAATGTGCCCAATAATCTACCCGAGCGGGCATCCGACATCATTGGCCGTGATGACGCCACCCTCGACATCATTAATGCACTTGAGACGAACAGGCACGTAACGCTGACAGGCGCTGGCGGAATCGGAAAGACGACGCTCGCCATTGAAGTCGCGTACAAAGCACTCGCCTCCTTTACAGACGGCGTGTACTGGATCTCTTTGGCATCTGCGACCGATTATCACAGTGTGCTGGACGCCGCATCGAAGGCAATCGGTATCAATCCGGCCGATGGACCGCTGTCTTTCGCCCGCATAGGTAAAGAACTTCGCGGCGTTCGGATGCTTTTCGTTATAGACAACTGTGAGCAGGTGGCTCCCGTGGCAGCCGAACTGGCAGAATCGCTAACCACGGTATTTAGCGATGCTCGGGTAATCGCAACGAGCCGTGAGTCCATTAAAGCGGCAGGAGAGCACGTTTACCGCGTGGGTCCGCTTCACGTGTCTGAGCAACCGGATCTTACTGGAGATGTTTTACCGGGTGGCGCGGTTCAGTTGTTTCTTGCGCGCGCACAGGCGCTGGATGCGCTGTTTCCTGTCGACCGACGTAGCACCGAGCTCATTCGCACCATATGCCGCCGGCTTGACGGCATTCCTCTTGCCATCGAACTGGCTGCGGCACGCGCAACGGTCCTCGGCGTTGAAGTTCTCGCGAACCGACTTGACGATCGATTTCGCGTACTCACCGGCGGTAGCCGTTCTGTCCTGCCCCGGCACCAAACGCTCAGAGCGACCTTTGACTGGAGCTACGCGCTGCTTGACGACGTCGAGCGCACCACATTCCGACGCCTGAGCATATTTTCCGCGGGATTTTCGATGCCTGCCGCCATCGCGGTCGCTATCGATGATTCGCTGGACGAATATGACATCGTTCGCGCAGTCTCGGGGCTGGTAGAGAAATCATTGATCGTGCGGCCGACCGGCGAACATGATCTTGCATACCGACTTCTGGAGACGACCCGCTCGTATGCTCAAGAGAAGCTCGAGCATAACGGAGAACGGCGCAAAGCGAGGCTCGGTCACGCAAATTACTTGATTACCCTGCTCGACACGGAATGGGCTCGCAGTCAGGACTATGGGACAGCAACGTGGCAACGCAACATGCGCCATCTGCTTGACGATCTGCGGACGGCTTCGGCGTGGGCGCTTTCTCCCGCGGGAGACAAATCAGTTGGTGAATCGCTCGCGGTGCGCCTTGTATGGCTTCTGTTCGAGTTGTCATTGGTCAACGAGTGCTGCGTCTGGGCGCGGCGATCACTGGTCGCGATGCAAAGCTGGTACGACCCTGGCATCGGGACGTCGCGCTTTAAGCGTGTTCGTCTACAGGTGCAGGCGGCGCTTGCCGCGGCCCTCGTGTATGTGAATGGGCCACAAAAGGAGACTTTCTCGACCTGGTCGGAAGTGTTGACGTCAGCGATCGCGCTTGGCGATAAAGCCCTTGAGGCACGGGCTATATGGGGCATGTGGAACGCTTCCCTCGGTTCTGGAGACATTCATGGTTCGGCATCATTCGCCGAACGTTTTTCGAAGCTCGAGTCGCAGTTTGCAGGCACGGATCTCGCTCCGGAGCGTGCAGCGTCAGGGCGGATGCTTGGCGATAGAATCATTGGCACTTCAGCCCATTACGCAGGCGATCAGAATCACGCGTTTGCCGCCCTGCAACGATTTTTGTCGCGAGCACGCGGTGTGCGTTCCTGGATGCCGCTAGGGCGATCCGTTGATCAGGACATCGTCAGCAGTGCGACCTTCTCGCGGGTCGTATGGATGAAGGGAGAACGGGAGCTTGCACTTCGAATTGCCGGGCAATGTGTTACCGCAGCCCGCTCGCAGGAGCAGGCGATCGTAACCTGCCATGTTTTGATAGAGGCCGGTATCCCGATCGCGCTGTTATCGAAGGATCACGCAAGGGCCGCAGAAGCCGTCGAGATGTTGTACGAAACCTCGTCTCGCAACGGCCTTAACATCGCCCGCGCATGCAGTCGGGCTTTCGAGGCCTATCTATTGTCTCTCGATGATGTCAGCGCAGAACACCAGCGAGAATTCCTTGCTGCATTGAAGGACCTGGATAGTCTCGGGTTTGGTGCATTGAATCCGATGTTGTATGCACAGTACGCCATGTCGCTGCTGCATGCTGACCGACGGCATGATGCAATTACGGTGATCGAGGATGTGGCAAAGCGTTGCGAAGAGACGGGGAATGCGTGGTATCTCGCTGAGGTCTACCGCATCCATGGTGAATTGTTGATTGCCAAGCCGCCTGTTGGCGAGCGGGCTTCGAGGCCTGCTGAAACGTCCGTCGCCAAGGAATATTTTAATAAAGCGTTCTCGACGGCGCAGACCCAAGGCGCAGGCTCGTTACAAGTGCGAGCCGCGCTCAGTCTTGCACGCCTGCGGCATTCGTTGGGCCACGGAACCGAGGCGGTCCAGATATTCGATAAGGTGTGCTCAGCCATTCCTGAAGCTCGTCGATGGCAAGAATGTAGGCAGATGGAACGATTGCTCCAGGCGTCACGTCATGCTTTGACACGCGCGTGAAGTGCATTTTTGCAAAGCACACCGGTCTATTTCGATAGTATACATTTCACGCATCACCTCCAGCCGCGACGCTGGGGGTAAGCGCGAGTCATTTTTGCAGGAGAGTAGCGTTGACAGTTTATGCAGCTAGCTCAATAGCAGCACCCGAATTGCACTGGCGTCAGCGGCCGGTAGGACGTCAGCACGAACAGGACTTCCGGGCAACGCTGAGTAAATGGTGCCTGGCTAAGCCGCAGCAACCGCTTGAGTTCCAGCACGATGTCGCCGATGGAACGCATACGATTACCGTCAACAGGACGATTAGCGCCGGACGGTTTCTATACGCAAAGAAAGAGATCGCCTTGAATAAGGTGCCGATTAATTCGTGCCTTCTCGTGCCGCCCGCGGAGCCGACCCGCATCGTGTTCTCCGAAGCAGCTCAGGCATATCGGCTCTATCTTTCGCAGGCGTTGCTGGCCGAATGCCACGAGCACATTTACGGTGTACCGGCTAGCGCCGACATCGTGTTATCCAATATCACATATTTACAGGATGCTAGCGCCCGTCACCTGATCGAGGCGTTATTGCACATTAACGAAGAGAATTCGGCTGCCAATAGCATAATGCTCGAGAGCGTCAGCCTCGCCATTGCGGCCAGATGCCTGTCATTAGATTCACGTCTTCCAAAAGCCAAATCGAGAATAGGTCCGCTTGCAAGGTGGCGTTTAAAGCGTGTGATGGAGTATATCGACGCGCATTTGTATGAGCAAATTTACCTGTTCGATCTGAGTAATGTCGCAGGTTTGACGCGCATGCACTTCTCGACGCAGTTTCGTCTGGCAACTGGCGTCACGCCCAATGCGTTTGTCCTGAGAATGAAGATAGGGCGTGCGCAGCAACTGCTTGCGGAAAGCAGCTTATCCATCCTGGAAATATCCGAGCTGCTAAGTTTCAAGAGTCAAAGCCACTTTGCCGTTGTCTTCAAGAATATTACGGGCCTGACGCCTTCCCGCTGGCGAACGGCTTCGAAGTAGGCATCTGTTCGACATCGCCAACAACCAACTCCTTCATACCGAACGTGCGGACATATCGAGCTCCGTTGCTTTGCGCACGAGTTCCGCTAACGACGTTGCGTTCATCTTTCGCATCACGGAAGCGCGATGCATTTTGACCGTTATCAGGCTCAAGCCGAGGCGTCGCGCAATGTCCTTGTTTTGTGCTCCATCAACGATGAAATCCATTACCTGGCGTTGACGATCCGTCAACGACCGGTACAGATCCCTGAGTTCCCGATGCATGTCCTGCGCGTCCCGTCTGGTTCTGTCGACCAGAATGGCCGCACCAACAGCGTCGATCAGTTCCTGGTCGGCGAACGGTTTGACAAGAAAGTCGATTGCGCCAGCTTTCATCGCACGTCTGCACATTTCGACATCGGCAAAACCCGTGATGAATATGATGGGAGCCTTTAGCATGTCGCGGCTACGCTGATGAAACATCAGCCCGCTCTCGCCGCGTAGACGAATGTCGATGATCACGCAGTTCGGCATTTGCTCGAAATCCTTTGCGGTGAAATCCTGGGTACCGGCAAAGGTCCGGACATGCCAGCCGACCGAGCGAAGCAGCGAATCGAGAGAAACGCAAATCTCAGGATCGTCATCAACCACATAGACGATAGGCACGGTGCGATCTTCGCTAAAGGACGTTTCCATTTTGTCGACCTGAGTGTCTGTCTCCTCGCAAATGCAAGCGCGAGGATCGCTTCTATCACCATCTCGTGACTTGTCCGATACGTGTGCGTATTCAGTCTTCCCATGCAGAGCCAAAGATGAGACCGCAAAAGTTGATACGGCAAAAATCCGGATTTTGGCGGTCAAGCACGTCGGCATTGACTGTTCCGAACGTCGTTGCTGGCCGCCCCATCATTCCGGCGGACAGTGCCTCAATCAACGAGGACTTGAAAATTGGGCCGCGCGGATAAGCGCGAACGACTTCAATCCGGTTGGCGAGAGAGATCTCATCAAAGTGCCATGCCATCAGATCCGTTTCGATTCCGGCAAGCAGCAGGCCTATGAGGGGTGCCTCGAAGCCGGCAAGCCCAAATGTCGTATGAAGGGCGATGGCGTCCCACACGTCGAGTGAGGTTCTTGCTGCTACCTTATAGCTTCTCAGCAACTCAAGTGCAGCATCTGCACTATCCAGTTCAAATCGGCGCTGCGATGTTTGGTAGCGCGGCGAGAGTCCGTAGTGATGCAGCGCTGCAGCGATGAACAACAGTTCGTCCGAAAAAGCGATCCCGCGGCGCCGCCCGATCAATGCTGAAAAGAGGAAAACGCGCAACGCGTGACCAATCAATACGTCAGGCAGGCCCTCTCGTGCGACTGCGAGCGCGTGCTGCGCCATTTCACTGTCCGGGATAGGAATGCCTGCAACGTGCACCTGCATGTCTCGCTCCTTTTTAGCACCGTGCGCAGTGAACAATCGGATGCCAGTCGAGTGTAGGCGTGTCCGGACTGGAAGTCCTTTAACGGGCCTTAATTGTTCTTAATGGCGGTCCAATCGGCACGGAAATACTGTAGGCTAGCCGACAGGCTGCTGAATTGCGTCTGCCCTTTGAGGGCCATGCAATTCATCAAGAATGAGTCAGGCGAAGTTCGCTACTCCCCCTTCCGACGAGTGCCCATGAGAGCTATCGAATTACGCCAATTGCGCTACTTCTCGATTCTTGCAAGGGAACTCCACTTCGGCCGTGCGGCCGATCTGGCGTCCGTTACGCAGCCCGCGCTCAGCCAGCAGATTGCGAAGCTTGAAGAACTGGCGGGCGTACAACTGCTGAACCGTGACCGCCGCGGCGTCACCTTGACTGCGTCGGGCGAGGCCCTGCGCGACAACATCGACGCGATTTTCAATCTGGTAGACCATGCGCTGCGTGCGACCCGCGAGGCCGCGGGCCACAAGCAATTCAGGATTTCGATTGGTCTCGTTGAATATACGAATCTTCCTTTTATCCCACCGGCACTGATCCGGCTCCAGGCGCTTTATCCCGACATCATGGTGGCGCGTCACGAGATGAATGCCCTCCAGCAAATAGCCGCGTTGGCAAAGAATGACATCGATGTTGGCTTCGGGGTGCCCATCGGTGCGCCGCCGGACGACTCCGACGTCCTGATGCAACCTCTGCTTGAAGCACGCTGGGCGCTGCTGATGCGCAGCGACCACCGGCTTGCGAATGTCGATTGCCTCGACCTTTGCGATCTCGCGCAGGAACGCCTTATTGTCTCGGCGCGTGCCGTGAACGCTCCGCTATATGATTCGATTCTTGCCCACTGCGAGAAAGCGGGTTTCGTGCCGAACTTCGTTTATGAAACAACGCAGGCACAGGTCGGCATTACGCTCGTTGAGCAAGGGCTCGGTGTAATGATCGGAACAACTTATGTATTCTCTTCGCTTCCTAAGACCTTGCATTACCGGCTGATCAACGGCCTCCATCCGATTACGGTGCAAATGCTGTCACGCGCCAACGAACATGATTCGCTGATTCTTGATTTCCTCGAGCTGGCAGCCGAAGAAGCCCGTCGCCTGCAGACGCGTCTGGACTAAAGCGGCGGTCCGGGCGATGGGGTCATGAGCGACGCTTATCCCGCGCTGAGGTATTTCGAATTGGCCGAAAGTGTCGAGACTTCTCGTTAGCAGCCTGCGTAGTTGTCGGCGTCTTCTGTAACCTGTTGGACGTACCTCACATTCGACTAGCAGCGTGACTCGCCGATCCATCCGGCGGTGACGCTTGCAGGACAGGCGTACCGACGGCGATACCCAGCATTGCGCCCGCGTCGCAAGCAACGCGAAGGCGATTGCGCGCGGCGTTCGCGCGTCACTCCGTCCCGCGCCTTGCGCTTAATCTGCCCGGCACAAAAAAGGGCGTCCTCGTGCGCGATGATCCTCGCGGCGCCTGCCGATCACCACGGCTTACGTCCCACTAAACCAGTGTATCCGGCGCGCGATACCTTGATGTGAAGCGCAGGTATCCACGGGCATAGGTGCGCCGAATATTTGCGCAAGGTATCGTGATATCGAACTGCCGAAGTCGACGCCAGGTGTATGCACGCGCAGCGGCGCAATCGACTCGATTCAATCAATGAAGAGGTGACACGGTGATACGTTGTGTACGCATCTGGACAGGCGACGATAACGACAGCTACTTCGAGGAAGGCACGATCGGTCTGCCCAACGGGGAGCGCGGCGACGCGCTAAGCAGCCTCGCGCACGTCAAGTCGATCTCGTTTCGCGAGACCAGCGCGGGCGGCGCTTTCGAATGGCACGATGCCCCCGCCCGGCAGTTCGTCATGACGTTGAGCGGCACACTCGAATTCCAAACGCGCAGCGGCGAGCATTTCGTCCTGCGTCCCGGCGACGTTTTGCTCGCAGAAGATACGACCGGTAGCGGTCACCGCTGGAAGCTGATCGATAACGAGCCATGGCGGCGCGCTTACGTGATTCTCGAAGCCGGCGCCGACGCACTTTTTGTCGCCACTTCTGTTCATCCCTGAAGCGCAGGAGCGATGATGTCCACCACGAATATTCCCGAGCTCGCGGATGTCGTATTGATCGGCGCGGGCATCATGAGTTCGACGTTCGGTACGATGCTCCAGGAACTCGAGCCGACGCTCAGGATCGTCATGCTGGAAACGCTGGACGATTGCGCGCTCGAAAGCTCGGCCGCCTGGAACAATGCAGGCACCGGTCACGCGGCGAACTGCGAGCTAAATTACACGCCACAGAGGCCGGACGGCACCGTGGACATCTCGCGCGCACTCGAGGTCAACACGGAATTCGACGTCTCGCGCCAATTCTGGAGCTACCTCGTCGAAAGCGGTGCGATTGCGGACCCGCGTGCGTTTATCCACGAATGTCCGCACATGAGCTTCGTATCCGGCGACGACAATATCGCGTTCCTGCGCGCGCGCTTCAAGCAGATGTCCGCGCATCATTGCTATCGAAGCATGGAGTACAGCGCAAGCGGCCGTGAGATTGCCGATTGGGCACCACTCGTAATCGAGGGACGGGCGCCCGGCGAACCGATCGCGGCCACGCGTATCGCGAGTGGCGCCGATGTCGACTACGGCTCGCTGACCCGTTTGCTGATCGGGCATCTGGGAACGCACTCCGGGTTCTCGGCTCACTATCGACAGCACGTCGAGAGCCTCGAGCGCGAACCGGACGGCCGCTGGCGCGTCGAAATGCGCGATGCCGATACCCACCAGGTTAGCGCAATACGCGCAAAGTTCGTTTTTGTCGGCGCGGGCGGTGGCGCGATAGATCTCCTGCAGAAATCGAAGATCCCTGCAGGTCATGGCTATGGCGGTTTTCCGGTCAGCGGCATCTGGCTGCGTTGCGATGTCGACGCGATCAGCGAGCGACATCACGCGAAGGTGTACGGCAAAGCCGCACACGGATCGCCACCGATGTCGGTACCGCATCTGGATACGCGCATCATCAACGGCAAGCGCTCGCTGCTGTTCGGCCCGTATGCGGGATTCTCCAGCAAGTTTCTGAAACACGGCTCGTACGCGGACCTGTTCGAATCGGTACATGCGGACAATCTGTTGCCGTTGCTTGCGGTGGCGCGCGATAACTGGCAGCTCGGCGAATATCTGCTCGGCCAGCTGCTGCAAAGCACGCAGCACATGTTCGCGACGCTCCGCCAGTTCTTTCCTCACGCGAAGCGCCATGACTGGCAAAAGGCGGTAGCCGGCCAGCGCGTGCAAATCATCAAACCCGATGTGGGCAACCAGGGCGTGCTCGAGTTCGGCACCGAACTGATTACTGCGGAAGATAAGTCGCTAGCCTTTTTGCTCGGCGCTTCTCCCGGCGCGTCGACGGCTGCACAAATCGCGGTACAGGTACTGGAAAAATGCTTTGCAGACCGGCTAAGCGACAGCGCCTGGATACGCTCCCTGAAGAAGATGGTGCCGACCTACGGAATCGACTTGCGGCAGGACGCTGATGCATGCCGGACGAGCCGAACGCAAACCGCTAGGGCGCTTGGGCTTGCCGAGGGATGACGGGCGTAACTGCGAGGACCGTACCATACCGCCCCACGCGTCACAGATTTCTCGTCCACACTGCACAACCACAACCAATTTGAACGGCACCGGACAATGCCACTCGTCCGTATCGACCTGTCAGGCAATCTGCCTTCGAGGATCGTTCGCGGCATCGGCGACACGGTCGGCGAAGCGCTCAGAGCCATCGCCCACGTGCCAGAAGGCGACAAGTTCCAGGTCATCACATACCATGCGCGCGACGAACTCGTCTACGCCGCCGATGGATATCTCGGCATCACCTATTCCCTGGCCATCGTGTTCATTCAGGTCACCTGGAATTCCGGCCGACCTTGTGAAATGAAAAAGTCATTTTACAAAGCCTTAGCGGATGGAATTCACGCGAAGACAGGTTTGCGAAAACAGGACATCGTCATCAGCCCGATGGACGTCGCTCGAGAGGGCCGTTCGTTTGGCAACAGCGACAGGCAGTACTCAGAGAAGCAGGGCGTGAGTCATACGTGCTGTGGAAACATGTCGTGACGCTGCCCCTCGAGAATGTCGGCTTACATCGAAAAATTACCGTTCGCCCATTTTCCGGAATTTCATAAAGTTTAATAAATTTTCAGCCCATCTTTATGGAATTTCAGATTACGAGATAGTACTTCAGAACCTGTTTTCGACCGCCTGATTTACGCACAACGGGATTAACTTCTCGGTCTAGCACCTAGGTATAACTCGTGGTCATCCCCGGCATGATGGAGCGGACTGCGACGCTGCTCTAGACTGGTCCGCATTGCTCGGCAGCCTGCCGCGTCGGATACAGCCACCTTCGCTTTGTACGCGACGCCGACGCGTTGTACGCCTGGGTGCTCTCGCCCGACCACGGGCCGCGAATACGCCCGCTATTGAATCGATTAGCGTTGGTAATCGGTCAGCCAAGTTTTTCGAATTGGCCTTCAGGGAGGATGTTGCCCAAACTTGCTTCCAACACGAACCGAAGAGGTGAGTAGGTCCGTTGCCTGATATTGCAAACCCGCGCAATCCATCGCACGTTGCGCGTTTTTAATTGACTGGAGTAATTGAAATGGCCCAAGCCCAAGCGAAACCCGGAAAAGCCCTGCTGTCGCCCAACGACCACACGCTGATCATGATCGACCATCAATCGCAAATGGCTTTTGCGACGAAGTCTATCGATGCCGTCTTGCTGCGCAACAACGTCGCACTGGTCGCGAAGGCCGCTCGCGAGTTCGGCGTATCGACCATCCTGACGACGGTTGCCGAAAAGACCTTCTCCGGTCCGATCTTCGAAGAGATCAGCTCGACCTTCCCGGGCCAGGAAACCATCGATCGCACGTCGATGAATACCTGGGAAGACGCGCGTATTGCAGTGCGTGTGAACGAGATCGGCAAGTCGCGCATCGTGCTGGCTGGCCTGTGGACCAGTGTGTGTATCGTCGGTCCGGCGCTGTCGGCGCTCGATCAGGGATTCGAGGTCTACGTGATCGCCGATGCCTGCGGCGACGTGTCGGACGAGGCGCACGAGCGCGCGCTCGAACGCATGATTCAAATGGGCGCACGCCCAATGACGTCGCTGCAGTACCTGCTCGAACTGCAGCGCGACTGGGCGCGCACCGATACCTACAACGAAACGGTCAAGACTTCGGTCGCGCATGGCGGTGGCTACGGCCTCGGTCTGATCTACGCGAAGACCATGTTTGGCGGTTCGGAAGGGCATTGATTTTTCACGCCGGTTCGCCGCGCCGCCGGCTCGCCCGGCGGCGTTGACCGGGCCGCACAGATGCCGATCACCGTGATCCTCGATGCAGCAAGAAGACCGGTGATTGATTAGGATCGCGAATCGTAAAGCGATTAATCGACACCAGGATACCCATGAAACTCTATCTGTTGTCGCTCGGCGCCGGCGTGCTGGTCGGCGTCATCTACAGCCTGATCAATGTGCGATCGCCGGCTCCGCCGCTGATCGCGCTGCTTGGGCTGCTCGGAATGCTGGGTGGCGAGCAGGTGATACCGGTCGCGAAGAATCTGCTGGCCGGCACCACCCTCGCCGCTGCCTGGCGAAACAGTCAATGTTCGAGCCATATGTTTGGTCTGCTGCCTGGCCGTCAAGCCAATTCGCGAACCGAAACCCGCATGGCCGACAACACGGATAAGACTCAGCTATGAATGCCTCAGTCAATGCACCGGATCTGGTCCTGCACAACGGTCGGCTTACCACGCTCGATCATGCGAATCCCACGGCAACTGCAGTTGCGATCAAGGATGGCAAGTTCGTCGCAGTCGGCGCGGATGCCGAAGTGATGCGCCTCGTCGGCTCCGCGACGCGCGTGATCGATCTGAAAGGCCGCTCGGCGTTGCCGGGTTTGATCGATAACCACCTGCACATCATTCGCGGCGGCCTGAACTTCAACATGGAACTGCGCTGGGATGGCGTTCGTTCGCTCGCTACCGCAATGGACATGCTGCGCGCGCAGGTTGCGATCACACCGGCGCCGCAGTGGGTGCGCGTGGTCGGTGGATTTACCGAACATCAGTTCGACGAAAAGCGCTTGCCGACCATCGACGAACTGAACGCAATCGCGCCCGATACGCCGGTGTTCATTCTGCATCTGTACGACCGGGCGTTGCTGAATGCAGCGGCGTTGCGCGTGGTCGGCTATACGAAAGACACCCCGGAACCGCCGGGCGGCCAGATCGTGCGTGATAGCGACGGCAATCCGACCGGCTTGCTGCTGGCAAAGCCGAACGCGGCGATTCTCTATGCGACGCTTGCCAAAGGCCCGAAGCTGCCGCTCGACTATCAGATCAACTCGACGCGCCATTTCATGCGCGAATTGAATCGGCTAGGCGTAACCGGCGCGATCGATGCGGGCGGCGGCTTCCAGAACTATCCGGAAGACTACGAGGTGATCCAGAAGCTATCGGACGCCGGGCAACTGACGATTCGTCTTGCGTACAACCTCTTTACGCAGAAACCGAAGGCGGAGAAAGAAGACTTCATCAACTGGACCAGGTCGTCGAAGTACAAGCAGGGCAACGACTACTTCCGGCATAACGGCGCAGGTGAAATGCTGGTGTTCTCCGCGGCGGATTTCGAAGACTTCCGCGTCGAACGTCCGGACATGCCTGAGCAGATGGAAGACGACCTCGAGGGCGTGGTGCGCGTGCTTGCCGAAAACCGCTGGCCCTGGCGGATGCACGCGACCTACGACGAAACCATCTCGCGCGCGCTGGATGTGTTCGAGAAGGTGAACAAGGATGTTCCTCTCGCGGGCTTGCACTGGTTCTTCGATCATGCGGAGACGATCAGCGAGAAGTCGATGGACCGGATCGCGGCGTTAGGCGGTGGGGTTGCCGTGCAGCACCGGATGGCCTATCAGGGCGAGTACTTCGTCGAGCGCTACGGCACGAAGGCCGCTGAAGCGACGCCGCCGGTGGCGCGCATGCTTGAAAAAGGTGTTCGCACCTCCGCTGGGACCGACGCGACCCGCGTGGCGTCGTACAACCCGTGGGTCGCGCTCGCGTGGCTAGTGACTGGCAAGACGGTAGGCGGCTTGCGGATGTATCCGCAGCGCAACTGTCTGGATCGCGAGACGGCCTTGCGCATGTGGACTGAAAAGGTCACGTGGTTCTCCAACGAAGAGGGCAAAAAAGGCCAGATTCAGGTCGGGCAGTTCGCTGATCTGATCGTGCCCGATCGCGATTTCTTCGCGTGCGCGGAAGACGACATTGCCGATGCCACGTCGCTGCTGACGATCGTCGGCGGCAAGGTGGTGTATGGCGTCGACGATTTCGCATCGTTCGACGAAGGCGGTGTGCCGCCCGCGATGCCGGACTGGTCGCCGGTGCGCCGCTACGGCGGTTTCGCGGCCTGGAAGAATGGCACCGGCGATGCCGCGCCTTTGCAGAAGGTCGCCGCGGCGGGATGCGGTTGCGCCTCGACGTGTGCGGTGCACGGTCACGACCATCTGCGCGCGTGGTCGGGCAATGCGCCCACTTCGGACCTCAAGGGTTTCTGGGGGGCACTGGGCTGCGCATGCTGGGCCGTATGACATGAGGATAGGTGTGCAGAACCACCCCTTGTGGGTAGCACGGCTGCTCGGTCGGCGGTGGGTGCTGCCGCTGCTCCGGGTAGCGCTCGTGTCGGCTTATCTGGTTGGCGGCGCGCACAAGCTGATCGATTTTCACGGCGCGGTTCTGGAGCAGCAGCACTTCGGCTTGCGTCCGGGCCCGCTGTGGGCTGCCGCTGCAATCGCGGCGGAAGTCGGCGGATCGCTGTGCGTGATTTTCAACCGCTTCGTCTGGCTCGGCGCTGGTGCGCTCGGCACGGTGACCGCAGTGGCGATGCTGGTAGCAAACGATTTCTGGAATCGCACCGGCGTGGAGCATTTCATCGCGCTAAACAGTTTCTTTGAACATCTCGGACTGCTGAGTGCATTCGCGATGGTTGTGTGGATAGCCAATCTGAAGGAATTTTTTCATCATGCGTAATTTTAGGTCTCTAGTTGCGGCGGCAATCGTCGCGAGTTCGATGGTCGCTGCGTTGCCACTCGCGCAGGCAAAGGCCACGGCGGCGGGCTCGTTTGCCGTTGGTCCGCAATACGACACGACGCACGTCTATGTCGCGCCGCAGGACTTCGATAAATTCACCGACAGCCTGGTGGCGACGTTCGGCGGTCACAAGTCGCAGCAAGGCGTGTTTCAGGTGACGCCGACGCCCAGCCAGACGATGTCACAACTGGTATTCACACCGGTCGGCACGCTGTCGGTATTCGGCTTCAAGACACCGGTACCGTACCCGTTCGGCGGCGAGCGCACCGGCTATCTGGTCACCGATATGGATGCCGCCGTGAAGGCGGCGAGGGCGGATGGCGCCGACGTGATCGTCGATACGTTCCCGGATCCGATCGGCCGCGATGCCATCGTGTCATGGCCGGGCGGCGTGCATATGCAGCTTTACTGGCACACGCAGGCACCTCATTACGATGCGCTGCAGACGGTGCCGGAAAACCGCGTATACGTTTCGCCGGAGCGTGCTGACGCGCTGGTGCGCGATTTCACGAAGTTCGCGCACGGCAAGCTGCTTTCGGACGTGCGCAATGCGCCGGGCGTGGAGATTGGGCGGCCTGACACGACGTACCGGCGTATCCGCCTCGAATCGGGCTTCGGCAAGATGACCGTGCTGGTCACCGACGGCCATCTGCCTTACCCATTCGGCCGCGAGACGACCGGCTACGAAGTGAGCGATCTGGCCGGCACCTTGCAGAAGGCGCAGGCCGCAGGTGCAACGGTGCTCGTGCAGCCGTTCGCGTCGGATAACCGCGACGCTGCCCTGGTGCAATTTCCCGGCGGTTATATCGCCGAGATTCACGCCGCAGCGAAGTAAGCAGAGCCACGCTATGAAGTCGGAAGATAGCGTGCTTGCCGCGGTTGCAGGCTACGTCGATACGCTCAGCTTCGTTGCGCTTTTTGGACTGTTCACTGCGCATGTGACCGGCAACTTCGTGTTGATCGGCGCAGGCATCGCGGGGTTCGGGCAAGGCGTCTTCATCAAGCTGATGGCTTTTCCCGCGTTTATTGCCGGCGTGGCCACAGCAAGCGTGCTGGCGCGCCGGCAACTCGCCGCGGGACCCTTGTATGCAGCGTTTTTGCTGTACGTGCTGCAGGCGACGCTGTTGTTTGCGTTCTGCCTCGCAGGGGTTGCAATCGGCCGCAACGTCGACGCGAACAGCTGGTCCGCCGTGTCATGCGGCATGTTGGGCGCCGCCGCAATGGGCGTGCAGAACGCGCACGGCCGGCTCGTGCCGCGCGCGGCGGTCCCCAACACGGTGATGACCGGCAACGTCACGCAGTTGATTCTCGATGCAGTCGACCTGCTGTCTCCGTACACGCAGGTCGACGTCAAATCGGCTGCCCGCGCGCGACTCGCGAAGATGATCCCGGCCGTGGCCGCCTTCGCTGCCGGCGCGGCGGCCGGCGCGCTTGGTTTTCGCTTTGCGGGCTTTTCGGCGTTGCTGCTGCCGTTCGTCGTGCTGGCTGCGCTGGCGGTGTGCACGCGGCTCGCGCATCGCACCGCTTGCGCGCTGGCCCGCGCGCACGGCCGGGTCGATGCGTAGCCGCCGTGGCGCACGCGCGCCAGACGGACGCTGGTGTCTGCGCAGGATGTACAGGAGAGTCGATGTTTGAGGCCACACCGCGGCCGCGTTCGCTTCCCGCCGTGGACGTTGCCGCTTATCTGTCGATGGTCATGGCGGGACTGATGGCCTTGATCTGTTGCAAGGCGCATGCGGAAAGTGAAACCGGAGCGACGCCGCAGACTGTCGCAACCGCAGCCTGCAATATGAAGCGTCCGGTCGTGATGTTCAATCGCTGGCAGGAGGACTGGTCGGTGTTGTCGAATCCCTGCGTGCCGCGCGAGCCGCTCGATGGACTGAAATATATCCCGCTTGGCGGCGATCCCGATTCGTACCTGTCGCTCGGTGCCAATCTGCGCGAGCGGGTCGAATTCAACGATGCGCCGCTATTCGGTCTGGGCACCGCTCGTTCCGACACTTACGTGATCCAGCGCGCGGAGATCGATGCGGACGCGCGGCTCGGCAAGCGGCTGCAATTCTTTGTGCAGCTCGAAGACGCACGCGCATTCGGCAAGGACGCCGTGTCGCCGGTCGACAAGAATCCGCTGGACCTTGAGCAGGGATTCGTGACGTGGACCAGTCCACTTGGCCCGGGTAACGTGAAGCTGCGGGTGGGTCGGCAGGAAATGGCCTTCGATTTGCAGCGCTTTATCGCGGTGCGCGACGGCACGAACGTCAGGCAGGCCTTCGACGCGATCTGGGCCGACTACGAATACGGCAAATGGCGCGTTATCGGCTATGCCACGCAACCTGTGCAGAACCGGCCGATCTCCGCGTTCGACGATGTATCGAACCGCCATCTGACCTTCAGCGGCGTGCGCTTCGAACGTCAGGACGCGGGCCCAGGTGACGTATCCGGCTACTACTCGCGCTACAACCGTAGTGGCGCTCGCTTTCTGGATGCGAGCGGCGAAGAGCATCGCGACGTATTCGACTTGCGCTATACCGGCGAGACCGGCCGCGCGGACTGGGACATCGAGACGATGTACCAGTCGGGCCATGTCGGCAACAAGACGATTGCCGCATGGGCGCTCGGTTCGATCGCCGGCTATACGTTTGACGCCGCGTGGGCGCCACGCATCGGTCTGCAGATCGATGCGGCCTCGGGCGACCGTCATCCGGGCGACGGCCGCGTCGAGACCTTCAATCCGCTGTTTCCCAATGGTTATTACTTTGCGCTCGCCGGCTATACGGGGTACGCGAACCTCGTTCATGTCAAGCCGAGCCTGACCTTGAAGCCGTCCAGCAAGCTAACGCTGCTCGCCGGTGTGGCTTTTCAGTGGCGCGTGACGACTGCTGACGCGGTGTATCAGCAAGGCAGCGCTGTGGTGCCCGACACTGCGGGACACGGTTCGTTATGGACTGGCGTGTACACGCAGTTTCGCGCCGACTGGATGGTCAAGGCGAATCTGATCGCTTCCGTCGAAGCCGTGCATTTCGCGGTGGGCGAATCGCTGCGCAGGATCGGGGCGAGCAACGCCGATTATGTGGGCGTCGAGATGAAATATGGATGGTAGTTACGTTAGTGTACCGAACCATCCTTGTGGAAGGATCGTTCCGCTCTTGTTGAAAGGAGGATACGTATGATCGCGCTTCACCATGCCATCAAAATCGCGGTGCCTCGGAGCGCGGTCTTTCTCGCGTTTGCGGACGTCGACGAACTCGCCGGTTGGCACCCTGGTGAAATCGAGGGAGAGCCGCATGCACGCACGCGGGTGCGACGACAGGACTCGGGATGGCATCAGACCGACGCCCATTTGCCGTTGTGCAATACGTATTGGGGCGAAGCGCTGGGTATCTCCACGATCGGCACATGATGCGGCTTTCATCCAGGCGCTACGCGGTTACAAAGAACGCAGCGCCGCTGATCTGCGTGACGGCGGCGTTGGCCGGCCTATCATGCGCGCACGCGCAAAGCAGCGTCTCGATCGGCGGCATCATCGACGGCGGTGTCACCTATGTCAACAATGAACGCGGCGGCGCTACCGCGCTATTCGACAGCGGTATTCTCACCCCCGACATGCTGACGTTCAAGGCGACCGAAGATCTCGGCGGTGGTAACAAGGCCATTTTCCAGCTGACGTCGCAGTTCGACCTCGGCAGCGGCGCGCTCATCCCTGGCGCCGGGCAGATCTTCGGCCGCACGGCGTTCGTTGGCCTATCCAATGAACGATGGGGTACGCTGACGCTCGGCAACCAGTACGACTTCATGTCCGACGTGCTGATGGCGGGGCATTACGATGGTGCGCCACTGTTCGGTGGTCTTTACGACTATCGGCAAGGGCCATTTGCGGCGCTGGGCATACCCGGCAATCCAACGGGTTCATTCGACTTCGATCGTCTTGCCGGCGCGACGCGCGTACCGAGTGCGATCAAGTATCTGAGTCCGCAGATTTCCGGGCTGACGGTGGGTGCGCTTTACGGTCTGGGCGGAACGCCCGGTTCCATTGCGCAAAACTCCACAACAAGTTTCGGTGCGAACTATGAAGACGGTCCGTTTGCCGTCGGCGCGGCTTATGTCGAGGTGAAGTATCCGCAGTTGGACAACGGCAATCGCGGCATCCGTAACTTCGGATTCGGCATGCACTACGCGTTCCGGCGCGTGCTGGCCATGCTGCTCTATACGAATACGAAAAATACGGCCAGCGGCGCGCAGATCGACGTGTACAAGTCGGGTTTCCTTTGGCAAGTGTCCGGGCCATGGGCCTGGGGTGTGGACTACCAGTATATGAAGGGCAATCACGTGCTGGAGGGCAACGAAGCCCAACAGGTGACCTCGGCGTTGCAATACAACTTCTCGAAGCGCACGGTCGTCTACCTGGAAGCATCGTATCAACGGGCCGGCGGCAATGGCGCGCAGGCCTGGCTCAATGGCCTTGGGCAGCCCGCAAGCGGCCGCTCGCAAACTATCACGCGGGTCGGGATGCAGACGAGTTTTTGAGGTTCGTATTATGCATTGGCGACTTGCATCACTACCTGAATAGGGAGGCGGCTATGGCGGTAACGCTGCAAACGATGACCGACGAACAGCGCAAGTCGGTCGCGATCGAATACCTAAAGGCGTTCGATCGCGGCGGAGTGACGTCGACGGGCCGCGGTATTATCGAGCTGTTCGCTGACGATGCTGAAGTGTGCTTTCCGAAGTGGGGTATTGCGCGCGGCAAGGAGCAGATCGCCAAGCTGTTCGCCGAGGTCGGCGGCACGTTGAAAAGCGTGACACACCACTATGCGCACTTCAACTGGGTTTTTTCCGGCTCCGACACCTTGGTATGCGAGGGCACGAGCCACGGCGAACATCGCGATGGACCGTGGCGGGCGGGTGTGCCGGACTGGGGCGCCGGCATGTGGTGCGATGTGTTCGAAGTGCGCGACTGGAGAATCCAGCGGCTCTTCATTTATCTCGATCCAGATTACGCGGGTCAAGATATTGCGCGCTATCCATGGCTCGTGCCGGACCAACGCGGTGTGCCGTGACAGGCCGCGATAATCAAGGTCGTCCTCCGGCACGTGGCCGGGGGAGGCGGCTGGCAGGTTGTCAGCGCATACCGGAATGACAGTGCGAGCACGGAGAACCGGCGGCTGATATCGGTGCCGAGGAACGTGCACGGGGACGGTCCACTCTCACTGAGTCTGCAATGCAGGTGCAGGCCCATCGACTTTCTTCTGTGCAACAGCTGCGCTCTTGCCAGCGGTACATCTTTCACCGCGCTGGCACTGTTAAGCGTGAGGTCATTGTGCGGGGACTCGGCCGCCGACTTTCCGTACTGGTCAGCGCAACGCGCGCAAGGTTGAATCCAAAGGTCCATTTGTGAATTGCCAATCACTGGACGCGCGCCTCACCCGAATGACATGTCGTCGCTCTTCACCTACCAAGTTGGGACAGACACATTACGCTCATCGGCGAGTTCGTGATGCGACGGCCGTTCAAACCTCTGGCATAGCAAGCGATTGCCATTCTTTGACCAGCTCGAAATTGTCCCGAAACCATCGACCCCGAAAAATCTGCGAGCCCATCCGGTGAAGACGGCTTGCGTACTCTCCCATTAACCAGAAATGGCGGATTGCGACGAATACCGGGATTGCCTGGAAATCGACCGACGCGACCGGCACAACGCTGCAGTAACGTCGTAAATATCGTTAAAGCCCCGCTGCAGCAATGTGCAATCGTCGATTGGGCCGGTCATGAAAGTGCGTTCAAGTATTTTGCGAATCTCATCGCCCCACACCGTCGAATACACGGCTCGTAGTGGGCTTGAACGATTGGTTTCAGTCGCCGCCATTGTCGCTACCGTTCGGGAAAGGGGACCGCAGAGTATGCTCCGCCTTTTCAGTGGAAAATAATCTTTGTCTGGTGGGGCGTCGTATCAGGTAGCGACCTGATGCATGCCGCATGGCTAAAAGTTTCGTGGTGTGTTCCTTCCTAACTTATAGCGGCTACGTCCCTCAGTGGCCGAGGCCGTGTAAAAACGCGGCGACCGGCCGGCCGGTAACGTCCCCGCAGGGGCGCTCGTGTGGCGCTCGAGTTCGCGAACCAGATCCGATTTTGCCGCGGCAAAGAACAAAGCATGCAAGTCAGGTCAGGCACTTGCCATCTTCATCGCCTGCATCGCCTTCCCGAACCCCAGAATCCCGATCACCCGCTTGATGTTGTACGCCAGCACGTGCAAGCTCATTTCGGCAGCGACCCGACCAAGCCCACGAGTCTGGAAGTGTGTTGAACCCATCCAGTGCTTGAGGGTGCCGAACACGTGCTCGACCGTGCGACGCCGGATTGTCATCGCATCAAGCTGATGATCGAGCCGGCGTTGCATTGCCTCGAGTACTTCCTCGTGCTCCCATCGACGGATTCGCCGGTAGTCAGACGGGGTGCACTGGCTTTTGATCGGACAGCGTGGACACGCGCTGCTCCAGTAGGTACGCAATTTCATCGGGTTAGCACGCTCAACGGAGCTGAACCGGTAAATCGCCCGCTGTCCCGCCGGACACTGATACTGATCATCCGCAGCGATATAGATGAAGTCTGCCCGATCAAACCGACCGTCAGCCTTGGCACCAGACGTCTGTGATTTGGGCACCAGTGCAGTGATGCCGGCATCGTCACAGGCCTTGATTTCAGGGGCGCTGAAGTATCCCCGATCAGCAAGTACCTTGAGCGTCTTTCGTCCCATGGCATCGCGCGCGGCTTTCGCCATCGGGCTCAACTGGGTCCGGTCGTTGCCGACGTTCGTGACCTCGTGGGACACGATGAGGTGATGGCGGGTATCGACAGCGATCTGGACGTTGTAGCCAACTACACCCGTGCCCTTGGCCTGCGAGAGCATCGAGCGTGAGTCGGGATCGGTTAGCGAGATCTGCTTCTCCGGCAGATCGCTCAGAAGCTTTGCCGCGTGATCCAGATCGCGCATCTGTTCACGCAATCTGTCGATCTTCTCCTGCAGACGTTCGGTCTTCGCTTCTACCTCGACTGGCTGCGTACGATCTGCTGTCTCCATCGCGTCCAGGTAGCGCTGGATGCTTTGTTCGATCTGCTCCTGTCGCCTCGCAATCTTGTTAGGCGTGAAGTTCTGGTCGCGGCTGTTCACCGCCTTGAACTTGCTACCGTCAATGGCCACAGCGGCCTGCGCAAAGAGCTTCAGCTCGCGGCATATGGTCACGAAGCGCCGGCATACGTTGCGGATGCCTTCGCCGTTGCCTCGCCTGAACTCCGCTATTGTCTTGAAGTCGGGCGCCAGGCGCCCGGTCAGCCACATCAGCTCGACATTGCGCTGGCACTCGCGTTCGAGACGACGGCTCGACTGCACGCGGTTGAGATAACCGTAGATGTACAGTTTCAGCAATACCGCCGGGTGATAGGACGGACGCCCCGTGCTCGCCGGCGTAGCTCCTTCAAATCCCAGAGCAGCAAGGTCGAGTTCGTCTACAAACGCGTCGACTATCCTTATCGGGTTGTCGTCGGCGATGAAGTCATCAAGACATTCCGGCAGCAGCGTTGTTTGATTTCGGTCCACGCCTTCGACAAATCGCCCCATCTTCGTCTCGCCCTCAACAGGTTGATTTAGTCTAGGCGATGGTCTGCGTTTTTACACGGCCTCGGCCCTGAAAGAGCGAGTCGACTTTCCGCATAGCAGACATAACCTGCCCTGTAACGGAAAGTAATGCTCATGCCGTGAGAATTGCTCCCGGGCCGTCAAGTACGGTAGCCGGGAAGCCGTTATTAAAGTGGCCATTCAAAAAAGTCAGCAACCGGGGATATAGTTGAAAACAATATTCAGACTTTCTCTCGCATCGGTCACTTGTGCGATGTTCGTCGCAGGGTGTGCGACC
The DNA here is from genome assembly GCF_054589215.1 of Paraburkholderia sp. 2C. Lineage (NCBI taxonomy): Bacteria > Pseudomonadati > Pseudomonadota > Betaproteobacteria > Burkholderiales > Burkholderiaceae > Paraburkholderia > Paraburkholderia sp. 2C. The sequence continues at coordinate 145,914 of NZ_BAAILL010000071.1, read as the reverse complement.
AACGAGCAGGGCCAGCTCGTTGTAGATCCAGACAAGGTAAACGAAGTGCTGGCGGGCGCGCTGAATCCACCGCCACCAGCGCCGCCCGTGGTCGTCGAAGAGGCTTATCAGCCGATGCCAAATGATATCTATGTCTCTACCGTTGTCGACAAGGATGTGGTGTTTGTCGGCGGCAACACCTATATCTGGGTGGTTGGGTCAGACGGAGTGCGACACCGGCGTCTATATGCTCATGGCGATCATCGGGAAGACATATTTCATCGCAGGGATGAACTCCACAAGGTCATGATAAATCATGGCGGCCGTCTACCCGACCATGCGATAGCCGCGCACGGGCCGACGGAACATCCGGGCGCGCCCGGCCATCCTGGCGCAGTGACGCAGAACCATCCCGCGCCGAGCGCCAAGCCTGTTGCACATGCCGCTGCTCAAGGCAAGGCCGCCCCAGCGGCGAAGCCGCCCGTAAAGGATGTGAAGAAGTCGTAGGCCTGCCTTTTGCCGAGACGGTGGACGAGCTCAAAGGTTGCTTTGTCGGTGACCAGCGAACAACGGCAAACCCGATGACGAAGGTTTTCGAGTGTCTATCTCGATTGTTTCGGGTCGAAAACACAACCGAACCTTCCCACGCGCACTCGATCGCAAGTCGTTGGGTTGGTTGAACCTGGGTGGCTTGTTGAAATAACGGTGACCGCTGCCAGAACAGCATAGCGGCTTCATGCTTAGGCGCCCTTGTGGGCACCGAAATGAGCGCAGCACACACGGATCGTTGACGATCTACGCACCTGTGTCGGCTGGTCGTTCCTGGCCGCACTGCGTCTTACGCAGCGCAGCGTATGCTTGGCATGCAGAACGCACAAGACGGCCGCGACGCGCGCCTCCCGTCGAGCGTTCGGCATGATCCGGCGTGGCGGCTCCCATCAGGTTTGCACTACCGTTTTCCCACGGACATGCGCTAAACGCCTTGTGGTACCTGCTTTGGCCCGTCTCCTCGCGCGGCCGCTAATCCCAATACGGGCGTGGCAGGCAGCCGATTTCGTTACATCGAAGAGGCTGTTCTCCGGAGGAGTGACGGATACGAACAGCAAAAAACGACCGTATACCGTCAGAAGTACCGTCACAAACTCGCAGCTGTAGCGGGTTTTAGCGAGACGACGGTAGACAGTAGAAAAGCCGAAAACCGAATCACTTCAATACGTTATAGCCGTCCTGAGACGCCCCAAGCATCCGCTCCACATACCGCGCAATCAAATCAATCTCCAGATTGACCCGAGTCCCTTCCTTAAGATGCTTAAGCGTCGTCACCTGCACCGTATGCGGAATCAGGTTGATCGAAAACTCGCAGCCATCCTCACGGTCGCTAACCGAATTGACCGTAAGGCTCACGCCATTCACCGTAATCGATCCTTTGTACGCGAGATAACGCCCAATCTCCTTAGGCGCAAGCACGCGCAGCTCATGTGACTCGCCCACAGGCGCAAACCGCGTCACGGTGCCCATCCCATCGACGTGGCCCGACACGATATGTCCACCGAGCCGGTCATGCGCCCGCAGCGCCTTCTCAAGATTGACCTCACCGGTCTGAGCCAGCCCCGAAGTGAGATTCAAACTCTCGCGCGACACATCGACGTCAAACGAATGATCAGTCTTCCCGATCACCGTCATGCAAGCGCCCTGAATCGAAATACTATCGCCCAGCTGCACATCATCAAGATCGAGCCCACCCGCTTCGACGGTCAACCGCACACCCGCTTGCGGCGCGTTGCCGAGCGGCGTGATCGATGCGATACGGCCGACGGCCGCGACAATTCCTGTAAACATCGTTGTCGTTTCCTGTTCAGTGCAAGGGCGGAGGCGGCACGAGCCGCGCAAGAACGCGAATGTCGGTGCCGATCCGGTCCACCGATTGATACTCGAGCTGCACGCGCTTTTCAAGCGATGCCGGTGCGACAAGGTTAAACATACTCATCGAATCCGAACCCAGCAGACTCGGCGCAAGATAAACCAGCAGTTCGTCGACGCAACCCTCGCGCAGCAGCGAGCCATTGAGCTTGTATCCCGCTTCGACATGCAGTTCGTTCGTGCCGCGTTCGGCCAATTCTTTCAACATGGCCGGCAGATCGACCTTGCCGTCCTGATTCGGAAGCGGCACGATCTCCGCGCCGCGGTCGCGCAATGCAGCGGCGCGCTCGGCGAGCCGCTCGTCGAGATGGCCGCAGATAATCAGCGTCGGCGCGCCCGCCAGAATGTGCGCTTCGGGCGGCACGTCGAGCCGGCTATCGATCAGCACGCGTTTCGGCTGGCGCGGCGTATCGACCGCACGCACCGTCATGCGCGGATTGTCTTCGCGAATCGTGCCGATGCCCGTCAGAATCGCCGACGCACGCGCACGCCATGCGTGCCCGTCCGCACGCGCGGCTTCGCTGGTAATCCACTGGCTTTCGCCCGAAGGCAAACCCGTGCGGCCGTCGAGCGACGCCGCGACTTTCATGCGCACCCACGGGCGATTGCGCGTCATGCGCGACACAAAGCCAATATTGAGCTCGCGCGCTTCATTCGCGAGCAACTCGCAGCGCACCTCGATACCGGCATCGCGCAGCATCGACAAACCACGCCCCGACACAAGCGGGTTCGGATCTTCCATGGCCGCTACCACGCGCGCGACTTTCGCTTCGATCAGCGCATTCGCGCATGGCGGCGTGCGGCCGAAGTGACTGCACGGCTCGAGCGTCACATAGACCGTCGCGCCGCGCAGGTCATGCCCGCGCGCGCGCGCATCCTTCATCGCGCGGATTTCCGCATGGTCCTGACCGGCCGGCTGCGTAAAGCCTTCGCCGATCACTTCGCCATCCTTGACGATCACGCAGCCGACGCGCGGATTCGGATCGGTCGTGTACATGCCACGCGCCGCAAGCAGCAGCGCGCGCTCCATATGAACGAAATCGGTTTGCGAGAACATCGGTGTCCTGTTACGCGTTCAGCGCTGCAAATGCCTTGCGTGCAATCTCGACGGTCGTGTCAATCACCGCGTCGTCGTGCGCGCTCGACACGAATCCTGCCTCATAGGCGGACGGAGCAAAGTACACGCCCGCATCGAGCATCTTATGGAAAAACGCATTGAAGCGCGGCACGTCGCAATGCGAAATCTCCGCGAAGCTGCGCGGAATCGAATCGGTGAAATAGAGGCCGAACATGCCGCCGATCGAATCCGCGGCGAACGGCACTTTCGCGGCGCGCGCCGCTTCGGTCATGCCGCTCACGAGCCGCGCGGTTTGCCGCGTGAGCGCGTCGTAGAAGCCCGGCGCCTGGATCAATTGCAGCGTCTTCAAGCCGGCCGCGACCGCAATCGGATTGCCCGACAGTGTGCCCGCCTGATAGACGCCGCCCAGCGGCGCGAGATGCGCCATGATGTCGCGCCGTCCGCCGAACGCCGCCGCCGGCATGCCGCCGCCGATCACCTTGCCGAGACACGTGAGGTCCGGCGTAATGTCGTACACCTCCTGCGCGCCGCCGAGCGCGACGCGAAAGCCGCACATCACTTCGTCGAAAATCAGCACCGAGCCGTATTCGTTCGTGAGGCCGCGCAGCGCCTGCAGGAATTCGGGCGTGGCGCGTACGAGGTTCATATTGCCCGCGACGGGCTCGACGATCACCGATGCGATCTCGTTGCCGAACGCCTTGAACGCTTCTTCGAGCGCCTCGACGTTGTTGTACTCGAGCACCGTGGTGTGTTTTGCGATATCCACCGGCACGCCCGCGGAAGTCGGATTGCCGAACGTCAGCAGGCCCGAGCCGGCCTTCACGAGCAAACTGTCGGCGTGGCCGTGATAGCAGCCCTCGAACTTGACGATGCGGCTGCGGTTGGTGAACCCGCGCGCAAGACGCAGCGCGCTCATGGTCGCTTCGGTGCCGCTCGATACCATGCGCACCTGTTCGATCGACGGCATCAGCTTGCAGATTTCCTCGGCGATTTCGATTTCGGCTTCAGTGGGCGCGCCGAACGAAAAGCCGTCGACCAGCACGCGCTGCACCGCTTCGAGCACCTCCGGATGCACGTGGCCGACGATCATCGGCCCCCACGAGCCGATGTAGTCGATATAGCGCTGGCCGTCGGCGTCCCAGAAGTACGGGCCTTGCGCGCGCTCGATAAAGCGCGGCGTGCCGCCGACCGACCGGAACGCACGCACGGGTGAATTGACGCCGCCGGGGATCGTCTGTTGCGCGCGTTCGAAGAGAGCTTGGTTCCTGGACATGGCTTGGACCTGCGTAATGGTGTGTTGGGGCGGTGCGTGAGCGGGCGGTGCGGATGGCGCGCGATGGCCGGCACCCCATAGCGCCGCGATCAGCGCCGGCAGGCGGCACGCCTTGGGTTGCGGGCGGGCCGCGGCGGCCGAGTGGTTTCCTGAAATTGTACCGGAGTCGCGGCGGAACGGCCTGTGGCGGGGTGGCGCGGAACGGGCCGGCTATTTGCGTGCTTTTTCGGCCGCTGGTGCGGACCGGGTCCGTGCCCCGGTCAGTTCCTTCCACCGTTTTTCGAGCGCGCCTTCCACCATCGGCTTGATCGACGTGCCCGAACTCTGCGCATCCCAGGTTTGCACGGAGAATGGATGCGCACGCAATGCGTCGCGCGGAATCACCACCTCGTGGTGCGCGTCGACCAGCCAGTCGTAGACGAAATCGATGCACAGCCGGTAGCCGCGCTTGCTCGCGGCATCGGGCACCTCATACGGCGCGCGCGTTACATAACCGGACGCAAACAGCCCCTTCGGCTCCTGCGCGACCCGATGCACGAAGACGCGATCGCCGGGCATGATGCCGCGCGCGACGCCGCAGCCCCAGACATCGGCGACCGCTTCGCCGGCCGCGACGCGTTTCGCGACATCGGGCAATTCGGGCCAGGGCCATTTCCTGGGGCTCCAGATCAGCAGAAAGGCGGTCATGACGGTTTCAGTCGACGAATGGCGTCAAAGCCCGGAGCTTAACCGAAAGCGCCGACGCTAACCGGGCATTTCCCTGTTGCTGCCCACGCGGTTGTCTCCCCGGTTGCCTCCGCTGAAAGCGAAGTGAAATAGCTTTCGAATTCGCGTCGGATACAATTACGAATCCGCTACACCGTCACTCGCCGTTCGTTGCATGCGCATCCAGTTTGCCGATCTGCTGATCCGCGCACTTGCGGGCGAGCCGCCTCACACGTCATCTAGCGCTTCACTGGCCATTCAATGTCCCACCCCGTCAAAGGCCGGCCTGATTTCCGGCTGATTCTGCTACTCGGCGCGCTCGCCGCATGCGGGCCCATTTCAATCGACATGTATCTGCCGAGCCTGCCGTCGCTGACGCAGGCGTTCTCGATCAGCGCAAGCGCCGCGCAAACCACGCTTACCAGCTTCATGTTCGGTTTCTCGATCGGCATGCTGCTGTACGGGCCGCTGTCCGACTCGCTTGGCAGGCGGCCGGTGCTGCTCGGCGGCATCGTCATGTATGTGGTGTCGACCATTGCTTGCGCGCTGTCGCTCTCGATCGGCTCGCTGGCCCTGTTCCGCTTCGTGCAGGCGCTGGGGGCGGGCGCCGCCTCGGTGCTCGCGCGGGCGATTGCGCGCGATGCGCACGAGCCGGCCGAAGCGGCGCGCGTGATGTCGATGATGGCGATCGTGACGTCGGTCGGGCCTTTGCTCGCGCCGTTGATCGGCGGGCAATTGCTGCTGCTTGGCGGCTGGCGCGTGGTGTTTATCGTGCTGACGCTGTTCGGCGCGTTTTGCGCGGTGACCGCGTTTTTGCGCGTGCCGGAAACGTGGCCGCGCGAGAAGCGCGCGCATTCGGCGCTGCTGAAGTCGTTCGCGGCCTACGGCAAGCTCATGAAAGACCCGGTGGCATGGGGTCATCTGCTGTGCGGCGGAATGGCGTTTGCGTCGATGTTCGCGTATATCACCGCCACGCCGTTCGTTTATATCGATTACTTCCACGTGTCCGCGCAGCATTACGGCTTTCTGTTCGGTCTCAATATCATCGGCATCATGGGCGGCAATTTTCTCAATACGCGGATGGTCGGGCGGCATGGGCCGGTGCGCATCATCATCGTCGCCGGGACGATCAGTTGCGTCGCGTCGCTGTTCGTCGCGCTGGTATGCGTGACAGGGTGGGGCGGATTGTGGTCGATCGTGTTCGGGTTGTTCTTCGTCGTCGGGATGGTGGGGCTGTTGTCGGCGAATTGTGTGACCGACCTCATGCATCGGTATCCGACCAGCGCGGGTGCGGCCGCCGCGTTATTCGGCGCGGTGCAGTTCGGGCTCGGCGCGCTCGCGAGTCTTGCGGTCGGCTTGTGGCGCGATGGGTCGCCGCAAGGGATGGGCGTGACGATTGCCGTGTGCGGTCTGCTTTGTTATCTCGGGCGGGTGCTCATTGTGCGGTGGCATGCGCGGCCGGTTGCAGCGGCACCGGCGCGCTGAGGCGCGGTTCCATGCCGTGCCTCTTGCCTTGCTTCCAGGCACTCACTGCGCAATGGTCACGCGTCCGCTTCCGACAAGTACGCGATCACCCTGCGATTCACCTCATCGGCCGCTTCGAACTGAGCCCAGTGCCCCGCATCCGCCACCAGCCCGAAGCGATGGCGAACACCTTGCGCATGCAACTGATCTGAAAACGCCTGCGGGTCCGCAGCGGTCACATCGTGCGCGCCCCACAATAGCAGCGGATCGACATCGGCCGTTTTGAGCAGCGGCTCGAGTGTGCTTGCAAGCGACACCTCCTTGCTGCGAAAGCGCGTCCTCAGGCACGCGTCTTCATAGACCGTCAATGCGAGCGAATCGGCGTTGCCGGGATCGTGCAGCATGAACGATTTGAGGTTCGCATCGAACAGCGCGCGGCGTGCGTCTTCCGCCTCGACCTTTTTCCAGTTCAGCAACTCGCGCTGCTGCCGCCGCTTGCCGCCATGCCCCGCGCTGCCGACGAGCGCGAGTTTGCCGACCGGCCGGCGGCACGCGAGCGTCGACGCGACCACACCGCCGAACGAAAACCCGCCAAGATCGATTTCAGTCGACGCGCCGATCAAACCATCGAGCGATTCGAGCGTCGCCGCGAGGAACGCTTCGAAATCGGCGCCTTGCGGCAATGCATCGGAATCGCCATAGCCGGGGAGATCCGGCACCCATACCGCACGCAATGCGCTGAGCGCTTCGACGTTGCGCACCCAATGCGTCCAGCTGCCGTGTCCGCCGTGCATGAGCACGAGGGGTTTGCCGCTGCCGAATACACGCCACACCACACGCAGGCGCGATGCGACACGATAACGATGATGGATCGCGCGTGCATCGAGCCGTGCGAGCGCTGCGCGGCCTTCGATCAAAGCCGACGCGGGTACAGAAATAAGGTCCGTCATGCTGCGGAAAAGAATGCCTAAGAGTGCGTGAGCGACGCCTCAATCGTCTCATACGTTGAGCCTCGATGCCGCGACGCGCGCAATGCGTCGACGGGGACCGACGTGCTGGCTTTCAGCGTGACAGCCACAAGAAAAAAGCCAACCTGCGGGAGGTTGGCTTTTTAAGGCTGCAGCAGCGAAACGATACGGAACGCGACGCGCGACCTGGTCTTAGTCTTTAGGCGTAGCCGCCGCGCCATGACTCAACCAGTCCAGCACCGCGCTCGTCTCTTCATCCGCCCCTTCGCGTGCTTTGGCCACCGCATCGGTCACTTCTGCTTCCGGCACCGCACGACGAATCGCCACGCCGACCGCGAGAATATCGATCATCAGCAAGTGCAGGATGCGCGAGATCATCGAAAGCTGCGATTCGCGAATTTCGATGTGATCGGTTTCGAGCGCAACGGTGGCGCGTTTCGCGAGCGGCGTATTGCTCGACGTAATCGCAATCACCTTCGCCCCCGCTTGCATCGCGACATCGAGCACGCGCAGCAACTCGGGCGCGCGCCCGGACTTCGACACCGCGACAATCACATCGCCCTTGCCGAGCAAGGCAGCCGAAGCGGCCTGCATATACAGATCGCCATAAGCAATGGTCGGAATGCCGAAGCGGAAGAACTTGTAGTGCGCGTCCTGCGCGACGATATTCGAATTGCCGAGCCCGTAAAACTCGATACGTCGTGCGGTGTTCAGCAGGTCGATGGCCGCTTCGACATGCTCGAAGTTCAGATGCTCGCGCAACTGCAAAATGGCGGACACCGTATTGTCGAGCACCTTCGCGCCGAAGTCGGTGGCCGTATCGCCAAGATGCACCTGGCTATGGCTCACCGGAATCGTGCCGGTCAAACCGGTGGCGAGCTTCAGCTTGAAATCGGACAAGCCCTGGCAGCCCAGCGAGCGGCAGAAACGGATCACGGTCGGCTGGCTCACATCGGCCTTGCGCGCGATATCGACGATCGGATCGTTGATGATCGAACGCGGATGGTTCAACGCGAGATCGGCCACGCGGCGTTCCGCGGGCGTCAGCGCATCGCGCATCTGGCGAATCCGTTCGAACACCGCGGAAGAACTGCCGCCCGTGCGATTCGACAGCTGCTCCGCAAGAATCGCGGAGACGCCGAGAAATGCCGGATATTCGGCGGTAATCACAAAGGTCGGCACGTTCTTCAGATAGTCTTCGAAGCGGCCCTTCGCTTCGAAGCGCTGACGGAACGACGACTTCGCAAAGAACTCGCCAAGCCGCGGCACCACGCCGCCGCCGATATAGATGCCGCCCAGCGCACCGAGCGTCACCGCGATATTGCCGGCGAACGTGCCGAGAATGCCGCAGAACACATCGAGCGTCTCGGCCGCGAGCGGATCGCCTTCGAGCCCGCGCTTGGAGATCTCCGACACATCGAGCGTGGACGCCACGCGCTTCTTGTCGCGCGCCGCCAGCGCGCGATAGATGATCTCGATGCCCGGACCCGCCGCCACGCGCTCGAACGACACATGCGACCACTTCTTGCGCGCGTATTGCAGCACGAGGTCTTCGCGCTCGTCGGACGGCGCAAACGACGCATGGCCGCCTTCGCTGCCGAGCGCAATCCAGCGGTCGTCGGCTGGGATCAGACCGGACACGCCCATGCCCGTACCGGGCCCAAGCAAACCGATCACGCTATGCGGCCGGCGCGTGCCGCTGCCCACCTGCACGCGCTGCGTGTCGGTCAGGCCCGGCAACGCCATTGCCAGCGCGGTGAAATCGTTGACGACCAGCAGCGTATCGAAGCCCAGGGCCCGACGCGTCGCTTCGATCGAAAAGTGCCAATCATGATTCGTCATCCGAACCTGGTCCCCGTCGACCGGATTCGCGATGGCGACCGCCGCGTGATTCACGCGGCCGATCTTCGTATCTTTCAGGTACTTCTTGATGACCTCCGCGATGCCCGGATAGTCGGCACACGGATAAACGTGCACCTGCGTGATCTCCCCCGGTCTGGTCTCGAGCGCGAATCGCGCATTGGTCCCGCCGACATCGGCGAGAAGCCTCGGTCCATCGGCGTGCTGGCCCGCTTGCGGGGCAGCTTTAGTTGGCACACCAGTAGACATCGAGTCTTACCCCCTTGTCGTTTGCGAGCTGAGAAATGGCTTTTTTTTGCAGGGTGGCGGACGCTTCGTTCAGCACGTCCATCTTCTTGGGACCGGCGATCAGCAGGAACAGATGATCGACCTTCTTCAACGCCGACATCGACCAGCTGATACGCGCATGCGGCGCGCTGCCCGGATGCACGGCGACGAAATGGTCGGTTGTGGTGATCGCGAAGTCCCACTCGGGCGCGTCCGCGAAAATCGACGCGGTGTGCCCGTCTTCGCCCATGCCGAGCACGGCGACGTTCGGCACGCGCCGTTTCGGGTCGCCGTTCAATGCGGCGACTCGCGCTTCGAGCGTGGTCGACGTATCGACGAGCGGCAGATAGCTCGCACTCGCGGCTGCGTTCTGCAGCAGCGTTTCGTGCACGAGACGCGAGTTGCTGGCGCTGTCGGTATCGGGCACCCAACGGTCGTCGACCAGTGTGACGTCGACGCGCGACCAGTCGAACGGCTCGTGCGATAAGGTTTGCAGGAACGGACGTGGACTTGTGCCGCCCGACACGGCAAAGGTCACGCGGCCGCCGCTCACGCCGGGCGTGGCGGTCTGAGCGGCGAGCGACGCCTGCAATGCGTTGCTCACGGCCTTGGCCAAAGCGGCGGATTGCGCCGCCTGGTCGTCGAAAGCATGTAGCTGGATCATGGACTTCTCCTCCGTGCTGCTTTCTTGTTTAGTCTAAGAACAGCGAGAAAAATGACATCGGAAATCGCACACGGTACTGTTACAAAAACACGGCGGCGCCGCGCACGATGCTGCGTGCTCAGGTGCGTCATCAGCGCCGCCGTCGATCAATTCTCTTCCTCGAGCCAGCAGGTGTCGTGCTGCGCGAGCATCGCGCTGGCGGCCGCCGGGCCCCACGTGCCGGCCGCATAGGGCTTCGGCTTCGTGCCGGACGCGGCCCATTCGTTCAGGATCGGCTCGACCCAGCGCCACGCGGCTTCCTGCTCGTCGCGGCGCACAAACAGCGCGAGACGGCCGTTGATCACATCGAGCAGCAGCCGTTGATACGCTTCCATCTGACCTTCGCGGAAGAACTGATCGAACGCGAGATCGAGGTGAACGCTCGACAGGTTCATCCCTTCGCCGGGCTTCTTCGCGAGGCAATACAGGCGGATCGTTTCGTTCGGCTGCAAGCGGATAACGAGGCGGTTGGCGCCGGCGCGCAAGGCAGTTGCACCGAGCGCCGAATGCGGCACCGCGCGGAAGTTGACGACAATCTCCGCCACACGATCGGCCAGACGCTTGCCCGTGCGCAGGAAGAACGGCACACCGGCCCAGCGCCAGTTTTCGATTTCCGCTTTGAGCGCGACGAACGTTTCGGTGGTGCTATCGGGCCGCACGCCCGATTCGTTCGCATAGGCCGGCACCGCCGCGCCGCGAATCACACCGGCATGATATTGACCGCGCACGGCCACGCGGCTGATATCGCGCGGATCGATCGGCTTCAAGGCGCGCAGCACGCGCAGCTTTTCGTCGCGGACCGAATCGGAGTCCATCGAATGCGGCGGTTCCATCGCGACAATCGAAAGCAGCTGCAGCAGATGGTTTTGCACCATGTCGCGCAACGCGCCCGTATTGTCGTAGAAATCGCCGCGCGCTTCCACGCCGAGTTCTTCGGCAATCGTGATCTGAATGCTTTCCACCCACTCGCGGCGCCACAGCGGCTCGAACAGCGCATTGCCGAAACGCAGTGCGAGCAGGTTCTGCACGGGCTCTTTACCCAGATAGTGGTCGATCCGGTAGATCTGCTCTTCGGCAAACATCTCGCCGACCGCGTCGTTGATCGCATTCGACGAACGCAGGTCGTAGCCCAACGGCTTCTCGAGCACGATGCGCGAATTCTCGTTAAGCCCGACCGAAGCCAGCGCGCGACAGATCGGCACGAACAGCGAAGGGCCGGTTGCCAGGTAGAACACGCGAATACCGGGCAGATTCGCAATCGCATCGCGCAGCAGGACGAAGTCTTCGGCTTTGCCGAGGTCGATTGCGACGAACTCGATACGATCGAGGAACGTGCGCCACGCGTCTTCCGTGAACTGCGCGCTGGCCACATGGGCGCGCACGTGTTCGTTGACCCACTGCAGGTATTGCTCGCGGCCGTCGATATGGCGCGCCACCGCGTAGATCTTGCCGCCCGCGGCCAGCATGCCTGCGCGATGCGCTTCGTACAGCGCGGGCAGGATCTTGCGCATCGACAGATCGCCGGTGCCGCCGAACAGCACGAAGGTGAAGCTGGAATCCGTTTGCATGTGTCTCCGCGATGCCTTTGGAAGGCGCTGAAAGCAGGCCGTAGTGCGATAAAATTTTTTTTGACACTGAATTGTAGTTTAACTACAATCCAAATCAAGAGGTAGCGTGAATTCGATGAAAAAAGCGTGCGGGGCCTGCAGGAATGCGCGTTTTCACCGAGTCAAACAAGCTTCCCGGCATGTTATCGACAAATGCGTTTTGATGTGGTCGGCCCGTTAGGCGGGCGCGGCATCAAGGGCTTTAACGAAAGGCGTGCGGGCGGTGAAAAAGCGCCTCGAGTCTGCAACGCGCGACGCGGGCAGGCACAAAAGCAAAAGAGGAGACGTTCTTTGCATTCCGAGTCACTCATCTCTTGAGCATCCGCGGCCGAACGTCGGCTAGCCAGGCGCACGCCAGAAGCGAAGCGCTCGTCGATGCCTGTTCGTCACGCGGTTTTCTTGCGGTGTTCCCGCAGTGTTCTAGTTGTTTGCCTGTTTGATTCGACCATAACCGCTCCCTGTCCAGCAGGGGCTCAACGTGTTTAAGTCAGGTGTCTGGAGGAGATAAGCAATGAAATTCCGTGCGATCATGGGCGCCCTGTGCGCCGCAGGTCTGATGTGTGGCGCCGCTGCAGCACAGGCGGCCGAGCAGGTCGAGGTGTTGCACTGGTGGACGTCGGGCGGCGAATCGAAGGCGATCGGCGTGCTGAAGGACGATCTGCAGAAGCAGGGTTACGTCTGGAAGGACTTCGCAGTAGCAGGCGGCGCCGGTGCAGCGGCCATGACCGCACTGAAGACCCAGGTGATCGCGGGCAACGCGCCGAGCGCGGCTCAGATCAAGGGTCCGCTGATTCAGGACTGGGCATCGCAAGGCGTGCTCGTCAATATCGACTCGGTCGCCGGCGACTGGAAAAAAGAGCTCCCGCCGGAAATCGACAAGATCATGCACGCGGACGGTCACTACGTGGCCGCGCCGTTCTCGGTGCACCGCGTCAACTGGCTGTACATCAACAAGGCAGCGCTGGACAAGGCGGGCGGCAAGGTGCCGACCACGTGGCCTGAGTTCTTCGCGGTGGCCGACAAGATGAAGGCCGCGGGCATCCAGCCGATCGCGATGGGCGGCCAGCCGTGGCAAGACCTGACGCTGTGGGAAGACGTCGTGCTGTCGCAAGGCGCGGACTTCTACAAGAAGGCGCTTGTCGACCTCGACCAGAAGACGCTGACGTCGGCGCAAATGGTTCAGGTGTTCGACACGGTCCGCAAGATCCAGGGCTACTTCGACAGCGGCCGCACGGGTCGCGACTGGAACCTCGCCACGGCGATGGTCATCAACGGCAAGGCCGGCATGCAGTTTATGGGCGACTGGGCCAAGGGCGAGTTCGCGAACGCGAACAAGAAGTCGGGTTCGGACTATATCTGCGCGGCCGTGCCGGGCACGGAAAAGAGCTACACGTTCAACGTGGACTCGTTCGTGTTCTTCCAGCAGAAGGGTCAATCGGCGGCCACGCCGGGTCAGCTCGCGCTCGCGAAGACGATCATGAGCCCGGCCTTCCAGGAGCAGTTCAGCCTGTACAAGGGCTCGATCCCGGTTCGCCTCGGTGTGTCGATGGACAAGTTCGACGATTGCGCGAAGAAGTCGTACGCGGATGAACAGGCTGCGATCAAGGCCGGCGGCTATGTGCCGTCGCTTGCTCACGGCATGGCTCAGGCGGACGCCACCGCTGGCGCGATCAGCGACGTCGTGACGAAGTTCATGAACTCGCAGCAGGATTCGAAGAGCGCGGTTGAAGCGCTCGCGAAGGCCGCGAAGACCAAGTAATTCGCGCTACACGCACTACAGTAGTGGTATGCAGTAGCAGGATGCCCGGGGTCGTGTCTGTGCTTACCGCATGGATGCGCTCCGGGCCAAGACGGTTCGACGACAGTCGCGCCCTCGGCCGCATCGACGGGCCGCACTTTTCCGGATCTTCCGACGAAAAGCGTGCCGGCCCTCGCGGCATAGTTCCAGGAGTCGAGTTGTGACTGCTTCTATTAGCGGAAACGCAAAGCGCACGGTTTCCGTGACGCGCCGCACGTCGCCGACGGCGGCACTCGCCGACCGCTGGATCCCGAAGCTGGTGTTGTCGCCCAGCGTCGTGATCAGTCTGGTCTTCGTCTATGGCTTTATTCTCGTCACGGGTTATCTGTCGCTGTCGAATTCGCGACTGTTGCCGCGTTACGACTTCGCCGGTTTGCAGCGTTACCGCGAACTGTTCGACAACGACGTCTTCTGGACGTCGGCAAAAAATCTCGGCTGGTTCGGCATTCCATTCATTGCGATTTGCATCGGTTTGGGCCTGTTCCTTGCCATTCTGCTCGACCAGCGGATTCGCAACGAAGGCGCCTTGCGCGCGGTGTTCCTGTACCCGATGGCGCTGTCGTTCATCGTGACCGGTACCGCGTGGCAGTGGATCCTGAATCCGGACCTCGGCTTCCAGAAGGTGTTGAACGACTGGGGCTGGACGAGCTTTACGTTCGGCTGGCTCGGCGATCCGGACAAGGCGATTTTCTGCGTGGTGATCGCGGCGGTATGGCAATCCACGGGCTTTGTGATGGCGCTGTTCCTGGCCGGTTTACGCGGCGTGGACAGCGAGATTTTCAAGGCCGCGCAAGTGGACGGCGCAACGCTGCCGACCATCTACCGCAAGATTGTGATTCCGAGCATGCGACCGGTGTTTTTCTCGGTGCTGCTGATTCTCTGTCACATCACGATCAAGACCTTCGACCTCGTCGTCGCGTTGACGGCGGGCGGCCCGGGCACGTCGTCGAATTTGCCGGCCATGTTCATGTACACGTTTTCGTTTAACCGCGGGCAGCTGGGAGTGGGAGCGGCATCGTCGATGATGATGCTGGCGACGGTGGTCGCCGTGCTGGTGCCGCTGATGTATCTGGAATCGCGAGGTACCCGCAATGCAGCCTAAGATGAACCTCAACCGCGCGGTGATTTACGCGGTGCTGATTCTGTTTGCGCTTTACTTCCTGTTTCCGCTGTACGTCATGTTGTCGACGTCGTTCAAGGACATCGATCAGCTGCGCGCCGGCAACCTGCTCACGCCGCCGACGCACTGGACGTTTGCGCCGTGGATCAAGGCATGGAGCGAAGCGTGTACGGGCGTGCGATGCGACGGCATGGAGCCGTTCTTCATGAACTCGGTGCGCATGGTGATTCCGGCCGTGCTGATTTCGTCGATTGTCGGCGCGTTCAACGGTTATGTGCTCACGCACTGGCGCTTCCGCGGCGCGGACGCGATCTTCACGATGCTGCTGGTGGGCTGCTTTATTCCGTTCCAGGCCATTCTGCTGCCGATGGCGCGTCTGGAAGGCTTCTTCGGCCTGTCGAACACGACGACCGGCCTGGTGGTGGTGCATGTGGTCTACGGTATTGCGTTCACCACGATGTTCTTCCGCAACTTCTACGTGAGCGTGCCGGCGGAACTCGTGAAGGCGGCGCGCATCGACGGCGCGGGTTTCTTCATGATCTTCACGAAGATTCTGATGCCGGTGTCGCTGCCTATTTTCATGGTGTGTCTGATCTGGCAATTCACGCAGATCTGGAATGACTTCCTGTTCGGTATCGTGTTTTCGGGCGTCGATTCGATGCCGATCACGGTGGCGCTGAACAACCTCGTCAATACGTCGACCGGCGTGAAGGAATACAACGTCGACATGGCAGGCGCGATTATCGCGGCGCTGCCGACGCTGCTGGTCTATGTGATCGCCGGCCGCTATTTCGTGCGCGGCCTGACGGCGGGCGCGGTGAAGGGTTAATCGAGCAGGTTAAGAGACAAGAGGATTCACAGCATGGCAAGCCTTTCCATCCGTGACGTGTACAAGACCTACCCGAACGGGGTGCCGGTCTTGAAGGGTGTCAACATCGACATCGAAGATGGTCAGTTCCTGATTCTGGTGGGCGGTTCAGGGTGCGGGAAGTCGACGCTGCTCAATATGATTGCCGGCCTCGAGACCGTGACCAAGGGCGAGATTCAGATTGACGGCAAGACCGTCAATAATCTGTCGCCGAAGGATCGCGATATCGCGATGGTGTTCCAGTCGTATGCGTTGTATCCGTCGATGACGGTGCGCGACAACATTTCGTTCGGCCTGAATATCCGCAAGGTGCCGAAGAACGAGCAGTCGCAGATTGTCGATCGCGTGTCGAACATGCTGCAAATCCAGCATTTGCTCGATCGCAAGCCCGGGCAACTGTCGGGCGGTCAGCGTCAGCGTGTGGCGATGGGCCGCGCCTTGGCGCGCGACCCGGTGATGTTCCTGTTCGACGAACCGCTGTCGAACCTCGATGCCAAGCTGCGCATCGAGATGCGTTCGGAAATCAAGCTGCTGCATCAGCGCCTGGGCACGACGATCGTGTATGTGACGCACGATCAGATCGAGGCGATGACGCTCGGCGATCGCATTGCGGTGATGAAGGACGGCATCGTGCAGCAATTCGGTGCGCCGCAGGATATCTACGATTCGCCTTCGAATCTGTTCGTGGCCGGCTTTATCGGTGCGCCGCCGATGAACTTTATTCAAGGCAAGGTGGTGGAGCAGGGCTCCGGCGTGGGCATGGAGCTCGACACGGGCGTCAAGAAAACGGTGCTGAACCTTCCGTTCGACGGGCAGGTGAAGTCGCATATCGGCAAGGACGTGATTCTTGGCTTGCGGCCGGAGCGCATTACCGATCCGCGCCATGCGCACAATGCGGAAGGCGGCAAGCTGCAGCAGATCGACGTGAAGGTGGATGTGATCGAGCCGACCGGGCCGGATACGCTGGTGTTTGCGCAAGTGAACGGCAAGCGGATTGTGAGCCGCGTGCACCCGGGCGCGAATCCGCAGCCGGACCAGAATATGACGTTGTTGTTCGATGTGTCGAAGGCCGTGCTGTTCGACCCGGCGACCGAAGAACGGATAGCCTAAGGAATTTTGTTGACGGATTATGCCAAGGCCCTGTGCGTGCGATGACGCTGGGGCCTTTTTCTTCAGCATTTCGGAGACTGCATCATGACGTCCAATTCTTCCGCTCCCAAAAAGCCGCTTTCGCAGAAGCGTGTCGATTTGCTTGGAGCGTTGCTGCAAGAAGCGCTGCTGACGGGGCGGCGACATCAGCGTCAGTTTGCGCAGCTGGCGGCGCTGGCGCGCGCGATTGAAAGCCCGGAGACGCCGGCGGGGGATCGGGTTCGGCTGCTTGCGCTGCTTGGGCAGGTGGCGGCGGATGCCGAGACGCAGTCGCAACTCGATCTGGATATGTTCGAGAGTTTGTTAGGCGGGCGCGTGATGAAGCGGCAGACGCAGCAGGAGGCGCATCACGGCAAGGATGTGTTTGTGGTGGCGGCTAACGATACGCGGCATTGACCGTTGAGCGCCGCGCGGGCGCTCATGCCTGGGTGCTTGAGTGCGTTACCGCATTAGCGCATTAATGCGGTAGGCGGATGTCGAATTTGAAGGTGACGAGCCGCGCGATCAGAATGAACAACGTCGCGATCAGCACGCTGTAGACGTTGTCGAAGTTGATGTGATCGAGAAAGACATAAAGCAGGCAGCCGACGAACGCGCAGGTGGCGTAGGGGCGGGAGTCGCGCAGGATGAGCGGGACTTCGTTGCACAGCACGTCGCGGATCACGCCGCCGAAGACGCCGGTGGTGACGCCCATCATCGCTGCGGTAAAGCCGGGGAGCTGGGCGTCCAAGGCGAGCGATGTGCCTGAGACGCTGAAGAGGCCCAGGCCGATTGCGTCGGCCACCAGCAGAACGCGTTCCGAGAAGAGGCCCGAGGCGGCCTTGAGCAACATCGGCGCGAAGAACGACACCACGAAAAGCGCTATCACATAGTCCTGATGCTCGACCCAGTAGAACGGGCGATGCTCGAGCAGGATGTCTCGTACGGTGCCGCCGCCGAAGGCGGTGGCCATGGCGACCAGAAATGTACCGATTGGATCCAGACGGCGCGCGCGGGCTTCGATAAAGCCCGAGATGGCGTACGCGAGGATGCCGATGGCCTCCATGGCGGCAAGGGCTAGGGTTAGGCGCGGGTGCATTTGGGTTGTGCTTTTGTTTTTGCTTCTGAGTCTAGTTCTGGTCTGTTCAGGCTTTCGGCTGGTTGGTTGGCGGGCCGGGTTGCAGCAGGACAAGGACCGCGCCGGCGCCGCCGTCGTGCGGTCGGGCCTGGCAGAAGGCTATCACTTCTTCCTTTTGTACTAGCCACGCGCGGACTTTGCCTTTTAGGACCGGTTCTTTGCCGATTGAGCCTAGGCCCTTGCCGTGGATTACTCGCAGGCAGCGGAGCCCCTTTTTGCTGGAGTCGCGGATGAATTCGGCCAAGGCTTCTCGGGCTTCTTCGCGGCGCATGCCGTGGAGGTCGAGTTGCGATTGGACAATCCATGCGCCGCGGCGGAGCTTGCGGACCACCTCCTGGGCGATGCCCGGGCGGCAGTAGAAGAGCGATTCGTCTGTGTCTAGAAGCATTTCCGGGTCGAATTCGTCGGAGATGGCTTCGGTTAGGACGGCGGCTTCGTCCAAGCGCGTTTGGACTGGCAAGGGCGCAGGTGGGTTGCGGGGGAGGGTGGCGCGGGGTTTGGCTCCCAGCGGCGTGACTCCTTCGCCTAGTTCGCGGCGGAAGAGGTTGGAGTCGGCGTCGGCGGCTCGCTTCGCTTCGCGGACTTGGGCTTGTTGCTGCTGTTGGTGTTGGGATTGTTTTTTTAGGGCGTCGCGGAGGGTGGCGAGGTCGGAGAGGGCGGTGGCGCGTGTAAGAGCAGGTTGGGGTGGCTCGTCCACCGGCTTTGCGGGAGGCTCCGGAGCGCGGGCCTTCGCTGCGCGCTTGGGGTCGCTCGGGTGTGGGCGGTTCTTCGGCATGGCGTGAAAGCTTGGAGAAAGAGATCTGCCGCTTGTACGGAATGCCATGATCGGTGAGCGTCGTGGCGCCGCCAGCGACTTCAGACTGGTGACCTATCTATGCATTTTATCCGCTCTCAAAAGCTTGGCGGAATTGGCGCGGCTGCGCGAAAGGCATTGGGTAGCAGTTCCGTTTGCAGGATCGGACATTCGTGGTCGTCTGCCTCATGTTGCCCCATCCTGCTACTTGCAACAGCTTCAGAGCCCATTCATACTGCTCCGCGCAACTAATTTTCGATGGCTGACGAGTTTCTCGTTATAAGGAGAGAAAAGCGTGCCTTTGCTTCAGTCGTATGCCGTGTGGAACAATAAGGGAGGCGTTGGGAAAAGTACCCTGACGTTTCACATTGCATCGCGCTACGCGCAGACTCATCCGGATCACCGTGTACTTGTCATCGATATGTGCCCGCAGGCCAATGTCAGCATGATGTTTCTCGGCGGTGGAGTACAAGGTGAGCGGCAGCTTGTTCAGATGTGCGCTGGTGCTGCGCCACACACGGTCGTAGGTTATCTTGGTAGCGTGCTTGGAGCCGGTCCGGGAGCTCCACTCCCGCACCCGAACCAGTACCTCATTCACATTGCCACAGGTAACCATGCGATCCCCGCAAATCTTTATTTAATGTGCGGTGACGGCAATCTCGAGCCGATGGTGCCCGCGATCAATGCCGTGGCTGCAGCTCAGCCTCTCACAGCAAACGCGAACCCGTGGCTGTGGGTACATCAAGCCATTCGCAACTTGATCGGCAACCTTGATCAAGTCGATGCTGCGCCTTGGGTGGTATTCATTGACACCAATCCGAGCTTCGGGGTGTACACCGAGATTGCTGTATCTGCAGCCGACAGATTGATCGTCCCCGTCAATGCGGACGACTCATCTCGCGTGGCTGCTTCGGCTATGTTCATCCTCTTGTACGGTATGAATCCGCCTCACCCAATCTACGGGAATTTCACGTTCGCGTTCAGGGCGCAGACTAGTGGTCTGCCGCGCCCGCTCATGCACATGATCGTAGGCAATCGCCTCACGCAATACGTAGGAGCGGCAACGGCGTTCCAAGCTCTATCAGATGCCACTGCTGACGAACTCTTTCAGCAATTTCACTCCAATCCGCAGCGGTTTACCCAGCGTGCAGTGGCCATTCACTCTGTGCAAGAGTTTCGGCAACAATATTCGAGGCCCCTGCGAGACTTCAATACGGTTGGCGTTGTGGCGGCACACAATGGGTTGCCTCTGTCCGTCTTGCAACAACGTCACTATCCGGTACATGGCGGCAATGTGCGTGTGAATATGCGAGACGTGACTCTCTGTCAGCAGGCACTCGACGATGTCGTCGCTACTTTGTGACTTGGAGTCGGCTCCGCACTTAGGCGGCCAGGCTCGGACAACCTGTCTTGCACACTTGCGAAGCTGAATACTCTTGTCTGTCTACTGCGGCCCCTTCGATGAGTCGATAATTTATCTACTTCTCATAGGAATCGATCGAACACAATATTCTGTCGGACTATACGCACGACAAGATACTTCATGCTCAAGTCAAGACACGAATGGGTCCGTCTTCTCTATGCTAAGAAGAAAATAGCCAAATTGTTCCTTGTCGTTGTCTCTAATTTTCTTCAGCACAAATTTCGCGATCGATGCTATCTCTGCACAATCGATTGGTTGGGCGCTTCGGTCAATAAATTCTCCAAGGTGTGAGAATTCATTGGTCAAGCGTTGCACGAGCGCTTCTGAATTCGTTCCGTCTGAGAAGAACATCTGAACCCGTTTATCATAATCGCTGCGCTCACTATTAAAAAACGGATATTTGAAAAAGAGGAACGCTTCAAGGAATTTTCTAAGATTATTTCCGAAATTATAGAAGCTGTGGTAATGGCGGCCCGCGTTGCCCTGATTCGAGCAGCAGTATATCTCGCCAAATAAAAAGTTAAGCTCCGTGACGTAATTTCGCAGGTAACTCGGCATTAGGCCGATCATGCTTGATTGATCTTTCCTGGTGAGCAAAAAATGCTCGCTGTTTCTTGCGGGTTTGGTAAGCCTTTTCAGGTACTTTAAAAATTCAAGGTTGTGTGTGGAGATGAACATCTGCTCGTACCGATGCTCCGACTTTCCGTCCGCCAGCTCGACGGGTCTGGCCAGATAATTCTCGATCAGGCTGTAGACGAAAAAGATGTGATTGCTATCGAGACTCGAAATCGGATCGTCTATGTAGATGATCACTTTCTTCCCTTTCGTCTCGACATCCTCGAGTTTCGCCAGAAAATAGCAGAATGCGACAAGGCTGCACTCGCCTTCACTCAAATTATACGCAGAGAGATCGCCTCTCAGTATTTCAAAGCGATATGAGGCCGTGTCTGCTTTCTCAACCGCGGAAAGACGAAGACCACCGTGACCCAAGAAATGCCCAAGATAGTGATTGACTCTCTCGGCGCCTTGCGTTTCATCGCGGAGTCGGGTCTTTAGTTCCTTGATACGGTCCGTTCGCTTCTTTCCTTCCGATTGAATTTCGTCGAGTGCCTGCTTGATTATAACTACAGCGTCATCGAGCGCCTTAATTTTTTCACCTTCGCCCGCGAGATTAACGTCGATAACGAACTGTGCGACCTCACTGAGGCGCAGTTTGTCCCGTGCAGTTTTCTGTCTCTCCGAGAGCGATGCAGTCGTTTCGTTGCTTTTCCGGATCACGTTATTTATTGAGGAGATCGTCTCTAGTATCGCTTCGGCATTGTCGGAAACTACAACTGACAGGCGCTCAGAAAAGATGTCCTTTTTGCGGGCGCTAAGTTCGCCTTGCAGTGTTACGAGACTTGCCTCGTACTCACGGAGTAATTTTTCAAGGCCGCTCCTCAAGGTGTCGAATTCGACATGGAAGATCGAATACAACGCGTTCCGCTCAACTGTCGTGATTGCTTTGAGGCACTCCTCTTCGCGGGTAATTTTTTGCAAGAAAGCGTCGATTTCTTTTTCCAGATCGATCGATTCTTTGCTGAAATGCTTTCCGAGTCTTTCCCACAAATCCGTGGGCAAAGGGTTACCGCAGAAGCCGCAGGTAGATCGTCCTCCCTGGTGAAGGCCAACTCCTGATTTGACCCAGCTTTGCAGGATGGCGTCATTCAGCAAATCCTGTATGGGCGCGCTGGGTTTGATTTTTCGAGTTAAGAGGTCGTTGGCTATCGTGACAAGGCCGGCCAGTGCAGGATCGAACGATAGGTGTTTTTTCACATCAGGGAGGGCGATTTCCCTAAGAAGACTGACTTCTGCGCTACGCTCGGTTTCTTCTAACGGCGTAATTTGGTTGTCCTGGACGGTCTTGATATCCACTCTCAGTCTGCGAACGTCGTAGTTCACGTCTTTGTAGAGTGGATTGTGCTTGATGCCTGTCGGCTTCTTGTTCGCCTTATCGAAGATTTTGCTCTCGAGTTCTTCTTGGGCCTTCCTCGCTTGCTTTTGTTTTTCCGCGTGCTCTTTTTTCTTTTCCTGATAATTGTGCCGCAAGCCTGTTTGCTGTTCGGGGTTTCCGAGTTCCAGTTCAAGTCTCTCGATTTCTGACTCAATTTCTTTGTTTTGCAGCCCGAGCACAGCGAACGGTGAAATGTGCCCTTGTTCATCCCGGAGGAACGCAAGGTGCTGGTCGACAAAATCTTTGTTGTACACGCGGACGTCATGGCCCTGAAGTGGAATCTGACTGTTGGTGGCGGTACCTGAGGACAGGGTTATCGTGAAAGACGGATCAACATACCGTGGCGAGATTGCCCCGGTCTCAAGTGCTCGAACAATTCTCGATAGGGTGGTTTTTCCCGAATAATTGCGCCCATAGATAATGTTCAATCTTTTAAACTTGACGATGTTGTTACCAGAATCTCTAACTTCAGCGTTCCACGAGAAATTAGAAAAACATCCAAAATTGATAATGTCAATTTTTTCGATCATGATTGCCCCGGTTTCCTATGCCTCGTCTTCTTCATGGCGCCGCGGTTCAGACGAACAGAATCGCAACATCCGATCATGCTGGATCAAAACGCCAATGTATGGATCGTACGCCCAAGCATATACGAGGGCTTTTATTGTTTGGGCATATCTTCGATCAAAATTTATGCCGTTTGAATAAAAGCTCGTTTGCTAAGGATGTTTGTATCTAGGGCATAATTGTCGACCTACTCCGGGGGATTTATGGCCACAAGAAGAAGGCGGGCGCCCGCAGCCGCCTATGACGTTGATCTATTTCAGCAGTTCGTCAGCGACTCCGACTTAGGGCAGGCGATCGAAGCGCTCAAGAGAGCGAACGATATCTTTGACATTATTGAACCGCAGGAGACACAGCATTCGCAGATACTGCAGTGGCTGCTAAACCCGCGGGAAGGTCACGGTCAGGGCGATGCAGTTTTCAAGGACTTCCTCACGGCCGCTTGGGCTGCTTGCGAAGTCGAAGATGGCCCCAACGCTGACTTCTTTGCCTATTGGACGCCAGCGCGGACCAGCCTCACGGGATTTCATAGCATTCTGCTACTAAGAGAGTACCGTATATCGCCAGATAATCACCTTGACTTTTTCATTGTCGACCCCGTCAACCGGTTCGTCATTGTGGTGGAAAACAAATACAAGGGACGTCTCGGCAATCAGCAACTGAACCGTTACCGACGTTCGGTCAGTGCGCTTGTCGAGCGGCACCCGAGCTTCCGCAATTATCGCGTCGCGCTCATCGCGCTCGACAAGGGCCGTTCAAGACAACTGCAATTGCGTGAACTGCTTCGGCATTGGATCTACTTGGACTATTCATGGTTGGAGGCCGGCGCGAGCCGCGCGGAGGCGCAGTTACGACGAGGTAATCAGTCAGCCAACCTGCTCATCTCCTATTGCCAGCGCCAGGCGGACTACGAGTCGCAAGCCGAGAAAGACGTCGACACCATTCTCGCAAGGCTCTCCCGGAAATACCGCTCGCTCCTCATGCCCCTTGCGGAGGCTCGAGCGGCGCGTTTGAGCAAGGCGCAAAACTTGACTTTGGGTGAGCCGGATAGCGACCTCTGGTTATTTGCACAACACCATTCTGAGCTCGTATCGAGGCTGACCCGCCTAAAGAGTTTATCGTTCGTAAAGGCTGACCTCGCGGTTGCGTTATCCGGCACCAAGTTTGAATATGAAACGGGGGATAACTGGATCCAGATTTTTGACGCGGATTGGTATCAATATGCCCAGCCCGACGAGAACGAAGTTTACTGGTGGCCCTTCTACCTTCGGGTAAGGTCGATTCAGCCAGAACACATGACCGAAGAAGAACTCGCGGAGAGCAACGAGCACCTTTATGGGGTGAGCGTCGCGTATCGCGAGCTTCATCTGCGCAGCGATAAAGCCGCGCGGATTCATGCTGCAATGATCGAGAAATTTCCGGAACTCGCCGGCGGCCGGCAGAAGGCAAATGTGCGTCGCATCATGAAAGACGCGGTCCGCGAAAGCAATCTTATTCCGGAGTTGCAACGTCGCTATCGACTGATCAGCTCCGCTTTGCAGGGACACTAAATCGGTCGAAACACAATACGTCGAGATTGAAGCGATAAGCCGGAGAGCAACCTCACTGTCGCTTGCCCGTGCTGAGTGCGTCAGACCTGCGCACGCGCTGAGGTCACGGAGCATCGACGATGGGACGTTGCGCGATGGATTGAAGCAAGCAGATCGGAACGGCTACCGGAAGCGCGGAATGCGCTGCTTGATATGGACCCGTAAGGCCAGGCAATGAACCAAGCACTGCCACGCGCCGAGCTTTTTGGAGGAACTGGTACAGGCCGTCGGAACAGGGCTGAATAATGATGTTTGGACCAGAGCCAACCACCCTCTGGTCCGCACCCCTCTCACATCAAGCCGGCGTAATCACCAACTTCTCCTTATGCACTTCCACGCGGACCTTGTCGGAAATCTCAAACCCCGCTTCCCGCAGCCAGCGCCCCGACAGACGAATCCAGGGCGCAGGCTCATAATCGTCGTAACCGCGCTTCCAAACCGGCCAGTCCTTGGGACGATAAAACGGCTGGCGTAGTCTCGACACAGTCAAGTAACGAACCGGAATACCGTCCTCTGTTTTATGATTGCGTTTAGCCATGGTCAACTCCTTGGTTGAGTTGGTTGTGGTTAGCGGGTCGTATGGGTGCCAGCCCATGCGGCCCGCGCTCTTTCTCCTTCCTGCTCTCCCTTCTTCTAATTCCGTTTGCTGGTAGAAAGAACGCGCTTCACGTTCTTTAGCGATCCATCATATTTTCGATGATCGGATGCGCGAATGCAATGACTTGGGTAGGCTAAAAATAAGCGCAACAAGCGAAAAATTAACGCCTGCTTGAAGCAAGGAAAACGCGGAATTTCCGGCGACATAAGCAAAAACTGCCGTGCCCAACGAAATGCTTGGTGTGAGTTAAAAAAGCTAAGAATCGTCCAATAGACGTAGCGCTTTAGCTCGCGTAATTTGTCGTTCCTTGTCTCATTCGAGATAAGCAAGCGCTAAGACTTTGTTGCCGTTTTGTCGTTCACGGCTCGATGACGGCGCGCGGCGGAATCTTGACGCGTGGAGCGAGCCATTGGGAGCCATCGCATAGTCGTCCGATTCGTCAGCCGGCAGAGCGCTTTCGGTCATGAAATAGGCACGTTTCAGAATAGCCGATGCAAAACGCAGCGATATAAGATCGTCACCGATGGCTAGCGCATCATGTTCCACCGATTGCCGATGTCATTGTTGAAGGTGTCCACGCGAGAGCCTCTGCTATCGAGGATCGGCTTCGACCCAACCCAAGCGCACGTACAGGAAATCGACCAATGAAACTGACAGGCAATACGGTTTTCATCACGGGCGGGGGATCGGGCATCGGACGCGGTATCGCGGAGGCTTTCCACAGTCTCGGCAACAAGGTCATCATCTCGGGCCGGCGGAAAAACCTTCTGGACGAGGTGACGACGGCCAACCCGGGAATGCAATCCCTGGAACTGGATATCGAGAACGCGTCCAGCATAGCGACCGTCTCGCAGACGCTCACCGACCGATATCCAGACCTGAATGTCGTCTTCAACAACGCTGGCATCATGCAGTTTGACGACGCGGCGGGCACCATCGATGAAAACTTGCTCACTTCCACCATCGCTACGAATTTACTCGGCCCGATTCGGCTGACCTCGGCACTGATCGACCATCTCAAGAGACAAAAAGAAGCGGCGATTCTCTACAACACCTCGTGGTTGGCCTTCACGCCGTTCGCCCTTACCGCAGTGTATTGCTCAACAAAAGCCGCGCTGCACTCCTATGCCTTGTCCCAGCGCTACAAGCTGCGCGGCACCTCCGTGCGAGTCATCGAGATTGTCGTGCCGTGGACGCAGACCGACTTGTTGAACAGCGCAAACGAACCTCGTGCGACGCCACTACGGGAGTGCCTCGATGAAACCCTGCGCCTTCTAGGCACAGATACAGACGAAGTCGTGCTCGAACGGGCCAGGCAACTGCGCAACAATGCAGGTCCGAACGAACATCCCTATGTCATCGAGTTCAACAACGGGCTGCTTGGAGTGGAGTAGTGCAGCGCCGAGACTGGCACTGAGAACGTTTTCATCGCCAACACTTCAAATACAGCCCGGCCGCAGATTCACCATCCCGTTTCCCGCCTACCCCCGCCCTAGGTATTTCCCCATCCCTTCCGTTTGTCAGATGTGAGTATTTCCGTACGGAGTTTCCTATTTCGATCGAACACCATCCGATTGCCGACATGGTTTCAGCGGCGTGCGTCGTCTGGCTTCGGGTATGCGTTTAAGAGGGTTCCGGCAAGGAAGTCGCACATGAAAAATGAATAACGTCATCGCGAACGGCGCGAGATGCGTGGCTGTTTAAGCACCACCAATCCGCCATGCCACAAGCGATCGACGGACGATATGCAATCTGCAAGCCATTGCATTTAGCCAGATCGCACTGTCGTGAGAGCGACCGTGAAATGCTCAAGAGATCGGATTATCCGGGGGCGTTGTGCAGTCACGAGAAGGGTGGCGTCTATCACCACGCACGAGGCTGCGTATCGGCATGGGGTCGACCAGGGAGGTCGCTTACGCATTTCCATTTGTCTCTCTAGCTACGAGGTGAAGCCATGAGAACTAAATCGTTGTTAGGGATTGCGGTTGCGTCGGTGGTGTTGGCGCCATCGCTGCAATCCATTCCAGCACTAGCCGACGGTCCGAAATCGGCATACGACAACGGCGGGACGGATGTGTCGCTCGATCCCGGCGAAGAACGTGTGACAGCCGATGAGGAAAACAAGGCCCGTCAGAAAGACCTGAGCGATGCCTATCACAATGGCTACGCCGCTCGGGCGAAGGAAGACGCCGAGACGTACGCTTCGTTGAAGGATCAGTTGAAGCAAACGTCGAAGCCGGCCAAGGCGAAAGAGGTGCCGCCGCTTCCGCCCGGCTTGCCCGGCGACGATGACGACGACGAGGCCACCGTGACCCCCGTCCCGCAGCCGCCGCAGACCGCGCAGCGCGCCGTGGCGGCCCAGCCGCAGCCGCGCTACCAGGCCGCGGCGCAGCAGCAGCCGAGGTACGCGCCGCCACCCGCACCACGTTACGCGCCTCAGCCGGTCTACGCGCAAGCGCCGGCTTACGAAGAGGGGCCTTCGCCGTATCGGCAGCAGCCGGTCTACGTGCAACCCGCGTATGCACCGCCGGTGCGTACCGTGCCGTACGTGCCCGTTTACGCGCAGGAGGAGTATCAGCCGTATCCGGTGCCCACCGTGGTGCAGCCGGTTATGGCAGTCCCGACGCCGTACCCGGTCTACCGGGCGGGATACTGGGCAGGATCGTATCCGCGGCCATACAGCAACGGACCGATGATTTACCAGGTATGGCAATAAGCAAGGCGCGGGCTGGGGGGATTGCGACCCCGAGCCCGCCAGCCGGCTTCGTCACGTTCGCGCCTGGGCGCGCGCACCCGCAACAATGAATTCCGCCGATAGGGCTGATTGTCGAGCAGATGCAGGTCTAGACTGCGATTTAACGGATGCGTACAACACGGTACGCAGCGCCTTTCCCGAAGAGAAAAGCCATGAAAATCGCACAATCTGTTATCGCAGCCTTGATCGCCGTTTCGCCCGCTCTCGCATTCGCACAATCGACGCCGCCATCGTTCAATGACGACGTAAGGGCAAGCATCGCGCAAGAGCAGGCGAACTATCGGTATGCGGCTCCCGTCGACCAGTCACAAGCGGCGATCAACGACGCGAGACGGACGGGCCTGCTGCCGCATCAGATGGCGCAAATGAACCTCGGTCGTTACTCGCTGTCGGTTGTGCGGCCTTCGTTTTAATTGAATCGTCGTTCGCCGCGGCGCGGTGGTCTTGACGCCACCGTCGCCGCTGAATGCACTTCGCATTACCCGCCATCCTCTTCCTTCCGCATTCGCCTTCC
This sequence comes from Paraburkholderia sp. 2C, assembly GCF_054589215.1. NCBI lineage: Bacteria > Pseudomonadati > Pseudomonadota > Betaproteobacteria > Burkholderiales > Burkholderiaceae > Paraburkholderia > Paraburkholderia sp. 2C. The sequence goes on along the minus strand of NZ_BAAILL010000071.1, from coordinate 117,809 downwards.
TGTGAACGTGAACAAACAGGATTAGGCAAACCTTCCGGAGTTTCGAACAAACCCGGTTCGTTCTCTTTCGGCGAAACTCAGACACGTTGCCGTCGCTGTGTCCGGCGTCGCTTTCGAACGTCAACCCCAACCCCAACCCGAACGCCAATCCGGACACTCACCGAGACCCGCGGCAATGTCTTGCGCATCCGCGCCACGCGGAACCCGCGCCGCCGCCAGCCACTGCCCGGCAGCGCAGCCGCGCGTCACGCATGCGCAAAACGCACAACCACAAATCATCCTCTCCACGGAGCAGTCGATGTCGACCACCTTGATACTCAACGGCAAGTCCACCACACTGGACGCCGATCCCAACATGCCGCTGTTATGGGCGATTCGCGAAGTGGCCGGCCTGCACGGCACGAAGTTCGGCTGCGGCATGGCGCAATGCGGCGCCTGCACGGTGCATCTCGAAGGCCAGCCGATCCGCTCGTGCATGATGCCGCTGTCGGCCGTAGCCGGCCGCCACATCACGACCATCGAAGGGCTGGACAGCAAACAGGCGCACGCCATCCAGGCCGCCTGGGTCAAACACCAGGTGCCGCAGTGCGGTTACTGCCAGTCCGGCCAGGTCATGTCGGCCACCGCGCTGCTCACGGAAAACCCCGCGCCCACCGACGCGGATATCGACGCCGCGATGAGCGGCAACATCTGCCGCTGTGCAACCTACACGCGTATTCGCGCCGCCATTCACACGGCCGCCGAATCGATGCAGGGGTGAACGATGACGACCGATATCGTAGAGATCCAGCGCCCCGCACGGCGCACGTTTCTGAAAGGCGTCGGCACCGCCGCCGCGCTTGCGCTGACCATCGGCTTCGAATGGGGCGGCCTCGGCAAGCGCGCGCTGGCCGCCGAAGCGCCGGCCGGCGGTAGCACGTTCGCGCCCAATGCGTTCCTGCGCATCGGCGCCGATAACAGCGTGACCGTCATCGCGAAACACGTCGAAATGGGCCAGGGCGCATACACCGGCATCGCGACGATCGTCGCCGAAGAACTCGATGCCGACTGGTCCAGCGTACGCGTCGAAAGCGCGCCCGCCGATGCGACCCGCTATGCGAACCTCGCGTTCGGCAAGATCCAGGGCACGGGCGGCAGCTCGGCGATGGCCAATTCGTGGACGCAGCTGCGCGAGGCCGGCGCGAAGGGCCGAGCGATGCTGGTATCGGCGGCCGCGCAGCAATGGCAGGTGCCCGCTGCGTCGCTGCGCACCGAGCGCGGTGTGGTCTATCACGACGCAAGCGGCCGGCACGCGAGCTACGGCTCGCTGGTCGCGCAGGCGTCCGCGCTGCCGGTGCCGGACAAGGTCACGCTGAAAGACCCGAAAGACTTCAAGCTGGTCGGCACGCGCGTGCCGCGCGTCGACGTGCCGTCGAAAACCAACGGCACCGCGCAGTTCACGATCGACGTGACGTTCCCCGGCATGCTGGTCGCGCTCGTGCAGCGCCCGCCGCAGTTCGGCGGCACGGTCAAGTCGTTCGACGCGACCGCGACCAAGGCGGTGCCGGGCGTCGTCGACGTCGTGCAGGTGCCGCGCGGTGTCGCGGTGGTGGCGAAGAGCTTCTGGGCCGCGAAACAGGGCCGCGACGCGCTGAAAGTGGAATGGGACGATACGCACGCCGAAAAGCGCAGCTCGGCCGCCATCATGGCCGAGTACCGCAACCTCGCCGAGCAGCCCGGCCTGCCGGCGCGCACCGAAGGCGACGCGGCGAAGGCGATTGCCGGCGCGCCGCGCAAAATTTCCGCGAGCTATGAATTCCCGTACCTCGCGCATGCGCCGATGGAACCGCTCGACGCCGTCGTCAAGCTGACCGCCGACAGCTGCGAAATCTGGGCGGGCGACCAGTTCCAGACCGTCGACCAGGCCAACGCCGCGCACACCGCGGGGCTCCAACCGCAGCAGGTGAAGATCCATACGCTGTATGCGGGCGGCAGCTTCGGCCGGCGCGCGAATCCGGGCTCGGACTATATCGTCGAAGCGGTGTCGATCGCCAAGGCGCTCGGTGCGAACGGCACGCCGCTCAAGCTGCAATGGACGCGCGAATGCGATATCCACGGCGGCCTGTACCGGCCGATCTACTTTCACAAACTCGAAGCCGGTCTGACCGACGACGGCAAACTGGTGGGCTGGCAGCACCGCATCGTCGGTCAGTCGATCGTTGCGGACACACCTTTCTCGGGCCTCGCGAAGAACGGTATCGATTCGACCTCGGTGGAAGGCGCGGCGAATATCGCGTATGCCATTCCGAACCTGTCGGTCGAACTCGCGACCACGCGCACCGGCGTGCCGGTGCTGTGGTGGCGCGTGGTCGGCAGCTCGCATACCGCGTATGCCGTCGAGGCGTTTATCGACGAAGCGGCGCATGCGGCCGGTCAGGACCCGTACACGTTCCGGCGCAATCTGCTCGCCAACCAGCCGCGCATGCGCGGCGTGCTCGATCTGGCGGCCAGCAAGGCGGGCTGGAGCAACGCGCCGCTGCCGCCGGGCAAGGGCCGCGGCATCGCGGTGGCCGAGGCGTTCCACACGTTTGTCGCGCAGGTGGCTGAGGTGTCGGTGGGCCAGGACGGCAAGGTCAAGGTCGACCGTGTGGTGTGCGCAGTGGACTGCGGCACGGCGATCAATCCGGACGTGATTGCCGCGCAGATCGAAGGCGGCATCGGCTACGGCCTCGGCGCCGCGCTGTACGGCGCGATCACGCTGAAGGACGGGCGCGTCGAGCAGAACAACTTCGACGGGTATCAGGTGCTGCGCATGAGCGAAATGCCGAAGGTCGAAGTGCACATCGTGCAGTCCGCGGAGGCGCCGACCGGCATCGGCGAACCGGGTGTCGCGCCGGTTGGGCCAGCAGTGGCTAACGCGATTTTTGCGGCGACAGGCAAGCGGTCGTATTCGCTGCCGTTTGCTCAAGAGAAGACTGCCTGACGCGGCATTGCTTCTAACGGCGGGCCGGTTCCGGAGTGGGGGAGCCTGGCTCGCCGTTTATGCCCACCGTTTCTTATCGCTCGAGGACGCCAGGCGCCGCTGCTTCGCAGCAGCCGGGCGTTCGCGCCAACGTGGCGAAGACAGCCTTTTCGGCGGGCGAGTCCGCCATCTGCGCAACACGTCGATGCCGTGTAGGGCTGAGCCTGAACATTAACGGAGCCTGTCGGTAAAGCGCTCGATAGCGGCTTTCAGGTGCCGGTAGCCGTTAGGCCGCAGAGCCAGACGTCCCACGTTCCGATTGTCTGGAAACCCAGACTCGCGTACATCGCCTTGCCTGCCTCGGTCGCGCTCAAATAGAACCTTTCGATTCCGCGATTTCGATATAAAGCGATTGCCTGACTGAGCAGGGACCGGCCGAAACCCTGGCGCCGGCGAGACTCTGCGGTCGCCATGAACCAGATCCCGGCTGTGTTGCCACTGGCCGTTACCGTAAGTGTACTGACGGCGTCGCCGCGCGAGATTCCGACAAAGATCGCCACTGTTGGATCCACGATCATCGATGGATTGACCGTCCTTTTCATCGACTCGATCGAATAGCGTCCCTCCGAGCGCAATGCGATCGCACGCGAAATTAACGGGTCGTCGACCGCAGGAACAAGCTCGCAGGTATGAGCGGCACCGGGTAGCGCATCCTTGCGCAGCACCATAAGCGGCATCTGCCCCGCGTGTGTGTAACCGCACGCGGATGCCGATACCGACGCTTCTGCCGCCCCTTCTTGCGCGATAAGCGCCAGAGCGGGGTGTCCGCAGCGACGCGCGCGCGCGGCGCTCGTCAACAGCACGTCTTCAGTTTCAGCGCCGAGACGTGCAATTATCATGTTCATCGCGGCATGCGGTTCCCCGCTGAATACGACCGCACAATCCTCCGTAAATCGAGTGTGAAGGCCCGGAGCACCGCCCATCAAGGCGGCGACGGCTCGACCGCTCAAGCGACCGAATTCGATAAATTCGTTCATACAGTTCCGCGAGTATTAAAAACCACTGCATTATCCGGCAGCCATCGCGCGCATCGGCGACACAAATATTTATGATTGTCGAGGGTTCCGGCCGTCCTCGATACAGTGGGAGATATGCCGTACACGGAGGATCATGCGAACGAGACATTGCGATATGGACGATCTCCAGCATCTTCCTTAGAGTGGCGCGATTCAGCCTTGATATTCGATTTCGATGTAAGCCTACGCCCTAGCAAATACCCAGGTGCTCTCGCATGATTCCGACGCCGACCGTTCGCATGGATTGCTGGACAGACTACGTGTGCCCTTTCTGTTATCTGCAAATGGGCATTCTTGATCAGTTCATCGAGGAGTCTCGCGTGCCACTGGTCATCGAGTGGCACGCCTTCGAACTGCGTCCCGATCCAATTCCTCTGATCGAACCGGACGGCGAATACATCAAGCGCATCTGGCTCGACGCGGTCTACCCGCTCGCCGCCGAACGTCATGTGAAAATGAGGCTGCCCCCGGTGGCGCCGCGCAGCCGGCTCGCATTTGAAACGGCCTTTTTCAGCCGCGGTGCAGGGCGCTTCGATAGCGTGCATCGCGCGCTTTTCAAGGCTTTTTTCGAGGATGGAAGAGATATCGGCAACGTGGACGTGCTGCTCGATATAGCAGACGAATGTGGGGTGGATCGCTCGGCGCTATCCGCATCCCTTGCTGGCAACCGGTTCAGAACGGCGATCGAAGATGACGAAGCAATGGCCGGCCGACTCGGCGTAACGGGGCTTCCGTTCGTCATGTTGTCATGCGCGAGCAATGGGCTGCAAACGCCTCCGCTGGTCGTGCGAGGTGTCGCGCCCATTGAACACCTGACGGCCGCGCTGGACCGGCTGCTGGCCGACGCCGCCGTCGACAGTCAACCGCCGTCAAAGACGCAGGTCAGGTCGTGATCGAGCAATCCGCCGCAAGCGCCCCGAAGCCTTCCTTCGTCACCGTTCAGGTTCACGCGGCCCAACGCGACGCCGCGCGCGACACCTACCCAGGCGTTTCGTCCGCGCTGTTCTTCGAGGTCGCCACACGCACCATTCACGCCTACGTACTCGACGGCTACGACCACACTTACGCCACGGGGAGACTGCGCCGGGTTCGCGGCGGCCTTGCCCCCAAGCATTTGCAGCTTGCCAAGGCCATGTTGTCGATTCGCGACCATGACACCGTCACACTCACCGCGCTGGGTCGGGCGTGCGGACTTTCGCCAAGTCATTTCGCGCGGGAATTCAAGCAATCCACCGGCTTGCCTCCGCACCAATGGGCGCTCAAAAACAAGATTTTTCAGGCGAAAGACATGCTGTTGCACAGCGGCCTTTCATTGCCGGCCGTTGCGTTCGCCTGCGGCTTCGTGGACCAATCCCATCTGGGGCGCTGGTTCAAGCGCCTCACCGGAATGAGCCCAAAGGCCTGGCAGCGCCGCCACCTCGATGGCGACCCCACGCAGGCGAACGCCAGCAGCGGCAAATAACATCATTTTCGTACCAGGCGCGGCAGAAACCGGATGCTTGATCGCGCTTCGGACCGATACGATACGCATCGGCCCACGCGAATCCGAACCGCCGCAAAACGGACGCCGATCTCGTTGTCGGGCCAAGACTGCCGTTTTGTTCTCAACTCATCCTCAATCCATGCTTCCGAATCAGAGGCCTCGCATGCATCGAATGCTATCGGTCGTTGTCGTCGCTTTGACTACCTCCACGGGCGCGCTCGCGGCCGGTTCGGTCACCTACCAGGAGCCGCTGGACGCGCAGTCGCTCGGCACCATTCGATCGAATTTTGTCGAACTCATGCAGTCGGCCAACCGCCACGACTTCAAAGCGCTGCATGAAATGTTCTGGCAATCGCCTTCGGCACTGCTTGTCGCCAAGAGTGCGGTCCCGTCGGAGGGGAATTGGGCCGGCTTCTGGGGCAACGACGCGATCGATCAGAAGCTGCACGATATCGGTACATCCGGCCCGGTCGTGCTTCAGCCGGATTATTCGAAATTCAAGGTCGTCGGTTTGACGAGGGACGTGGCGCAGTCGTACGCGCCGGTCACCATTACGGTTTCCTATGCGGGCCAGGATGGCACACCCAAGCCGTTTCTGATGTTGATCAACTGGATCAAGATCGAAAAGGACTGGAAGGTCGCCTCGGAAATCATCCTGCCCGTGCCCCCAGCGCCCGCGGCAAAGAATTAGGTATCCGGCGTATATCTCGACAACGTGTCCCGATCTTTCGTCAGAGCCCGCGTTACAGAACCCGCTGTCCTGCCAGGAGCCATCACGGGTACGCCGCCAGGGCACTTCACTGCGCCAGATCGGTCGTTGCGATCTCAACAATCCAGTCGACGAAGGTTCTGATCGCCAACGTCACGCGGGCCTGTGGATAGACAATGGAAACCGGCACAGGCGAGCATCTCGCCTGTGCGAGCACTTCCTTCAGTCGCCCGCTCTGGAGAAACGGAGCCACCGCAAATTCCGATAGCTGGATCAGTCCGAGGCCCTCCAGACCGCATTGGACGTAAGCCTCCGTTTCGTTGACCGAAAAGCGGCTGCGCATCGTCATTGTCACGTCTTCGCCGTCCATGCTGAACCGCCATTCGAGAGGCCGGCCAGTCGCATTCGATACGTAGTTGATAACACGGTGAGCGCCGAGTGCGGCCACAGAATCCGGCTCGCCATAGCGCTTCAGATATCGAGGCGAGGCGCAGGTGAGCCAGGCGAGCTGGCCCAGCCGGCGCGCGACCAGCGTCGAGTCCGCGAGCGCGCCAGTGCGAATCGCGCAATCGATGCCTTCGTAAATAAGATCCGATGGCCGGTCGCTCAGGCCGAGCACCAGTTCGATGTCCGGGTAGCGGGTCTCGAATTCGCGCAACCGGGGCAGCACGACTGAGCGCCCGATCACGCCGGGCATATCCACTCGAACCCGTCCGCGCGGTGTCGCGGCAGTCGCCGACAACTCGCTCTCCGCGTTGGCCACCTCCGCGAGGATGGCCTGACATGAGGCGAAGTACCGCGCGCCCGCGTCGGTCAGGCTCAGACTTCTCGTGCTTCTGCGCAGCAGCGGCGTGCCGAGATGCACTTCGAGATTCTTCACGATCGTCGTAACCGACGAACGAGGCATCGACAAGGTCTCCGCGGCCTTGCTGAAGCTTTGTGCCTCAACGACCCGTACGAAGGTTGTCATCGCTTGAAGTTTGTCCATGAGCGGTGCGCGCGGCGAATGGGTTTGCCTGGTCTGGGCAATAACGGCCTCCATGTTACCAACCCGACGCTGTCCGATGCGTTCGGCCGGACCGGGCGGACCTCGCGCGGCCGTCGTGGCCGTCGCGTTGTGTATTCACGTGCCGCGAACAATGCGCGGCGTTGGCGCCCCTACACTGCGAATCGTTCAAGGGCCGCTCCTCCGCATGAGGCAGAGGATGCGCCGGCCTTTCCCGCAACGCATTTTCCCGATGGGTCACGCATATGTTGAACGACAACTCCATTCTTGTTCTGGGTGCCGGCGAGCTCGGCATGGCTGTGCTGCGCAGTCTCTCCCAGCGCGCGAGGCACGCAGACAACGTATCGATCGCGGTACTGCTTCGTCCATCGACGATCGCGTCCGACCATCCAGCCCGACAGAAAGACGTGGCCGAACTGCGCGCCTTGGGCCTCGAACTCGTCGAGGGAGATCTCGCCACGCAAACGAGCGCCGAACTCGCGGCCATCTTTAGCCGGTTCGATACCGTCATCTCATGCACAGGATTTGTGGGCGGCCCCGGCGTGCAGCGCAAGATCGCACACGCGGCACTGGACGCCGGCATCAAGCGGTACTTTCCGTGGCAGTTCGGCGTCGACTACGACGTGATCGGCAGAGGCAGCGCGCAGGATCTGTTCGACGAACAGCTCGATGTGCGCGACCTGCTTCGTGCGCAGTCGCGCACCGAATGGGTCATCGTGTCGACAGGCATGTTCACGAGCTTCCTGTTCGAGAAGTCGTTCGGTGTCGTCGATCTGGCGACCCATACCGTGAACGCCCTGGGAAGCTGGAGCAATGCCGTGACGGTAACGACGGCCGATGACATCGCCGCGTTGACGGCGGAAGTGCTCTTCGCCGAGCCGCGAATCTCGAACCAGGTCGTGCATATCGCCGGCGACACGGTCACGTATCGCGAGGTCGCCGATACGGTCGACAGGGTACTGGGCGTGAAGGTCCACCGCAACGAATGGACCGTGCCTGAATTGAAGCGGCAGTTGGCCGAGGAGCCGCAAAACGGACTGCGAAAGTATCGTGTCGTGTTCGCACAGGGGCAGGGCGTCGCGTGGGATAGGAACCAGACATTTAACGCGAAGCGAGGTATCAAGGTGTGTTCGCTCGAAGCGTGGGTTCGGGACAATCTGTTGCACGTACCCCTTGCCTCCGGGCGTCTGGCTGGCTAAAGCCTGTCGGCTCGACATATTACTCAAAGCTGTCAATATAGTTTCATATTCATTTCATAGCATGCTCGCATTCCCCGAGCGCGGCTATGGACTTGCGTGGTCCGTTCGGCGTACTCGCGACTCCTTCAACCCGGACCCCACAAGAATATGGACCAGCACTTCGACTTGTCGCGCCGAAAGGCACTCAAACTGATCGCCGGCGCGCCAATGTTGCCGCTCGGTGGCGCGCTCGCGGCGTCGCCATTGCTTGCCGCGTGCGGTGGCGACGATACGCCGGCGGCGACCGCGCCCGCCACGCGTGCCGCGTTCGCATCGGCCTCGTTTAACGGCATGCCCGCGCCGACCTTGGACAATCCCGCCGCCATGGCCCAGACGACCGTCGGCTCGACGCTGACGGCACGCTTTGTCGACGGCAGCAGCATCGACTACAAGCTGGCCTACCAATCGTTCTTCACGACCGGCGACGCAATCGCGAACACGCAGGGCGGCACGATCATCGCCGGCGGTTACTACGACATCAACAACCAGCCGATCATCGACCGCTCGAAGCCCGGCAGCGAGCGTCAGTTCTTCTCCAATTGTCCCGATGGCACGTCGCTGCTCAAGCTCGACAATCCGACCGTACGCGGCGTGAAGGGCAAGGCGGTATTCGCGGTCGTGCAGTTCGAATACACCGATATGGATCTGAGCGGCGCGGATAAGTACGGCCAGTTGCCGTCGCCCATCGCAGTGCTCACGCTCGATCAGGATCCGGCCACCGGCAAGCTGTCGCTCGTCAGCTACGCCAACGTCGACACCTCGCCGGCGCATGGGCTGTGGATCACTTGCGGCGCGAGCCTGTCGCCCTGGAACACCCATCTGTCGAGCGAAGAGTACGAGCCGGACGCCACGAAAGCGGCCACGGATGCGCAGTTGCGTGCGTACAGCCAGAACCTGTACGGCGACCCGGCGAAGGCAAACCCGTATCACTACGGGCATGTGCCCGAGATCACCGTGCATCCGGACGGCACGGGCAGCGTCAGGAAGCACTACTGCCTCGGCCGCATCTCGCACGAGCTGATCCAGGTGATGCCGGACCAGCGCACCGTGCTGATGGGTGACGATGCAACCAACGGCGGCCTGTTCATGTTCATCGCGGACACCGCGAAGGACCTGTCGTCCGGCACGCTGTACGTCGCGAAGTGGAACCAGACGTCGTCGGCGGGCGCGGGCTCGGCAACGCTGTCGTGGATCAAACTCGGTCATGCGACCAGCGCCGAGATCGAAGCGCTCGCGGACCAGCTGAAGGCCGCGGACATCATGGACGTGATTCCGGTCAGCAATTCGGATACGACGCAGTACCCCGGCTACCAGAAGATCCACTTCAACAATACGTTCAACTGGGTGCAAATCCGGCCGGGTATGGAAAAGGCCGCGACCTTCCTCGAGACACACCGCTACGCGGCCCTCGCCGGCGCCAGCATGTGCTTCACCAAGCTCGAAGGAACGACCGTCAATGCGAAGGACAAGGTGCTGTACTCGGCGATGTCGCAAATCGTGACGTCGATGGTGCGCGGCAATGTCCATGCCACCGACATCGCGCTCGACAAGGCGATCAGCGCCGGCGCCGTCTATGCGCTGAACCTGCGCGGCGGCCAGCAGGCCACCGACGGTTCGGCGATCGACAGCGACTGGGTGCCGGTCGATATGAGCGCGCCGGCGGCACTGGTCGGCGAAGACCTGGCAACGGCCGACGCGCTCGGCAACACGGCGAACGTCGACAAGATCGCGAGCCCGGACAACCTGAAGTTTTCGGAAAAGCTGCGCACGCTGTTTATCGGCGAAGACAGCAGTCAGCACGTGAACAACTTCCTGTGGGCGTACAACGTCGACACGAAGATGTTGTCGCGCGTGCTGTCGACACCGGCCGGTGCGGAATCGACCGGACTGCATGCCGTCGACGAGATCAACGGCTGGACCTACGTCATGAGCAATTTCCAGCACGCCGGGGACTGGGGCGGCATTCACAGCAAAGTGCAGCCGACGCTCGATCCGCTGGTGCGCGCGAACTTCAAGGATGGATATGGCGCGTGGGTTGGCTATTTGACGGCGGAGGCGAGCGCGGTGAAGCTTTGATTGGTGGTGGGGAGCTGGACGTTTCAGGCCACGTGCAAGCGTGGCCTTTTTTTGTTGGCGGCCTGTTCATCGGTCGGCCAGGCGTTGATCCGGCTGGCCTGTGAGCCATAGCAGGCAAGGCGCGCAGCCCGGCTGTGCTGCATCGCTTCATCTATGGAACGGCCCGCCTGGTGAAACAGTTACAAGTTAAGCATTGACGCTGGTCCGCCCGGCGCGTACTGTTCGGGTCGAAGTTCAAGAAGTTCGATTGCTGTTCATCAATTGCTCGCTCCCACAGCGGTATTCGTTGTCCTCTCCCTCCTTGACGCTTCACGCGCTCTTTAATCGGGCAAATATTTTCTATTTTTTCTCAAGGATTCTTTATGGAAACCGGTACCGTTAAGTGGTTCAACGACAGCAAAGGCTTTGGCTTCATCACCCCGGACAAGGGCGGCGACGACCTGTTCGCTCATTTTTCCGAAATCACGGGCGACGGTTTCAAGACGCTCGCTGAAAATCAGAAGGTGAGCTACGAAACGAAGCAAGGCCCGAAGGGGCTGCAAGCCGCTAACATCAAGCCGATTTAAGGCTGAAGGACCCGGCCTCCCGCAACGGACGCCGGGTTGCAGCGACATCCCCGCGGGGCTCTGTCTCCGGGGTTGGCGCGATCGCTCCCGATTGCGCCTGATTGCTCGCGATCGCTCCCGGTTGCGGCCGATCGCGCCCGGTTGCGCCCGATCGGCATCTGTTTATTGAGCAGCTTGCCAGACGCCATGCGCGTCGTCGTGCCTCATTCTTCCTTCACGCTTCAACGCTACGCTTTCGTTTTTCGACTGCTTCGAGTTCGACTCGAATGGCTTTGAAGCGGCGCAGCCGTGCGCTTTTCGCGCAGGACGTGCGCACTCAAATATCATTAAAACTAAAATGCAAAGCAAACAGATTCAACAATACAACGGCTATGCCGTTCAGTCCTCGGCGCATCGTTTGCCCGACGGTAGCTTTTCATCCAACCTGCTGCTCGAACGCGTCGATAGCGCGCGAGCCGAAGGCCGCTACTGCTTCTATTCGCTCGATTACTTCAAGAGCGAAGAGCAGGCGCTGCAGCACTCGACCCAGTGGGCACGTAACTGGGTCGATACGCGCGGTTAACAACGACGCCACGGTTCGAACACCCCACGCATCCAGGGCGCGAGGGGAGGCGTAACAAACGCTCCCACGCCTCACTCCGGATTGCGAACTGTACAGGGTCGGCGCGCATGGCTGACAACGCCGTTCCTTCCGGTCTTGCCGATAGCGGTGGGGCCGGTGGCAGCCTTCGGTTATAATGACGTATTCATTCGCGTCGAACGGCACCGAAAAACCGCGTGTTGGCTTGTCGCGAATCTTTCCTTTGATTGATAGTCCGGCATAACCGTGCTCGCCGGACTGCACGCCCGACTCGCATCGGACCGGCTTGCGGACCGCCGCGTCTGACCCCATCCCCTTGCAACCTGGTTCGCCGCCCGCACAGGCGGGGTTCAAGACTCCCTCGCTGCAAGGGCAGCCCTACAAAGCTCATGTTTTCCGACGATCGCACGCGCGCGTGTCGATCGATGCTCGCGGGTTCTTTCTCAATGCAGCATCCGAGCCCATGTCCCGCCAATTGATCAGGAACCTTGAATGGCCAAAGAAGAACTGCTGGAACTCGACGGTATCGTTGACGAAGTGTTGCCTGACAGCCGCTACCGCGTCACGCTCGACAATGGCGTGGTGGTAGGGGCGTACGCGTCCGGTCGTATTCGCAAGAATCACATTCGCATCCTCGCGGGCGATCGCGTCACGCTGGAACTTTCGATGTACGACCTGACGAAAGGTCGAATCAATTTTCGACATAAAGATGAACGGAGCGGTGGCGCAGCGCAAAGAGCCACGTTTCGCCGTCGTTGATGGCGCAATACGCGACCGTCGACTGTGACCTTCATGTGTGACGGCGCTGGGTGCACATCCACTTCGCCATACGCCATTCGCCATTGCTGCCAGATTTCAAGCGAGGAAAGAAATTGACTACCGTAATTCTGAAACCCGACGAGCCCGTGGAAGTTGCATTGCGCCGTTTTCGTCGCGCGATCGAGCGCACCGGCTTGATTCAGGAGCTTCGTTCGCGGACCTCCTATGAAAAACCCACCGCGGAGCGCAAGCGCAAAAAGGCGGCTGCGGTCGCACGTCTGCGCAAGCAGATCAAACGGTCGTTGCCGCCGAAAAAGCGCTACTGACCGGGAACTGCCGGGCAGCGATGTTGAAGCGGGAGGTCCAGCGCCGAGCCGGATATCGCGCGTCACCGGGTTCCGGTCTGCGGCCCGGTAGCCGGATAGCCGGGTGGCCGGTTGAATCCGCATTCGCATGCCGCCCACTCGATTCACTCGAATTTCCGTGATCGATGCCGTAGGGCTATAGCGTCATCGTGTTCCCGTCCTTGCGGACGCGCCTTGGTAATCGGGCTTGGGACCGCAGGGTTCGGTCGGCAAAACCCGGAGACGACTGCTCCGCTACAATGTCGCGCGCGAAACACCGTCGATGACGGTTTTGCGCCGATGTTGCGTCGGCGTCTCCGGAGCTTCGTTCCATGCCTCAAAACAACGCGTCGCTTTCCCGCGCCGTCCATCAAGCCGTTGCGCAGTTCGAGACCCGGGTTCTGGTACTCGCGCTCTTTGTCGGTTCCATCTGGGCGGTTTTTATCGTGACCGCCGCCATGCCTGCCCTTCAGCTTTACCGCCATGGCGTGGTACCGCGTACGCTCAGCGGGCTTCAAGGCATTCTCTTCGAGCCATGGCTCCATGCGAGCCTCGGTCATATCGCCGCCAACACGGGCGGGCTGATTGTCCTCGGCTGGTTTTGCATGTGGCCACGCATCTCCAACTTTGTTTCAGCGACCGTGGCAGGCATGCTCGGGGGCGGCTTCTGCGCGTGGCTGTTTGGCGCGCCAGACTCGGTGCATCTCGGTGCGAGCGGCCTGGTGTTCGCGTATGCCGCGTACCTCGTGGCCTGCGGGTTCTATACGCGAAATCTCGCGTCGATTCTGATCGCCGCGTTCGTCGGATTCAGCTACGGGCTCACCATGCTGCTTGGACTGCTGCCGCTGTATCCGGGCGTGTCCTGGCAAAGTCACGTGGGTGGTGCGTTAGGCGGTGCGGTGGCGGCGCGCCTCGGCGTCCGCAAGCGGGCGCGCGCCGCGCCGCGTTGAACAGAACCGATCCGCCGCGTTTCCTGTACGAGTGAGTGCGTATGTCCATGCAGCGACGAATCTGGCTGATTACACGTTAATTGCCGTGTTTGCGATGTCGTCAGTGTTGGCGCGTCCGCCTGAGGACACACGGGCTGTGACCGGGCAGGGCAGGAGCATGCAGCGGCAACGTCGCCCTTAATCCCGCGTTTCAGCGTAGGTCTGCTTGCATATCTGGCGTAATGCTTCGACGAACAGATGCTGTGCCGCCGAGTACGGTCCTTCCGAGCGGGTAAACAGCGCAATCGGCGGAAGCGTCCATTCGAATGAATACGGCACGATGGCGACACCGGCAATGCGAACCAGTTCGTCCGCGATATCCGATGGCACGATCGACACGGCCTCTTCGCTCGAAGCAATCATTTCGCCGATGAGCTTCGACGAGTAACTCTCCACCACCGGCACCGGGGGCGTCGTTCCCGCCGCGAGAAACAGGTCGGCCACCTGTTCTCTCATCGGCGTATGAGGCGCACCGAGAATCCAGTCCAGCGTCACGAGCTTGTTCCAGTCGAGCTTCGTGCGCGCGAGTTTTGCCGCGAGACGCCGGCTCGCAATCATGCGCGGGCGTTGCCGGAACAGCACTTCAAAGCTGGCCTTGTGCAATTCGACCGACGCGGCCGCGCGGCCGATCACAATGTCGACGGTATGGTCCCGCAAGCGCGGCAACAGTTGATCGCTCGTTCCTTCGTGAATGGTCACCGTCACGCGCCGCTCCATGCTCGCATGCAGTTGCTTCAGCGCCGCCGACAGCAACTGGCCGGATATAAACGGAATCACGCCGACGTGCAGATGCGTCGCATGGCCAGAGGCCACCGCCTTGACGTCGCGAGCCAGATGATCGAGATCGTGGATCATCGCCCGGGCCCGCTCGAGCACAACCTCGCCGAGCGCGGTAGGCAACATGCCGCGCGACGAGCGCTCGAAGAGCGGCATGCCGAACATGCTTTCCAGTTCCGCCAACGCATTCGTCACGGCGGGCTGGCTGCTGGCCATATGTTCGGCGACGCGAGTCAGCGAACCGTGCTGCTGGATTTGCAGCAACAGCACGAGGTGCCGCATTTTCAGGCGCGCGCTCAGCCGCCTGACGATGTCGTTCGACTCAAGTGTCATTGACGAACCCATGCAACCATCACAAAAAGATGATGGGGCGATAGTAAAACAGAATCATCGGCTGATGGCGGCTCTCTAGAATCGCTTCAACGAATCGCGCCGGGATTGGCTCGACGCACTCATTGAGGCACCGAACATGAAGCAGACAGATACCGACCAGCAAGCCGCGTTCGACTATCACGAGTTTCCCACGCCCGGAAAGATCTCCGTCGTGGCCAGTAAGCCTCTCGTGACCCAGCGCGATCTGGCGCTGGCTTACACGCCAGGCGTGGCCGGTGTCTGCGAAGCGATTGCGGCGGACCCGCTCAAGGCGCATCGCTTCACGGGGCGTGGCAACCTGGTGGGTGTCATCACCAACGGCACCGCCGTGCTCGGGCTCGGGAATATCGGCGCGCTCGCATCGAAGCCGGTGATGGAAGGCAAAGCCGTGCTGTTCAAGAAGTTCGCCGGTATCGATGTGTTCGACATCGAAATCAACGAAACCGATCCGGACAAGCTCGTCGACATTATCGCCGGCCTGGAACCGACGTTCGGCGGCATCAATCTCGAAGATATCAAGGCGCCGGAATGCTTTACCGTCGAGCGTAAATTGCGCGAGCGCATGAAGATCCCGGTCTTCCACGACGATCAGCACGGCACCGCCATCACGGTTTCGGCGGCCTTTATCAATGGCCTGAAAGTGGTGGGCAAGGCCATCTCGGAGGTCAAGGTGGTGACCTCGGGGGCGGGCGCGGCGGCCCTGGCCTGTCTCGATCTGATGGTCGATATGGGCTTGCCGGTGGAAAACATCTGGGCGACCGACATCGAGGGCGTGGTTTACCGCGGCCGCACGGCGCTGATGGACCCGGACAAGGCCCGCTTCGCGCAGGAAACCGACGCGCGCACGCTGGCCGAAGTGATCGAGGGCGCCGATGTGTTCCTCGGGCTGTCGGTCGGCGGCGTGCTCAGCGCCGAGATGCTGAAGACGATGGGCCCGCGTCCGCTGATTCTGGCGCTCGCCAATCCGACACCGGAAATCTTCCCGGAGCTCGCTCATGCGACGCGCGACGATGTCGTCATCGCCACGGGCCGGTCGGACTATCCGAATCAGGTCAACAACGTGCTGTGCTTTCCGTACATCTTCCGCGGCGCATTGGACGTCGGCGCAACCACCATTACGCGCGAAATGGAAATTGCCGCGGTGCAGGCGATCTCCGGTCTTGCGGAAGAGGAGCAAAACGAAGTGGTCGCGGCCGCGTACGGCGTCTATGACGTGAAATTCGGCTCGCAGTACTTCATCCCCAAGCCTTTCGACCCGCGCCTGATTGCCCGGATCGCGCCGGCGGTGGCGAAAGCCGCAATCGAAGGCGGCGTGGCGACGCGTCCGCTGCCGGACCTGGCTGCGTATGTCGAGCAGTTGCAGCAGTTCGTGTATCACTCCGGCGCCTTCATGAAACCGCTGTTTTCGACCGCGAAGCGACTGGTGCGCGACGGCGGCAATGCACGCATCGTGTTTACCGAGGGCGAGGACGAGCGCGTGCTGCGCGCCGTGCAGGTGATCGTCGACGAAAAGCTGGCGCGGCCGATCCTGGTCGGACGCCCGGAAGTGCTGCTGGCGCGCATCGAGCGATTCGGCTTGCGGCTCAAGCTCGGGCACGACGTGGAAGTGACCAACCCCGAATACGACGAACGCTTCCCGCAATACTGGACGACGTATTGGGAATTGATGTGCCGCGATGGGATCACCAAGGAGATGGCCCGCGTCGAGATGCGCCGCCGGCTGACCTTGATCGGCGCGATGATGGTGCGGCTCGGCGACGCCGACGGCATGATCTGCGGCACGGTGGGCGCTTATCACGACCACCTGCGACTGGTCGATCAGGTGATCGGCAAGAAACACGGCGCGAAGACTTACGCGGCGATGAATATCCTGCTGCTCGATCAGCGGACCGTGGCGCTGGTGGACACCCACATCAACGATGATCCGACCGCCGAGCAGATTGCCGAGTTTACGATTAGCGCAGCGCGGCAAATGGAGTGGCTGAACCTGACACCGAAGGCTGCCCTGCTGTCGCGCTCGAACTTCGGCTCGGGCAGCGCGGCGTCGGGCGCGAAAATGCGTCAGGCACTGGCGCTCGTCAGGGCGCAGGCGCCGGAGATCGAAGTCGACGGCGAAATGCATGGCGACTGCGCGCTCGACGAATCGCTGCGCGCCCGGATACTGCCGACCTCGCCGCTCAAGGGCGACGCGAACCTGCTGGTCTGCCCGAATGTGGATTCGGGCAATATCGCCTACAACCTGCTCAAGACCGGCGCCGGAAGCAACGTCGCAGTGGGTCCCTTTCTGCTGGGCGTCAACGCGCCGGTGAACATCCTCACGTCCAGTTCGACGGTCCGCCGAATCATCAATATGGCGGCATTGACCGTGATCGAAGCCAATCGCGCCCAGTAGGCACATGGCGGCTCGCCCTCGAGCACAGAGGTCAGGGAAGGGGGGCCGCGTATCACGCCCGGCACGACGGCAAACCACGGCATAGCCGGGGATGCCGTTTTCGCGCGCCGTCTGGTGGCGGACATTACTGCTTCGCCGTCTGCTCCAGCCGTTCAGCGGGCGTGATTCCGCCCAGTGCCTGAAACAGCGCGGCCGTATCCGCGAGACGATCGGCCTGTGCGCGCGTCCTGTCGATTTCCGTCTGCAACGCTTGTCGCTGCGAGTCGATCAGGCCGAACTGACTGACGCCGCCCGCCGCATATTGCGCCTGCGCGATCTGCACGCTCGCTTGCGCTTCCGAGGCCGCTTCGTCGCGCGCCTGCAGTTCGCGTGCGTCGTCGTTCAATGCGTGCAGCGAATCGGCGACCTGCTGGAGCGCCTGCAACACGGTCTGCCGGTACGATGCGAGCGCGGCGTCGTAAGCGGCCAGCGCGGCGCGTTTCTTCGCGCGCAGCTCGCCGCCATGAAAGAGCGGCTGCGTCAGATTCAGGCCGACGTTC
The DNA here is from genome assembly GCF_054589215.1 of Paraburkholderia sp. 2C. Classification (NCBI taxonomy): domain Bacteria; kingdom Pseudomonadati; phylum Pseudomonadota; class Betaproteobacteria; order Burkholderiales; family Burkholderiaceae; genus Paraburkholderia; species Paraburkholderia sp. 2C. The sequence goes on along the minus strand of NZ_BAAILL010000071.1, from coordinate 99,962 downwards.
CAGATGTTCAAGCCGTTGACGACATCCTCGATACGCGTGCGCTCCGAACCGATACCCGCTGATACGACGAACTGCGGATAAAGATTCGCCGTCGCGACGCCGACATTGGCACTCGCCTGATGCAGCAGCGCTGCCGATGCGCGGATATCGGGGCGTTCGCGCGCGAGCGTCGAGGGCAGCGTGACGGGCACGGTGTCGGGCAGATGCAGCGCGCCGAGCGTGACGTCGCCGAAGTCCGCCTGGGACGGCTCGACGCCGAGCAGAATCGCAAGCTGATGATCGGCCGTCGCGAGTTGCGTGGTCAGCGGAGGCAGCTGCGCTCGCGTCTGCGCGAGCAGCGTGCGCTGCGTGTGCACGTCGAGTTGCGCGACGCCGCCCGCCGCATGACGTCCTTCGATAATCGCCAGTTGCCGCGCCTGCGCGTCGGCGAGTTGCTGTGTCAGCGCGAGCTGCTGCTGCAGCGATGCGCGCCGGATCGACGTCGAGACGACATTGCCCGCCAGTGTCAGGCGCGCGGCGTCGAGTTCATAGGTCCGGTAGTCGACTTGCGCAAGCAGCGCTTCGAGCGCGCGCCGGTTGCCGCCAAACACATCCAGCACGTACGAAACGCTGACCGACGCGTTGAGCAGCGTGAACGGCCCCGGGTTCGGCACATTCGGCACACCGAACGCGGCCGGATTGACCTTCTGTCGCGTGCCCGAGAGCGTCGCGTCGAGCGCGGGAAACGCGGTTGCACCCGCTTGCGCGACATAGTTTTCGCGCGCCTCGACAAGTTTCGCGCGGGCTTCGTCGAAAGTCGGGCTCTGTTGCAGCGCCGTGTCGACCAGACGGTTCAGCGTGTCGGAGCGAAATTGCGTCCACCATGCCGGCAGCGCATGATTCGCGGCAACCCGCGTTTGCGAGGCGCCCGCGGCATAGGTCGTGGCGGGCAAGGTCTCGCGCGTGTAAGACGGCGCATCGGGCGCAGCCGGCGAACGGAAGTCGGGGCCGACCGCGCAGCCGCATAGAACGAATGCGAATGGCAGCACGTAGCGTTTCATCGCCGCGCTCCTTCTAATCCAATGTGCGCCGGTAGAAGCGCACGGCAACGGCCATCACGACGACGGTGAAGATCGCGACGGGCCACACCGATGGCCACAGGTCCGCCCAGCCGTTGCCCTTCAGAAGAATGCCGCGCACGAGCCGGTTGAAGTAGGTGAGCGGCAGCAGGTTGCCGATCCATTGCGCCCAGACAGGCATGCCTGCAAACGGGAACATGAAGCCCGACAGCAACAGGCTCGGCAGAAAATAGAAGATGGTGAGCTGCATTGCCTGCAACTGGTTCTGCGCGATCGACGACAACGTGATACCGACCGTCAGGTTCGCCGCGATGAACAGCAGCGCGGCGATATACAGGGCGATCAGGCTGCCGACGAACGGCACCTGGAACACGTAGCGCGCCGCGGTCAGGATGATCGACGATTGCACGAGCCCGATCGCGATATACGGCACCAGCTTTCCCGCGATCACCTCGAGCGGCAGCACCGGTGTGGCGAGCAGATTCTCCATCGTGCCGCGCTCGCGTTCGCGCGTCATCGCGAGGCCCGTCATCATCACCATCGTCAGCGTCAGGATCGTGCCCATCAGACCCGGCACGACGTTGTATTGCGTAATGCCCTCCGGGTTGTACAGCTTGTGGATCTGCACGTCGAATGCGGCAGGCCCGCCATTCAGATGCGCGAGCGGCCCGGTGATGTCCTTGTCCGCGACCGATTGCGCGATGCCCGGCAGCGCGGCGAGCGGCGCCTGCGTCGCGGTTGGATCGGTTGCATCGGCTTCGACGAGCAGCGCGGGCCGTTCGCCGCGCAACAGCCGCCGCGAAAAATCGATGGGAATCGACACGACGAAGGTCACATCGCCTCGCGCGAGCGCGCGGCGGCCCGCTTCGTCGTTGGGCAGCGTATCGACGATATGAAAGTAATCGGAGTGCTTCATCGCGGCGACGAAGCTGCGTGAGAACGGGCTTTGATCGCTGATCACGACGGCGGTGCGCAAGTGCTTCGGGTCGGTATTGATCGCAAAGCCGAACAGCGCGAGTTGTACGATCGGCAAGCCGACGATCATGCCGAATGTGATGCGGTCCCGGCGCAACTGGATAAACTCCTTGAGGACGATGCCCCACCAGCGGGTGACGGAGAAGAATCGGGAAGAGAATCGGGAAGAGAAGCGGTTCACGATGGCTTCCCGTAGTTGTCGGTCGAGCGGCTCATCATGTAGATGAAGACGTCTTCGAGCCCGGTTTCGATCGGCTCGATCCGCACAGACAGGCCGGCGGTCACCTCTCTGATCGCTGTTTCGAGCGCGGCGTGATCGTGGCCGCTCGCATGCAGTGCGGAGCCGAACACGACAGTTTGATCGACGCCGGGCGTGTTGCGCAACCGTTCGGACAGATCGGCCAGACGGTCGCCATGGATGGACCACGTGGCAAGCGCCTGCGAATCGATGACCTGCTGCGCGGTGCCCTGCGCGAGCAGCTTGCCGTACGAGAGGTACGCGAGCTTGTGGCAGCGCTCCGCTTCGTCCATATAGTGTGTGCTGACCAGCACCGAAATGCCTTGTGCCGCGAGCCGGTGCAGCTCTTCCCAGAAGTCGCGGCGCGCGGTGGGATCGACGCCCGCTGTCGGCTCGTCGAGCAGCAGCAGCCTCGGCTCGTGCAGCATGCATGCGGCGAGCGCGAGCCGCTGCTTCCAGCCGCCCGACAACGCTCCCGTCATCTGGCCGGCGCGCGTCTGCAGTCCGAGATTCTCGAGCGCGCGGTCCACCTTCTCCTTGCGGTCGCGCATCTGATAGATGCGCGCCACGAAATCGAGGTTCTCGCGGATCGTCATGTCTTCCCAGTACGAGAAGCGCTGCGTCATATAACCGACGTTGCGCTTGATCTGCGCGCTGTCTCGCACGATGTCGTAGCCAAGGCAGGTGCCGCTGCCGGAGTCCGGCGTGAGCAGGCCGCACATCAGACGGATCGACGTCGTCTTGCCGCTGCCGTTCGGCCCGAGAAAGCCGAAGATTTCGCCATGCGCGACCTGCAGCGAGACGTCGTTGACGACGTGCTTGTCGCCGAAATGCTTGTTGAGATTGTGCACGTCGATGGCGAGCGGGCTTTGCGGCGATCCCTTCGGGGCGCCTTCCGGCTTGCCGTCTCGCGAACCGTGTTGCGGATTCATCGCAGCGTCACCGACACGGGCTGGCCGGGATGCAAATGCGGCGCGTCGTCGATGGAAGGATGCGCTTCGATCATGAACACGAGCTTCGCGCGGCTCTCGTTGCTGTAGATGACGGGCGGCGTGTATTCCGCCGAAGTCGATACGTAGGTGATCTTCGCGTTCACGTCCGATGCGCAGCCGTCGCAATGAATCGTCAGCGCGCGGCCGGGCGAGAGGGAGCCGACCACGGTCTCCGGCACGAAAAAGCGCACCTTGACGTTTTGCGGCGGCAGCAGCTGCACGACGGGACTGCCCGCCTGCACCCATTCGCCGATGCGGTACAGCGTGTCGTAGACGCGCCCTTTGGCGGGTGCGTTCACGCGCTTCTGGTCGAGCTTCCATTGCGCCTGCGCGACGGCGGCCTGCATCGCGTCGACCTGCGCGGCCTGCGCGAGCAATTGCTGCGAGCGCCCCGGCAGCCGGGCGACCTCGACCTCGTGCGTAAGCTCACGCACCTGCGCGTCGGCGGCATCGGCGGCCGCGCGCGAATCGTCGAGCTGACCCTTCGGAATGCCGCCCACGCGATACTGCGCCTCGTCGCGTGTCAGTTGCTGCGCGGCCTTACGCGCATTCGCGACAGCCTGCGCGAGTTGCGCCTTCGTCACGTCGATTTCGGGCCGGCGCTTGCCGGTCTGGATGTCCGCGAGTTGCGCGCGCGCAGCGGCAAGCTGTTGCTGCGCCTGTTGCAGCGCCGCCGCTTCATCGGCCGATTCGAGCGCGAACACAGGCGCATCCGCAGCGATGTCCTGGCCGCGCGCGACGTCGAGTTGCGTCAGCTTGCCCGATTGCGACGAGCCGAGATACACGAATTCGCCCTCGACATAGCCTTGCCAGGCGTTGTCGGCGCGCTGCGAGCATGCGCCGAGCGCGCCGCATGCGACGAGGGCGAGGACGAGCCGCATGGCGCGTGCGGAGAAACGGGAACGCTTCATGAACGGGGCCTTGTTTCAGAGCGGCGCGCGGTCCGGCGCGCCGCGCGCGTGGCCGGCGGATTCATGCCGCCCAGCAGCAGCGCCGTGACGTGACGCCGCAACGTTTCGCGCTCGATCGGCGCGAAGCCGCGGATGCTCTTCCACAACGTGGCGGCCGCTTGCGGCAGCATGACGAGCGCGATGATCGAGTTGAACGTCAGAAAGGGATCGAGTTCGGCATTGACCGCGCCCGCGTCCTGCGCCTGCTTGATTCGTGCGCCGAAACGCCTGATGTTGTCGAACGGAATACGTGTGACCATCCGGTCGCGCAGCATGCCGCCTTCGTTGACGACTTCGCGCAGCCACAACGGCGGCAGCCACGGCATGCGGCCCGTCACGTCGAACAGCCGCGTGACGAACTCGCCGACCATGAAGAACGGGTCGGCCTCCGACTCGCTCCCGGCGGCGCTCCACACAAAGGCGACTGACGGCGCCAGCCGTTCGTCGACGATCGCATCGAGCAACGTCTCGCGATTCGTAAAGTAGTAGTGCACGAGCGCGGAGGTGACGCCCGCGCCCGCGGCGATCTGCGCAACCGTGGTGGCCGCGATGCCGCGCTCGGAGAAAAGACGCGTGGCAGTGTCGAGCAGATGCTCGCGGACATCGAAATTCTCGACGACGGGGCGGCGGCCGCGCGGCCTGGCGGGTGGGCGCTTCGCTTTCATGGGTCGAAGCTTAATTGATGAGTTAGTTAAATTCAAAGCGGGGTTTACCTCAGATGCGGGAGCCGGGTGGCCGATCGGTATCTGGCCCGCGCCCTGACGGATTGGCCTGAGTCGGGAAATTTCGAAATTCGGAAGAGTGCATTTCCGGAACGATTATTGGCGGCGGCGACGCGCACGGACAATACGCGGGTTGGATCGAGGCGGCGCTTACGTTACGGGTGACGTGCCTGAAAACCGTATGGAATCCCGAGCTGTCTGGTTACAACCAAAAAACATCCGTTTTCTTATGGACTCCTTTCATGAAAAAGATGATTCTGACCGCCGCGTCGCTGGTCGCAATGAGCTCGGTCGCCCATGCGCAAAGCAGCGTCACGCTCTTCGGTACGCTCGACACCGCGGTGGCGTTCTTCAGCAATGAGCACGGCGCGCAGGGCTCCGGCAACACGTTCCAGCTTTCCTCGGGCAACCAGTCGGGGGATCGATGGGGCCTGCGGGGCAATGAAGATCTCGGTGCCGGACTATCGGCGGTATTCATGCTCGAGAGCGGCTTCAATATCAATAACGGCGCACTCGGCCAGGGCCAGCGGATTTTCGGGCGGACGGCGATGGTGGGCCTGAGCAGCACAACCTACGGTTCGTTGACGGTCGGACGCCAGTACGATCCGTTGGTGGACCTGCTCCAGCCGCTGACGGACGACGATACGTTCGGTTCGGCATTTGCGACGCCGGGTGACATCGATAACTACGACGACAGTTACCGCACCAACAACTCGATCAAATATACGAGCCCCAACTACGCCGGTTTCCAGTGGTCGTCGATGTATGCATTGGGCGGTGTGCCGGGAAGCCCGAGCGCGGGCCAGACATACGCCGTTGCGGCAGCCTACAATCATGGCCCGTTCGGGTTCGGCGTCGGCTATTTCCACGCCAACAGCGACAACGGTACCGCCACGACGTTCGACGGTCTTAATCCGGCCGCGGACAGTTTTGCAATCGATTCGCCGGCAATCAGCGGCGGCTTCGTGTCCGCCAACTCGATGCAGATCATCCGTGCGGCCGGTGACTATGCGTTCGGTCCGTTCACCGTCGGGCTCGCCTATAGCAACGTGGCCTACAACGATTACGCCACCGCCGCGGGCCGGGACAACAGCACCAGGTTCAACACCGGTCAGGCCTTCCTGAACTATCAGGTCACGCCGGCCATCGCACTTGGCGCCGGCTACAACTATACGAAGGGCAGCGGCAACGACGTGACGGCAAGTTACAACCAGTTCACCGTCGGAGCCGACTACTACCTGTCGAAGCGCACCGATCTCTATGCGCTTGCCGGTTATCAGAAAGCATCGGGCGACACGTTTAGCGCATCGACAGGGGAACTCGTCACCGCGGTCGCATCGATGGGCGACTTCGGCAACGACGCGAGCACCGACAAGCAGGCGATGGCGATGGTCGGCATCCGTCACAAGTTCTGAAGGGCGCGTGCAACGAGACCACCGACGTGCGGAATCGGCGTCGCGGGCGCGCGCGGGAGCTGTTGCGATGCGCTGGCTGAAGGCATCGGCTACGGCTAGCCCGCGTGCGCAACCGTACGTGTCGTGCGAACCTTCTGCGCCCGGTCGCGCAACAGCAACGGCATCAACCGCCGGTTAGCCGCCTGTGCCGCCCACTCGCAATACGCAGCGCTGCCGAGCACCCAGCCGTTGAGCGTCGACTGCATCAGGTGATCGACCTCGCCTTCGTCAAGCGGCAGCGTGCCCAGATTGCGGTAAGCCTGTTGACGTTCGATGGGCGTATTGCCGAGCGCCCAGTAGAGCGGATGGTCCTTGATAAAGCGATCGACGCGCTGCCCGATATGGTGCGTATAGCTCGACCACGGGTAGTTTCCCGGCTCGGCTACGAGCTGGTTGCGTACCGGCGCATGATCGATGACCCGGCTCGCGAGCAGGAAATACCGGTCCGGCTCGATCACGGTTGCCCGGTAGCCGCCGCGCCACACCATACCGCGCCGTCCATGGCGGCGGTTGAAGGTCTCGACATAGCGACGGCCGACCGCCTGCATCACCATCGCCACGCTCGACTCGTATGAAGGCGTGACGAGGAACTGCACCGCGTCAGGCATCAGTACCCACGCGTGAACGGCCAGGCCGGCGACGCGCGCGGCGTCCGCGAGGCAGGCGATAAAGTACAGGTAGTCGCCTTCGTCGAGAAATGCGGGTCCGCTGAGCCCCTGCAAGATAACGTGCTGCGGTTGTTCCGGGACGTAGTGCCGTGCAAGCCGTGTCATGATGAAATTGACCGCGAAAATCCGGTGTGAGCGAGCGATCCGACGAGTGTCGGACGCGTAACAGTGCGTAGTAGAGATAGGACGAAATCCTATCGGTGATGCGCGCGCGTGCACATCGCGAACAGGCCTTTTTTCAGGCCTCTTTTCGTCGATTTGCCGATCGCCACCCGCTTTTTGGGCGCCCAGCGCCGAGCGCGTTTGCGCGTTTCATATGGCCCCGCATGCGACGGAAACGTCAGACAAAACACCGGACGCGGTTTTTATTCGGCGATACGCTTGAAGCTCGCGTAGTAGTCGTCGGTGTAATAGCAGTCGCCAGTCTGTTTGCGCGGCCCGCCGCATACGATCCGGCGCAGTCCGCGATCCGACGCGCCAGGCGTTCGAACCGTGTAGGCGTGGTAATAGCCGCGCGGATGCTCCGGCAGCAGATGCGCACTGTTACGGAACAGCACGCCGTCTTCGCTAAAAGGAAAAGGGCCGCCCGCTTTGATCAGCCGCAGTGTTTCGGCTGCTTCCCCCGGCAACTGTGCCTTGGTGATGCTGCCCAGCGGGCCCTTCTGTTGCGCGCCCGATGCTGCGGGCGTATCGCTCGCGCCCGGCGTGGGCGGGACCGGCGCCTGGCTCGCGGATGCCGCCGATGCCTCAGTGGCGTTTTGCGATCCTTCCTTGCCGCATCCTGCGAGGATCGCGCTCAAGGCGACCATGCACGAGAAAGCCCACGCGTTGTTCACGAAATGGTTCCCCCTTCGCTAACCGCAGTTCGACGACCAGGATCGATGTAAAGGTATCGCTAATAGCAGAGCGAATCAATGATCGGCGAGCCGCGGAGTTAGTGCGCGACGGAAGCATCAACCGTTTTGCGTCATCTCCCGAATAGCTTCGCGTTGCGCCACGTGGCGAATGCGCCTTTGATAAAAGCATTGCCGGCCTTGCCGGCGAGCGCATCGGCCTGCTGTTCGGTCATCCAGTATCGTTCGCTAGCCGCGTCGTATTGAAGATAACCCGAAGCGGTGAGGTCGGCCAGCCACTCGCGCACGCAGCGCAATTCTGTTCGGGTTTTATGGGCAAGCGCTTCCGCTGACGACGGATTGTCCGCCAACGCCGCAAAGAGGTCGAGCCGGTTGCCGGCACCGATCGTGGACGCGTAGATGAGCGGCTCACGACGAGGGTGAATGGCACTGTAGAACCTGGCGAGCTTTCCGGTATCCATAGCCATGATTGCCTCCTGACCTTGCCGGGGACATGCAGAGTCGGATGGCGCCAGTGTGCCGCCGCTACCAGAAGCAGAAAAGCTAATTTAACTAACTTCGATTAAGGGACGCTAATGTGCGTTTGCACGCGGCGGTATCGGTTAATTGACCGATACCGCCGCGACAATCCACCTGCGAATCTTCCCCTCAGGCGAGCACGATGTCGCGTGCTCCTCCGGACTGAATCATGATGTACACGACATCGTCGGCCGTCTCATTCATGACGTGGTGTACCACACCGGGTTCGACGGTGTAGTGGTCGTGAACCTGCGTTCTATCGATGAGTCCGTCTGTTTTCGTTTCAACCGTTAGAACGCCTTGAACGACGACGAAGCGATCCCTCACATGCGTATGGTGGTGCCACTGCGTTTCGCCTCCGGCGCGAACCGTGGTTTGAGAGACGCTATAGCTCTGCTCTGTTAGCAGCGTTTTATAGAGAACCCTGGCATTGGCCAGGGGAATGTCCTGATCGTCCATTGAAGCCTCGTGATCGAGTGGTGTCGGCTTCACTCTAACCGCGAGAACGACCGGCGGGGTAGCGACAAATTTGTGCACAATGATGTGAGTTAATTCGACGTCTTCACCCCATGGGCCGATTCCCCCCGCTCAATGCGCTGCGCGCCTTCGATGCAGCCGTCCGTCAACTCGGTCTTTCCGCGGCCGCGCAGGAACTGCGATTGCCTGATCGTCAGCGGCCGGAGCTGGCCGGCGGACGTCGAGGCCGTGAGCCTTTTCGAAGACACCAGGAAGCGCGGGGCGGGTAAAGCCGAATCCGGAACGGTCGATTGGCGCGAAGCGCGTGCTCACGCGCCCCAGGCCTTCAAATTCAAGAACTCACGACGCGTCTTCGGGCCGTAGGTCACGAAGCTCGGATCCGGCCGCTCCGCGAGGTATTCGCCCCGTTCCGCCGCGATCCTGTCGCTTTTCACATGCTTGCGCAGCACGTCGTCGGGAACGGGATAGATCTTGAGCGCGTTGAGCCCGAAAATGTTCGCACGCATCGCCGGCGTGATCTCCGGGTAGCCGTACTGGTCGCGCAATGGCGCTGCAATCTGAAACGTGCGGAACGCCTGAATCTGATCCTGCGGCGAGCCATACCAGATCGAATCCGTGCCCCAGAGCACATTGTTTTCGCCGCAAGATTTCAGCAGCTTGCCTAGCGTGTGCGCGGCGGTGTTGGGGTCGCGCATCGCGAACCGCCACGTCGATCCGAGTTCCGCATAGACGTTCGACCCCGGCTTCACGTCGTTTTCGCGCAGGCTGGTGACGAGCGCGTCGACGCCGTCGGGGTGGCGCGGATTGTACGGTCCTTCGCCGGCGCCGGGCACGAAGCCCGAGTGATAGATGAGGAAGTTGACGTCCGGATAGCGCCTGGCCACCCGCCCGATGTCGACACACGTCGAGTGCTCGTACGACATGTCGCCGAACGGGATGCCCTTATGGATGGCGATGTTCTTCACGCCGAGCTTGCGCGCTTTCTCGATCATCGCGATGCCCGGTTCGTCGTCCATAAAGAAGCCCACGCCGGTGGGACCCCATTGCGTATAGGTTTTCCACGCCGCGATTTTGTAGCGTTCGGCGAGTTCGTCCATGCCCTCGAGGTCGCCCGGCTGGTTCGGATTGACCCGGCCGTGAATATAAACGCGGTGTGTGCCGTCGAGCCGCTCGACGATGCGGGCCGTCGCCTGCGCTTCCTCGATCGTGAGCGGTTCGTCCTCGCGCGTCGATGGCACGAACGACAGCACGATCAGGTCGGTGTCCGAGTCGAGGAATATGTCCTTGACGAATTCGTCGGAGCCGATGCACTGCAGATAGCCAAGCCGCCCCGCGCCTTGCGCAGGCACGCAGTGATCCGTTTTCGGAAACCGCATCGGCCTGGCGCCGGGCGGCAGCCGTTTGGTCCACGCGCCGGTTGGATTCACGAAGTGCCCCTGCACGTCGAAAATGAACTCCGATCCGTCGAGCGTCGAGCGCGCCAGCTGCAGATCGCGCGCAGCTTCGGGAGGTACGTCGAAGAATCCGCCGGTCAGGCCCGCTCTCGCGTAGGCATCGTTCATGCCGAGCAGCGCAGTCGCTGCGCCACAGGCGGTGACGAGAAAGCTGCGTCGGTCGAGCGCAAGGCGTTTCGCATGGTCGCCCGCGGCGTCGAGCGCGAGGCGACGCGCCTCATGGTGAACCGGATCGAGCGGAATCGGCATGAATTCGCCGTTGGTGGTTGTGTCGAGCTTGATGGGAAGCCGCTTGCCGTCCGGGTCGTTCAGAAACACCATGGCCGTCTCCTTGTCGCGCGAGCGCAAGAGAACCTGATGCGTCGAGGGGAATTGCTATCGCATTAGATGTGCGGTGGATCGTCGGGTTCAGGAAGACTGACGGGTCATTTCTTAGACGAACCGGCCGGCATGCCTTTGCGCACATGCCGGCGGTGAAGTGGATCGAACGCGGCGGATCGAACGCGGCGGATCGAACCTGCGCAGTGATGTTCGAGCATCGCTCTCCCGATACCGTTCCCGGCTGGCTCGATCCAGACGCGGAGCGACCGGCCGCTATTGCCGCGTAAGCATCAGATCCAGATTCTGAACCGCCGCGCCGGACGCGCCTTTGCCAAGATTGTCGAACACCGCGGACAGCAGAACGTGCCCGTGTTCCGCGTTGGCAAATACGCTCAAGCGCATATCGTTCGTGCCGTTCAGCACTTGCGGATCAAGGTGCTGCAAGGCGCGCGATTCGTGCAGCGGCAAGACTTGCACGTGGGCCGCGTCCGCGTAATGACGCGCGAGGCACGCGTGCAACGTCGCGCCATCCACATCGGGCGCCAGCAGCCGCAACTGCAGCGGCACCGTCAGCGCGATGCCCTGGCGGAACGCGCCATACGCGGGGACGAAGATGGGGCGCTGCGCGAGCCCCGCATGCTGCTGGATTTCCGGCGTGTGCTTGTGCGCGAGCGCCAGTCCATATACCACGTATGAAGGCGCGTTGACGGCGCCTTGCCCCTCGTGTTCCTCCACGCCGGCACGTCCGCGTCCGGAGTAGCCGGACACCGCATGAATGCCGATGGGGTAGTGGCCCGGTATGAGACCGGCCTGCATCAGCGGACGCAGCAAGCCGATTGCACCGGTCGGATAGCACCCGGGATTGGTGACCCGGCGCGCATTCGCAATGCGCTCAGCCTGTCCGCGTGTCATTTCCGGAAAGCCGTATGTCCAGTCCGGCTGCGTGCGGTGGGCGGAACTCGCGTCGATGACCCTGACGGCCGGATTGACGATGGCCGCCACTGCCTCGCGCGCGGCGGCGTCAGGCAAACAGAGGATAGCGATGTCGCAGGCGTTGATGGCTTCCGCACGACGCCGCGGATCTTTGCGTTCCGCGGCGGGAAGCGTGAGCAGTGTCAGGTCGGTCCGGTTGCGCAGCCGTTCATGGATTTGCAGCCCGGTAGTGCCCTGGTCGCCGTCGATGAAAACAACGGGAGAGCTCATTCGTGGAAAACTCCGGTAACGATGGGTCGTAACAACGAGAACGTGCTCCTATATTCCATCGACCGCTAGAATAGGGAAAGTTGAATTTCATAACCTGAACCTTCAGTTTTTCTGAATCTGGACGCCGATATGCGAGAGATCAGCCTGGACCGCTTGCGCACGCTGGTCGCGATTGCCGACCGCGGCTCGTTTGCCGATGCGGCGCGTGCATTGAACCTGGCTGCACCAACGGTCAGCCTCCATATCGCGGAACTCGAAGACCGCATTGGAGCGCCACTGCTGTCGCGCAAGCGCGGACAGGTCAGGCCATCGGCGATCGGAGAGGTACTGGTGGAGCGTGCGCGCCGGCTGCTGGCCGATACGGAGCAGGCGTTAGACGATATTCGACGCCAGGTGCAGGGGCTCGAAGGGCGCGTGCGGCTCGGCGCGTCGACGGGCGCGATCGCGCACCTGTTGCCGCAAGCGCTCGAGGTGCTGCGCCAGCACCACTCGGCGATCGACATTCAGGTTGCCGTACTGACTTCGCATGAAACGCTGTCCCGGCTGACGGCGGGGACGCTGGATGTCGGCCTGGTCGCGCTGCCTCAGCCGCCGGTGGCGGGACTCGCGATCAAGCCGTGGCGCCGCGACCCGGTGATGGCCTTTGTGCCGGCGCATTGGCGGTGCCCGGCGCGCGTGACGCCGGAATGGCTCGCTGCCCAACCGCTCATTCTGAATGACGCCACCACGCGTCTCTCTCGCCTGACTGCCGAGTGGTTCGCGAGCGCGGGACATCATCCGGTGCCGCGCATTCAGCTCAACTACAACGATGCGATCAAAAGTCTTGTGGCGGCCGGTTACGGCGCGGCGCTGCTGCCGCATGAGGCGACGACACCATTACCCGACAAGCGCGTTGTCATGCGTCCGTTGCGCCCGGCGTTGTGGCGTCGGCTCGGCATTGCTCATCGTGCGGGATACGTCGAGCGTTCCACGCAACATGTGCTTGATGTGTTATGGGGGTTGCGATTGGCTTAGGCGTTGCTCTTTAACGTATAACAAGAGGCTAAGCACACAAGCTAAGACCAGCGTTGCTTCAGGCTAACGCGCAAGACATTCCGAACGTTTGTGAATGTCAGCCGAAGGGAAGAGCTTTCACTTTGGATCGGTCCCCGTGCTAGGTGATCCTTTAGGAAAAGCCGCGCATTAAAAGATTAAAAGCCATTCATCGCGCGCTATATCCCTGTCAGATTCCGTCACTTTAAAGATCATCTGTGAGCTTTTACGCCTCACTTCGCTTCGCTTGATGTGAGCATGGCTACGTTAAAGCACCGGGCGACCTGGCCGCGCCTCACTAACATTTTTAGCAACGGGCTTGCGCGTGTCCGCGGTGGTTTCGCTCGTGGTCGCACGCAAACCGGATGTCGCGTCGCAACGGGTTACGAGGTTTGGAGAAGCCAGCATGAAGGCCATCCGTCTTTTCGTCTACGGCACGCTGATGCGTGGTCATCGCCAGGACCTTTCTTGTTACGAGCCCGTACCGGTTTATCTTGGAGAAGGGTGGGTGGCAGGCCGCCTCTACGATCTGGGACATTGTCCCGCGCTCGTGCTCGATCACGCGGCGGCTCCCGTTTGGGGCGAAGTCTGGAGCGTTCCGCGCGAGTTGTTCGAGGCATTGAACCATTACGAAATGGAATGCGGAGATTTCCAGCTGAGACAGGCTCCCGTGTTCTTCGAAGGCGCGCTCGCACAGATGGCGCTCTACGAAATCGGTGCGCGACAGCGGCTACCTTCCACGCAGCTTGCGGGCGGCCGGTGGTTGCCGTCTCGGCCGGTGGCAATGAATGAGCGCCCGAACCGCGCTGCGCATCGTGGGGACGGGTCGGCCTGACTCGCGCATCCGTACCGTCCGCACCGTCCGCACAACAGATCATTGGCAATCCTGCGCCATCGCCAGCACGACTTTGCCGCTTGTCCTATACTGCAGCAAGTACTTAAGAAAATCGATCCATTAGGTGTTTTGCATGCCCGTGGAATCGAGCACTCATCCTGCTGCAGCCACCAGTTATCGCGGCCTCTCGTGCCATTCAACTTCGCATGCCGAATGCATGAGTTCGTTCGTGCCGACTTCGGTCGCACGATGTTTCGCATACTGACCGACATCGAAATCGTCCACGGCGAGCGCGGCGGGAGATGGCTCAATCCATGGTCACGCAGATGGCGATCGGCTGCGTCAATATTCCAGCCCAATCTTGGAGACATAAACCTTGAACAAGGCAATCAGCACATTAATCGCGGCCGTCGCCGCACTGGCGTTGTCGGGCGGCGCTTATGCCCAGAACAACACATTGGCAACCCCGAGCGTCGTGTCGCCTGCCGCTGCTGCCAACACCGCGAACGGCTACGGCACGCCCGGTGCGACCGGTTCAGATAGTGGCACGAGCGCCGGATCGTCGAACTCCGGCGCGCCGAAGAGCGCGAATTCGAGCTCGACAGTCAACACCACCGCTTACGGCGCCAACAATACGCTGGCGACTCCGAGCACCGCGTCGCCGGTCAAGTAACCACACTCCGGTTGTGTATGGCGTAAAGGCCGCTGTCCGTATGGGCAGCGGCCTTTCGTTGTCTCGCACCCGTAGCCTCACACCCGTAGTCTCACACCCGTAGTCTCACACCCGTAGTCTCACACCCGTCTCGCCGACCCGGTACGATGTGTAGATCGCTCAGGTGCTGAACAGGGTGCTGAACAGATTTGTCTGGAAATCGACCGGATATTGAAATGAGTATGCACGCCTACCCTATGCGTCTCGTTCCCGGCAATGACGTGCGCGCCGCCGTCGAAGACGTGCTGCGTCAGCACAATGTATACGCGGCCTTTGTGATCCAGGGCATCGGGAGCCTCAGTGTCGCGCAATTGCGATTGGCCGGAGCCGAGGCCCCGGTTGAACTGCGAGGCGACCTCGAAATACTGTCGCTCGCGGGATCAATATCGCCTGACGGCGCACATCTGCATATGTCGGTTGCCGATGCGCGAGGTCAGGTGTTCGGCGGCCATGTGGCGAGCGGATGCACGGTTCGCACGACAGCCGAACTCCTGCTCGCGCTGCTTCCCGAACATCGCTTTGCAAGGAAGCTCGATCCGGCGACCGGCTTCCTGGAGCTTGTGATCCAGTAGCGGCCTCGGTGCGACGAAGGGCTGATGAACTCGCCCCGCGTCGGGGCGCGAGTGCCGATAGGCTGACCGCGCGGCAGGGCGGCCAGTGTCGCCTCGACCCTTCAGCGTGCCGATCCTTTCACGACATCGAGCCTGAGAAGCGCACCCGCCTTCAGCACGAAATCGGCAAACGAGTTCGCCTGCATTTTCTTCATCGCACGCATGCGATGAATCTTGATCGTGATTTCGCTGAGGTTCATTTCGGCCGCGATCTGTTTATTCAAACGTCCCTTCGCGACGAGGCTCATCACGTCTCGCTCGCGTCGCGTCAAACTTTCATAGCAACGGCGCAATACCTCCGACGACCGATCGAGTTCGCGCCGTATCCGGTCCGACGCCAGAGCGGCCATGACAGCGTCGAGCATTCGCTGACCGCGAAACGGCTTCTCGATAAAGTCCACTGCACCGCGCTTCATGGCCTGCACGCACATTTCCACGTCGGCGTGCGCGGTCATGAAAATGATCGGCAGGCCTGACTGGCGCGCGATGCGATCTTGCGCGACAAGACCGCTTTCTCCTTTAAGCCTTACGTCGAGGACAAGGCAACTCGGTGTCGCCGGCATGCGGTAAGCAAGAAGCTTCTGGATCGAGTCGAACGATTCGACGCTGAATTCGACGGAACGGAAAAGCGCGGCGAGCGACTCGAGCATTTCGACATCGTCATCGACTACGTACACGATCGAATCGGGTGCGCCGGCAGGTTTGTCAGTGGCGGCGTTCATTGCTTGGCTTGCATATTCAGAGCGAAATTGAACGGCGTTTCGCAGGCGCAACATATTGCAGACGGATGACGATTTTACCCGCGCAAACCGATGCGTCATTGATCGCAAATATGGTTTTCTTGATCGTTCGACCACAGCCGCTGGCGTGCAGATACTTTTCATGTACTCTCTGCCGGCCTATTCTGCGAATGTTCCATTGACTTTGACGAGAACGGTCCGTCGTTTGAAGCCGCCCCGAGTATAGGCGGCCGACGCTCGTTCATGGCCCGACGTGCCGCACCAACGATGCCCAAGCCAGAAATTCTTCCGGAAATCCTCAAGAACCCCGACAGTTACCGCGCGTCGGTTCCTCTGGACGAGCTTTTAAGGTCTATCCGGTTTTCGTCGTTGATCAAGGGGACCGCCTTGTTCAGCGCGCCATGGGGATACGATTCACCCGCATACAAAGATACCGTCGTTCTTTATTTGATCTTCGAAGGGGCGTGCCATGTGCGGATTCCCGAGCTGAATCAGTCGGTGCATCTTGCTGCCGGCGACGCACTCTACATCCCTAAATCTCGCGCACACACGGTCACCGATTCGGAGACCACCGCATCGGTGCCATTGGACAAGATGCTGAGTTCGTACGGCGACTTGCCTTACGGCAGCGATTTTTTGGGCAACATGTTCAGGCGTCCGCTTGTCTACGGAGGCGGTGGCCAGAAGACCCATATGGAAGCGCTGCGCTTTTTCGTCAACCAGCTGTTCCCCAGCGCGCTATTGAACAGCTTGCCGCCGATGGTCAAGCTTGAGGGGTTTGCACGCCAGCATGCCGAGTTTCTCAATTCCACGTTCCGGCAGATGGTCGAAATCGGCGCTTCGGGGTTCACGGGCCAGGCCATCGCCACGCGCCTCGGAGAAGCGATTCTCGTGCTGTTTCTTAGAGACTATTTTTCAAGCTCGACGAATTTTTCCGCCGGGATCCATAAAGCGCTTCGGGATCCTGCTATTTCCCGAGCGATCGGCGCCATGCAACAGGCGCCGTCGGAAAACTGGAGCGTTGCAAGGCTGGCGGCCGTGTCGACCATGTCGCGGTCCGCTTTCGTGCCGCGTTTTACAGAACTTGTCGGCCAGACGCCTAGTCACTTTCTCACGACGTTGAGAATGCTGCGCGCGACGGAGCTGCTCAAGACGACAAAGATGCCGCTGTCGCGTATCGCGGTGCAGAGCGGATACGGTTCCGAGGCCGCATTCAATCGGGCGTTCAAGCGCTGGTGTGGCGCGACACCGGGCTCGTTGAGAGAACGGCAAAAGGACGCGGCCGAGGTGCCCGCAAGCGCCGTCGACCCGGCGGCTAGCGCACAGAGCAGCTGACGCTCGATCAGAGACGGCCCGCGCCTACCGCGCGGGAAGCCGGTAGGCCGGCCATGCTGCGTGCGCCCGGCTCCCGCAGAGCGAGCTAGCTGCCCTGATCGGATAGCGCGTGGTCGACGATCGAGCGGCAGGTGAGCGCGAGTTCGCGTCCGATCGCGATCATCTCAGGGTGCCCGTAGCGCCCGAAGCTCTCCACCGGATCAATCCATCGAACGACCGTCTCGCCTGCATCGAGTTCGATGACCGCGAATTTGAGCGGCGCTTCGAGCAGAAGCGCCGGATCGATGGAAAAGACGCGCGCCAGCAACTGGGGATGAAAGAACAGGATTTGACGCGCGTTTCCGAGCCTGTAGTGGTCGCGCCGTACGATCATTTGCGGATCGATCTCGTGCAGTACCCACAAGTCGGCAGCCGCGATCGCCTGGCGCAGCCGCTCGACGACCTGCTCGAACGGAAGCGTCGAACTCGCGGCGTTCTGGTACGACAGCGCCCGCGGATCGAGGCGACCGTAGACGATTTGCTTCATGGGTTCGCCGTTGTCTCGTTCCATCAGCCCTCTCCCGCGGGTTGCGCGAGGGCGTCGAACGCATCGAGTACCCGCGTCGAATAGACAAGCGCAGCGCCGGCATTGACGCTGATCGCCACGCCGAGCGCCTCCGCGATCTCGGCGGCCGTCGCGCCGGCCTTCCTCGCTTCGGTTGTATGCACGGTGATGCAACCATCGCAGCGCAGACTGATCGCCACGGCGAGGGAAATCAGCTCGCGTGTCTTGCGGTCGAGCATGCCCTGCTTCGCGTTGGCGGCACCGAGCTGTCCATAGCCCTTGATGGTGTCGGGCGAAAGTTTGGCCATGCGGCTGACGCCGGCGACGAGCTGGCTGCGATAGCCGGTCCAATCGATCATATGCATGAGGGTCGACTCCGATCGTGTTAAGAGGAAGTGGGTGCTAGCGCGACGCGGCGCGGGGCACTGCGGTGCTCCCTGTTGCGCCGCGTCGGGCGCGTCAATGGTCCAGGTGCTCGCGAATTCCGTTGCTGGCCTGTTCGAGGGCTGCTTCGGTCGACGGCACGTGGCGCAAGCCGTTTAGCAAGACGAAGTCGTGGATCGTGCCGTTGTAGCGAACCGCTGCGACGCTCACGCCGGCTTCCTTGAGCTTGCGCGCATAGGCTTCGCCTTCGTCGCGCAGCGGATCGTTTTCGGCGGTAATGACCAGCGCGGGCGGCAAGCCCTGCAGTTCCTTCAGGCTCGCGCGAAGAGGCGACACATACGGATTGTTGCGCGTCGCTTCGTCGGGAGCATAAAGGTCCCAGCCATACTTCATGAAATCGCGCGCAAGAAAGCGCCCGGTGCCGAATTCGCGATAGCTGTCCGTATCGACGCTCGCGTCGGTGGCTGGAATCAGCAATACCTGGTAACGGATCTTCGGGCCGTCGCGATCTTTCGTCATCAACGTCAACGCCGCGGCCATATTCCCGCCGACCGAGTTGCCTGCCACTGCAATGCGGCTGCCGTCCGCGCCCAGTTCGGCGGCGTGGCTGGCCACCCACTTGAGCGCCGCGTAAGACTGATCGAGTTGCGTGGGGAATCTGGCTGACGGCAGCGGCGTGTATTCGACGAATACCCCAATCTGTCGCGAACCGACTACGAGGTCGCGCAACAGACGCTTGTGATTGTCGAAGTTGCCGACGATCCATACGCCGCCGTGAATAAACAGCAGTACACCGGGATGCAACGCAGGGCGCTCGGGCTTCATGATGTAGAGCTTCACCGATTGACCGTCTTCGTTGATCGTGCGTTCGCTGACGGTCACGCCGGACATGTCTACCGGCGTCTGATTCTGAAGATCGGTGATGATCTGTTGAGGCTTGGGCTGCGGCAGTTCCCAGATAGGACTCGGATTTTTATCGAGCGGAACAAGAAAGTTGCGCACCTGCGGGTCCAGATGCGGGTCATTGGCTACGTCCGGTGCGGCGTTTGCGGTTTGAATCATCAAGATTGCTCCAATAAGAATCAATGCGGCTCTTAAGAGATTTGCCACTTCTGCTCCTTTTAATGAGTGAGGTGCGGCAAGTCTATGAATGGTGCTTTAACGGTGTTTTCGCATTCGCACGCTTTTAATCCTGTTTCTTGAGTCCGAATGTCGATTTAATTCTCGTCTTGATCTGTGTATTGATTATTTGTTTTGATTCGTTGATCGTTTTAAAGTGTTATTGATCGTTTATCTAAAGGCACTATCCGGGTTGCGCGAGCGTCGGCACTCCGGCGCCCACTCCCGGGCATCGGGACGAGGCGTTCCGGGAGTCTGATCTGCTTATACGAAATCGGCCGCTGATTTGTACCAGGGCTGGTATAGGTCTCATGCTGGAGACCATCTATCTCTATGGGAAACGGTCGGGTAGGCTTCACGCGGCTACCTGTTTGTGTGAACTGGCAAGCTCGCGGCCGGCCGCGAAACATGGGCCCCGTGATAAGCTGAATATTCCCCGCAAATGGCTCGCGCGCGGGCATCTCCAAGGCTTGCGACGTGTAATCAGAGGCATTGGCGCGATTAACGGCGTCGTCTCGCATGCGCCGAAAAGAAGTAAAAGGTAAGACGGATGGATACGCTAAACCAGATGCGTGTGTTCGCACGCGTCGTCGAGTCAGGTACGTTCACGGCCGCGGCGATCTCGCTGAACACGAGTCCCGGCGCCGTTTCACGCGCGATCTCGGAGCTTGAAACGCGTATTCGCACGAGGCTGCTGAACCGTTCGACACGCAAGGTTGTGCTGACTCAGGCAGGCGAGGTGTATCTGAAGCGATGCAACCAGATTCTGGCGGACATCGAAATGGCCGAAGAAGAAGCCAGCGATGCGCAGTCGCGTCCTGTGGGAAAGCTGCGAGTGCATAGTTTCGCGGGCATCGGGCAATACTACGTTCTGCCTGCGATCAACGAGTACCGGGTGCGTTTTCCGGAGGTGTCGGTCGAGCTGGCCTTGTCCCAGCGCGTCCCGGAACTCTACGAAGGAAGCACCGATATGGCCGTCGTGGCGACGTCGTCCGTGCTGCCCGACTCGGACCTCGTTTCGCATCTGCTGGGCTCGTCGTGCAGCATTCTGTGTGCGTCTCCCGAGTATGTCCAACGCCGGGGCGCGCCGCAGACGCCGGCGCAACTGGCCGGTCATGATTGCCTGATCCTTCATTCGCCCGCTTTCCCTGCTTATGAATGGCTGCTCGAAAGCGACAAGGGAAGCGAGTCCATGCGCGTCTCGGGGCCCATAGAAATCAACGACCCCGCGGCGATCGGCATGGCAGCGCGGGCCGGCATGGGCATCGGCGTACTGCCGATTTACACCGCGCTCGAAGGGCTTGCCGACGGGAGTCTCGTGCGTGTGCTGCCTGCGTATACGCTTCAGAAGATGAACCTGTACTCGCTGCATCCTTCCAGAAGGTACACCGACGCCCGGATCAAAACCTGGGTGGAATTTCTTCGTCAGTATCTGCCTGCCGCCACGGCACGCGACGCTCAGCTACTTCAAGCGCACTAGTGCACTGACGCATCGCGCGTTGGTATTTCCACGGATAGTGCGCGGTCATTCCGTCTCTTACTCTCTTTGTATACGGAGTTCAAAGTTTCGCGGGCATTGCACTTTCTGGTGCTGAATGCGCGAATCTTGCCGACGATAGATCACGGAGACAATATGAACGAGCCTGACTTTCTGATAGCGAGCCCTGCAGGTGAGCATGATCCCGGGCGGTTCGCCATTGGCGAGACAGGATTTTCATTTGGCGAGCGCGAGCGCCCGCGCGCCGCGCTCGACGCCTGGATGGATGGCGCAGGCATTCCCGCCGGCGCACGAGACGTGCTCGAAAGTCACCCGCCGTTCAGGGATATCGTGGGTCTCATTGGTGTCCCCGAGAAGGTGCGCGCGGCGCGTGCTCCGTCTTCGGAATGGATACTTGCCGGCAGCGCCTGCGGCCTCGTGTCGATGGTGGTTCGCGACGCTCGCGATAGCACGCCCGGGCAACTTGGGGACGATGCGGATCGCGCGATTGCCGCGGCGAAACGCTATGGGGCGAGGAACGTCGTCATTTTTGTGCAGGCAGGAAACGATGGGGACGCAAAACGCGGACGCGAGGCGCTTCAACAGGCATTTGCGACGAATATCCCTGAATCGAATCGGCTCTTTTCCGTGGCGCGGGCCGATTTTCCGGTCTGGCTGGCGAGTCTCGTGGAAAAAGCCTGAACGGTCGGCCACTCCAGATACCCGGGCGATCCTCCTTTTCGCAGGCGTGTTAGTGATTGCTGGTAAGCTAACAGTATTCAGTATCCACAGCTTCTTCCAGCCATGGCAGTCAACCTTCTGAAAATACAGTCGCGGACCGACTACGTCGACGAGGTCTATAAGGTCCTGCTTGATGCGATCAGTGAGGGCTCGATAGCCCCCGGGACCCGGATTGTCCAGGAAGAGATCGCCGAGCAGTTGTCCGTGTCGCGTTCGCCGGTTCTGCAAGCGTTCCGCCTCCTCAAGAAGGACGGCCTGGTCGAAGACGCGCCTGGGCGCGGCCTTCAGGTCACACCGCTCGACGCGGCGCGCGTCGGTCACCTGTATGAGTTTCGTGGCGCGCTGGACAGTCTCGCCGCGCGCCTTGCTGCCCGTAAGCAGGTCAAGATCGACAAATCGCTGTTTGCAACGGGCCGCAAAGTGTCCAAAGGCAATGATATTCGCGCCATGGTCGAAGCCGATATGGCGTTTCATACCGCTATTTACGCCGCTTCCGGCAACCCGCTGATCGCGGAATCCGCGCGCCTTCACTGGATGCATTTGCGGCGCGTGATGGGCGCAGTCCATCAGGTGATCGGCCAACGCAAGAGCGTCTGGGACGAACATGCGGCGATTGCCGATGCCATTGCGCAAGGCGATGAGGAACTGGCTGCGAAACTCAGCCTGCAGCATACGGAATTCGCGCGTAAGAATCTTGTCGAGAATATGAGCAAGGCGCTTCCCGACGCGAGCACGCTCGAGCGTCGAGCGCGCTAGCCGATCGCATAGTGCCAAGGGTTGCGAAGAAACGCCGCTGCATCACGGATCGCAGCGGCGTTTCCATGTCGCGCTTTCGCCCCAGCTAGCGTCTGCGGTTGACTAAAGTCGGCGGCACAAATAGAACAAGCAGACCCGCAATCAGCAGACTTACTGACAACACAAGCACGCCCGCGCCTGCGGAACCGGTCGCATCTTTGACAATGCCGATCAGCGACGGACTCACCACACCGGAAATGCTGCCGACCGAGTTTGCAAAGGCAAGTCCCGCGGCGGCCGCCGCGCCGCCGAGGAAGGCGGGCGGAAGCACCCAGAATTGCGAAATGGTCGTCATGACGCCCATGGTGCCGATGGTTAGCGCGATCATCGCGAGCACGGTCGAATGCGCGAACCACACGCTCAGCGCCAGACCCGCCGCGCCCGCGAGGCCGGGCACGATCAGATGCCAGCGCCGTTCGCCGGTCCGGTCGGAGCTCTGACTGACAAGCACCATCGCGACAGCACCGACCGCATACGGAATCGACGTGAGCAGACCGACCTGAAATGTATCCGAGACACCGCTCGACCTGATCAGCGTCGGCAGCCAGAAACTCACGCCGTACAGCCCCATCGTGTAGAAAAAGTAGATGCCGCTGACAAGCAGAATCTTCGGATTGAGCAGTCCGTCCTTGACCGAGTGCAGCATATCCGCAGGCTTTTCGTCTTCCAGCTTTTGCTCGATGACGGCTTTCTGCGCATCGGTTAGCCACGTCGCGTCCTGCACCTTATCGTCGAGGAACAGGTAAGCCATCACGCCCAGTACGACCGTCGGCAATCCTTCCAGCAAGAAGAGCCATTGCCAGCCCGCCATTCCGTGCGCGCCCGCAAGCGCGGTCATCAGCCAGCCGGATAGCGGGCCGCCGATCACACCGGACATCGGAATGCCCGTCATGAAGAGCGCGGTCATTTTCGAGCGGCGCGATGCAGGAAACCAGTAGGTCAGGTAAAGCACGATGGCGGGAAAGAAACCGGCCTCGGCAACGCCCAGCAGGAAGCGCATGATGTAAAACGCCGTTGGCGTCTTCACGAACATCATGCCGACCGAGATCACCCCCCATGTGACCATGATGCGTGCAATCCACCGGCGTGGACCCACGCGCAAAAGTATCAAATTGCTGGGAATTTCAAAGAGCAGGTATCCGACAAAAAAGACGCTCGCACCGAATCCATACACCGCCTCGCTGAAGCCCAGATCGCCGAGCATCTGCAGCTTGGCGAACGCGACATTGATTCGATCGAGGTAGGCGGAGAGATAGCAAAGAAAGAGAAAAGGAATGAGCCGCCACGCTGCCTTGGCAAACGCGGACGATTCGCTTTCCTCAAGATATACGGCCGGACTATGGGAACTCATGGTTGTCTCCTGGGGGCCTTCTGTTGAAGTGGGGGCTGGGTTGACTTGATGTTGTTATGGCCACCCTTTGGTCGCTGCCGCGGCGCCCGTTTGGGTCGCCGCGGCAGGCGAGTCCGACGCGATGCTCAGTCGAACATGTCCGGCTGTGTCGCCACGAGGTCGTTCCAGATGGTCTG
Organism: Paraburkholderia sp. 2C; assembly: GCF_054589215.1. Classification (NCBI taxonomy): domain Bacteria; kingdom Pseudomonadati; phylum Pseudomonadota; class Betaproteobacteria; order Burkholderiales; family Burkholderiaceae; genus Paraburkholderia; species Paraburkholderia sp. 2C. Next base: position 76,225 of record NZ_BAAILL010000071.1, on the reverse strand, counting down.
GAAGTGCAGCCAGCCGATGTATTCGCTACCGACGTGTTCGCGGCTGTAGCGTGCGCGTTCCGGCGTGACTTCCTTCGGCGTGATGCCGGTGGCTTCGATCATCAGTTGCTGCTGGCAGCAGCGTTCGAGTGCGATAAACCAGAACGCGGCGGCGTCGATGCTGTGGCGGCTGGCCGTCAACAGACCGTGGTTCTGATGGATGGCCGCCTTCACACCGGCGAATGCATTTGCCACCTTGTTGCCGCCCTTGACCTCGACCGCGACCTTGCCGGCCTCGTCGCCGATCACGACGTGATCTTCGTAGAACGCGGCGGCGTCCTGCGAAATCGGCGCAAGCGGTTTGCCGAGCGAAGCGAATGCGGTGCCGTAGACCGTATGGGCATGACACATCGCGACGATATCCGGGTGCCGCTCATGCACGGCGGCGTGCAGCACGAAGCCCGCGCGATTGATGGCGTACCTGCCTTCCACCACGTTGCCTTTGTGGTCCGCGCAGATGAGGTTCGACACCTTGACCTGATCGAAATGCACGCACATCGGGTTGGTCCAGTAGAGGCCCGGCTTTTCCGGATCGCGGATGGTCAGGTGGCCGGCGAAGCCGTAGTCGAAGCCCTCGATCGCGAACGCGCGGCAAGCTGCAACCAGGCGTTCCTTCAGGTGCTGACGATGCGCTTCCACGGAAGTGAATGACGGCAGCTCCGGGAAGATCAGGCCTTCCTGGTCGGGTTGATAGATGGAAACCTTGCCGGGCTTCACAATCGATTCAGTTCGGGGTTCCGCGACTGCTGTAGACATATGCAAGTCCTCCTACGTATTGGATGGGAACGTCAAAAGCCTCAAGCGGCGTGAGTTGAACGTCAGTTTTTCGAGCGATCGACCAGTGCGCCTTTGCTGATCCAGGGCATCATGGCGCGCAATTGGGCGCCGACCGTCTCGATCGGGTGATGGGCGGTCAGGCGACGGTGTGCCTCGAGCGTCGGGGCGCCCGCCTTGTTTTCGAGGATGAAGCTGCTGGCATACTGGCCGGTCTGAATATCGTGGAGGACCGCTTTCATCGCGGTCCTTGTCGCGTCGGTGATGATTCGCGGACCGGCCTGGTATTCACCGAACTCGGCGTTGTTCGAGATGCCGTAGTTCATGTTCGCAATGCCGCCTTCGTAGATCAGGTCGACGATCAGCTTCACCTCGTGCAGGCACTCGAAATAGGCCATCTCCGCTGAGTAACCGGCTTCCACCAGCACCTCGAAACCGGTCTTGATCAGATCGACGAGGCCCCCGCACAACACGGCCTGCTCGCCGAAGAGATCGGTTTCGGTTTCTTCGAGAAAGCTGGTTTCGATGATGCCGGCGCGACCGCCGCCAATGGCCGCGGCATAGGCGAGCGCAATGTCGCGGGCCGTGCCCGACTTGTCCTGTGCAACGGCAATCAGATGCGGAACGCCGCCGCCCGCCACGAATGTGCTGCGCACCGTATGACCCGGCGCCTTCGGGGCGACCATCATCACGTCGAGGTCGTCGCGCGGCGCGACCTGTCCATAGTGAATATTGAATCCATGCGCGAAGCCGAGCGTCGCGCCGTTGCGTGCATTCGGTTCGACTTCTTCGCGGTAAACATCGGCGATTCGCTCGTCGGGAAGCAGCATCATGATGACGTCCGCATCCTTCACCGCATCGGCGACCGTCTTGACGCGAAGACCGGCGTTTTCCGCCTTGGTCCAGGAGGCGCCTTTGCGTAGACCGACGCTGACGTCGATGCCGCCGTCTTTGAGGTTCAGGGCGTGAGCGTGGCCCTGCGAGCCATAACCGATGACCACAACGCTTTTGCTTTTCAGAAGCGAAAGATCGGCATCCTTATCGTAAAAGACTTTCATGCTGTTTCCAGAGGTTTTGCCAGAGGCGATTACAGATCCAGGACCAGCGTTTTGCTTACCGGTCTGGAGACGCAAGTGGTGAGGTATTCGTGCCGCTCGTCGTCGTTGAGGATGAAGTCGTTGTGCTCGACTTCTCCTTCCAGGTAACGAACCTTGCAGGTTGCGCACAGGCCGGCGCAGCACGAGGTCGGAACGACGACACCGGCGGCGTTCAGTGCGTCCGCGAGGCTCTGGTCCGCGTTCAGATGGACGACCTGGCCCGTGCTCGCGATGGTCACGGCGCACCCGTGCGCAGACTGCGCACTTGCTGGCGCGCGCTTTGGCTGCTCAGGTGCCTTGAAATGCTCGAAATGCACGGTGCCCTTCGGCCAGTGGCCTGCGGCATCCGCGCATGCCTTCATAAAGCCGGCGGGTCCGCAGTAGTAGACGTGCGTGCCCGGCGCCGGCTGGGCGAGCAGTTTCGCGATGTCGAGCTGATTGCGCTGTGCGCCGTCGTCGAAGTGATAGTGCAGCCTGCCGTCGCATTCCATGGCGGAAAATTCGTCGCTGAACGCAACCGCTTCGCGATTGCGGGCGCAGTAGTGCATCTCGAACTCGACGTGGTTCGTGTCGAGTTCGTGAGCCATCGCCTTGAGCGGCGTCACGCCAATGCCGCCGGCGATCAGGATGACCCTCTTCGCGTTGCCGTCGAGCGCGAAGTGGTTGCGCGGCCGGCTGATCGTGACGATATTCCCCGCGGCCACGTCGTCGTGCATGGCACGCGAACCGCCGCGGCCGGCTTCATCCTTGAGCACCGCGATCACATAACGGTTGCGCTCGGCGGGCGAATTACACAGCGAGTACTGACGGATCACGCCGTTTTTCAGGTGGATATCGATGTGCGAGCCCGCTTCGAATGGCGGCAACTGCTCGCCCGTCGGACTCCGGAGCTCGTACGAATGGATACCCTTGGCTTCGTATCGCACCTGCTTCACGCGTACCTCGAGCGTGCCGGCATCGATATCCTGAATGGCCTCTTCTGCTTCCAGCGAGGTTTCCATCGTCAGCCCCGGCTCTTCATCGACTGCTCGAGTTCGTCGAACCTGCCGCGCACAAACTCAGCACGTTCCTTGCCTTTCAAGGCTTCGCTCTCGGTGAGGATCCCCACGACCGACTTGAGCACTTTCCGCCGCCGCGTCACTTCCTCCTCGACGGTTTCGCCTTCCGCGACCTCGAAGACATTGCCCGAGCAGTAGCTGTTAGGCGATCCGCCGAGCTCACGGAACCACTCGGCAAAGCCTTGCGCGGACGCAGCGGCGTTGGTGCCGCGCACTGCGTCGCGCAGCATCTTGCGGAACTGATAGAGACCGGCATCGAAACGTGTCGGGTGTTCGAGTGCGTGCACCGCAATCGGCCGCTGGCTGATGATTGCTTCGTAGTCGCCCGGCGCGTACTGCGTGTCCTTGTAGTTGGCGCGTTCGCGATGGTTCGACGGGATGGGCGGCAGATCTTCCAGCTTGTATTGGCCGAAGCGTTCCGGACGGCGCATCGCGACCTGGCCTTCGAGGAAGTCGATCGTCTCGTAGCCGACCAGCGCCTTGTTGCCCACGCCACGCGTGTCGATGCCGGGGCCCATGACGCGCCAGCCGATCATCTTGCTGTTCTCGTCGTCGACCGGCACCGTCCAGCGGATGATGTGAAAGCGGCTGAACAGCTTCTTTTTCGAGCCGTCTTCGGATGTGTATGCATGCAGGCTCAGGTTGGGCAGCACCTGATGCTGAACGCGCACGAAAAGCCTGTGCTTGTCGACCCGCCGGGCGCCCGCGCAGGCAAGGCTGCGCCCGCCTTGCACCGGCACGAAATTCATGTCCGGCGCCACTTCCATCGACGCGGCGCCGACTTCGTCGAACGTCGTGCCCTGATAGTGACCGTCCACCACGTTCTTGCCGGCATGCAGGGCAGTCGGATGGTAGTTGTCGGCGGCGTTATCCTGCACCTGCAGCCAGTTGCAGTGCTGGAAATTGCTGTACGCAACGAGTTCGTCGCCGTCCATCACCGTGAAATCGCCTTCCCACTCGGGGAACGGCGGCTCTTCTTCCGGCGGTCCCATGTATGCGAACACAAGACCGTTTCGCTCGACGGCCTTGTAGGCGCCTTGACGGATCGAGCAGGCGAATTTCTCCGCTTCCTTCTCTTCGCCTTTCGGGAAAGGCACATGCAGACACGTGCCGTCGACGTCGAACACCATGCCGTGATAGCAGCACATGATGCCGTGCTCCTGGATCGCGCCGTATTCGAGCGATGCGCCGCGGTGCACGCAGTGGGCATGCAGCACGCCTACGCGACCGCTTTTGTCGCGAAACGCGACGAGTTCCTCGTTGAGGATCTTCAGAAATCGCGGCGTGTCGGTGAGTTCGATGGACATGCACACCGGATGCCAGAAACGGCGCATGAATTCGCCCATCGGCGTGCCGGGACCGGTTTCGGTCAATTCGGGGTCGTGGTCGGGCACCTTGTTCGTGTAATAGCCGCCGTACGGGATCAGCTTCTTCGCAATGGGAGCGGAGCCACCGCCCGTGTGCTTCTGCTCATCCATCTTTTCTGACTTGACGCTCATGTCCTATCTCCGATGATCGAGGGGAGGCGCGCCGGACGCTTGTCGTCCTTCGTCGCGCTCTGATTTTTGTGTTCTGAACTCTGTATCCAAAGAATAGGGGTAGAGGGCGTCGTTGTCTTGCTAGGGTTAACCCGGGATAAACGCGTCAGGCAGGCGTGCGCGCGTCATTCATGCTGTTCTTCGAAAGGGACTTTCCGATCCGCGACACGAATCGGCAGCGCGCGTTGCCACATCATCGACGGCGCGGCACCCGGCAGCCCAGGCTCGAACGGGTCTACCAGAAGGTCAGCCTGTCGGCGGATGTCGATGAACTCAGGGCGCCGCAGGGCGCGTTGATCGTCGCGCGACTGCGTGGAAGTCCGATCGGATGCGTCGCGCTGAAGTTTCGACTGCAGGTAACCAGCCGTCGGTTCCGAGCCGATCAGGCGGGTTCCATTCCATGCCGGCGTGCGAAGCTTGCCGCTTTGTCCGAGGCGATGAAGGCAAGAAACGACCTGGCGGCTTCGGGATGTGGGCAAGCGGACGTCATGGCCGCGCTGAACACCGTCACCGATGCCATGCTCGCCGGCAGCGTGCCGAGCACGGCGATACCTTCCACGTGCATCAGCTCGCTCAGTTGCTGGAAGCCGATCTCGACTTCGCCGCTCGCAATCAGCGACCCGACCGGCACGCCAGGTTTCGCCTGAATCACACGTGGTTCGTGCGGCTCGTGCGGCTCGTGCGGCTCGTCGCGCGAAATGCCCCACTGTTCGAGCAGCCGCAGCACATGTGCACCGCTCGGGCCGGTCGAATACCCCACCGCTTTGGCATGCAGCACCGCTTCGCGAAGGCCCGCTTCGCTGCCGATGTCGGGCGCTGCCGCGCCGGCTTTGACGGCAACGGCAATCGACGAGCGTACGACGTCCACCATGCTGTCGCGCGCGATACGGCCCGCATCGGCGAGACGCGCGAGCGCGTCCGATGCGAGCATCACGATATCGAATGCCTCGCCATTTTCCACACGCTTTGCCGCTTCGACGCCACCCACGGATTCGATCGCGACGCGCTGCTGCGTGTCCCGTTGATACAGCGCGCTCAGGTCGGCGAGCAGGCCGCGCGTCGCCATGGACGAAATGCCGGTCAGCACACGTTCAGTCGACATGGCGCAACGCTCCTTTTACAGTCGGTTTGCGCATCGGGCGATTGCGCCGCGCTTCCGGCGCGTGGGGCGTGGTCGTGCCGGGGCCGTCAATGTCGATCGTCATGAGAGCGCTTCCTCGTTGATAACGTGAACTAGAAGGTGTGCTGTATGCCCACGCCGAACGTGCTTCCCGACGGCTTGGCCGACTGCTTGTCGTACATGTACAAGGCGTAGACGTAAGTCCGCTTGGACAGGATGTAGTCGTAGGCGATGGTGCCGGTGTTGCGCACGTTGCCGGTATCGCGCGGGGCGGTGTGGTTCGTGCGGGCCCATTCGGCCCGGATGTCGTTGGTCGGATTGATGGGTACCGTGAAGCCGAGCTCGTAGGTATGCGATCCGGTTTCCGCGTTGTTGTTGCTCGTCATCTGCGCGGCGGCATAGAGCTTGACGACTCTGAAGTCGTAGGCGCCGCCGAGCAGATAGAGGTTCTGCGGCGCGACCACCGGCGCGAGGACCGACGATCGCACTCGCTGCGCGGAGAACACGGCCGTCATCGGTCCGTGGATATACGTGAGGTGCAGGCCCAGGTTGTCATGTCCCTGGTGCCCGGTCGTATCGCTCACGCCATAGATAACCGCCGCGGTCAATCCACCGAAGTTCGGCGACACGTATTCCACGGCATTGCGCCACACGGTGTCGCCGATTTCCGTGTTGTTGAAGCTCGCCGTGTACGACTGCACGATCAGCGGCGAGAACACCACCGACGAGCCGAACGGATTGACGAACTGCTGGTTCAGGTAAGTCGGGTTGGTCTGCTCGCCGAGCTTGACGGTGCCGTATGCGCCGGTCAGGCCGACATAGGCATTGCGCGAAAAGAGGCCATCCGTCGTATTCCGTCCGACCTGGCCCGTGTTCGGGCGGAAGAAGCTTTCGAGGCTGAATACCACGGCATTGCCGCCGCCGAGGTCCTCGCGGCCGCGAATGCCCCAGTAGGAAGTCGTCATTCCGCCGCCGCCGATCTGTGCGGTGCTTTTCGGTGTGGAGCTGAGCTTGGAGCTGTCGATGAACATGCCGATGAGCCCGTACATTTCCACGCCGGGATTGACCATCTGCGCCGCGCCGGCGGCGGCCTGCGAGGAATCGCCGGCATAGGCGTTTGCACCGACCGTCACGCAGGCGCACGTCGCGCATAAGCCGCGAAGCGCCATCGCTCGCATCGTTTTGCTTGTTGTGAATTTCAAGGCAGTCTCCATACTTGTCGTTTTTTTGGCGTAAAGCGTCCCCGCTGCGTGGCTGTTCGCCACGCAGGCTGAAACGTGTGATCGGTGATTAGCGTGTGATTAGTCGGCGCGCTGCTGCGACATGACCTCGTTCATCTTCGAGCGATCGAGTTCCTTTTCCCATGCGGCCACGACGAGCGTTGCCACGCCGTTACCGATGGTGTTGGCGATCGCGAGCCCCGTGCCCATGAAACGGTGGATGCCGAGAATCAGCACCATGCCCGACACGGGAATGATCGGAAACACGAGCAGCGTCGAGGTCAGCATGACGAAAGCCGCACCCGCCACGCCGCTCGCACCCTTGGACGTCAGCATCGCGACGCCGACCAGCGTCAGCTGCTGGGTCAGCGTCAGTTCGATATTGAAGGCCTGCGCAATGAACAGCACCGCCATCGAAAGATAGATGTTGGTGCCGTCCAGGTTGAACGAATAGCCGGCCGGAATCACGAGACCGACGACCGACTTCGAACAGCCGATGCGCTCGAGCTTTTCGAGCATCTGCGGCAGCGCGGCTTCGGACGAGCTCGTGCCGAGCACGATCAGAATTTCCTCGCGGATATAGCTCATGAAGCGCACGATGTTGATGCCGAGCGCCCGCGCGATCGCACCGAGCACGACCAGCACGAAAATCACGAGGGTCAAATAGAACGTGCCGATCAGTTTGAGCAACGGAATCACCGCTTCGATGCCGAACGTGCCGATGGTGAAGGCGATGGAACCGAACGCGCCGATCGCCGCCGCTTTCATGATGATGTGCACGATGCCGAAGAACGTATGCGCGATCTGATCGATCATCCGCGTAAGCGGCGCGCCGCGTTCACCGAGCGCGGCGAGCGCGGCGCCGAACAGCACCGAGACCAGCAGGATCTGCAGCACGTTGCCGGTCGCGAACGCACTGGTCACCGTTTCGGGAATCAGATGCACGAGGAAGTCGACCGCGCTCATGTTGTGCGCCGCCGTGGTGAAGGCGCTGAGCTCTTTTGTATCGATGGTCGCGGGGTTCAGGTTGAAGCCGGTGCCCGGCTTGAAAATGTGCCCCGCAATCAGACCGATCACGAGCGATAGCGTCGAGACCGCCTCGAAGTACAGCAGCGCCTTGCCGCCGACGCGGCCGACCTTCTTCATGTCGCCCATGCCCGCAATGCCGGTGACCACCGTGCAGAAGATGATCGGTCCGATCACCATCTTGATGAGCTTGATGAACGCGTCGCCCAGCGGCTTCATCTTGATCGCGAGCGATGGCGCGAAATGGCCGAGCAGCACGCCAAGCAGAATGGCGACAAGCACATGAAAGTAAAGCGCGCGATAGAACGGTTTCTTCGCGCGGCGGGCGGAAGCGCTCATGATTGCCGTCTCGTTCATGATGCCTCTCGCGACAGCAATATGTGGTCAAGCATGTACATCTTGGTTGTCTCCTTTTCACAAGCGGTGGCCGCCTGGGGGCGGTTCTTGTTGACCGTTTCTTTCTATGCCGGGTTCAAAAGCCGCCGGCTTAAAAGCCGTACAGTTTCGCCGGATTCGTCACGAGCAGCTTTTCACGCAAACCGGCATCGGGGCAGAACTGGAACATCAGATCGACGAGTTCGCCGTCGTTCGGCATGTCCTTGCTGATGTTCGGGTGCGGCCAGTCGGTGCCCCACAGCACGCGGTCCGGCGCGGCTTCGATCAGGGCGCGCGCGAACGGAATCGCGTCGTCGAACGGACGCTTGCCGCGCGACACGCGCTCCGAACCGCACACCTTGACCCATGCGAGCGGATTGCGCATCAGTTCGAGCAACTGCTGGAACGGCTGCTGATCGACGCCGGCTTCGGCGCGCACGCGGCCCATATGGTCGATCACGAACGGCACCTTGATGCGTGCGATACGCTCGGCGTACTGCACGATGTCCTGCGCGTCGAGATGCAGCACGACGTGCCAGCCAAGATCCTGGATACGCTCGAGCACGCGATCGAAGACGTCGAGATCGGGTGCGCCGCCCAGGTGCGCGACGAAATTGAAGCGCACGCCGCGCACGCCCTGCGCATCGAGATCGGCCAGTTGCTCATCGGTCACGCCGCCATCGACGATCGCCACGCCGCGATACCGCCCGTTGCCGCGCGCGATGGTGTCGAGCATCGCGGTATTGTCGGTGCCATGGCAGCTCGCCTGAACGATCACGCCGCGGCTCAGCCCGAGAAAATCATGCAGGGCAACGAGACGCTCGAAGGGCGCGTCGGGCGGCGTGTAGCTGCGATCCGGCGCGTACGGGAATACGTCCGCGGGCCCGAAAACATGGCAATGAGCGTCGCAGGCGCCAGCAGGCAGTTGATGGGACGGCTTGACGGGATGGGGATCGGGAGGCAGGCAGGATTTCATCGAGGTATGACTTGTCTCATGTTCGGCGACATCTGCGCGGGTGCGCGACACGTCTTTCTAGCGTGCGAATGAATTGTGAGAGCGTGGCCGTTCGCCTACAATCGTCATATCCAACTAGCTGATATGTGAATTTCACATAGATTCGACCGCATGGACCTCAAACAGCTCGAAGCTTTCGTGCACGTCGCGGAGCTAGGCAGCTTCACACGAGCGGCCATCACGCTCGACACCAACCAGCCGGCGTTGAGCCGCCTCGTGCGGCAACTCGAAGTGGAATTGCGTCATAACCTGCTGGAGCGCAATGGCCGCGGCGTATCGCTCACTTCGGCCGGCCAGCGGATGCTTTCGCACGCGAAGGGGATTCTGCAGCAGGTGCAGCGCGCGTCGCAGGACCTGGACGAACTGCGCGGCACGTCGGGCGGACATTTTGGCGTGGGCGTCACGCCGAGCTTTGCGAAGGTCGCCACGAACCGTCTCGTGCACAGCTTTCGCGAGTCGTTTCCCGGGGCGACGATCTCCGTGGCCCAGGGCTTATCCACGCACCTGATCGAATGGCTGATGATGGGCCGTATCGACGTCGCGGTGCTGTACGACACGTTCGATACGCCGCTTATCGACAAGCGCACGGTGCACACCGAGGAACTGTTTCTGATCGGCCCCGACACGGACGATAGCCTTGCTCAGCCGTGCATCGCCGGCCCGTCGATGGTGCCGCTGCGCGACATCGTGAAGTATCCGTTGATCATTCCCGGCCGCATGCATGCAATTCGCCGCATGGTCGAATCCGCGGCGGCCGAGCAGGGCGTGCGCCTGCGCATCGCGCTCGAAGTGGACGGCGTCGCGTCGATACTCGATCTCGTCAAGGAAGGCATCGGCTACGCGGTGCTGCCTTTGAAGGCGATATCGGGCGGCGCGCAGGATCCGCACTTCCGCATTCTGCGCATCTCGGAGCCGACGCTCTTCAGCCGGCTCGCCATCGCGACGAGCACGAAGCACACGCTCTCGCAACTCGCCATCCAGTCGATTGCCATGCTCGAATCCAGCGTGTTGCCGCTATACGGCAGCGCTAACTAGAGCGTCGTCAACACGTCGTTGGAACGTCGCTGGAACACCGCTGGAAACGCCGCCGAGTCCGCCTGGCTCGACTCATGTCGCGGAGCCCTTCATCGCAGCGGCGGGCAGATCGAGGCGTTTCCCCCGCGCGCGATACAGCACGACGCTCGCGACCAGCGTCGCCAGCTCGGTGACGGCGACGGTCATCCAGATGCCGTGCGGACCCAGCCATGCGGGCAGAAGCCAGAGCATCGTCAGCAGCAGCAGCCAGCTGCGCAGCAGGGCGACGACCAGCGATGCGAGCGGCGCCTCGATGGCGGTCAGATAGCCGCTGATCGAGAGATTGATTGCGGCGGGCACGAACGCCAGCGCACACCACGGCAATGCATCGCGCAGGAGCGCTTGCGCGGCCGGACTGTCTGGCACGAAGAGCGCGCCGAGCGGTTGCGCGACGGTCAGCGTCGCGAGCGCGGTGCAAAGCGCGAATCCCGCGGTGACCGTGATGCCGAGCGTAAAGGCGCGCGACACGGCTTGCGCATGGCCCGCGCCGCGCTCGAAGCTCACGATCGGCTGCATGCTTTGCACGAGCGCGATCATCGTGACCGACGCGATCATCGACATATATTCGACTACGGCGAAAGCGATGAGACCGGTGTCGCCGAGCCAGCGCAACACCGCGTGATTGAACGCGAAGATCGTCACGCTCGGCGCAATTTCGCCGAGAAATTCCGAGGTGCCGTTATAGGCCATGCGCCACGCGTGATCGAGGCGTGCGAAGGCATGGGCGACGGGGCGCACGTGCCGCGCCTTGACGAAGTGATAGGCGAGCATGGGCATGCACGCGAGCGCCTGACTGATGCCCGAGGCGAGCGCCGCGCCGCGCATGCCCCATTGCAGATGGCTCACCATCCACCATGTCAAGGCGACATCCGCAATGCCGCCTGCGATCAGGCAGGCCAGTCCGAACCTGGCCGCGCCTTCGATACGCAGGAACAGCTCGAGCGCGTAGCACGCGGTCGGGAACAGCACGAACGGCGCATAGGCGTGCAGGAAGTCCTTGGCGAGGCGCGCGAGGTCACCGCGCGCGCCGGTCCATTGCACGAACGTGTCGGCTTCGAAATGGATCGCCAGTGCGAACGCGATGCCGCAAAAGGCGAGCAGATACAGCGCTTGCGTGAACGCCGCGGCGGCGTCGTGCTCGCGCCGCTCGCCGAGCAGGCGCGCCACCAGCGTCGATCCGCCTACGCCGATCATCACGCTGAACGCATAAGGCAGGTAAAGCAAAGGGACCAGCAGGTTCAATGCGGCCAGCGCATCGGCGCCGACATAGCGTCCGATGAATATGCCGCTGATCACGGAGTGCATGCAGTACGCCCACGCGGCGAGCACGGTAGGCACGGCGTAGTTCGAGAATCGGCGAACGAGGGAGGTGTTGTTGAGCGAAGGCATGACTGAGCACCCGACGTAATTCGCCACCATAGCGCCGCACAATTAGCCCAGAATTATTCCGATGTGAGCGGTGGATGCATTCCGATCGCCTAGAATGAATGAACCTGTTGAGCCTGGGTGCTCAGCGATTCGGAGGCAGAATAGTTCGCGGGTGGTGTCACACGAACCTCTGAGGGAACATGAACTCCAACGACTGGCGAGGCCGCGGCAGACTGTTTATCCAGCGCTTCTGGCAGCCGACATGCGCTTGCATGACCTGCATGCCGGGAAGCTGGGGCAATTTTCCGAGCCTTCCGCACTGGGCGATCGCATTTCATACGGGGCTGGCTACCGCCATCCTCGCGGTGCTGCTGACTTTCACGCCAGCCGCGAAACTCTACGCAAACCGCTACGGTAATGCGTTCATCATGGGCGCGCTGACCATGCTGGGCGATGCCTACTCACACCCGAATCACTATGGCATCGCTTTTGCCGAGCCCATCGTCACGGGCATCACTTCCGGCCTGCTGGCGCTGGCCGGCTCCTATCTGCTCGAAGACCGTGCCCGGCGCCTGCGGGCCGTATGGACGTGGATTTTCCGAACGCCCGTCCACTGATGTGTGAATCAATACCCGTAGCCGCCGTCGCAAGGGACATAAGCGCGCCGATAGCTGTCGTAGCACGCGGCCGCCTGCGGCTGCTGATAAACCGGCTGTGCATAGGCGGGTTGCTGATAGACCGGCTGTGCGTAGGCGGGCTGCGCACTGGCCACGGACGTGACGAGCGCGCCGAGCACCGCGCCGCCGATCAGCGCCCCCACGATCGCGCCGCCATTGCCGCCGCCGTGACCGTGGCCATGCCCCCAGCCGCCGCGCCCATGCGCCGAGGCCTGCTGCGCCACCGACAAGCTACCGATTAACAACAAGACAAGCGCTGTGCGTTTCATGGTGACTCTCCGTTTTCCCGTTTGACGGGTTCATGGAGATCATCGTAAGCAAGCGTCTAAGAAATAACTGATGCAGTTGGTAACTGCACATTTCAAAAATTACACATTCATCTTTGGGGTCGCTGTCAAGGATCGACATCGATATGGGTTCGAATGGAGTCGGCCACTTCTCCAATGTGCAGCATTCGCAGTACCGGCAGATAGACATCGGCAAATCGAACCGCCTGCTCGACCAGTTCGTCACCAGGCGGCGTGAGCGGGGCGGGCATGGTGACATTGCTGGTGCTTTCTTGCGCCCCGCTCAGCACAGAATGCGCGAACTCCGCCCACTGCCGCGGCTCCTTGAGTCCGCGCATGGCCGCCAGCAAAAACAGCTGCGCGACATGCGGCATCGCCACACCCGATCCCGACACCGGGCTCACCAGAAACTGGAACGCGTCGCTGTCGTACGCGCGCTCGCAAATTACCGTGTTTAACCGCCTGGCGGAACCCTGCGCCAGCTGGATCTGCTGTTCGTCCTGCGCGTTGAGCACAGGGCCGGCGGCAATCAGCAGGGTCACGGCCTCGATGACCTGCTCAAGCGTAATACCTGCCTCGCTCGCATCGCGCTCGATCGTTCCAAGCGTCGTCACGCGGCCGTCCGCCATCGCCTGCAGAACGGGCCGATACAGTGCTTGCGGCAGCGCGGTTTCCCCCAGCGCGCCTCGCACCTTCAACGAAACCGCCCATTCCGGTACCGACAGCATCACACGATGCGCGCGCAATGCCGCAAGCCGTTCATTTGCCTCGAGCGCACGCGGCGGCTTAACCCAATAGTCGCGGCGAAACGAGCGGTTCATGCACAGATCGCGTGCCGTTTCGCGCAATGCCGGATCGTCGATGCCTGCAAGCAGGTCGCGCTGGTCCGCAAGCAGATTGATCGAGTCGACGTGATCGCGGTAGTCCGCCGATGCGAGATAAGAAAGCCCGGCCGGCTCGAGCGCCTGCGCAACCTGAAAAAACGAAGTCGGATGCCAATTGCGCGCAAAGTATTCGTGAGCAAGGTAGCGAGGATTCTCTTCGGATAAGCGATTCACGCGCTCGATCACCGAAGGATTGACCTGTGCGTAACCGGGCCGCGCGGCCACGACCTTCTGCGCAAACGCGATGGCGGCCCTGATCCGCTCGGTGGTGTGCCGCTCGTCCGGTGCGCTGCTGTCGGTCTCGTGCTGGCGGCTCGCCATGAAATGACCATGCATCAGTTCCCGGACCGGCATCATCGCGGCCCACCCGGGCTGCGTGTTGTAACTGATATACAGCACGCCGCCCGGTTTCAGCTTGCGGGCGATAAAACCGGCGATCGTTGCCCGGTCTTCGTCCGGGATCCAGCTCCAGACACCATGCAAGCCGATAAACTCGAAATCCGGCAAATCGTCGCGCCGGCAAAACTCGGCAAAACGCCCGGACGATAGGTGCGCGTGCGTTTGCGCATCGCTCGCGAGTTGCTGCGCGAAAGTGGCGTGCCGTGGGTCGGCGTCGACGCCATACCAGTGAGTGGTCGAACCGGCGGCATGAAGGTTTGCGCTGACGCCGAAACCGAACCCGAGCTCGCACGCGTTGTGTATGACCGGATACTCGTAACCGGCGCGCAGCAGAGGCAGCCTCGCGCGCAGCGGATTCAGTTCGTCGCAGTAACCATGCGTGTAGACGATCTCGTTATCGAACTCATGAGCCAACCCGGTCATCGTCCCGCCACATGCATTGAGGAGCGGCAATCTTAGCGACGATTCGCGAACCTGTCACTCCAACTGACGAATACCTTCATTGCGCATTGCGTACAAAAATAAGTGCAACCCGAATCAGATCTCGAGCGAATTAGCAGTGGGACGGATACTATGCCCACACCCTCGCAACCGACCGCAAGGCGGCGTTTTACCGGTTACGAATTTGAAAGCAACAAGGAACATCGACGAGACCCGATGACGATTCACTTCAGTTGTACCCAATGCGGCAAGTGCTGTCACAACCTGAGGCTTCCGCTGAGCCTCGCGGAAGCGTCGACATGGTTACGGCGCGGCGGCGCCATCGAGCTGTTTTGCGAAGCGATTCCGTGGCCCGTCGAGCCACCGGACACTGATGCGCAGGCAATGCACAAACGCAGGCTTTCATTCCCTGTCATGTGCGGCGCACTGCCCATCCGTGTGGTCGTCACCGTGGTAGCCGCGTTCGATGGCGCGTGCCCGAATTTGCAATCCAATGGACTATGCGGCGCCTACGAAGAGCGGCCGCGCGTGTGCCGGATCTATCCGGCCGAGGTCAATCCTTTCATTCCGTTGACACCCGTGTCAAAAGCTTGCCCACCTGAAGCATGGGCGGTGGATAAGCCGGTGTTTTTTGCGGACGCGCGCGTGACCGACGCCGCAACGGTCGACGTGATCAATGCGTCGAGAGCGGCCGCCTTACAGGACGCCCCGCTCAAGGAACTGCTTTGCGCGCGGCTCGGCGTCTCGCGTGTGGCGCTCGCTAACGAAGGGTTTGTCATTTACGCCTTTGAGCGCGACGTGATGATCGAGGCGCTCGAGCATCTTGAACGCGATGACAGGCATGCGTTGCCTGCATCGGAATGGCAATTTGTTTCCAACCGGCGAGCGACCGTGGACGCCCTCTTGTCGATCGAAGCCGGCTACGATATGCCGTCGTCGCTTACGGACACGCAGGTGCGCTACATGGAGTTCTTCCCATCCGACCTGTGACGCCTGTCACGTGGCGTGTCGCGCAACAGGTGCTGCGACGCGCCTGTGATGCGATGCGCAGGTCGTCGATGCCGGCGCCGATGGCGAGCGTGACGCCTCCATTCGTCTCGTCAGGCTCTTCATGCCGCGGTTGAGGCTGGCCTTGATCGCCGCTTGCGACCAGCCCGTCAGTTGCGCGGTCTCGAGGACCGAGAGGCCTTGCAGTTTGATCCACACAATCAGGACCTGCTGCTTGCGCGGCAGCTTCTTTAGCATCGTTTCGACGTCTCGCTTCGCATCGGCGCGTTCCGTGTCCGATGTGCCGTGCGACTCGTCATCGGTGTCGAGCAATTGATGCAGTGCGGACCAACGCGATTTCGCGCGCCAATAGTCCGTGAGCTTGTAGCGCGCAATCGCGTACACCCAGGCCGTCAGCGGTTCGTTCCACCGGTAGGTTGAGCGCGCATCATGAACGGCGAGCATGATCTCCTGGACAAGATCGTCGACATCGTCGAGCAGCGGGTAGAGTCGCCTGCGCAGGTAAGCGTGCAAATGCAGCGCGAGCGCATCGAGAAATGCGCGATAGGCAGCGCGATCGTCATTCAGCGATCGCTTGAGCAGCGAGCGAAGCGCATGCTCGACAGCGTGCTGCTGCGAAGCATCGATGGGCGGGACCATGGCGTTGTTTTCCCGGCAGGTCGGGTGGAAGACAACGCTTTGGTCGGGGCAGCGCGTGGGTTATGACAGCATGTGACGGCGCCTCGCGAGAAAAACTCACGAGCCGCCTGCGGCGTGCGGCTGTGCTCAGACGGCCGCGTCACCGGCGGCGAGAGCCTGCCGCAGCAACTCGTCGAGCAGGCCCGTCATGCCGCCAGGATGGGTGGCCGCACGGGCCTTGAGTGTTTCGACCAGCTCGCCGTTGAGCTTGCACGCAAACGGCACGAGCCCTTGAGCCTGATCGAGCTTGCGCTGCTCGCGCCGGTCGAGCGGCGCTTCAGCCGCGCCTTTGCCGAAGCGCTCCGAGTGCGTCTGCTTCATCGAGTGGGTAAGTTTGAGCGCCTTGTTTTTTTCAAGGTCGGTTTTTTTCATCGCCATGGGACAGGATCTCGCGGGTGGAATCAGGACGCCGTATTGTACGAGCTGTCGCCGGCAATCGAACGCGAAGCGACGGGCGATGGCGAACGCCGGCCTTGATATGATCGTTGCCTGATCACTGGAATGGCCTTCATGCAAGTACTTATCGATGCCGACGCGTGTCCCGCAGTCATCAAGGACATGTTGTTCCGCGCCGCGCGACGCACCGAAGTCATGGTGACGTTAGTGGCAAACCAGTTTTTGCGGACGCCCCCGTCTCCTTTTATCAGGGCGATTCAGGTGCCGGCGGGTATCGACGCGGCCGATGCCCGTATCGTCGAACTGGTCGAAGCAGGCGACCTCGTGATTACCGCGGACATACCGCTTGCCGCCGCGGTGCTCGACAAGGGCGCCCATGCGCTCGATCCACGGGGAGTGTGGTTCACAGCCGAAAACATCCGCGAACGCCTAACCCTACGCGACGTGATGGATCAACTTCGCAGTGCCGGTATCGATACGGGCGGCCCCGCGCCGTTCAGCCCGCGCGACAGCAAAGCCTTTGCGGGGCAGCTCGATCGTTTCCTCGCCGTTCACGGTGCGCCGCGCCGCGGCACGGCGTCCTAGCTGCCGGTTACGGCTGCGTGGACGGCGGCGCAATGTTCGCGCGCACGCGGTATAGCAGCGAAGGATCCTGGTTGACGATTTGCCAGCTGACCCATTGACCCGCCGGCACGATCAGTCCCGGATGGTTAGCGTGCACCTGGCCAGGCTGCGGCGGCAGCTTGCAGCCGCTGCGCGATGTGAGCGCGGTATTGCTTTCGATCGTTTCCTGCGCATCGATGGCGAGCACCGACTCGCTCGGGTTTGCGCGCACCGGCGAGACGGTGATGGTGCGCTGCAGGTCGATACTGCCCGCAGGCTGGTTCTTGCAGCCGACATTGTGCGTCACGACCTTGTGGTGCTTCTCGGTGCGGGTCTGGCCGACCGCGGTCGTTCCGTCGAATGAATCGATCTCCTGACCGTCCCGGATAACCTGCAGCGTCCAGCTCACGACGGGCTGCTCGCCCGATTCCGCAGCGGGCTGAGGCAGTGGCGCCGGTTGTGCGGGGACCTGCTGCGCGGGCGATGCGGGCGATGCGGGTTGCGCGTAAGGCTGCGGCGCCGGTGCGGGTTGCGTATAGGGCTGCGGCGCTGGCGCCGGCTGCTGCTCCGCGGGCTGCGGCGTGGGCACGGGGAGCAAAGGGGGCGCCGGCTGCACGACGGGCGGTGGCGCGGCCTGATAAGCGGGCTCATGCGCCCGCTTACGCGCGGGCTTATGAACCGGTTTTTCGGCGGGCTTCGTTACAGGCTTGGCAGGAGGCTTTTCCGCGGCCTTCTCAGGCGCCTTTTCAGACGGCGTCGCAGCCGGCTTTTCAGCGGGCTTCCCGGCAGGCGGCGCAGGCGCAGGCGGTGGGGCAGACGCGGGCGGGTGCAAAGGAACGGCATGCACCACCGGCGGCGACGCCGACACCGCCGGCGCCGCGGGCTGCACTACGCCTTGTACCTCCGTCTGCGCGCTCGCGGGCACGAACGCGGCGGCAGCGGCGGAAAGCGCAACGGCGAGGCAGTTCTTCCACAACATCATGCAGGCAGGCTCCATGCGCGCGTCCGGTTGCAAAGCACGTGCACAATGCGTGCCCGAACCGCATGAGAGCCGCGAGCGCATTCATCGCACGATCTCGTGCCGCTGGCTACCGAGATGCTCGATACCGCATTCGAGCACATCGCCTTCCTGCATGAAGCGGCTTTTGCCGAAACCGACTCCGGGCGGCGTTCCGGTCGCAAGCAGGTCGCCGGGAAGCAGCGTCATATGAGCCGAGAAATAAGCGAGCATTTCGTCGAGTGAAAACAGCATGTCGCTCGTGTTGCCCTGTTGCTCGAACTGACCGTTCAGCTTCGTCCACAGATCGAGGCTCATCCCGTCGACGCCAGTGACGAGGTAAGGGCCGATGGGCGAGTAGCCGGGCCGGGACTTGGCGCGCACGAGGTGCTGGTGGCCTTCCGCATCCACCTGGGTGGTGCGGTCCGACACGTCGTTGATGCAGACAAAGCCGAAGATATAGCCCGCTGCATCGGCCGCCGCGATATCGCGTGCCTCGCGGCCCACCACGATCGCCAGTTCGACCTCCCAATCGAGCTTCACGTCGGCATTCGGGCCGCGTGAGATCGGGTCGTTCGGCCCGGCGAGCGACGTCACTGCTTTGAGAAAGACTTCGGGTTCGGTCGGCGGCTTCATCTTGAACTCTTCGATGTGCTTCCGGTAGTTGAAACCGGTCGCCGTGATCTGCCGGATACCCTCGATCGGCGCGAGGTAGGCGAATTCGCCGTGCAGCGGCACGAGCGCGCTCGTATCGACGTGGTTCAGGATGCCGCTGGCGATGGCCTCAGGCGTGATGTCCGCCACGAGCGGACGCAAATCCAGATGTTCGTCGCCAGCGATGATGACGGGAACGGCACGGTCTTTCACGAGAACTCGGGCAAACTTTTGCATTTCAACGCTCCTTGATTGGCGGCTGCATACGGCGTCTCGCACGGGTGTCAGCCATTCGATGGGCGCTTGCTCCCATCCCGGAATCAGCGCGATGCTGCGCGCGTCTGACTGCAGAATAGAAGCGGAAGGTATAAGCTTCAAAGACTCATTACTTACGCTTCCCATAAGCAGGGCTTATAGAGAATGCTCCTTCGCCATATCCGGTATTTCAAGGCTGTCGTCGACCAGGGCGGCTTCACCCGGGCCGCGCAGATGCTGCATGTCTCGCAGCCGGCGTTGTCGCAGCAGATCAAGGAACTGGAACAGAGCCTCGGCGCGCAACTGCTGGACCGCAGTGGCCGCCAGGTTCGCCCCACGGATGTGGGCGCCGTGTACTTGCGTTATGTCAGTCACGTCCTCGAGCAGCTCGATGAAGCGGCCCGCGCGGTGCGAGACGTCGAGGACCTGTCGACCGGGTCGCTGCGCCTCGGGGTCACGCCGAGCGTGGCCGCCTATCTGGTCGGCCCGCTGTTGCAGCGCTTCCGGTCGGCCTACCCTGGAATCACGCTGTCGATTCGCGTCGCGGCGCAGGAAGAGGAAATCGAACCCGCACTCAGGAACGACGAGCTGGATCTGGGCATCGGTTTCGGCGACTTGCCCGCGGAGGACATCGAAGCGACGCTGCTGCACAAGGAGCGCCTGGCGCTGCTTGTCGGAAAGCAGTATCCGCTCGCGAGCAAGGCCGTGGTGACGGCGGCGGAGGTGGCCGCGATGCCGCTCGCGTTACTCGACGCCTCCTTCTCGACCCGCAGGGTCGTGGATCGCTACTTCAAAGGCCGCCGCCTGCGTCCCACGGTCGCTGTGGAAGCGAACTCCCTGCTCGCGCTCATGCAGGTAATCCGGCACACGGGCCTCGCGACCATCCTCCCCGAGAACATTGCGGATGCCGAACTGGCCGCCGTGAAGTTCCGGCCGGAACTCGAACTGCGGTACGCGGCGCTGCTGCAACGACGCGGCGGATACCGGTCAGCGGCGGTGCGCGCGTTTATCGCGATTGCTCACGAGGTCACGCAGGCGTTTGCGGACGGGCGATCGTGACGCGTTGGCCCACGACCTCGACCATGCCCGGCCAATGATCGGATTTAAGCGATCCTTGCGAAAAGGTAACAGTCACTCAGAAATTTCATCTTAAATTACAATAACCTTTCACAACATCGCCCAACGAGCAAATGGTCCTCTATCACTGCGGCGCCGCCATCTGGCCTTCCAGCACCCGACGTGGCAACACGTTCGTCGCACACGCGTGCGTTCTGAAAGACGACGGCGAACCCGTGTCGCTGGCGGATCTGGGGCAGTTCGCCAGCCGCAGCTGCGCCTATGCGTTCGCCCTGCGCTGTGCGACTGCCTTCGTCGACGGCAAGCCGCTGCCTCGCAAACCGTTCTGCGCGAACCCTGAAACGCGATGAACGGATGCACCGGCAAGCCACTTCGCTTGCTCCGACGAAGAGGCGCTGTCGAACAAGGTCATCCTTGAACCGGTCAACGGAGGAACGCCATGCACACGCCTGACGTAAGCCGCTTTCAGTACACACGCGTGCATGGCGAGCGTCGCACTTACGATGTCACGCTCAACGTCATGCGCAGGAATTCCGGTATCTACGCCTACGCGGCCTGGGTGCAATTTCAGGCCGAATACAAGGGCTCGGGACTGATGCTTCCGCTGGTTGCGACGACTCGCGAGCGCGCGGTGCACGAGGCGCGAACCCGCATACAGAACGAGATCGATCACCTTATCGGCGTAGTCGAATAATCGAAGCCGTTCCAGCGTCTCCTCCGACCGCCTCGAAAGCCGGATTCCGGATGCGTATCGTCTACCGGCCTTAGGCCGTGATGTTAATCAGACTGCCGATCAGGGACGTGCCCGCGGCGCTGGAAGCGCTCGAAGCGGCAGCATTGCTTTCCGCGCTTTGCAGCGCACCGGCGCCACCGCCGTGGCGATGGCCGCCGCCATGATGCTTCACCGCGGCCGGCGTGCTGCTCTGCGTTTGCGACGTACCGCCGAGCGGCTGTTGCTGCGGGTTGAAGATGTTGCTGGAGGAGACGGGAGAAATCGACATGAGTTTTTCCAGGTGCCTTAAGCGATGGTGATGCACGCCTTATCAAAAATGACGCGCGGATGGTTGAAAGCGATCCATACAAAGCAATTGCATTGACTTTCTTGTTTAATAAATAGCCTGAACGACGACTATCCTGCCCTGCAGTCGTTAACGACGCGATCGGCTAATAAATTGATAATGGTAAACCCGATAAAACAGCTAAATCGTGAAAGCTGAATGGTGCAATCCGGTAAGTAATAAAGCAGGAACAATTCAATTGAAATCCGTTTGAATGGCGTAAAGCCCGATTACGGATTTTTTCCGTTTGTTGATCGTAATTTAGCAAGCCGTTTATATCGAAGCGATTACGCTAGGGCCCTTGAACGACTGGGGCAGCCGCGCCCATTGGAACGTGTCATGCCGTACTCCTGGAAAGAGGTGGCGGAGGCCTGGTGTGTCACACTCGATGACTTTCTCGGAGCGCGTAACGCGATCCTGCCGGACTTCGAACCATTTGAGTACGTTAAAAAAGAAACCCAATGGCTTCCGCTCGACCCATTTGCGGCGATCAGGCTGCCAGGTGAGTCGGGGCTTACCGTCCATTTAGTGAAATCGCGTGTTCCCCACATTCGTATGGTGGCGGTATTACGGCAAGGCGATACCCGTGTCGGCTTTGTCGCCCGGAGACAGGAAGGCTGCGACCTTCTTACGCTTGCTCCGGAATTGCGAGGTAACGGTCTTTCAGCAGACTTGTTGCTTGCCACTCGCGTTCTACGCGCATCCCTGACATTCTCGGACGTGCCGCCGCTTCATCTGGCGTCGAAGCAGCTGTTTTGCGGCGGATGCTATTCCGTAGCAGGACTCGCTTCAGCACGAGCGGCGCACCGGCTGGCGGTATTGCGCGCACTCGCAACAGGAAAGGCGGTCCCCCCCGGGGTGCTCGCGGACTACCCGCATCTCATACGATCTGCCCATCTGATACGCCAATACGCGCTCTCGAGCGCGCTCGCCTGACGTCACGCGCTGACCACCGGCGCAGGGAAAACCCTGACTGCTCATTCCCATTGACTGGGAATCTCTTTTTTGACCACCGGGAATCTCGTGGCATGCTCCTCGCATCGCCGCAGTTTTAAGCCCTTACCGTGAATCAAGATCCGAGCGTCACCGGCGCCGAACGCCTGCTTCTCGTGCTCACCGCGCTGGCGAGCCACGGCAAAGCCATGTCCGTCAAGGACATGCTCGCCGTCACCGGTCTCGCGCAAAGCACGCTTTACCGACAGGTCGCGTTGCTCAAACGCTGGGGCTTCGTCGCCGAAGACGCCGGCTATTACGCGCCCGGACCCGTGAGCTTGCAGCTTGCCGTCGGCTTCGACATCAACTCGTTGCTGGTCGAGTCGAGCCGCGACGGCATGACGCAACTGTCGCGTACCACGCAGGAAAGCGTCGGCCTCGTCGTCGCGGTCAACGATCAGGTGATCTGCCTCGAGATGATCGAAAGCACGCACTCGCTACGCTGCTCGTTCGAAAAAGGCCGCGCGGTGCCGCTCAGAGCGGGCGCATCCGCGAAGTCGTTGCTTGCCTTCATGCCCGACAAAACGCGCGCCGAAACGCTTGACCGCCAGTTCATCAGCGACCCGCAAGGCCGCAAGGCAATCGAAGCCGAACTGACTGAGATTCGCGCGCGCGGCTATGCGGTCAGCGATAGCGAAGTGGACCCGGGCGTATGGGGCGTAAGCGTTCCCATTTTCCGCCGCGCCGCGCGCGGCACGAACGCGAACGCGAACGCAAGCGCAACAGCGAGCGCCTCGATCACGTTGATGGCGCCGTCTTCACGCGCAGCGGGCCGCGAACAGCCGCTCGCCGACTGGACCGTGCGCACCGCGCAGAGCATTTCAGCCCGTCTGCAAGCCGAATCATTCCAACGCAACGCCTGACGCAAACCAGCCAACCACTTTGGGGAAGAGGAACCAACGATGATCAAACTGCATAAAGTCCTGTCAGCCGCCTGCCTGAGCATCGCGATGGCCTGCGCCGTTACCCCGGGCACGGCTGCCGCGCAAGATTCGAACGTGCTGAACGTCGCCACCGATGCGACCTTCCCGCCGATGGAGTTCGTCGAAAACGGCCAGCGTACCGGCTTCGATATCGACCTCATGAACGCGCTCGCCAAAGCAATGGGCAAGCAGGTTAAATGGACCGACATCGATTTCAAAGGCCTGATTCCGGGCCTCATTGCACATCGCTTCGATGCGGCGATCTCGGGCATCTACATCACGCCGGAGCGCAGCCAGGTGGTCGATTTCACGCAGACGTATTTCGCAGGCGGTCTTTCGGTGCTCGTGAAGGCCGATTCTTCGATCAAAACGCCGGCCGATCTGAACGGCAAGAAGGTCACGGTGCAGGTCGGCACGAAGTCGGTCAACTTCCTGCGCGACAACTATCCGCAAGTGCAGCGCGTCGAGGTCGAAAAGAATCAGGAGATGTTCGATCTGGTCGGCATCGGCCGCGCCGATGCGGCCGTCACCGGCAAGCCGGCCGCCTATCAGTTCGCGCGCACGCGCGCTGGCTTTCGCGTGCTCGACAAGGAGCTGACGAAGGAGGAGTACGGCATCGCGGTGCGCAAGGACGAGCCGCAGTTGCGCGATCAACTGAATGCCGCGCTCGCGAAGATCAAGGCCGACGGCACCTATGCCGCGATCGTGCAGAAGTGGTTCGGCACGACCGCGAAGTAAGCGCGCGGATCTGACCCATGCAACTCGACTTTACGCCGGCCGTTGCCGGCTGGGCTGACATCGCGCACGGCGCGCTCGTCACGGTGGAAGTGACGGCCGCCGCGCTGCTGCTCAGTTGCGCGCTCGGCCTGTTGATCGGTATCGGCCGGCTCAATCCGCGACATAAGCTGATCTACGGCTTTTGCACCGCGTATCTGGTGTTCTTTCGCGGCACGCCGTTGCTCGTGCAACTGTTTTTGCTGTTTTTCGGCTTGCCGCAATTCAACATTCTGCTGCCCGCCTTTGTGTGCGGCATGTTGGGACTCGGGCTTTATTCGGCGGCGTACGTGTCCGAAATCGTGCGCGGCGCAATCCAGTCCGTCGATCGCGGGCAAATGGAGGCGGCGCGTTCGATCGGTATGTCGGGGCCGCAGGCCATGCGCGCGATCATCCTGCCGCAAGCGGTCGTGCGCATGATTCCGCCGCTCGGCAACGAGTTTATCGCGCTGATCAAGAACTCCGCGCTCGTGTCCCTGTTGACCATCGACGATTTAATGCACGAAGGCCAGAAGATCATCAGCGTGTCGTATCGCTCGCTCGAGGTGTATCTGGTCATCGCGCTCGTTTATCTCGTGCTGACGCAAGCGACCAACTACATGCTTCATCGCGTCGAGCGCCGTCTGCGCGCAGGAGGAATGGTCCAGTGAGCGGCTCAAGCGAACCTATCGTCCGCATTCGCGGACTCATGAAATCGTTCGGTGCGCATCGCGTGCTGAACGGCATCGACTTCGATATTCAACCGCAGCAGGTCGTCGTGGTGATCGGCCCGAGCGGTTCAGGGAAAAGCACTTTCCTGCGCTGTTGCAACGGGCTCGAGCAGCCCGAAAGCGGTACTGTCGATATCTGCGGACATCGTCTCGTCGAGCACGGCGCGATGCTGAAAGACCGTGCGCTGAATGCATTGCGCACCGAAGTCGGCATGGTGTTTCAATCGTTCAATCTGTTTCCGCATCTATCGGTGCTGCATAACATCACGGTCGGCCCGCGCATGTTGCGCGGCGCATCGAAAGCGGATGCGGAAGCGGCCGCACTGGCGCTGCTTGAAAAGGTCGGACTCGCACATAAGGCGCATGCGATGCCGGCCAGCCTTTCCGGCGGACAGAAGCAACGTGTCGCGATCGCGCGCGCGCTGGCGATGCAGCCGCGCGTGATGCTGTTCGACGAACCGACGTCCGCGCTCGATCCGGAACTCGTCGGCGAAGTGCTGCAGGTGATGAAGCTGCTCGCGTCGGAAGGTATGACGATGCTGGTGGTCACGCATGAAATGGGCTTTGCCAGGGAAGTGGCTGATGTCGTCGTCGTCATGGACGGCGGCGAAATTGTCGAGGCAGGTCCGCCCGCGACGATCTTTTCGGCGCCCTCGCAGCCGCGCACGCGGACGTTCCTGCAAGCGGTGCTGTCGCGCGCGTAAGCCTTTGGAGCAAGCAAACATGAATCAATCGACTCGCGCGATCTTTGCAGAACACGCGTGGCTGCCCGACGGATGGCGCCGCAACGTGCTGCTCGAATGGAACGAGCAGGGCGCGCTGCTCAATGTCACGCCGGATATGCGTGAAGCACCGGCGCATGTGGCGAAGGCATCGGGCCCGATCGTGCCCGGTATGCCGAATCTTCATTCGCATGCATTTCAGCGTGCGATGGCGGGCCTGACCGAATATCGCGCGAACCCTACCGACAGCTTCTGGAGCTGGCGCGACCTGATGTACCGCTTCGCCGCGCGCATCACGCCCGACACGCTTGGCGCGATCGCGCGCTGGCTGTACGTGGAGATGCTGAAGGCGGGGTATACGTCGGTCTGCGAGTTTCATTACGTGCATCACGCGGCGGACGGACAGCGCTATGGGAATCCGGCGGAACTCGCGCAGCGCGTCGTCGATGCGGCGCACGAGACCGGCATCGGCATGACCATGCTGCCTGTTTCGTACCAGTACAGCGGCTTCGGCGCGCAGCCGCCGCGCGGCGATCAGCGGCGTTTTATCAATACGCCTGAGCAACTGCTCGCGATTCTCGAAGCGCTCAGGCAGGCGAGGCCCGAGCACGGCGCGTTGCGCTATGGCGTCGCGCCGCATTCGTTGCGCGCGGTTTCCGAAGCATCGTTGCGGACCCTGATCGCAGGGCTCGACGCCATATCGCCCGATGCCCCCGTGCATATTCATATCGCGGAACAGACGGCGGAAGTGGAAGCCTGTCTCGCCGCCGAAGGCGCGCGGCCTGTGCAATGGCTGCTCGATCGTTTCGATGTGACGAAGCGCTGGTGTCTCGTGCATGCGACGCATATCGATACCCATGAGACGACCGCGCTTGCACAACGCGGCGCGGTGGCCGGTCTGTGCCTGACCACGGAAGCGAATCTCGGCGACGGCATTTTTCCCGCGCACGAGTATCTCGACGCAGGCGGCGTATTCGGCATCGGCTCGGATAGTCATATCGGCGTCGATTGGCGTTCCGAACTGCGGCTGCTCGAATACGGGCAGCGGCTTGCACGGCGTCAACGCAATGTTTTAGCATCGTCGCAAGCGGCGCACGTCGCCGACCGGCTTTTTCACGGCGCGCTTGCCGGCGGCGCGCTCGCGACAGGCCGCGCGGTCGGCGCCCTGAGGCGCGGCGCGCGCGCCGACTGGATGGTACTCGACGCGCAGCATCCGAATCTCGCGGAACAGACGCCCGGGACGTGGCTTTCGTCGATTGTCTTTGGCGAGCATGGCGAAACACCTGTTGTCGACGTTTATGCCGGCGGCGAGCGAGTGGTGCATCAGCGCTGCCATCGTGACGAAACGCGCCTCTATGCGGACTATCGCAAGGCGCTTTCGCATCTCCTTAGCGGCGCGTGACCGCGCGCTATCACCTGAATGGAGATCCACCCCATGAGCGAGCTGTTTTTTCTCGAACGCGGCACGGCGCCGCTGCTGATCTCGATTCCGCATCTTGGCACGCGCATTCCCGAGACGATGCGCGACCCGTACACCGATATCGCGTTGACCGTCGCGGATACCGACTGGCATCTCGATCGCCTCTATGCATTCGGCAAGGCACTCGGTGCGACGATGCTCGGGGCGCGCGTGTCGCGCTATGTGATCGATCTGAACCGGCCGTCAAACGATGAAAGCCTGTATCCGGGGCAAACCACGACGTCGCTGTGTCCGACCGAATCGTTCCGCGGCGAACCGCTCTATAAGGAAGGACGCGCGCCGGACAAAGCCGAACGGGAGCGACGCGTCGCGACGTATTGGCAGCCTTATCACGATGCGTTGCGAGCCGAACTGCAACACTTGCGCACGCAGCACGCGAATGTGCTGCTTTGGGAAGCGCATTCGATCGCGAGCGTGCTGCCGCGTCTGTTCGACGGCAAACTGCCGGATCTGAACATCGGCACGCAGGATGGCCGCACGGCTGCCGCGCCGGTGCTCGATGCGGTGAAACGGGCGGCCGCCGCGGGCCCGTTCACGTGGATCGCGAATGGACGGTTCAAGGGCGGCTTTATTACGCGTCACTTCGGTGCGCCGCACGACGGCATTCATGCGGTGCAACTCGAGATGTGCCAGTCGACGTATATGAGCGAGGACGCCCCGTTCGACTACCTGCCGGAAGTCGCGCAGCAGGTCGAGCCCGTTGTGCGGCAAATGGTGAGCGGCGCGCTCGATGCCGTGGTCGCGATAAACGCTTCGGCTCGCTAAGTGATGACCGTGTAAAAGTGACCGGATCGACAGCCTCGACGTGAACTCGCAAACGTTTCCGTCGGGAAATGTCTTATTTTCAGCGTAAAATGCGACTCCCGCCGCGATGCGCCGACGGAGTGCCGTTACGCCAGCGATGCATGTCGACCTAATTACTCTCTATCTTCTTGCGATCGGGACGCTACTCGCCAGCTCCGCGATGACGCTATGGGAGCATCGCGCCCATTCGGCGCGCAGCAAGGAGCTGAAGATACTGGCGGCGGCCTACGCGACGCTTGCCATTGGCTGTGCGGCGGCCCTGTATCGTCACAACGTGCCGGGCGTCATCGGCTCCGCGCTGAGCAATCTCATCATCTTTACCGGCTATCTGTTGATCCTCCATGGCGTCGCTTCGCTAAACGGCAGGCGATACGGAGCGGCTTCGTTAGGCCTCTTTGCCGTCAATGCGCTCGCGTGGGCGATCTCCGGCACGCGATGGCAGGAGATGATGTGGGCTTATGTGAGCGCGTTTCCGATTGCAATGGCTTCGGGCATCACGGCGTATGAACTGCTGCGAAACGATGGACGGAAACGCTTCCAGTCGCAGTACATCGCGGCGATGGTGTCGGGCGTTCATGCCGTCTTTTACGCCTTCAGGGCGTTGGCCTTGCCGTGGTTCGCGGCCCGGTACGGCAAAGAGGCGCTGATGGCCTCCAGCGTCGTCACGATGTACGAGGGCGTGCTGTATTCGGTCGTTCTCCCCATGACGTTGCTCAGGCTCGTGCGCGAGGAAGCCCATGGCCAGCTTTTGCGGGAATCGCAAACGGACTATCTGACCGGGCTTGGCAATCGCAGATGGTTTTTCGAAGAGGGCGCGCGCGTGATCCGCGACGCGGGCGGATCGCGGCCCGTCTCGCTGCTGGCGTTCGACCTCGACCACTTCAAGACGATTAACGATCAACACGGTCACGAGACGGGGGACGCCGTGCTCAGGTCATTCGCGGACGTGGTTCGCAGCGGCGTGGGGCCCGACGCGATCGTCGCGCGCATTGGCGGTGAAGAGTTCGTGGCGTTGTTGCCGGATCATGACAGCGGCGATGCGAAAGTGGTGGGCGAGGCCGTGGTCAGGCGCTTCGCCGAGACGATTACGCAGGGCTCGAATCGCGTGGGCGTGCGCGCCACGGTCAGCATTGGTCTTGCCCAGTTTGAGCGCGAGGCTTTAACGCTTGGCGATCTTTTGTCGGCGGCGGACCAGGCCTTATATAGCGCTAAAGCGCGCGGCGGGAATCGCGTGGAACTTTCGCAGAGCGATACGGGGTCGTCGGCTGCGTGAGTGGCGCGTGTGACGCGTTACGCGTGATGCGGGTCGTCTTCGTCGGGGTGGTGGGGTGTGCCGCCGAGGGCGCCTATGCCGCCGCTTGAGCCTGCGCCCGCGCCCGCGGCGTTTCCACCGGATTTTTCGCCCTGGGCGCCACCCCGGCCTCCTTCACGCCCCCCCTCCTTGTTACTACCGCCTTTTGCGCCCGAAGGCCGTGCTGGCCCTTGTCCGGGGATCTGCAAACCCTGCGGCACCGCGTCGAGGTCGAGCACTTCACGGATGAAATTGCGCAGCGAGACGACTAACTCCGCTGTATGAATGGGGCGGCCTTGGGTCATTTCGATGGCGGCTTTCGTGGCGAGCCGGACCTGTTCTTGCGTGCCTAGCAGGAGGATGTCGGCGAGCGCGGCTTCGACGGCGTCGCGGATGCGGCGAGGGCGGTCGGAGGCGCTTGCGTCATTCGTTGGCGTGGCTTCGCCTTGAACTGCGGCATCGCATGCGGTGGGGGGCGAACTGGCTGTTGCCTGCGCGCTGGCGGCTTCTGCGTCGAGCGCGGCTTGCGCGGCAGCGGGAATCGCCATCGATGCGCGCTTCAGGTCGCGCAGGTGAGTCGGGTCGACCGCGAGATTGCCAGTGAATGAACCGCCTAGCGTCTTGTAGGCGGCGATAAGCGTGCGCAGCCGTTCGTTGATCTGCCGGTTTTCCCGCTCGCGACGCTGCTGCACCGTTTGCATCAGCAGCAGGCGAATGCCGACACCGATCAAGGTAATGACGGCCAGTCCGACGAGCGTGGAGAGGAGGCCTTGCCAGGAACTGAAGTCGAGGTTGCGCATGGGGCTGGGCGGGCTTGATCCTGATTGAGCGGGAGGATAGCTGATCGAAGGCATTCCGCCATTATTTTCTTGAACGGAACGGTGATGGCGAATGCGCGCAATCGAGCAGGATGGTATCCAGCCGTGCAGCGCGCACGAGCCTCAAGCGATCGCACCCTCGCCGAACTTTTGTCGATACGCGGCCGGACTGGTGAGCGCGATTCGGCGGAAATGTCGACGCATGGACTCCTCTGACCCGAAGCCCGCCAGTTCCGCAACGCGCGCCATGGGCAAGGGCGCTTTCGCTTCGAGCAATTCGCGTGCAACGGCGACGCGTTCGCGAATCAGCCATTCATAGGGCGCCATGCCAGTGGCGTCATGAAACTGACGTTGCAAGGTGCGCGGACTAACGGCCGCACGTTCGGCAAGCGAGCGAAGCGTGTGCGGCACGGCGGGATGCGCGCGCACCCAATCCATCAGTTTCGCAAGCCGGCCGCCTTCATCGTGCTGCATCGGACGCGGAACAAATTGCGCCTGGCCGCCCTCACGATGTGGCGGCAATACAAGGCGTTGTGCGACCCGATTGGCCACCGCGCTGCCGTAATCGCATCGCACGAGATGAAGCAGCATATCGAGTCCGGCCGCCGATCCCGCTGACGTGATGACCTGCGCTTCGTCGACGTAAAGAGCGTCGGGCTGAACGCTGATACTGGGGTAGCGTTGCTGCAACGTGGCCGCATACCGCCAATGGGTCGTGACGGTCTTCCCGTCGAGCACACCTGCCGCCGCAAGCACGAATACGCCGGAACAGATCGAGCAAAGACGCGCGCCACGTCGATAAGCGGCGCGAATTTTCATGAGCAGCGGCTCGGGCGGCAGTTCATCCACATCACGCCATCCGGGCACCACGATGGTATTCGCGCGCTCAAGCATCTTGAGCTTATAGGGTGCCGAGACTGTGATGCCGCCCGCGGCCCGAAGCGGCCCCGGTTCGATCGCGCAGACCGCGAACCTGTACCAGTCGAGGCCGAGTTCCGGACGCTCGAGCGCAAACAGTTCGGTCACGCAGCCGAATTCGAACGTGCACAGTCGGTCGTAGGCGAGCGCGACGACGAGATGAGTGTTCATGGCGCGATGTTACCGGAGATTGACCATTACGCCACTTATCGGGCGAACGGGCGGAAGACAGAATGAGAACGCCTGATTCGTTTTGCCGGGACATCCACGCCTATCTTGTTCATCGGGACTTCAAACATGTCGACTATCAACGGAATCAACCCCGTCACCGATCTCGCCGCGGCAGACAGTGCGACCGCGCTCGCACACTTCCAGGCGTCGCTGCAATTTGAAACGGATTGTTCGGATGTCGCTAGCGCGCTCGACAGCGGTATGCCTGGTTTCGTATTGCTCGATGTGCGCAGTCCGGCGCTGTTTGCGACGGGTCATGTGCCCGGCGCGATCAATCTGCCTCACGGAAAGATCGTTGCGTCGAAGCTCAGCGGGTATTCTCCCGACACGCTTTTCGTCACGTACTGCGCAGGGCCTCACTGCAACGGCGCGACCAGAGGAGCGATACAACTGGCGAAGTTGGGACGACCGGTGAAAGTGATGATAGGCGGCATCACCGGCTGGCTTGACGAGGGTTTGGAACTTGTCACGGCGTAAGTCCAATGGCCTGTTCTTTTCCGGCAAAGCTGCTCTTTGATAACGCAAACGTTTGCAATGGCGATCGGATCGACGCGCGCCAAAGTTTAATGAAATCGCGTGGCCATGTTTCACTGCTTTGAATGCCGCGCGGCCTGACAGTCATGCGAGAATGCCGCGTCATGATTGAACCGGCAAGCGAATGCGATGTTGAATCTGCGTGTCATCCGGCGGGCGTTGTCCATTGCCGCATTGCTTGTGTCGGGCACGGTGGCCGCGCATCCGCATGTGTGGATCCGCTTTACGGCACGCGTGCAGATGCGAGGCACACACGTTATTTCAATAGCGGAAAGCTGGCGCTTTTCTGAAGGCTTTCCCGTTCAATTGGTCGGCATCGATGCATTGCCCGATAATGGGCCACTCGATGCAAAGCAGACGGCTATCTTCCGCGAACAGGCATTTTCATCGCTCGCGGGCACCCAGTACTTCACCCATCTCTTTGCGGACGGCGAAGCGCTCGGTCTGGGCGAACCCGCCGGCTTTCGCGTATCGGTCGAACACGGCAAGCTCGTCTATACGTTCATGTTGCCGCTCAAGAAGCCCGTCGACGTGAAGGCGCACTCAGTCTCACTCGGCATCTGGGACGATTCGTTCTTCGTCGACTACGAACCCGATGGCGTGAACCCGGTCACGATCGAAGGAAATGCCGCGTCGACTTGCAACGCGAAGCCGTTTGCGGATCGCGCGCATCCTATATTCAACGGCATCGTCGTGCCACAGGCGATGGCGATCTCATGCTGACATTCGACCGGTCGATGCTGCACGTTCTGCTGGCACTGTGCGTTGCGGCCATGAGCATGGCATTGACTTCGCCGGCGTATGCAACATCGGCGCGTGTCGATGTATTCGGCCGGCCTGTGCAAGCGCCGCCGGCGTCTACGGCGCCGGACGATGCAGGCGCATCGAGCGCATCGAGCGCATCGAGCGCAGCGGGTACGGTGTCTATCGCGGCGCCGGCACACAAGTTCGTACTGCCCGAATTCGTGCGAAAAGTGTTGGCGTTTTCGATCGTCTGGCAGGGCAGGCTCAACGCGCAAATGGCCGATGCTGCGCAAGCCTTGCGTCGCTCATCCACGCCATTCACCTGGTTCACGTTGATCGGCCTCGCATTCGCCTATGGCGTTTTGCATGCGCTCGGACCGGGGCATGGCAAGCTCGTCACGGGCACGTATCTCGGTTCGCGCAATACGCGCGTCGCCGAAGCGGTCTCGCTTGCGGCATGGACCGCGACAGTACAGGCAATCAGCGCAATCGTGCTCGTCTTCGGTGCCGCGTGGTTCGCGAAGGAGGGCATATCGAATGTGCTTTCGAATGCGGCTTCACTCGATGTCGCGAGTTGTCTGCTGCTCTGTTTTGCGGGCGGCTGGTCGATCTACACGACCCTTGCGCGCCGCGACTGTTGCGACCATCCCGGCGCCTTGAGGCTCATACCCGATGAGCGGTCTATCAAGTCACCGCGGACAGCGTCACAGCACGAGCCGGCGTATCTCGGCCGAAAACTCCAGCTTCATGCACGGCGCGCCGCAAGCACGAGCATGTTCGCGCGTCCGAAACGCTCCACCGCATCGCAAATCCTCGCAACAGGGTTCGCCGCGGGTGTGCGGCCGTGCGTGGGATCGATCTTCGTTCTGATCGCCGCGATAGCGGCACACACGCCGTTCGTCGGCATCGCGGCCACCTTCGCGATCGGTGCGGGCGTTGCGCTAACGGTGACGCTATTCGGCCTCGGCGCCGTGGGTATAAACCGTCTGATCAGTGCTCGCGGCATCCGCATTCGTTCGAAAATGAAAACGGCACAACGCGTGTTCGCCGTGGCGGGCGCGCTTGTGATCGTGCTTTTCGGCGCCGTGCAGGTCGCACTGATCCTCACGGGCTATCTCGAACCGGCCATCACTTAGGTCAACGTGTTTGTTACCTGTAAGGTACAAGTGATGTTCTGCTGAAGGTATTTACGCTCCTGGCGTGCATTCGCACAATCACGCCATCTTCTGTGAACTACTGTTCGCAGATAACGACGCTAACAGGAGCAATCATGTCTAACGATATCCTTCCCTCGGTCCCGTCCCGCCGTCGCTTTCTCGGTGTGGCGGCAGCGGCTGTTGCAGCGGGCACATTGAGCAAGCTCGCATTTGCGGATACGAATCAGGCGATCAGCGAAGTTGCGCCACCGAAGGGCGGCGATAAAACGGCGCTTCGCCGTTTGCGCGTGCACGCGCCGGAAGCTCAACTCACCGATTTGCGCAGACGGATCAAAGCGACCAGATGGCCCGAGCGCGAAACCGTCACCGATGCGTCGCAAGGCGTTCAGCTCGCGACGATGCAAAGCCTCGCGCGTTACTGGAGCACCGATTACGATTGGCGCAAGGTCGAAGCACGATTGAACGCGTTGTCGCAATTCGTGACGGAAATCGACGGGCTCGATATCCATTTCATCCACGTACGCTCGAAGCATGAAAACGCGCTGCCGATGATCGTCACGCATGGCTGGCCCGGCTCGATCATCGAGCAGATGAAGATCATCGATCCGCTGACGAACCCGACCGCGCATGGCGGCAATGCATCGGACGCCTTCGATCTTGTGATTCCGTCTCTGCCCGGCTATGGTTTTTCAGGCAAGCCGACGCAGACCGGTTGGGATCCGCAGCGCACTGCGCGCGCGTGGGTCACGCTGATGAAGCGTCTCGGCTATACGCGTTATGTCGCGCAAGGCGGCGACTGGGGCAATGCGGTGACCGAGCAGATGGCGCTTATTGCGCCGCCGGAACTGCTCGCCATCCACACGAATATGCCGGCCACCGTGCCCGACACTATCGCCGAGGCGCTCAAGTACGGCAATCCGCCGCCGGCCGGCCTGACGCCAGACGAGCAGCATGCGTTCGATCAGCTCGATTACTTCTACAAGCATGGCCTCGGTTATGCGCAGGAAATGGCGAACCGTCCGCAGACGCTGTATGGAATCGAAGATTCGCCAATTGGCCTTGCCGCGTGGATGATCGATCACGACGCGGCCAGCGAGGCGTTGATCGCTCGCGTGTTCGCAGGCCAGACCGAGGGTCTTTCTCGCGACGACATTCTCGACAACATTACGCTGTACTGGCTGACGAACACGGGCGTCTCATCGGCGCGGCTGTATTGGGAAAACAAACTCAACTTCTTTGCACCGAAGCATGTCGCGATTCCGGTCGCCGTGAGCGTGTTCCCCGATGAAATCTATGCGGCGCCGCGTAGTTGGACGGAGAAGGCCTATCCGAAGCTGATTCACTACAACCGTCTCCCCAAAGGTGGGCACTTCGCCGCCTGGGAGCAGCCGGTGGAATTCACGGCGGAAGTGCGCGAGAGCTTCCGGTCGTTCCGCCAGGCGTGAGTCGGCGTACCGTTTGCGCCTGCCCGGTGTGTGCGCGGCCTTTTGCCTGAGGCCGCGCACGCGCTTGCTTTCTGGATTGGTGCATATCACGCAACACCGCGAGCCTGTTTGCGTGTCTACTGCGCGCTACGTCGTCTGCCTACGATGACGAGGTGAAGCGCATTCATAGGGCAGTGCCACATGATTCGACTTCGCACATTTCAATCCGGAGGCAACCATCATGGCGCAAATAATCTTGATCGTCGGTGCCGGCTTCGCCGGAGTACGGGGCGCACCCGGGGCAGCTCGCGTGCTCGATGGCGCCGGTGTGAGAAACAGGCGATGTCGCCCGTCGCGGCTGATGTGCGCGGCGCAAAGCGTTCCAACCGGCTTGGCGCATGTTCAGCGCATTGCTTGCGTGAGCCTTGCATTTAGCGGCGCGCGGCCTATGCTGAAGAACCGTCCAATGCACGGCAACCAACAGGCTGCAAGCAAGGGCCTGGTCGTCGACAAAAGAGGCAAATCATGAAGATCGTCGTTATCGGCGGCACTGGGCTGATCGGCTCGAAGGTCGTCACGATCCTGCGCGAAGGCGGCCATGATGTTCTTGCCGCATCACCGAGAAACGGTATCAACACCATCACGGGCGAAGGCTTGAAGCAAGCGCTGGATGGCGCGCAGGTCGTGGTCGATCTCGCCAATTCGCCATCCTTTGAAGATAAGGCCGTGCTCGAATTCTTCGAAACGTCGAGCCGCAATCTGCTGGCGGCGGAGACCGCGGCCGGCGTGAAGCACCATGTCGCGCTCTCGATTGTCGGAATCGAACGGACGCCTGAAAATGGCTATTTTCGCGCAAAGGTTGCTCAGGAAAAACTGATCGAGCGATCGGGCATCCACTACACGATCGTGCGCTCGACGCAGTTCTTCGAATTTCTCGGCGGCATTGCCGATAGCGCGATGGAGGGGGGCAAGGTCAGGGTTTCGCCGGGCCTGTTCCAGCCGATTGCATCGGACGACGTCGCCGCGATCGTCGCCGACGTGGCGATCGCGCAGCCCAAAGACGGCATCGTCGATATCGGCGGCCCCGAACGCGGGCCGTTCAATGAAATCGTCGCGCGGTATCTGAAGGCGGTGGGCGATCCGCGCGAAGTCGTGCGCGACCCCGAAGCGCGCTATTTCGGCGGCCTCGTCGACGATCAATCGCTTGTGCCTTTAGGCGATGCACGCCTTGGACGCATCGGCTTCGACGAATGGTTCAAGCGATCCCGCGCGAAAGCCTGATTGTTAAACACGCGTCAACATAAACGGAGCTGAAGGTCGCTTTGGTGGCCGCAGTTCCGTTTGTCGCTCACCACGCCTTCATCGCGAATCGCGTTGCTTGAAAGGCAACGCGCTGATTCGAGAATCCGTCTTCCGCAGCGCTTCGTTGAAACCTATTGTGCCGATCGAGGCACACGTTTTTTCCCACGGAGCGAATCATGCGATCGGCGCACACGTTACCCGGCACACTCCTTATTTCCGCGGTTCTCGCGATGATGACGGCACCCACCGTCGCTCGTGCCGAGCCATTCACAGTGAAGGTCGACAATCTCGATCACGGACGCTTTGCGAACGAGCAGGTGTACGGCGGATTCGGATGTCACGGCGAGAATGTATCGCCGCATATTTCATGGCGTCATCCTCCGGCTGGCGCAAAGAGCATGGTCGTGACGATCTACGACCCTGATGCTCCGACTGGCGGCCTCGGCTGGACGCATTGGGAAGTGGTCAACATACCGGCTTCGCAATGGTCGCTTGAAAAGGGCGCGTCGGGCAAGGCGGGCTTGCTGCCGACGGGCGCTGTCGAGACGCTGACCGACTTCGGCGAATCGAAATACGGCGGACCTTGTCCGCCTCAAGGCACATCGCATCGATACATCGTGACCGTCTCGGCGCTCGACGTTGCGCATCTCGATGTCGGGAAGACATCGAGTCCCGCGCTCGTCGCCTATCAGATGCACGGAAAGGTAATCGCGCAAGCGCGGTATGTGGCGAAGTATCACCGCGTGGCCGATTGACGCGCGACGATGCGTACGGGACTGGCTTTTTCCTCGTCGATTCGACTGCAATGGAGTCGTGTCGTGGCACTGGCCGCTCACCACGTCAGGATCGACGGCGTCTCGCCTGGCCCAACCGTCATGCCGATCTGGTCTTCGCCAGGTTTGCCGGATGGCGTGCTTTCCGAGGTGGCGGGACGGGTGAGTCAGCGGCGGCTGCCCGGCCGCTTTCTTGAGCCTGCCCGCGATCGCGGATGCGATTCTTTTCCTGCCGTCGAATGCGGTACGTGGGCCCGCTATCGACAGTTCCGCGCGAATTGCGGACAATCGAAGCACTTGACCGCACGGCACGCAACAGAATCTCATGCAGAATTCAACGGCAAACAAACACACATTCGACACGCTCATCGTCGGCGCAGGATCGATGGGCATGGCAGCCGGCTATTATCTGAGCCAAGCGGGAAACAAGGTATTGCTGATCGATGCCGGCAATCCGCCTCACGATACGGGCGCGCATCACGGAAGCACGCGCCTTATCCGTCACGCGTACGGCGAGGGCGCGGCGTATGTTCCGCTCGCCTTGCGTGCGCAACAGCTTTGGCACGAGCTGGAACAGCAAACGCATACGGCCATCTTCGCGCGCACCGGAGTCACGAATATCGGCGTGGCGAGCGACCTATTCCTGCAAAGGGTCCAGCAAAGCGCAACGCAGTATGGCTTGCACGTAGAAACGCTAAGCGGCGTCGAGGCGGGCAAACGCTGGCCGGCATGGCGGCTTTCCGCCGAGCAGCTGGTGTGCTTCGAACCCGGTGCCGGCGTGCTGTTTTGCGAGCGCGCGATCCGCGGCTATCGCGAACTCGCGACCGCGCTCGGCGCGACGCTGCTGCCGGATACGCAAATCACGCGCATCGAGGTGCACGATCAAGGCAGGGTCAGCGTCTTGACCGATAAGGGCGAGCAATTCACCGCACGCGACATCATCGTATGTGCCGGCAAGCGGACCCGTCAGTTGCTTGCGCCGTTAGGCCTCGACGTTCCCGTTACTCGCGTTCGCAAGTGCTTCGCGTGGTTCGAATCCGCGCAGACGGTCTTTACGCCGGACCGGTTTGCGGGCTTTATCGCCGAGTCGGCCGTCGGTCATTTTTATGGTTTTCCCGACGTGGACGGCAGCGGCCTGAAGATCGGCCGCCATGACGGAGGCCAGCCTGTTTCCGCGGATGCACGACTTGTTCCCTTTGGCGATGAGCCATCGGATCTGGCCGACCTGCAAAGTTTCCTGCAATTGCATTTGCCGGCTGCGGGCAAGCTGCGCATGGGCAAGGTCTGCGAATACGATATGACGCCCGATACGGATTTCATCATCGACCGCGTCGCCGCTTGCCCCAACGTGCATGTCGCAACGGGATTTTCGGGGCACGGCTTCAAATTCGCCAGCGCGATTGGCGAGGCGTTGGCCGAGCGCATCGTGCAAGGCGAGAGCCGCATCGATCTTTCGATGTTTTCATGCGAGCGCTTTAGCGACGGCTAAGGCCGCGAGGACAGCGTATCAAGCGCGCCGCCGCGTGAACCACCCCGCGATCGATAGCCGGTTACGCGTCGTGAGCAGTACCTCATGTTCGACATCGGCCGACAGAAACACCACGACGCGCCCGCCCTCCGGCGCGATGTCGCGTGTGCCGCCATCGTCGCCATGCAAACGCAGCGCGCCGCCATGCTCGGGTTGCCATTGTTCGTTGAGGTAAGCGATCACCGTCATGACGCGGCTATCGTCGTTGCGAAACCGGTCGCGATGCCGCACATACGACGTGCCCGGCGCGAACCACGCGAAATGCCCTTCGTAGTCGCCGAGCCCCGCGCATAGTTCGCGGTTCAGCGCGAGCCGCAACGCGTGTATCTGCGCGAGCCAGGCATCGCATGCCGCCGATTGCCCCGCCTTGGTCCAGCAGATGCGGTCGCCGCGCACCTCGGGTCGGCACGCGCGCGCTGCGCCACGGCCGACTTCCGCGGCGCAGAGTGCACCGGCGTGCGCCAATGCGCGGCATTCCGCTTCAAGCGCGCGCGTTAGTGCCGCCGGGAGAAAGTGCGGCTGATCCGACCAGCCTTGCCGGTGGAGATCGTCCGCAATTGCGCGATGACGTTCGGCCACACATGCGTCGATATTCACGGGCCATTCCGGACGGAGCAAGACGCGAACCTTGACAGGGATGCGAAGAAAAAGCATTCGAAGCGGTTCGCGCATCGCCGCACCTGCGATACGGAACCGGTCGATCGACCGCGCTTCGAATGAACGTGCAACTGAGTCTATCCAAGCCTCTTCGCTGCAACGTCATTGCATCATTGAGCGCATTGCGGGCTTGCAAAATCGGCGGCGCGTTTCGCTAATAACGCGTTAATTTCAGAGCCGCCTTGCATCGGTGCTCAGTGTAGACTGGGGCCTCTGGAGCGCGCGGTCCCGGGTGCTCCCGTCCGATCCATTTTTCACCTACGGAATTCGAAAGGGAACGTCATGGCAAAAGATGAGATTGTCTGGGGAGTGCTCGGCGCGGCCAATATCAACGACAAGGTCGTCGTGCCGATGCACAAGGCGCCTAAATGCCGCGTAAAGGGCATCGCCTCGCGCGATCCGCAGAAGGCGAAAAGCGCCGCCGCGAAATATGGTCTTGCCGTCGCGTATGACAGCTACGAGGCGCTGCTGGCCGACCCCGACATCGACGCGGTCTATATTCCGCTGCCCAATCATGTTCACGTGGAATGGACGATCAAGGCTGTCGAGGCAGGCAAGCACGTGCTGTGCGAAAAGCCGATCGGCCTCGACGCCGCGCAAGCCGAACGCCTGATCGCCGCACGCGACAAAAGCGGAAAGGCCATCCAGGAAGCCTTCATGGTGCGCACGCATCCGCAATGGCTGAAAGTGCGCGCGTTGATCGAAGAGGGGGCGATCGGCGAACTGCGCGCCATATCGGGCGGCTTCACCTACAGCAACACGGACCCGAACGATATTCGCAACCAGGCCGCGATTGGGGGCGGCGGATTGCTCGATATCGGTTGCTATCCGATCACGACGTCGCGCTTCGTGACGAGGCGCGAGCCGCGCCGCGTGGTGGCGATGCTCGAGCGCGACCCGAACTTTAAAACCGATCGTCTCGGCTCAGTGCTGATGGATTTCGACGGCGTGCAGGCGAGCTTCTTCTATTCGACGCAAATCCACGGCTATCAGCGCATGCAGTTTCACGGCACGCAAGGGCGGATCGAGGTCGAAATTCCGTTCAACGCGCCCAACGATCGGCCGACGCGTCTGCTGGTCAGCGAGCGCACGAGCGATGGCGGCAGCGAGGAGCGCTGGCTCGACATTCCGGTGTGCGATCAATATGGCGTGGCCGCCACGGTGTTCGCGGAAGCGATTTTGAGCGGCGGCCAGCAGGCTATTCCGCTTGAAGATGCACGCGCGAATATGCGCGTGATCGATGCGGTTTTCCGTTCCGCTCAAACGGGCGCATGGGAAAGCATCGCTTAAAGCGGCTATCGCGGCTTATCGCGGCTTCGCGTACCCGCTTTCTATCCACTCCGATGCGCTCTTTACCGACAGTTTGAAGGTCGGCGCGACGCGTATCTTTGCGAGCGATTCGCCGGATGCGTTTTCGGCCGCAAGCACCGCATGCGGGTCGTCTTCGTCGGGCACGATATCGAGCGTCACATTGATGCGGTCGTTCGCCGTGTCGACCCAGACCTGCTTGTGAAGTTGCGCATGCAACTGCTGCTCGTGGCGGCGCAGCACTTCCGATGCCGTCTTTACCAGCGTATTGAAGGCGGACACGTCGAGCGGCTTCGGGTTCTTCTTGTCGCGGCCCATCGTCCAGGGCCCGACGAGCGCCGGTTCCGCTTCGCCTTCTTTCGTCATCTCGACGGCCCAGCCGTCGTCCTCTTCGTTCTTGATCACACGGCACGTCCATCCGTTATCGCGCCAGAGGCGGTCTTCGTGAACGACGTCATCGGTATCGGCAGTGTCGTGCGAGGAATCGGTAGCTGAGTTCATACGGATTATGCGGTGGGCGATGAATGGATGCGGCGGCGGCTCATGCCGGATGTGAGGGGCTATTCTACGCGACTGGCGACGGCGCAGATCGACGCGCGCATGACTGCCCGGAGCGGGGCGTCAGCTATTCGCTGGCAGCATCGAAGCAACGCAGTAGAATGGCGCTCGTCCCAACACGACCTGCGCGACGAGCCTTTCGCATGCGACGACCGGCTCGAACGTCGAATCTCTATGTCCTATTTCGGAATCGGTCTGCACGTCATTATCGCCATCGGCTTTGCGATCCACGCCGTGCATACGCGTCAAAATATTTACTGGCTTTTTATTCTTTTTGCGTTTCCGCTACTCGGCAGCCTTGTTTATTTCTTCGCCGTATGTCTGCCCGCCATGCGGCAGTCGCGCAGCGGCTACGTGGCGTCGCGGGCGATCTCGCAACTCGTCGATCCCGATCGCGCGCTGCGCGAGGCGCGGGCCGATTTCGAGCGTGCGCCGACGGTGCAGCACAGAATGCGCCTCGGTGCGGCATTGCTCGAGGCCGGACGCGCCGGCGAAGCGCTCGAACAGTATCAGGCGGCGGCCAACGGCCCGTTTGCCGACGATCCTGGCCTGTTGCTCGGCCTCGCGCAGGCGCAATTCGCGGTGGGCCAAGCTGCGGCCGCGGACGCGACCTTGACGCGTCTTTTCAACGCCAACCCGCAGGCCCGCAACCAGGGCGAGCCGGCCTTGCTTTACGCGCGCACGCTCGATGCGCTCGGTGCGCCCGGCACCCGCGCGGCTTACGAGGCCGCGCTCAGGTGCGCGAGCGACGCGGCGCCCCGATGCCTGTTCGCCGACTGGCTTCTCAAGCAGGCCGATCAGGCGGACCGCGAAACGGCGCGCAGCCTGTATGCCGAGATCGTGCAGGACGCGAAATACTGGCCGCGCCACGCGAAGGAACACAATCGCGAATGGCTGCAGCGCGCGCAGTCGGCGTTGGCGTCGATGCCGGCGCGGTAAGCGCCGGCGCAGGCATCAACGCACATCCCGCCCGTCGCCGGCGGGCACGCGACTCGCGCGCCGCGCGCTGCGCATCGCACGCCGGCGCCACCAGAGCCACAACCCCGTCACCGCCATTCCCGCAAGCGTCACGCCGTTCACCATTACGACGCCCTCGAGCACCGGCCCGCCCAGCACACCGGTATGCAGCGGATAAACGACCGCCACCGCTCGCGCGCCGATATCGAGCCTGTTCCATCGCTGTGCCGCCAACACCTTCCCGCTGACTGGGTCGACCCAGACCCATGTGCGCCCGTTCGGATGCGGATCGTCGGGAAGATGCAGCCGCACGTGCACGGGCAGGTCGGCTTTAGCCGGTACCTGGACCAGATAAACGCGGCTTTGCGCAAACGCGGCGCGCGCCGCATTGACGAGCGTATCGAGCGGCAGCCGCGCGCCAGAGGCGGTGCTCGATGCTAAAGGCAGCGCCGGCGCACGCATCGGCTTTGCACCGCTTAACGTCGTGACAACACCCCTTAGCGGCTGCCAGGCCATATAGGCGCCGGTCGCGACTGAAACCGCGATCAGCACGCCAAGCGCCGCGCCGGTCACGCGATGCAAATCGAAGAGGCTGCGAACGAGCCCTTTGCGCAACGCGATGCGCCAGCCCGACTGCCCATTGCGTGGCCACCACAGGATCAGACCTGTCGCGAGCAACAGCAGATAACAGAGCGCGATGATCGCCAGCACGGATCGGCCGAAGTCGTCCATGAACAGCGAACTGTGCAGCTTGAACAGAAAGTTGACGGCACCTTCGTTCTCGCCACGCCGTCCGAGTTCGGCGCCGCTAAACGGATCGATATAGACAGTGCCTTGCCACGCGCCGCGCACGAGCACCGACAGACTGTCGTCCGCATTGCGCGGAGGCAGGAACGACAAGCTCGCTTGCTTGCCGAATTCGGCGCTGAGCGTTGTCCGGATCGCCTCGAGCGGCAGCGTCGAACGACGGTCGACGCCTGTCGCACCGTGAGCGACGACCTTGAACAGTTGCGGATGCAACTGTTCGTCGAGCGGCGGTGCAATGACGAGCAGCGCCCCGGTGAGGCCCATCATGCCGAGCGCCCAGCCGAGGCTCAGGGCGAACCATCGATGAGCGCTAAGCCAAAGGTCACGCAGTCGCCGCATCATGCGCATACCCCTTGAGCTGAAGAGAAATCACCGTGGAATCCGCATTGCGCCTTCCGCATCAGTAAACAAGATGTGCTTGCACATAAACCATGCGCGGCGCGCCGACCATTCGCCCGGCGTTGCCGTCCACGTTGCGCGTGTAGTACCGCTTATCGGCGACATTGTTGATGCCGACTGCGATATCGCTGCCTTTCCAGTTCGGAATCTTCCAGTCGGCCTGGAGGTCCCAGACGCGAAAGCCCGGCACGCGGCCGACGCGTGCATCGGGCGTTTCAGCCACGGTGTTCGCGGCATTGGAGTACTGCGAACTCTGGTGCGTCGTCGAGACGTTGAAGGTCCACGCATTGAGCGTATAGCGCAAGCCCATCGTGTCGGTGATGCGTGAATAAAACGGCACGTCCTTGCCGGCGTTGACGCCCTGCAACTGGATCGCCTTGGTGTACGTGAAATTCGCGTAGGCATCGAGGCCGCGCAGCACGGTGTCTTCGCCGAACTCGTAATCGATCGCTGTTTCGACGCCCTGGTGGCGCGTTTCGCCGATGTTCTGAAACAGCGGCGGCTGCGTGCCCGCGATCTGCTCGATCTGGTTATCGAAGTGCAGGTTGAAGGCGGTCACTTCCGCATGCAGATTGCGGCTCGACCAGCGCGCGCCGACTTCATAGGTCTTCGCGACTTCCGGCTGCAGCGGGTTCGTTGCCGATAGCGAATTGAGCTGCAGGTTCTGCACCGGCCCGAA
The DNA here is from genome assembly GCF_054589215.1 of Paraburkholderia sp. 2C. Classification (NCBI taxonomy): domain Bacteria; kingdom Pseudomonadati; phylum Pseudomonadota; class Betaproteobacteria; order Burkholderiales; family Burkholderiaceae; genus Paraburkholderia; species Paraburkholderia sp. 2C. The sequence continues at coordinate 32,616 of NZ_BAAILL010000071.1, read as the reverse complement.
CGACGTGCTGTAGTCGGTGAAAAGCGTCAGCGCCGACGTCAGCAGGTACGCGACGCTGATCGCAGGCAGCCCGCGATTGTTATTGTTGTCGAATGACCGATTGGTGGCGTCCTCGATACGCGACGATTCGATATGCTCGAAGCGGATGCCCGGCGTGATGCGCCAGCGCTCGTACGCGATGCGGTCGTCGATATAGACGGCGTTCGCATCGGTCGAATTGTCGAACTTCGCGGTCGCTCCGTTAAGACCGGTTGCGATCGACTGGTTGAAGCTCGAATCGTCGCCGCGTTCGCGCACATAGCGGTAGCCGACTGTCACGTCGTTGGTGGTCGGCCCGAGCCGGAAGCGCTGCGTAAAGCGCGGCTCGATACCGAACACCGAGTAATTGCGCGGCTGGTGCTGCAATTGCGTGCTGGTTGAATTGATCAGCACGCTGTTGCGGTAGCTCTCGTTGTAGAAGGTGCGGATTTCGAATTCCTGCGTCGACGAGATCGTGTTCAGGTAACCGATATCGAACGCCTTGCGGTTACCTTCCCAATAGTCGGTCGGCCGTGTGTTCTGGAACGGGTCCTGATTGAACTGCGCGACCGTGAGGCCGCCCGGCGTGCGCGATTTGACGTCGTAGTACGAGAACTTGCCGTCAATTTCGGAGGTCGGCGTCAGTTCGTAACGGTACTTGAGCTGCAGATCGTTGAACCAGTCCTTGCTGCCTTCGCGCCAGTCGCGGCCTTGCTGGCCCGAGTAAAGCAGCGCCACGCCGAGTCCGTTGTCGAGCTGCGTGCCGAGGAACGTGTTGTATTGCGTATTTTCGCCGCCGCCTTCGGTGTAGATGTTTTCGCGCACCGAGGCATCGGCGGTCAAACCGGCCTTGTTCGGAATCGAGCGCGTTTCGAAGTTGATTACGCCGCCGACGTTTTGCGGCCCATAACGCACCGAGCCGCCACTGCGCACGACGTCGATCGATTCGATATTGCCGAGGCTCACCGGCGCAAACGACAGCTGCGGCTGGCCGTACGGCGCAAACGCGAGCGGAATGCCGTCGAGCAGCACCGTCGAGCGCGGTGTATAGCGTCCGGTCAGGCCGCGCACGCCGATGTTCAGCGAAATCGAACTGCCGGCCGTGCCCGAGTTGTCGGTCACCTGCACGCCCGGAATGCGCCGCATCACATCGCCGATGCTGGCCGCGCCGCTTTGCTCGATTTCTTTCTTGTCGACGATATCCCTCGCGCCCGCGAACGTCTTCACGCTGTTCTGCAGCCCGGAACCGAGCCAGTCGCCCGACACCGAGATCGGGTCGAGCACCGTCGTTTTGTCGTCCTTTGTACTGCTGGCTTCTTTCTGAGGCGCGGCGTCGTCGGCAAACGCGGCGCCCGGCACGGCGAAGTACAGGATGGCGGCAGCCGCCGCGTAAGGAGTCAGTTTGCCGATCGGCGCGCAGCGTAATCCAGCTAAAGCCATGATTTCCGGGGTTCCTTCGCTCAGCGAATGCGGCCCGCGCGGGGGCGCGGACTGTTACGGAATGTTTCCGTAAAAATTGAGACCGCATTCTAGTTGCGAATCGTTGTCATTTGCAACTGTAAAAATATGTAGGCGAAAAGATGGCTTGTGATGCGAAGAAAGCGTCCGGAACGCGACGAAAAATCGCGCGCTACGGGCAAATTCAGGTGACTTCCGAGGAGAAGGGCCGCTTACGACAACCAGGCAGGAGTCTTTTGGAATGATTTTGAAAGGCGAAAGGCAGGGACGAACGTCCGTTCGTATACGGACCTTATCGCCGGCAAGAGGCGAGGCTAGGGCAGTGCCCGACCCGGCACGGGTACGCGCATGGGTGAAAGGCCTTACGCCGCGCGAGCCGGTTCCGGGCTCACGGGCGCTTTGCCCATCTGGGTCATCACGCGCATGCGGTCATTCTCGAGCGCAAACGGTGCGTCGATCCGTCCGAAGAGATCGATCATCGGCGCGACCAGGCCCGTCCACCCCGTCTGGTGGCTCGCGCCGAGGCCTGCGCCATTGTCGCCGTGAAAATACTCGTAGAACAGAATGAGGTCGCGCCAGTGCGGGTCGCTCTGGAATTTTTCGGTACCGCCATAGACGGCGCGGCGTCCGTCCGTGCCGCGCAGGAAGGTCGAGGTCAGGCGGCGAACGATTTCCTGCGCCACCTCGAATAGCGTCATCTGGCGCCCGGACCCGGTCGGGCATTCAACCCTGAAGTCGTTGCCGTAGAAGCTGTACAGATTCATCAGCGCGCGCACGATCAGCAGATTGACCGGCATCCACACGGGTCCGCGCCAGTTCGAGTTGCCACCGAACATGCCCGTGTTCGATTCGGCTGGCAGATAGTCGACCGTGTAGATATGTCCGCCGACGTCGATCGAATACGGATGCCTCAGGTGATGTTGGGAGAGCGAACGGATTCCATGCGGCCCAAGGAATTCGTTCTCGTCGAGCATGTAGCCGAGTACCCGTTCGAGTTTGCGCTTGTTGAGCACTGACAGCAGCCTGCGCCCGTTGTAACCGATGAAACTGCCGTCAGTCGGTGCGACCTGTTCGATCAGCTCCGGGTAGCGCTGGCGAAACTGCAGGATCAATTCCATCAGCTTCGGATAGCGCGCCACGGATGGCGCCTCGAATACCGTCGATGCGCACAGCGGCAGCAAGCCGACCAGCGATCTGATCTTCAGACGCATCGTGTGTCCATCGGGCAGCCGCAGCAGGTCGTAGAAAAAGCCGTCTTCCTCGTCCCACATCTCGTCGTGATGCTCGCCGCGGCGATCCATCGCATAGGTAATCCACATGAAATGCTGGACGAACTTGAACGCGACCTCTTCGTACATCGGGTCGTATTCGATCAGATTGACCGCCATCTCGAGCATGCACTGGCAGTAGAACGCCATCCACGCCGTGCCGTCGGCCTGCTCGAGCGATCCGCCGTTCGGCAGCGGCGCGCTGCGGTCGAATACGCCGATATTGTCGAGACCCAGAAAGCCGCCCGCAAACACATTGCGGCCCATCGGATCCTTGCGATTGACCCACCAGTTGAAATTGAGCATCAAGCCCTGAAACGAGCGTTCGAGGAATCGCGGGTCGGCGCGTCCCAACTGTTTTTCGTACTTGTACAGCCAGAGCGTTGCGGCGGCATGCACGGGCGGATTCACGTCGCCGAAGTTCCATTCGTATGCGGGAAGCTGACCGTTCGGATGCACGTACAGGCTGCGTAGCATCATCAGCAACTGGTCTTTCGCGAAGTCGAAGTCGACGAGCGCGAGCGCGACCGTATGAAAAGCGAGATCCCAGGCTGCATACCACGGGTATTCCCACTTGTCCGGCATCGAAATGATGTCGGCGTTCAGCATATGAAACCACTCCGCATTGCGCACGTTGCCGCGGTTGCGATCGAGCAGCGGGTGGCTGCCGTGTTCGCGCAGCCACAGCTCGAGATCGAAGTAGTAGTACTGCTTGCCCCACAGCATGCCCGCGAGCGCCTGGCGATGGACGCGCCGCTCATCGTCGGTGAGCGTTGCCGGCGTGATGTGTTCGTAGAATTCGTTCGCCTCCGCGATGCGCGTGTCGAACGTCGCGTCGAAGCTGCGGAATGCATCGGCGGGGCGCGCTGCGGTGAGTCGCAACCGGATGGTGGCGCTGCCGCCGGCGGGCACCTCGCGCATGTAAAGCGCTGCGGCCTTGGTTCCCGTTCTGGCGGGATTCACTGCGTCGCGTTGCCCGGAGACGACATACGAATGAAATGCGTCCTTCACGTAGGGCGACGGATTCGGCTGATTCCACAGACGCTCTGCATTGCTCTCGTTTTCGGTGAAGAGCAATTCCGCTGCGCCCTCGCAATAGAGCCAGTATTCACCGAGCGCGGCATGCTCCGCGCGAATCACGCCTGTGCCCGCCTCATGCAGCGTCGGTTTGTAGTCTTCTTCACCCCACGACCACGTATTGCGAAACCACAGTGTCGGCAACACATGCACCGGCGCGGCTTGCGGGCCGCGATTATAGGCGGTGATGCGCACGAGCACGTCGTCCGGCGTGTCCTTGGCGTATTCGATGAAGACGTCGAAGTAGCGGTTGTCGTTGAAGATACCGGTGTCGAGCAGTTCGTACTCCATTTCGTCGCGCGAGCGCCGCTGGTTAGTCTCGACGAGATCCCGATACGGGTATGCCTGCTGCGGGTACTTGTACAGGTATTTCATGTACGAGTGCGTGGGCGTGCTGTCGACGTAGAAGTAATATTCCTTCACGTCCTCGCCGTGATTGCCTTCGCTATTCGTGAGGCCGAACAGGCGCTCTTTCAGGATCGGATCCCGCCCGTTCCATAACGCGAGTGCGAAGCACAGGCGCTGGTGGTCGTCGCACAGTCCGCCGAGTCCGTCTTCCCCCCATCGGTAGGCGCGCGATCGCGCATGGTCATGCGTAAAGTAATTCCACGCATCGCCGTTGTCGCTATAGTCTTCGCGGACCGTTCCCCACTGACGTTCGCTCAGGTAAGGCCCCCACTTTTTCCACGGCACTTGCGCTTCGCGTGCTTCGTTCAAACGCGCTTGCTCCGTTACGTCGACGATGACCGGGCACATGCATTCCTCCGTAACGGCTGAATGACGATCTCTAAACAATGTAGGTGTCGTCAGTGCTCAAGGCAATAGGATGTTCGACGGGGTTGCGGTCGTGAAGACATCAAGGCGTTCATGACCGACTTCCGTGCGGCCTTTCCGGATCTCAACTTGCGGGGCGTTACGGACCCGCGGCCGCGCCCGTCTTGGCCCAAAGAACAAGTCCGATCTTGGACCTTTCGCCATACCGCCGCGCTGCGGAAAAATAGGCCAATTCAGTTTGCCAAACTAACCAAGGTCACCAGCGGCGGTCCGGGTTAGTCGCACGGAGCACGCTACACGGCCGCTTCAAGGGAGTTCTCATGAGCCAGGAAATCGACATTCGAATCATCGAGCAGGCCGCGGACATTGCGGCTTGCTATGAAGTCATGGCCGAACTGCGTCCGCATCTGAAAGATGCCGACGGGTTTGTCCGGCAGGTGATGCGCCAGCGCGAGCGCGGTTATCGCCTCTCCGCCGCGTGGAGCAAGGGCCGCGCGATCGGGGCGATCGGTTATCGGCGGCAGGAAAACCTGATGTACGGAAACTTCGTGTTTGTCGACGACCTTGTCGTGCATCACGACTTCCGCAGCCACGGGATCGGCGCGCAACTGCTTTCCACGGCGCGCGACTACGCGCGGGAACAAGGCTGCCGCCAGTTCGTGCTCGACACGGGCCTGCATATGCCGCACGCACAGCGTTTCTACTTTCGCCAGGGGCTGCTCGCGCACGCGATGGGCTTTACCGAGGTGCTTTGAGCGCGCATCGATCCTTAGCCGATTTGCATGAGCCGCAACTGTCGGTCAATATGACGGGATCGTTTGCTATGCGCGCGCCAGATGAACCCGTCGACGACCGCCGTCAAGGCCAGCCCCATTTCGCCGTTGGATCCGGCGGAGGCCGCCCCGTTCTATCGCCAGATTTACGATCGGTTTCGCCATGCAATCGCGAGCGGTGTTCTGAAGCCTGGCGATCGCATCCCATCGGCACGTGCGCTGACCGAAGAGCTCGGTCTGGCAAGAGGCACGATCGAGGCCGCTTATTCCTTGCTGGCCGCGGAAGGCTATGTCGTCGCGCGCGGCCAGGCCGGCACGATTGTGACGCCGGGTCTCAAGCCACGCATGCCGGCTTCAGGCGTGCTGCCTGAGTCTCGCGGCAACCTGTCCGCGCCCGGTGCCCATTTCAATGGGCTTTTGCCGTTCCAGATGGGTCTGCCGGCCCTCGATGCGTTTCCGCGCAAGATCTGGGCGCGCGTGGCCGCACGCAGCGTGCGGGCGATGCAGGCACCCGATATGGGCCACCCGTCCACTGCCGGCCTGCAGGAACTGCGCACCGAGATCGCGGCCTATCTTCAGGTGTCGCGCGGCATCAACTGCACGCCCTCGCAGGTTTTCATCACCTCGGGCTACCGGCATACGCTCGAGCTGATCACGTATGCGCTGTTGAAGCGAGGCGACAAGGTGTGGCTCGAGAACCCCGGCTATCCCCCTACGCGCGCGCTGTTCGGCAAGATGAATCTCGCAGCGGTCCCCGTGCGCGTGGACCACGAGGGCATCGACATTTCCGAGGCGCTTAAGTCGGCGCCGCGGGCGCGCGCGGCGGTCGTCACGCCCGCGCATCAAAGCCCGCTTTGCGTGTCGTTATCGTTGCCGAGGCGCGTTGCGCTGCTCGACTGGGCAACGCACAACAATGCGTGGATTATCGAAGACGACTACGACGGCGAGTACCGCTATGTGAGCCGTCCTTTGCCTGCGCTAAAAAGCCTCGACCGCGACGGCCGGGTGCTTTATGCGGGCACCTTCAGCAAGGTGCTTTTTCCAAGCCTGCGGCTCGCGTATCTCGTCGTGCCGGACGCACAGGTCGAACGCTTCGAGCAGACCCTCTACACGTTCTCGGGCGGCGGTCCCAACCTCACGCAGGCGATCGTCACCGCCTTTATCAAGGAAGGACACTTCGCGCGCCATATTCAACGGATGCGCAAGCTCTATGCGGAGCGACGCGAAGCCGCGGCGGCGGGGCTTGCCGGCGTGCTCGGCAAACATATGCAGATCGAAGCGCAGCCCGGCGGAATGCATCTGGTCCTGCGCCTGAACGGCCGGCGTTCGGATCGCCGTCTCGCCGCGCGCATGGAGGAAGAGGGCCTGTTTGCCTCGGCGCTGACGGACTGGACGATGGGCAGCGATGCAATGTCCGCCCTGCTGGTCGGCTTTACGAATATCGATTCGGCCCAGACCGCGGAGCAACTGGCGGCGCGCATCCTGAAGCTGCTCTAGCCGCGAACCGTTGACACCCCGGACAATCATGGCCTGGTGCCAAAGCACGATCATGGTTCTTCCCGGCCAGGCCATGAACTTGCATCATCGAAGTCCTTCGCTATTACATTTGAGGACCACCATGAGCAACCGGATCGACTACGCAAATGCATCGCCCGCAGGCTACGAGGCGTTTGGGAATGTACACGTCACGCTGCAGAAATGCGGCTTGCCCAAGAGCCTGATCAACCTCGTTTACCTGCGCGTTTCGCAAATCAACGGCTGCGCGTTTTGCATCGACATGCATTCGCGCGATCTGCTTAAGGCGGGTCTCGAAGTCGATAAGCTCGTGCTGGTGCCGGTCTGGCGTGAAGCGGGCAACGTGTTCACGGCGCGCGAACGCGCCGCGCTCGCGTGGTCGGAAACCGTCACACGGGTGGTCGAAACCGGCGTTCCCGATGCCGACTACAACGCCGCCGCGGCCGAGTTCAACGACAAGGAACTCGCTGACCTGACCTACGCAATCGGATTGATGAATGCGTTCAACCGGCTTGGCGTGGCATTTCGTCCCACGCCTGCCGCCGCGGCTAAAGCGAATAGCGCCGCGGCCAACGCGAGCTGATCTCACGCGATGTTGGGCGCGTTCGCTTGGCTTCGGATCGTCAGCATCCTTCGGTTTTAAGACTTTCTACGCGATGTCGCGGCGCCGCAGCGGCGCCGGCGGGCTCCGCGACGGGCTGGCGCACGCGGTACGTCGAGAAATACGCTTCGATGGCCTCATGCGCCTTGCACCTTGCTTCGGCGACCACTGCTTCGCTCATCGTGGTTCCCTCGAGGGAGAAGAAGGTCACATTGTGGAGGCCGATGATGCCGAAAACGGCCTTGAGATACGGCGTCAGAAAATCCGGTTGACGCGCGTGGTCGCCCGAATACCGGCCACCTGAAGAGATGGCGACAAACACCGGCCGGTCGCGCAGCGTGCCGACTTTCCCTTGCGGCGTCACATTGAAGGTGTGGCGAACCCGCACCACGTGATCGATCCATGCCTTTAGCGCAGAGGGCACGGTGAAGTTGTGCATCGGCGTGCCGATAACGACGATGTCGGACTGGTCCAGTTCGTGAATCAGCGTGTTCGACTGCGCGGCCGAGCCCTCCTGGGACCGGTCGCTGCGCGAATGCATCGACACCGCGAGAGCTTCGTCGATGTGCGAGAGGGCATCGTCGCTGAGGTGCCGGGAGATGAGGTGCGCCGACGGGTGCTTCAGAAGCAGGCGCTCGATGATCTTCAGCGATAGTCGATGGCTCTCGGAGGCAGACCGGCGAGGGCTGCAACTGACATGCAGAATCTTCATCATGTATCCGGTAGGGGGGTGCGAAGCCAGTCTACAAACCGCGCGGTTCGAGTCCAAGAGCCATGAACCGCTTTTGGAATGGGTCCATGATTGCATGACGACACAGGAGCGCACGCCATGGCCGATATCGATCTTGCCGACATTTACCGCCGCTACATTGCCTGTCTGAACGCACAGGATTGGCCATCGCTGGCGCAGTTCGTCGATGACGGCGTGAAATACAAGGGCCAGCGCATCGGCTTATCGGGTTACCGCCGGATGCTGGAGCGCGACTTCCGCGACATTCCCGATCTTCACTTCAGGATTGAATTGCTCGTTGCCGAACCGCCCTTAGTGGCAAGCCGCTTGCAGTTCGATTGCGCGCCCGCGGGCATGTTTCTCGGGCTGCCCGTTCACGGCAAACGGGTGTCCTTTAGCGAGAACGTGTTTTACGAGTTTCAGGCGGCGAAGATTGTGCAGGTATGGTCGATTATCGACAAGGCAGCCATCGAAGCGCAGCTACAGCAACGAAGCAGACAGGGCAGATAGGGCAATGAACGAGCCGCTAGCGGGCGTATTGGCATAACTGCGATCATGCGAGACAATCGCGGCGATTTATCGGCATTCGACACATGGAGCCTGCGATGACGGTTTTGATCCTGGGGTTGCTGATATTCCTTGGTGCGCATTCGGTGCGGATCTTCGCCGAAGACTGGCGCGAGGCGCGCATCGCCCAGATGGGTGAAAAGCGCTGGAAATCCGCGTATTCGATCGCGTCCATTGTCGGACTCGTGCTCATTATCTGGGGTTACGCTATCGCGCGGCGCGAGCCGACGGTGCTCTGGTCGCCGCCGGTATGGGCGCCGCACCTCGCCGCGCTGCTCACGCTGATCGCATTTATCCTCTTTCCGGCCGCGCATATGCCGGGCAATCACTTCAAATCGGCGCTCAAGCACCCGATGGTCATCGGCGTCGCGCTGTGGGCGTTCGCGCATCTGGTCGCGAACGGAACACTCAACGCGCTTGTCCTGTTCGGCGCGTTTCTGGTCTGGGCGATCGTCGATTTCGCGGCTGCCCGGCGGCGCGATCGCGCCGCACGGATCGAATATCCCAAGGGCACGCTGTCGAGCGATGTGAAGGCCGTGGTAGCCGGCGCGATTGCATGGGTGATCTTTGCGTTCTTTCTGCATGGATGGTTGATCGGCGTTAAGCCGTTGGGCTAAAGCGGAGGCTAAGACATGATCGCCGGCTATCCAAAGCGCATCGGCGACGGCCAGCCGGGGCAGCGCGTCTCGCGCCGGTGCTTCACGCATGCACTGATCGGTCTCGCCGCGTTCGGCGCGATGGGCGCGATGGGCGCGGCGGAGTCTTCCAACGGCGCAGCGGAAGGCAAAGCGGCGCATGGCTTTAGCACCGTGCTCTTTATTCCGTCCGGCGGGGACGATCTCAGCTTTAGTGAGGCCGCTTATCGTGGATACGCGGCGTTGCGGCGCGAGGGCTATCGTATCGAGGTCGTGCGCGATGCAGACAGCCTCGGCGAACAGCAGATACTCGCGACGATCGGCGCGCGCCATGCGGCCGGCGCGCGCGGTTTCATTCTGGCGGGCTCGGAACTGAGCGCGGCGACCACGGCCGCGGCCGCACGTTATCCGGGCGCATTTTTCGCGACGGTGGCCGGCTCGGCGCGCGGGCCTAACGTCATCAACTATTGCGTCGACTGCCGGCCGCTAGGCGGCGCGCTCGCGGGCCAGGTCGCCGCGAGCAGGTCCACGACGAAGATCGTCGGTTTCGTGGGCGGCGTCGAATCGGTCGATGGCGTCGAGGCAAACCGGTTCAGGCAAACCGTGCTCGATGCGGCGCCCGATGCGAAAGTGCTGATCGACTGGACCGGCGATTGGGGTGACCGCCAGCGCACGCGGGAATTGACCGAACACCAGATTCGCGCGGGCGCCGATATCGTCGTCGCCGACGCGAACGACACGGTCATCGCGGCTGCTTCGTCTTGCCGGCACGTCAAGGCGATCGGCTGGATGACGGATGCGTCGTACCGCTATCGCAACGTCGTGGCGAGCGTGATCGTCGACATGAGTGTGATTTTCCGGCGCTTTGTCGACGATGCGGCGGCCGGGCGCTTTACGGGCGGCGATTATGTAGTCGAGGAATCGGACAATGTATGGAAGATCGTCTGGCCGCGTCGCTAGCGGTCGATATCGTCAGCGGAGCCGTGCGGCATGAAATCGCTCAAGAGCCGAATTATCGGAACATTGGTCGTGCTGTTCGCCGCAGTCGGCGTGGTCGACGCGTGCATCACGTACTGGCTGTCGATGCGGCATATCGACGAACTGCTCGACGTGCATCTGCAGGGTGCGGCCGTCTGGCTCGCGGCCGGCAGGGTGGGCACGATCGGCACGAACGGCCCGCCGCAGCATTCGATCGACGGCTTCGTCGGGCAAATCTGGGAAGCAGGGCGCGCGACGCCGACCGACAATACGGACCCCGAAGTCACATTCAATCGCAACGCCCCCGCCGGTTACTCGGCCGCACGGATCAACGGCCATCGCTATCGCATCTATACGCTCAGAAAGGACGCGGACGGCTTGACCTATCAGGTCGGCCAACCCGTGTCGTATCGCGAGCAGACTGCGGAACGCGCGGCAATCGAAAGCCTCGTGCCGACCGTTTGCCTGATCGTGCTCGTCTGGATTGCGATTCCGCTTGTCGTCAACGCCGCGTTCGCTTCGCTCGGACGCGCGAGCTCGGATGCGGAAGCGGTCGGTATTAGCCATCTGACGCCGCTCGACGTGTCGCATGTGCCCGACGAAGTGCGTCCGTTCGCCGATTCGATCAACCGCATGATCGGGCGTCTGCAGGTCGGCATCGACGGCGAGAAGCGTTTTATTGCCGATGCCGCGCACGAACTGCGCACGCCGATCGCGGCTTTGCAATTGCGCATCGATAACCTTGAAAATGCGTCCGATACGAACGCGCGCGGCGAACGTCTGCGCGAACTGCGCGAAGCGATTGTGCGCACGGCGACAATGATCCGGCAACTGCTCGAACTCGCGCGCGCGGACGCGCAACCCGATCCCGGCGCGGCATCGGATAAGGTCGACGTGCGTCAGATGGTTCAGGCGCTCGTCGCGGACCTGCTGCCGGTTGCGGATTCGCGCTCGATCGATCTTGGCGTCAAGCGCTTCGAAGCGGCACATGTGCGGGCGCACGCGGGCGAATTGCGCATGGCCGTGCGCAATCTCGTCGAAAACGCGCTGCGCTATACGCCCGCCGGCGGAAGCGTGGATATCGACGTATTCGAAGATCAGTCGGGCGCCATCGTGCGTGTCACCGACACAGGCCCCGGCATTCCGGAGGACGCGCTGGGCCGCGTCTTCGACCGCTTTTTCCGGTTGAACTCCGAAACGGTCGAAGGCAGCGGCCTCGGGTTATCGATCGTGAAGTCGGTGGTGGCGAAGCACGGCGGTTCCGTTTCGCTCGAGAACCGGCGCGACGGTCAAAGCGGCCTGATCGCCACGCTCGTGTTGCCGGCGCGCGCGTCGGCCACGGTCGAGGCCTGAACGCGGCTTCGGCCGGCACTCGATACTCCGGCTGCGCCGCACTCGATTCGACGGCCTGCAACGTCGCTTGCGCGCGTTCGACCGGCGTCGGCGAGTCGAACCGGGAGCGAAGCTGCGCGCTATCCAGCGCGCGGCAGCTCAGCTTGCGCACCTCGCTGTCGGCGTGAAAGTCGACGGTTTGCATATCGCGGCCGACAGGCACGCTGGCGCGAAAATCGGTCGATGCGATCGCGCTCGAATCGACCTGCTCGAGCCCGCTCAGGTCGAGCGTCGGGCCAGCGACGGATGTAAGTCCATCGATTGAAGAATGAAATACGTTGGAAAGCTCTTTGAGTGCGGTTCGATTCGGTGCGCCTGGCGAGCCGCTTATTGGTCTGCGTGCATTCAACGTTTATTACTAACGGCAGACTTTTCCTGAAACTTGAGTGAAAGCGAATTCGAGCGGACCGTTCGCGCGGCGCATGCATGTCATTGCCGGAACAGGGCTTTGTTGCGAAGCAGCATCCGGCGGCGGCAGGCCGGGCAGCGTTTCACCGGTCACACCAGGTAACACCTGTAAGTGCAGGCGAAACCTGGCAATGAGGGCCCGGCACTAGACTTGAAGCGTCTATTTCAATTGGCGGGACAAGCCGATGACACGCCTCCTTATTGCTTTCACTCTGATCAGCGGCCTGTGCGGCTGCGTCATTGCGCCGCCGGGCTACGGTTATGGCTATGGATACCCTGCGCCGGCTTATTATGGCTATGCGCCAGGCTATTACTACGGGCCGCCGGTTAGCGTCGGCATCAGCGGCAGGTTCCATATTCACTGATGCCGCGGTGTGCGCGAAGCCGGGATGCATGCTGGCGCCGGCGCCGACTGATGTGCCGGTTGCGACTGATGTGCCGGCTGCAACAGTGTTTTCGGCGAACGCAACTCGACGCGGCCATTGCGGATAGCGATACTTTGCTCACCGCACAAGCGCCTCTCAAGACGGCGCGACGAGTCGATCAGAAAGACATCTGGAGGTCACGAAAAATGGATGAACGTAAACGCGAAAGCATGATTGCCTATCTGCGCCGCCGTATGGCCAAGGTGGGGCTGAAGGCGGCCGACATTGCGGCCGCGCTCAAGGAAGACCAGCTGCGCCAGAAGTCGGTGCGCTATCGCAGCGCATTCGGCGACACGTGGGACGGCAAGGGCAGCATGCCGCAATGGCTGCAGCAAGCGACGAGCGCTGGGCAATCGTTGCAGCACTTTGCCGTAATCGGATCGGAAAAGCCGGCTGCGCAACGCCGCCCGGCTGTCGACTGGAGCAAGGACCCGTTTGCGGGTACGCGGCTCGCCACGGCGCCGCGCGCCTGAACGACTGGGTAGCGTTATGCGCCTAGCTGCCTGCCTGGCCGCCGCCAAGCAGCTTTGTTCGTAGCGATTTCGCGCGTGTTTGCGGATCGAACCAGATATTGAAGAACGCGCGCGCGAATTCAGGGTCTTCGATCGTCGCCGTCGGTGCGCCATTCGCAAAGAAGCGTACGCCGGTCCCCGGCAAAAACACGCCGCACAGCCAGTCGCCCGGTGCGACATCGACGAACGCCTTCAGCATGTCGTCGCGCCAGCGCGCGATGAGCGAATCGGGCAACGGTGTCGGCGCAAGGCGCTTCATTTCATTCAGGCCGAGCGTGGCGAGGCGTTCGCGCGTTGCGGACGTGGTGTACGTCAGTTGCAGCGCGAAACGGTTATCGAAGCTGACCGGTAGACGCGCGCTCCATAGCTGCGCATCGTACAGATGCAAGCCGAGAAAGCGATACTCGCCCGAGCCCGAAAACTGGGCGGCGGGGATTTCCGCGTGGCAATCCTGAGCGGCGAGTGCCGTGCCCGACGTCACGGCGCACAGGCCGGTTACGCAGGCGATGGAGGCGACGGCGAGCGCGATACGCCGGCCCATGGCGCTCAACGCGCGACGCGGCGCGTCGGGCCGCATTGCAACGGCTTCCTGCGGGCCGCCGGCGACTGCGTGTAGGGCGCCTTTCTGTTGGTCAATCGGTTTCACTATTCCGGAGTTCCGTATCGTCGCGGGCCGGTTGGGGCCGGCATCGGCGCTCCATGCGGCGGGCATGCTCATTCGTCTGAAAAGAAGCAGAAAGCCAAATGCCGAATTTTAACCGGTAGTGCGCGTGCGTCCGTACAGAAAAATAATGGAGCCGCGTGCCGTGTATGTGCGCCGACTCACCATCGCGAGAGGGGCGCTTCATTTCAGGCATCCTGCCTAATACGGAGAATCGGCGGAAAGTCGGAATCGGTGGAAAGTCGGCAGCGTATCGGCGGGGTGTCGGTGCAACGTATCTGATCTTTTATACGGATGCCGAAGTTTATCGGTGACGGGTCGATCAGGTGAAGTCGCACCTGGGCGGATTGACGCGACCGGTGTGAGCGCACGCACGGATCATCGGGAGCGCAAGCATTCACTGCGGCCGGCTTTGCCTACGTTTTCTTTTCATTCGCAATCGGCGCATGGTCCCGTTGAAAACACGAAAGGCGCAGCCGATCAACATTACGCGTTCATCGCAATGCGCAGGCATGGCTATTAAAGCGATGTTCCCGTTGAAAGCCATCGCTATTCCGATCTTGAACACCTGAGACAAAGAAGCAGGACTAGTTCAAGAAAATCAAGCCTCTGCCGCTTCGCTTCGATCGGGACGGTCAGGTTTCCCTCGCTTACAGAGGCGGGAAGCGCGCCTGACACGCGGAACCCGCATGCAACGCTCCGCTCTATGTTTGCGGTCAAGAAGCGCGTTACCTCATCGCAGTGTTGAACTGTCGATGTTTTCAACGCGCCTATTGATCCTTGAAATCCCCCTACAGCCTGTTCACGACATGTCGCGTCCGCGGGGTCGCATAGGACGCGCATGCCTGACATTTTATTTCGCGCTTTGGAGACAAGATGAAGAAGATGACGGCCGCTCTTGCGGTGACCGGTGCGTTTGCAGGTCACGCGTATGGCCAAAGCAGTGTCACGTTGTACGGCATCATTGACGAAGGAATCACTTATACGAATAACCAGGCAGGACATAGTACCTGGCAGGAAACCGATGGCGCGATCAACACAAGCCGCTTTGGATTGCGCGGCAATGAAGATCTCGGTGGCGGTCTCCAGGCGATCTTCCGGCTCGAAAACGGCTTCAACGCGGGCAATGGCACCCTGCGTCAGGGCGGCCGTCTGTTTGGACGGCAAGCGTATGTCGGGCTGGCATCGTCGCAGTTCGGCACGGTCACGTTAGGCCGTCAATACGATAGCGTCGTCGACTACCTCGGCCCGCTCGCCTTGACGGGCACGCAATACGGCGGCACTTTCTTTGCGCACCCGTTCGATAACGACAATCTCGACAACGACTTTCGCGTCAACAACTCGGTCAAGTTTCAAAGTCCGAATTACCGCGGCTTCCAGGCGGGCGCGTTGTATGGGTTCTCGAACGATGCGGGAGATTTCGCCAACAATCGCGCATACAGCTTCGGCGCATCGTACGCGTTCAAAGGCGTGTCGGTCGCGGCGGCCTATCTGCAGATCAACCAGAACCTGACCACCGCTGCGATTTCGAACACGAGTGGCGCGCTCAATGGCGATGCCACGTTCTTTGCCGGCCGGCAAAGAATCTGGGGCGCCGGCCTGAAATACTCGTTTGGCCCGTTCACGACAGACTTCGTCTATACGACGACGCTGCTCAACAACGCGCTGGGCATTTCGGCGGGAGAGTCGGGCGTATCGGGCGGCTTCGGCCTGAATGGCGGCAGCGTGCGCTTTAACAACTACGAAGTGAACGGACGCTATACGCTCGGCTCGCCGTGGACGATCGCGGTCGGCTATGTGCATACCGACGGCAGCGTCGACGCGGCGCGTCCGCACTGGGATCAGGTCAATGTCCAGGCGGCGTACCTGTTCTCGGTCCGCACGCAGGTCTATGTGCAGACCGAGTACCAGCACATCGCGCAGGACGGCCTGCCGCTCGGCGCGATCATCAGCGGCTTGCCGGCGGCGTCGACGACGCCGAATCAGGTTGCGGTGACGCTGGGGCTGCGTCACACGTTCTGATCGGCGCCTGTAGATCCGGCTTATAGGTCCGCCTTATAGGTCCGCCTATAGGCCGTCTTAAAGGTCGATCACAACGTCGCCGACGGGCTGCGAGCAGCAGATGAGCACGTTGCCGTCCGCGGGCTTGTCGAGCGGCTCCGGCCCGTACGCGACGTTTCCCGACACCAGGCCGCTCTCGCAGTTATGGCATACGCCGGTCCGGCACGACCATCGGACCGGCACATCGCACGCTTCAGCCAGCTCGAGAATGCTCGGATACACGGCCGCATTCCAGTGCGCGGCAATGCCGCTGCGTGCAAACGAAACCAACGCGCCGGTCTTCGCATCGTCTCCGGGCGGATGCGGCGCACGCGCCTGCGCGCCGACGATGCCCGGCGTCAGCGATTCGCCGCCGTTGAAAATTTCCGCATGAATGCGCTCGGGTGCGACGTTCATCGCGGCGAGCGTGTCCTTCATCTCCGCCATGAAGCGAGCCGGCCCGCACAGATAGAAATCCGCATTGCGTTCGACGCCGGCCTGATCGAAAACCGCGCGCGACAGGCGGCCCACCGCATCGAAATGTTGGCCGGGCTGGTCGCTCGGATCGGGCTTGCTATAACAGACGTAGCTGTTGCCATGCGCGAGTGCGCGAGCCAGACGTCGCGCTTCGTCGGCGAATGCATGGTGACGCCCATCGCGCGCGCCATGCAGCCACCACACGTGGCGAGTCGAGCCCGCCGCCGACAGCGCGTGCAGCATCGCCAGCACCGGCGTTGCGCCGATACCGGCGCTGAGCAGCACGACGGGGCCGTCACCGGGCTGCAGCACAAAGCTCCCTCGCGGTGCGCTCACATCGAGCCTGTCGCCGACGTGCACCTGCCGGTGCAGATACGTTCCGCCTGCACCGTTCGGTTCGAGCTTCACGCTGATCCGATAGCGCTGCGTCGAAAGCGCGCCCGAGAGCGAGTAGCTGCGAAAGAACGGCGAACCGCCGTCGGCACGCGGCAAATGCAGCACGACATATTGTCCGGGCAGCGCCATCGGCAGCGGCTCACCGTCGCCGCTTTCCAGCGTGATCGACAGCACGTCCGCGGACGCCTCTTCGAGCGCGGCCACTTTGAGCGAGCGAAAGCCCGGCGCAACCGGATGCGACGCGGCGGCCGGTGCGAGCCCCGCGTTGCCGCCGGTCGGGCCGTCCTGCGCACCGCTGGTCTGCTCGCGCAGCAGCGCATCGAAAGACCAGCGCCAGCCGGGCGAGAGCGCCTTGATTCGCAACGCGCGCTCGAGTTTGTCGCGCGGATGATGCGGCGAATAGAGCAGGGCGTTGATTTCGGCGACCGTCATCCGCTCGTCGGCCCCGCCGACCTTGACGATTTCGTCGCCGGCGCCGACCTCGCCTTCCTGCAGCACGCGCAGATAGAACCCGGGCCGGCCGCTCGACGTCAGCAACGCCGGCATGCGCGGTTCGTTGGTCCGGATACCGACGCGATAGCAGGTTACGCGCGGCTGTGTGACTTCGAACACCGCGTCGCCGATCCGGTAGCGGTCGCCGATGCAGACCTCGGAATCGGGCAGCCCTTCGATCGTGAAGTTTTCGCCGAACTGCCCGTACGTGAAGTCGCTGCGATGCAACTGCTGCTGCCAGTGGCGATACGATTCGATCTGGTAGACGAACACCGCGCGCTGCTCGCCGCCATGCCCGGCCGTATCGCCTTGACCGTCGCCGGCGAGATTGAGGCGGCTCGCGCGGCAGCGGCCCTGCACCGGATCTTTCCAGATGCCGGTGTACACGGTGCGGCCTTTCCATTCGATATTGCGCGGCAATCCAACGTTGACCGATAGTAGTCGACCCATGTTTCCCCTCCGCAACGATGCTTGAGCGCTGTGATGACTTATGCCGACGGCCGCTCGCGCAATTGCACTTCGTGCACCGTGAGCTCGCGATCGACGCCGTGTGGAATCACCGTTTGCCCCGGCTCGAGATGAAGCGCCTTGCCGTCGATATGCACGCTGACGATGTCGGGCTCGAACGACACGTAGTTCGCCACACGGCTCACTTCCGGGTAAGTCTCCGGATACGTCCACGCGGCAAGGCGCGCGTCGTCGATGTCGTAGTAGCTGCAAACGCCCTTGTACGGGCAGAACGTTTTCGTCTCGACGCTGGTGAGCGCGGACAGGTCGATATCGTCGCGCGGCACATACCAGCGCGGCGCAAAGCCCGATTCGTAGAGCGCGAGCGGCCGCTTGGTATCGGCAATCACGCGGTCGTGATGACGGACCACGAGGTGACGCGACGTCTCGCGAATATCGATGCGGTGATACGGGTCCGCTGCATGGCCGACGATCCGTTCGTCTTCCTCATAGAACGCGTCCATCATGCGCCACGCGAATGCCACGCGGTTGTCGAGCACGTCCGCATGCTCCGGTAAGCCTGTATGCTGCCACGCACCGCGCTGTGCGACCTGCTCGCCCGCGCGCACCGCGAACCACGCGGTCGCGCCGAGATCCTGGTGACGCGTCGTATGTTCGAGGCGCTCGAGCACGCCCGTCGCAATATCGCTTTCCGGGAAGTACGCAACCGGGTAGCGCGCCGGTTCGAAAAGCAGCACGACGTTTTCGCTATCGGCAATCCACTTGCCGCCGAAGTGCACGCGCATGCGGCGGCGCAGCGGCTCGGCATAGAGCAGGCGTTTGGGCAGCGGGTCGGGAACGAGAAAGCGGCCGATCGCTCCGGACGCGAGCGGGCCTTGTTGCCATGAGAGTCCCATTGCGGTTCCTCCGTGTCTTCATGTAACCGGTAACCGTTAAAATATCGGAATGCGCCATGCGATGCCGTCATACGTCATATGAACCGCGCTCGCGTGGTCGGCAAACGGCATGAATTCGAGTGTCGCCGAATTCGACGGTTTGCGCATTGTGTGTATGCAGAGCAGAACTTTTCGAATCGCGTTAACCTGTTTCGCGATCGCCGCCTTTAAAGGTGAAGGGCGGTGCCCGAAACAGATGTCTTCATCAGGATCACGATGACTCCGCTACGAATCGACTTCATCTCCGATATCGCGTGCCCGTGGTGCGCGGTCGGCCTTGCCTCGCTGCAACGCGCGCTTGCGAACCTCGGCGAAGCGGGGCGCGCCGAGTGGGTCATGCACCCATTCGAGTTGAACCCGCAGATGGGCCCGGAAGGTCAGGGTATCGTCGAATATCTGGGCAACAAATACGGCCGCACGCCGGCGCAGATCGCCGAATCCCAGGCGGTGATACGCGAGCGCGGCGCAAGCGTCGGCTTTGCGTTCGGCGAGCGCGAGTTCGTCTACAACACGTTCGACGCGCACCGGCTGCTGCAATGGGCTGGTGAAAAAGAGGGCAAACAGCTCGCGCTCGAAACAGCGTTGATGCGGGCCTATCACGGCAACGGCAACGATGTGAGCGATCACGACGTGCTGGTTGCTGCCGCGCAATCGGTCGGGCTCGATGCGCAGGAAGCGCGCCGTGTGCTGCAGAGCGACGCCTATGCCGACGCGGTGCGCGCCGACGAACAGGAAACGCACGCAATGGGTATCAGCTCGGTGCCCGCGATCATTTTCAACCGGCGCTATCTCGTGTCCGGCGGGCAGCCCGTCGAAGCATTCGAGCAGGCGCTGCGTCAAATTCTCGCCGAAGAAAAAGCGTAGCCGCCATCGCTGCGACCGCGCCAGACGATTGAACCGGATCTCCGGTTTTTCAAAAGCGCGGCTGGATTTTCGACCAGCACGAGCCTATAACCTTAAAAAAGAACAATCGGCTTCCACGAATAGAGCTTGATTATCGGCTCTCCGGTGCGTGCATTAATTATAGAAATCCGGCCACGCGTGGCGTATCTGCCTCACACGCACCGTCTTTCATCGTGCTTTCGCGCTCCGCCGCTTCCGGAGCGCATCTTGGGCTTTGCCGAGAGCGGACTCTTTTCCTGCAATCGGTAAGCAGTAGTCTGGTCGATACAAATCGCTTTCAGTATCTGTTTTTCTTACTCACGCAATTCGTTTTGACATCCTTATCGGATGAAGGCGGATTGCATTCCGAATTCAGGTGAAGAAAATGAAAGCTCTTTATGTTCCGGTGTTGGCGGCAACCGCGCTATTTTCCATTTCCGGTGTCGCTTTTTCACAGACATGGCAGGCCCCGGCCAATGCCGACCCGCAAGCGGCGCCAGGCGCGACATCGACGATGTCGCAGCCGAATGCCGACCCGTCTCGCATGAACCGCTATGAAAACGACGCGACGGGTCCGCAGCCCGGCGGATCGAGCGGCAGCGGACGAGGCAGGAACGGCGCCCGCTGCACAGTCGGATTGTCGTGCGACATCTATCAGGGAAGCTAAACGGCATAGCGCCGTGGAGGCGCTACATCCCAATAGTCGGACTACTTTAGGGTATACATTGATTATTCGGCCACAGGCCGTGTTATAGGATTTTCCGCAGTTGTCAGGAGCACAGGCATGCACGCGGTTTGTAAGGTGTATTGAAGTCCGGCTCCGGCGCTTTCCTGGCCCGCGCCGTCATGCACACAGCAAGTCAATAACTAAGAGACTGGAGGATGACATGGCCGGTAAGCCGGAACGCGATGGGGAAGAAGTGCAGGAAATGCGCCGTGGATTGCTGCAGGGCGCGGGCTTAGGCGCCGCACTGGCGCTGCTGGGAGGCGCAATCACGCCAGCGCAGGCGGCGGAAGGCGCGCCGTTTCCAGGTCACAAGCGCTGGAAAATCGTCTTCGTCAATCACGTGACGACGAATCCGTTTTTCGTGCCGACGCAATACGGCATTCAGGACTCCACCGCGTTGCTCGGCATGGACTACCAGTGGACCGGTTCGGCCAACGCCGATATCGGCGAGATGGTGAACGCGGTCAACGCCGCCGTGGCCGCGAAAGCCGACGCGATCGCCGTGCCGATCGTCGATCCGAAAGCCTTCGACAAGCCGATCCAGGCCGCGCTCGACGCAGGCATTCCCGTGTTCTCCTACAACGCCGATGCGCCCCAGGGTTCGAGCAATCCGCGCCTCGCGTATATCGGGCAGGATCTGTATCTGTCCGGCTATCAGATGGGCGAGCGCATCGCGAGTCTCGTCGATAGCGGTCTCGTTGCGCTGTTTATCGCGACGCCGGGCCAGCTCAATATCCAGCCGCGCCTCGACGGCGCCGTGGCGGCGATCAAGAAGTCGGGCAAGAAGATCGACGTGCAGACCATCGCGACCGGCGCGACCGTCAACGAGGAATTGTCGAAGATCAAATCGTTCTACCTTGGTCACCAGGACCTGAAGGGCATGTTCGCGGTGGACGCGGGCAGCACGCAAGGTGTGGCGCAGGTGATGAAGGAGAACAATCTGCCGTCGAAGGGTGTGCATGGCGGCGGCTTCGACCTGCTGCCGACCACGGTGCAGCTGATTCATGACGGCTTCCTCGACTTCACGATCGATCAGCAGCCCTACGTGCAGGGCTTCTATACGGTAGTCGAGGCGTTTACGTATCTCGCATCGGGCGGACTCGTCGGGCCGGCCAATATCAACACCGGCCTCAAGTTCGTCACGAAGGGCTCTGTCGATCCGTATCTGAACACGTCGACGCGTTACGAAGGCAAGAGCACCAAGCCGCAAATTGTCCCTCACTCGGGAGCGATTAAAGGGTGACGTCTTCGGTCGCGGATCAACATAAGGCTCGCCGGCGGCCGCGATTGCTATCGCGGTCGCTGATTCGCTCGAGCGAGGTGCGCATCTTCGTGGTCGCGCTGATTCTTTGCGCGTACTTCCAGTTCGTCAATCACGATTTTCTGCTGTCGGGCGCGAGCCTGCAGAACCTGTCGCAATACATTGCGCCGGTCGCGCTGATTGCATTCGGCGAAATCATGCTGATGATCGGCGGCGAGATCGATCTGTCCGCCGGGATGGTGTTCGCGTTTGCGCCGTTCATCATGTATTTCGGCATCGAGGCGGGTTTTCCGGTCTGGCTCGCGATACTTGCGGGTCTGGCAGCCGCGGGCGTGGTCGGTTTCATCAATGGCGCGGTGACGGTGTATTTGCGCATTCCGTCTTTCGTCACGACGCTCGGCACGCTGTTCTTCGTCAACGGCTTCACGTTGACGATCTCGCAGGGCACGCCGGTCCCCTCGCCGCAAAACACCTGGCTTGCGAAGTGTATGGGCGAGTGGGGCTATAGCGAGATCATCTGGGCCGTTGCGCTCGCGGCAATCATGCATGTATTGCTCAGGCACACGCGCTGGGGCCTGCATACGGTGGCGTCGGGCGCGAATCCGCTCGGTTCGAGCGAAGCGGGCATTCGTATCAAGCGCCTGAAGCTCGGCAACTTCGTGATTGCGGCGATGCTCGCGGGCCTGACCGGCATTCTCGAATGCCATCGCATCGCATCGATCGATCCGCAGGCCGGCGGCAATCAGATCATGTTCCTCGCGGTCGCTGCGGGCGTGATCGGCGGGACGCCGCTCGCGGGCGGCTCGGGCACGATTATCGGCGGACTGATCGGCGCCGCGGTGCTCGGCATTCTCAGCGACGGCTTCACGCTGATCGGCATCAATGCGTTCACGTTCAATATGATTCTCGGCGCGGCGATTCTCGCGGCGATGATCTTCAATATTCATGTGGTCCGGCTGGCACGCAAGGGAGAGTACTGATGTCCGACGTGCCCGAGGTGCCGGTTCAGACGCGCAATGAGGCGCCGGTCGAAGCGCTGCGCGGCGACGATATCGTCAAGCGGTTCGGCGCGGTGACCGCGCTCGACGGGGTTTCGTTGACGCTCAAGAAAGGCGAAATTCTCGGCATACTCGGCGACAACGGCGCGGGCAAGTCGACGCTGATCAAGATTCTCACCGGCTTTATTCAACAGACGAGCGGCAAACTCTTTCTGAACGGCGTCGAAACGATGCTGCGCTCAGTCGATCACGCGCGCGCGCTGGGTGTCGAGTGCGTGTATCAGGATCTCGCGCTTGCGAATTCGCTGAGTATTTATCACAACATGTTCCTGAACCGCGAGATCATTCATCGCGGCCCGATTCCGCTGCTCAACAATCGTGCGATGCGCGCTCGCACGGCGGATTTTCTCGAAGAGATCGGCGTGCACGTGCCGTCGGTCGATCTGCCCGTCGAACAATTGTCGGGTGGCCAGCGGCAGGCGATTGCGGTCGCGCGCGCGGTGCATTCGGACGCGAAGATCCTGCTGCTCGATGAACCGCTCGCCGCAATGGGCGCACGCGAAGCCGGATTGATCATCGATCTGATCCTGCGGTTGAAGGCGAAGGGCGATCTGTCGATCATCATGATCATGCACAACTATGCGCAGACGCTCGATATCGCCGATCGCGTGATGCTGATGCAGCGAGGCCGTGTCACGTACCAGCGCGAAGCGGCGAGCACATCGGTCGCGGAACTGATGGACATCGTACGGCGCGAATATCGCACGATGCGCACGGCGTCCTGAGTTCGCCGAAACGTTATTTCCCCTTTATTTCCGCGATATTTTTTGTTTTCTTCAGACTGAATCGTCGATATCGGGCAATTTTTTTCCGCAGCGCAAAAGGGCGTGTTTGCGGAAGCGTCGGCTATCATGAAAGGATCGTTTGCAAGGGCCGTCGTCCGCAGGTGCAGATATGACGAAAGTAGGTAAGACGCTCATCGGAGTGCTGGTCGCGGTGGACCTGGCGTTCGTTTTTTACATCATGTCCCCGCAAATCGACCACGCGGGCAGTAAAAGTGACGACTCCGCAGAGGCCGCGGCAAAAGGAGCCGAACTTGAAGCAGGTGTGATTGCGAGTGCGAGCAACGGCGCGCAGGTGGCGTCGGGCTCGATTGCAGGCGGTACGTCGGACTCCTCCGCGCCGAGTGCCACATCGAGTGCGGGGCGCGTTGCCGTGGCGCCGCCTCCCGCCACATCGAGTGCGAGTCGTATTGCGGCAGCACCGCCACCCAAACCTGTCGCGGTTCCCAATGCGTTGCTCGACCGCAAACCCGGTCCCGCAGCAGTGGCAGCCGCGTCTTCTCCGGCTACGGCTCCGGTGCCCACTGCATCGGGCAATGCGACCCAGGAGCGCGTGGCCGTGCGTCAACAGGCGGTCAAAACCGTCGACGTGACGAATGCTCGCAAGGTCGTCGATGCGAAAACGAGCGTCGCTTCGCGTAGCGAGCGCGCCGCGGATGACGCCCATTCGAATGCTTCAAATACTGGCTCGAGCGCGGGATCGAACGCTGTCGGCGCTGCCATGACCGAGGCGCTCGTCAGGCAGTCCGCGATGCTCGATCCTAATTTACCGCCGCCCGATATGTCGAAGTCCGTTTCGATGCACGATGTTTCCGATACCTCGTCGCGCGGTGGCGCGAATCCGGTTGCGGCCGCGATGACGGAGCAACTGGTCAGGGAATCGACGAGGTTCACTCCGCCCGCGCACCACGCGCCAACGCAGGCGGGCGCGCAGTAGCGACGCGTATTGACGACTCACCACCGGTGCCCCCTGGCCATGTAAAGCATGGCTTGTCACGCATGCAGAATCAGCTTCTGCACGCGCCAGTTCAAAAGCTCGCCCACCCAAAGCACGTTTTCGGCCGGACATGCCATTTCGTGTATCCAGCCGAACTGCTTGAGCTGCTTGCCGGATTCGCCGAGCACACCGAGCAGCTGACCATCGAGCGTCAGCTTGTAGATGCGCCCAGGCCAGGCGTCCGCGCTATAGAGCACCGGGTTCGGCCCCGGCGAGATGCAGATCGCCCACGGCGAGCCCGGCGCAAACGTGCCCGCTGCGACCTCCGCTTCGCTCGGAATATTGCCGATCGCGGGACGCGCGCCCGAAGGCACGGGCACATCGATCGTGAATTGCCGCAGAAAGTTGCCATCGGTGTCAAACACCTGGATGCGCCGGTTGCTGCGGTCCGCCACGTAGATATGGTTGTTCCGATCGACCGCGATGCTGTGCGGCGTATGAAACTGCCCAGGCCCTGTGCCGCGATCGCCCCATGATTTAAGCCAGTTGCCGTTGCGGTCCACCTTGGCGACGCGCGAGTTGATATAGCCGTCGCTGATATACGTGTTATCGGACGAGTCCCACGCGACGTCCGTCACCTGACGGAAACGCCCCGGCTCCGCGGGCAGCGGCGGATTCGGATGCTTGAGCGGCGCGGTGTCTTCATCGGAGGCTTCCTGTTTGCGGCCGAACACCATCGCGACGCGCCCTTCGGGCGTGAACTTGATGATCATGTCCGAGCCCTTGTCGGTCACCCAGATATTGTCGTGACGATCGATCTTGACCGTATGCGCAAACGACCACGCATAGAGGTGGTGGCCGATCTCGCGAACGAACTTGCCGTTCGGTGCGAATTCGAGCAACTGGGCTGCCGCGGCGCCATAGGCGGGGCCGGTGGAGTTGCCGCGCGACAGCACGAATACGTGGCCGTGCGAATTGACCGCGACACCCGAGCATTCGCCGAAGTAGATATCATTCGGCAGCGTCACCGGATTGGGGACCGACTCGTAGGAAATCGAAGGAACGGTCTGCGCGCTTGCAAGACCCGGTGCGGCGGCGAGTGCGGCAGCGGCGGTAAGAAATTGCCGACGTGTAAAACCGCGTAGAGAAGGATCGGTACAACACGGACAGAACAGCGTGTGCTGCGCGCTCATCGAACGTCCCCTCGTCAGTGGATGACCGCGACGATGGTTGCAACTTTCGTCGTACAGGTCAATCCTGTGTAACGAGAGATCGGGCGTATTTCCGGTTCGGGCGCGATGCGAGCGACTGCATGAGCGGCATGAGCGGCATGAGCGCGAGCGCGTGTTCACGCGCCGCGCATACGCATGGCAGCGACGTCGTCAATCGATCTTGCCGAGATCGCGCAGCCGCTTGCCCGCCAGCAGATTCTGGCCGATCCGCTCGAGCGACACGCCACGCGTCTCCGGCACATAAAGAAACACGGCCACACCAAACGCCACATTCAGAATCGCGTAGAGCAGGAACGTGTTCGATTCGCCAAGCGACGAGAGCAAGCTAAGAAAGGTTGCGGCCACCACCATATTGGCGGCCCAGTTGACGAATGTCGAAACCGCAATACCGAAGTCGCGTCCTTGCTGCGGCTGGATTTCGGAGCACAGAATCCACACGAGCGGTCCCGCCGACATCGCGAAACCGGCGATAAACAGCAGCAGCGAAGCGACCGCAATAATCTGCGCGGCCGTGCTCGCAATGCCGGCATGCAGCAGCAGTCCGAGCACACCCATGCCCACCGCCATCACCGCGCAACCGGCATAGAGAATCGGCTTGCGGCCCCAGCGGTCGACAAACGCGATCGCACCGAACGTGGCGATCACATTGACGAGCCCGACGACGACCGTGGCCCATAACTGCTGCTCGTGCGTCGCAAAACCGGCGAGCCCGAAAATGCGTGGTGCGTAATACATCACGACGTTGATGCCCGTCAGTTGCTGGAAGATCTGCAGCACCGCGCCCAGCGCCACCGAGCGGCGGAAATTCGGGTTTGCGCGCAACAGGCCCCAGCCCTGCTTCGGCTGCGCATTCTGTTCGGTGACTTCGCGAATTTCAGCCTCGACATCGGCCGGATCGTCGTAAAGACGCTGCAGCACTGCCTGCGCTTCGGGCATGCGGCTGCGCGCCATCAGCCAGCGCGGGCTGTCGGGCAATGCGATCACGCCGAGCAGAAAGATCACGGCGGGAATGGCGATCACGCCGAGCATCCAGCGCCAGTCGGCCACATACGAGAGCCCGATGTTCGATAGAAAGGCCGCGAGGATGCCAACCGTGATCATCAACTGGTACGTCGAGATCATCGCGCCCCGCACTTGCCGCGGCGCGACTTCCGACAGGTACAGCGGCGCGGTGAACGACGCGACGCCGACCGCGAGACCGAGAATCAGCCGCGCGGCGATCAGGTGCTCGGGGTTGCTCGCGAAGCCCGACCACAGCGAGCCGATCATGAACAGCACCGCGGCGAGCCCGAGCGCGTAGCGGCGCCCGATATGCCATGCAAGCCAGCCGGCGCCGATCGCGCCCATCGCCGCGCCGACCATCATCGAGCTGACGATCCACTCCTGCACGCTGTCGTTGAGCATGAACTGCTTCGCGATAAATGGCAGCGCGCCGGAAATGACGCCGATATCGAGCCCGAACAGCAGGCCGGCCAACGCGGCCATCAGGCAGACAAACACGCCGTAGGGATTCGAACCCAACGAAGCAAAAACAGACGTTCTGGCGGCGGGGGATGGGGTAGCGGGGGGCTTGGCGATCGTGGTCATATAGACGGCTCCGGTTTAATGGATGGTGGCGGGAGCGGCGCCATCGGTCGCATCGCGCGGCATCGATTATTGTCGTTTCGCCGGTCTTCCGGTCCCCACTGCACCATGATCGGACATCGCAATGAGCGCAGACTTAGCGCAGGTGCGCAAGATTGGCGAAATCGCACGATCGCGCGCGTCGCGCCGATGCGCTCATGTGCGCTCGGGCGTGATCACGTGCGATCAGACCTCACCAGTTTAGAACGTCAGCGTCGTGCGCACACCAATCACGAACTCGTTGCCGATGCGCTCGGCCGGATTGTCCGGATTCGGAATGCCGCCGGATGGCCGGAAAAAGTACTGCGCGTCGCCCTGCACCTGCCACCACGGCGCGATCTGATAATCGTACGTCGCTTCGATCACCGTTTCCGCGCTGCGCGACGGAAAACCCGGTGTGGTTTGTGCGGTAACGCTCGCGAGATCGCGCGCATGCGAACCGATACGCGCGTAGCCGACCGCGATGCCGGCGACATCGTTGTCGCGCCCTTTGAACGGCGCCTTGAGTGTGACGCCGGCATTCATGCCCAGGCTGACCAGATTGCGGTCGCCGGGCGCGCCCATGAGCCGCGCGAACACGCCGACCGAACGGGGGCCACCGTTGCTGTCGCGCCAGACCATCTGGTCCGCGACCGCATAGACGCTCCAGTTGCCATGATGGCTTTGCGCAATGCCGCTGCTTGCCGGGCTTGCGAGCGATACGCCGTTGCTCGCGATGCCCTGATCGTCGAACGACTGCGTGTCGTACCAGAAGCCGAGCTTCCACGTGCCGGGCAAGCCCGCGGATGGCGCGTCGGCCGGGGCGCCGGCGGGATTGGCGGCGGAATTGGCGGAATTCGCGGCCGGCTGATTGAACGCGTACTGGATCTCGCCGATGATCAACGCGCCGTCGCGCAGGCTGAAGTTCGTGCCATGCGCGTTGAACTGCTGCGGATCGCCAGTGCCGTTGCCGGCCGGATTGCTGCCGAATACGCCGGCGAGCACGGTCACCTTGTCGCTCGGCGTCGCGCGCACGCGCACGCCCGGCGACGCGAGCGGATACGAGGGGCCGCCGGCGGGCAGATCGACCGACGGCAGCGCCGACCAGCCGAACGTCGCATTCATGAACGTGCTTGCGTATTCGCTCGTCATGAATTCCTGGTCGACGCTTTGTTCGCCGAGCTTGATATCGACGCGGCCGCCCGCGAGCGACTGCTGATACCACAGCTCCCACAGACGCGTCGACGCATCGGCCTCGACGCCGCTCGCGAACTGCAAGGTCTGCAGATTGCGCGTGCTCAGGTTGGTGCCGTGAATCTGCAGGCCGGACACGTTGAAAATGCCGCCTGGCAGGCCGAACGCCTTTTGCGTGTCGACACCGATGCTGAATTCGGTGACCCCGTCGTATGCGCCGCCGCGCGCGGTGCCGCCCGACAGGTTGTTCAGGTACTCGCTGGTTTCCTGCAGGCCGAAGCTCACGCCGTAACGGCCGAGCCACGGGCGCAGGCCGCCGAGATCGCCGAACAACGTTGCGCGGTTCCAGAGGTCGGTTGGCGCCGAATCCGGTGCCGAATTCGGTGCGGGGTTCGACGCAGGGTTTGATGCAGGGTTTGATGCAGGGATCGGTGCCGCGGTTTGCGCGGAAGGCTGTGCCGGTGCCTGCGCGGCGGGGTTCGCGTCGTCGGACTGCGCGAGCGCCTGCACGCTGCAGAGCGCGAAAGGCATCGCAAAGCCGAACGCCTTCGCGAAACGCGTAACAATCGGGTCAATCGGGCGAATGAACATAGACACCTCTGTCCAGCTTGTCCGTATGCGGACAGGCGACGTATCGAAACGCGGCCGTCTTCGCAAAGTCCTGCAGCAGGCGAAAACGGTCAGACAAAGTAAGCGTGCGGAAAGACGCGCGCTAACTCCGAAACAGGGAGCTAGCGGCCAGGCATGATCCTCGCGGCTAGCTCGTCGCAATGGCGCCGGCTTTGGCCGGCATCGGACTTCCACTACTTGAGCAAGTGTCCACAAGGGACTCCTTTTATCGAGACGGGCGGATTTTATTCACGGCCCCCCCAAAGCCGCAAGCAAAAATTTCGTAGACGTGTGAGATCGATACCACGCGGCCGGATGCGACGAAAAAGCGGGGCGGCCCTGAGGCAGAGCGGGCAGAGCGGATTGGGCGCCGTAAGCTTTGAAGGCTGGGTGGTTTATCGGACACGGGTTCACGGATAAGGTTGACTCGGCAATGTCCGGCTGATTAAAATCCGCGAGTCTTCACAAAAGGGGCCGTCATTGGACTCCAGCAGTAGTCGATCTTCGAACAGTTTGTCTGTCTGAACGACGGAACGTCCGCCCTCCCCAGCAGTTTCCTGGCCGCCGTTCTGCCCTCAGGCAGGCGGTGCGCGTCTTGCAAGATCCCCCGTGCACCTGTTGAGTCTATCTGGACGCGGCATCCGCGCGCCTGGATGACCTGCATCGCGACTGTGCGTTCGCGGTGTGGAATCGTAGTGCCAATATTTACGTCCGCTTTATGCGGGCGCCGTTAGCATAAAGCGGCGTCGTGCATAAGCCTGTATGCCCATGTTCATCGGTAAGGATGTCGAAATGCCAGACAGTGACAGTTATCCCATACGGCCATTCAGCCCATTCGCATTGCCTTTGTGTCTGACCGGAGCCAGCCGGTAGACGTCCACCTCAGCGAAGTGAGGTGTGCGTTTCTCGGGTAAAGCGTGCTTCGGCAAGTTGCGTCCGCCGGACGCTGGAGAAACCTCATGAACTTCGCTCTTCTGTTGCCTCAATTGCCTGACATTCTCGCGTCGCACGACTCGTTCGACGCGATGCCCGCCGCGCGTCCAGGCGCACTTCATCGGCTCGTCGCCTTCTGGCGCGGCCTGAAATCGGGCGGTCGCTGACACGAAGCCGTTCGTGTCATGCGGGGCGCGACGCCGATCCGGCGGCGCACCTTCGGTTCGCCACGCCGCCGTTGCCGCGCACACGGCGCCACGCCCCGCACCGATGTCTTGCCGGCCGCTCCGGCCGCGGCGAAACATCGGACAGCTTCTGCCGCATAAAAAACAGTGTCTGGTAACGCACGATGAATTTCAAACTCCATACAATCCCGACGCCCCTCGCATCGGCCACGCGCGTGCTGCCAAACCGCTGGGATTTCGTCGCCTTCCCGCTGATTTTCTGTGTGATCGCGATGGCGGCAAGCGGCCTGCACCAGACGTGGGCGCCGATGTCGACGCTGCGCGACCACGCGGTTTCGCTGGATCCCGCGAACCTGCCCGACTACGCGCTGCGCACCACCTTGCGCATGCTCGCGGCGATGGTCGCGTCGCTCGTGTTCACCCTTGTGTATGGCACGCTCGCGGCGAAGAGCCGCCGCGCCGAAAAAGTGCTCGTGCCGATTCTGGACATCCTGCAGTCCGTGCCGGTGCTCGGCTATATCTCGTTCACGGTCACGTTCTTTCTCGCGCTGTTTCCGGGCCGTGTGCTCGGCGCCGAGCTTGCCACCATCTTCGCGATCTTCACGAGCCAGGCCTGGAACATGACGTTCAGCTTCTATCAGTCGCTGCGCACCGTGCCGCGCGATCTGACGGAAGTGTCGCGCGGCTTTCATCTGACCGGCTGGCAGCGCTTCTGGAAGCTCGAGGTGCCGTTCGCGATGCCGGGCCTCGTCTGGAACATGATGATGTCGATGTCGGGCGGCTGGTTCTTCGTGGTCGCCTCGGAGGCGATTACGGTCGGCAACAACACCATCGTCCTGCCCGGCGTCGGCGCGTATCTCGCGCAGGCGATCGCGCAGAAGAATCTCGCGGCAGTCGGCTGGGCGATTGTCGCGATGACGGTCGTGATACTCGCGTACGACCAGCTTCTGTTCCGGCCGCTTGTCGCGTGGTCGGACAAGTTCCGCATGGAAACGACGCGCTCGAGCAATGCGCCGCAGTCGTGGCTGCTCGACCTGATCCGCGGCACCCGCCTCGTGCACCGGATGCTGCTGCCCGCGGGCATGATGCTGGCGAACGCGGCGCGCTGGCCGCTGCGCATGCCGCCGGCGCTGCTGCCGCGGACGGCGACCGCGGCGAAAGGCTCACAGCGCGACGCGGGCAAGCTCGGCGACGCGATCTGGTCGGTCGTCGTGTTCGTCGTTGCCACGTATGCGCTGTTTCGCGTCGTCAGCTATGTGCGCACGGGCGTCACGGCGGCCGATGTCGGCCATGTATTCGTGCTTGGCGCGATCACGCTGTTACGCGTGTTTTCATTGATCCTGCTGTCCTCGCTGATCTGGGTGCCGCTTGGCGTGCTGATCGGGCTGCGCCCCAGGCTCGCGGAAAAGATCCAGCCGCTGGCGCAGTTTCTCGCCGCGTTTCCGGCGAACCTGCTGTTTCCGGTATTCGTGATCGCGATCGTCCGCTGGCATCTGAACCCGGACGTATGGCTTTCGCCGCTGCTGGTGCTCGGCACGCAGTGGTACATCCTGTTTAATGTGATTGCGGGCGCGAGCGCCTATCCGAACGACTATCGCGAGGCGGCGAAGAATTTTCATATCCGCGGCTGGCAATGGTGGCGCCGCGTCATGTTGCCCGGCATCGTTCCGTACTACATCACGGGCGCAATTACCGCGTCGGGTGGCGCGTGGAATGCGAGCATCGTTGCCGAAGCCGTGCAGTGGGGCGACACGAAGCTCGCCGCGCACGGGCTCGGCGCCTATATCGCGCAGACCACATCGGACGGCGATTTTCAAAAGATTGTGCTCGGCATTGCCGTTATGTCGTTGTACGTGACGCTATTCAACCGCGCGCTGTGGCGCCCGCTCTATGCCTACGCCGAGTCCAGACTCCGGCTCGATTGAGGGAGGTTCAAATGAATGCTGAACTGCTATTGAATGAAGCGCTCGACCATGCGCCGCAAGCGGGCGTCGAAGTCTTGCGGGTCGACAACGTGCGCCACGGTTTCAACAAAATGCAGGGCGAACAGCTTGTGCTCGACGGTGTCGACCTGTCGCTGCGCGAAGGCGAAATCGTCGGGCTGCTCGGCCGTTCGGGGTCGGGCAAGTCGACGCTGTTGCGCATCATCGCCGGGCTGATCGAGCCGACCGACGGCGAAGTCACGTATATGGGCAAGCCGCTCGACGGGCCCGCCGAAGGCGTCGCGATGGTGTTCCAGACCTTCGCGCTGTTTCCGTGGCTCACGGTGCTGCAGAACGTCGAGGCGGGGCTCGAAGCGCAGGGCGTGCCCGCGCGCGAGCGGCGCGAACGCGCGCTGGCGGCGATCGACCTGATCGGTCTGGACGGTTTCGAGAATGCGTATCCGCGCGAGCTGTCGGGCGGCATGCGCCAGCGTGTGGGCTTTGCGCGCGCACTGGTGGTCGATCCGACGCTGCTGCTGATGGACGAACCGTTCTCCGCGCTCGACGTGCTGACCGCCGAAACGCTGCGTACCGACCTGCTCGACCTGTGGACGCAGGGCCGCATGCCGATCAAGTCGGTGCTGATCGTCACGCACAATATCGAGGAAGCGGTGTTCATGTGCGACCGCATC
>NZ_BAAILL010000070.1:0-458 GCF_054589215.1 Paraburkholderia sp. 2C | reverse complement strand
GGTGTCGCAGGCAGCGAACTACATGATGCAGAACCCGGGCGTGTTCAACCAGATCGAGACGCACGATGTGGGCGGCGCGGACGGCAAGTCGGGCGCCGGCAACTTCCAGTGGGCCGCGCAAGGTGGGCTCGGCGCAGCGGGCAATACGCCCGGCACACCGTCCACGGGCAGCGCGACGCCGCCGTACAGCAGCACGCCGTCCACGGGCAGCGCGACGCCGTCGTACAGCAGTACGCCGTCCACGGGCAGTGCACCGGCTACGGGCAGCGCGCCCGCGTCGTCCACGTCGCCGTCGACGGGACAGATGACCGCGCAAAGCGCATCGGGCACGCTGGGCGCGTATATGGACGCGAACGGCAAGGGTTCGCTGACGATGGACGACCTGTACAAGCTGTCGCAGAACACCGATGGCAATACGCCGCCGGCGGTGTCGCAGGCAGCGAACTACATGATGCAGA
>NZ_BAAILL010000069.1:0-393 GCF_054589215.1 Paraburkholderia sp. 2C | reverse complement strand
ATCTCGTGATCGTCAACGAACGGGCTTCGTCGTATATCCAGGAATTGCAGGGGGCGATTGAAACCGCGGTGCGCAGCAGCCAGTCGCGGCCGCGCTCTGACGGGGAGCTCGCGCAGGGTTCGATCTACGTGCTGCGTGCCGACCTGATGAGCGTCGAGGCCAGAGCGCTGCTGCTGTCGGCCGCGCGCGTTGCACTGCTGGCGCGCCGCGGCGCCATCGCTACCCAGCTGGGCTATCTGGCGCAAATGCCGGCACGATTGCCTACGCCGCGCCGGCAACGAAACGCGTGGTTACCGCCGTGGCCGGCCCCTCCCGAAGCGTCTGCGGTGGCGATGCTGACCGCCGGCCTCGAATTCTTCAATGGCCTCGGCGGCTTTGGCCGTAACGGCAGCG
>NZ_BAAILL010000068.1:273306-286653 GCF_054589215.1 Paraburkholderia sp. 2C | reverse complement strand
CTTTGGCACTCTGATGCCGTCGGGTATAGCGAGGGCTCCGCCGTTCTTGCTGCCTACCTAGCCCGACGTGGGAGGGAGGCGTCCATACCATCTCCGTCAAGGTCTGCGCGCGAGGCGGGTCGCGTGCTGGGTCGTGTGCTGGGCCGTGTGCTTATACGAGCTCGATCCCCATCGCCGTCGCTTCGCCGCCGCCGATGCACAGGCTCGCCACACCGCGCTTGAGCCCGCGATGCCGCAATGCGCCGAGCAGCGTGACGAGAATGCGCGCGCCCGATGCGCCGATCGGATGGCCGAGCGCGCATGCGCCGCCGTTCACGTTGACCTTGTCATGCGGCAAGCCGTGCTCTTTCATCGCCGCCATCGTGACGACCGCGAATGCTTCGTTGATTTCGTAGAGGTCGACATCGTTCGCGCGCCAGCCGTTCCCGTCGAACAGTTTGCGCAGCGCGCCGATGGGCGCGGTGGTGAACTTCGCTGGTTCCTGCGCGAACGTCGTATGGCCGACCACACGCGCAAGCGGCTTGACGGAGAGGCGCTCCGCGGTCGATGCGCGCATCATGACGAGCGCCGCGGCGCCGTCCGAGATCGACGACGAGTTCGCCGCCGTCACCGTGCCGGTCTTGCTGAATGCGGGCTTCAACGTGGGGATCTTGTCGAGGTTCGCCTTGAACGGCTGCTCGTCGCGTTCGATCAGCGTCTCGCCCTTACGCGACGTCACCTTGACCGGTGCGATCTCCCACGCGAACGAGCCGTCTTCGTTGGCGCGCTTGGCGCGCGTCAGCGATTCGATCGCGAAGGCGTCCTGCGCTTCGCGCGTGAAGTCGAACGACGCCGCGCATTCCTCGGCGAACGTGCCCATCAGACGCCCTTTGTCGTACGCGTCTTCGAGGCCGTCGAGGAACATATGATCGAGCACCTGGCCGTGGCCCATGCGCATGCCGCCGCGCGCCTTCGGCAGCAGATACGGCGCATTCGTCATGCTTTCCATGCCGCCCGCGACGATTACATCGGCCGAACCCACGGCCAGCATGTCGTGCGCGAACATCGCGGCGCGCATGCCGGAGCCGCACATCTTGTTGACAGTCGTGCTGCCCGTCGAAAGCGGCAAGCCCGCGCCGAGCGCGGCCTGGCGCGCCGGCGCCTGGCCCTGGCCGGCGGGCAGCACGCAGCCCATCACGGCTTCGTCGATCTGCCCGGGCTCGAGGCCCGCGCGCCGCACGGCGGCCTCGATGGCGGCGGCGCCGAGTTGCGGCGCGCAGAGCGCCGCGAAGTCGCCCTGAAACGCCGCGATCGGCGTACGTGCGGCAGCGACAATGACAACCGGATCGTTCGTATCACTCATGTTTGAGCTCCTTGATGACGCCCCGTACGACAGCGGGCACGTCGCCGAGCTTCGCGGCATCGGCGGCGACCACGTCGTTGTCGGCTTCATGCGCGCGGCTGGCCGACACGGCTGCCACGCAATGCGTGTACGTCGCTTCGAGTGCTTCGGGATGGTCGATCGTCATGCCGAGGTCGCGCACGCGGCCGTCGTGCACGCCGTACGCCCAGCCGTGAATGGTGAGGTCCTGGCCGCGCGCCCATGCATCGGTGACGCTCGTCGTGCGGCATACGTTGACGACCTGCTCGATCGCGTTCAGTTCGACGAGGCGCCGATGCCGTGCTTCACCGATCGGCCACTGATCGATCAGATGAGCATGCTTCGTGCGCACGTCCTGCACATGATGCAGCCAGTTGTCCGCGAGGCCGACGCGCCGGCCGAGCAAGGCCGCGCCGACGCCGGAGCAGCCGTAGTGACCGACTACGAGGATGTGCTTGACCTTCAGCAGATCGACTGCGAACTGGATCACCGACAGACAGTTCAGATCGCTATGCACGACGACATTCGCGATGTTTCTGTGCACGAACACCTCGCCCGGCGGCAAACCGATGATCTGATTGGCCGGCACGCGGGAGTCCGAGCAGCCGATCCACAGGTACTCGGGCGTCTGCTGATGAACGAGACGCGAGAAGTAGTCGGGGTCTTCGGCGAGCTTGCGCTTTGCCCACGCGTCGTTGTTGTCGAACAGATGAGCGAGCGGGTGAGTAGCGGAGGTAGCGTTCGTATTCATGATCGGTCAAAGCCGTGGTAA
Organism: Paraburkholderia sp. 2C; assembly: GCF_054589215.1. NCBI lineage: Bacteria > Pseudomonadati > Pseudomonadota > Betaproteobacteria > Burkholderiales > Burkholderiaceae > Paraburkholderia > Paraburkholderia sp. 2C. Next base: position 284,521 of record NZ_BAAILL010000068.1, on the reverse strand, counting down.
AGGGTGTGATGCGGGGTGCGATGCGGGTCTCGCGCGCGCGTCAGGCGGCTCGTGCCGCGCGCGTCGCTGCGTCGGTCGCGTGAGTGTCGGACTTCAGGTCGGACTTCAAATCGGACTCGACACCGGACTCAACATCGGCCGCAACGTCGGCCGCAAAGCGTTCGGGGTAGCGGTTGCGAAAGCGCATACCGCGTTCATAGGGGTAAAAGTCGGGCAGTTCGCCTTTGAGAATGTGATCCTTGTGCCGCTGCCATAATGCAGGGTCGAAAAAGTCGGCATGATGCCGGATAAAAGACTGGCGCACGCGTGGGTCGCCAAGCAGGAACGTACCGTAGGTCTCCGGAAAGATATCGTGCGCGCCGACTGTGTACCACGGCTCGCCCGACATTTCGTCTTCTTCGTTACGCGGTGCGGGCACCGCGCGTACATTGCAGTCGGTCAGATATTCGATTTCGTCGTAATCGTAGAACACGACCCGGCCGTGACGCGTCACGCCGAAATTCTTGTACAGCATGTCGCCAGGGAAGATATTGGCCTGCATCAGTTCCTTCACGGCGTCGCCGTATTCCTTGATCGCGTGATCGATATCGTCGTCGGTGCCGCTTTGCAGGAACAGGTTCAGCGGCACCATGCGCCGTTCGATGTACAGATGCTCGATCACGAGATTGTCGCCGTCGTATTCGAGCAGCGACGGCACTTCCTTTTGGAGCTCGCGCAGGAGCGCGTCGTCGATGCGCGACAACGGCAGCGCGACGCTCGAATACTCGAGCGTGTCGGCCATGCGGCCGAGCCGGTCGTGGCGTTTGACGAGCTGATACTTCTGCTGGATCTGCGCGCGTGTCGTGTCTTTGGGCGGCGGGAACTGGTCCTTGATCAGCTTGAACACGTACGGAAACGACGGCAGCGTGAACACGAGCATCACAAGGCCCTTGATGCCGGGCGCGACGGTGAACAGATCGCTCGAATGCGACAGATGGTGCAGCAGGTCGCGATAGAACAGATTCTTGCCCTGCTTCTGCAAGCCGACCGAGGTGTAGATTTCCGCTTTCGGCTTACCCTGCATGACCGTGCCGAGAAACTCGACGAACGCGGACGGCACCTCCATGTCGACGAGAAAGTACGAATGCGAGAAGCTGAAGATGATCAGCAGCTGTTCGCGCTTGAGCAGCACCGCATCGAGCGCGAGCACGCCCGGCCGCACGTGGTGAACCGGAATCGCGAACGGCACGAGCAGATCGCCGTTGATGATGCGCCCGACAATATAGGCCGCCTTGTTCCGGTAGAACAGCGAAGAGAGCACGTGAATCTGGAAGTTCGGCGCTTCGACGAACGTGCCGAACGTGTCGTGAATCGCCTGCAGTACGCAGCCGACGTCGCGCGCCAGGTCTTCGAACGGCGGATTCAACTGAAAATTCGTGACAATGCGCTCGAGCGTCTGCGCGAAGCCGTCCTTGCCGGGGTAGTACGCGCGATAGGTCGTTTTCGCCGCCGGTTCGTCGTTTTCGATGTACTCGGTCGAGATCGCCGGGCGCACGAAAATGAAGTCGTTGTTGAAATACGAGCGGTGCAGAATCTTGCAGCAGACGGAATTGAAAAAGGTCTCCGCGCATTCGGGCTGGCGATGCGCGGTCAGGAGGCCGATGTAGTGCAGCTTGATCTGCTGCCAGATTTCGTTGTCGATGTTTTCCGCATCGTATTCGTCTTCGAGCAGTTCGACGCATTCCTTCACGCGTTCGTCGTATGACGTAATGCGTTCGCGTGCGAGCCGCTGAATGGCGTGCCAGTCTGCGGCTTCGAACAGAACTTTCGCGTGGATCGCCGCGTCGCGGAAAATCCGGTAGTGCCGGTCGAAACCCTCGAGCATCGTCTTCGCGACGTCGAAGCCGATTTGCGAGGACAGCAGTTTAGGGAAGTGATTCATGTCGACCGTGCATTTCGTTCAATGTCGTGAAGACAACCGCAATTGTAACGTTCGGGGGCACCAGCGTCGCTTGTCAGTGCGGCTCGGCTGCGCTCATGTCGCGTTCGAGCAGCGCGCGCGCCTGTGCTTCGTATTGCGCCAGATCGTCGAGCGTTGCGTTCAGATCTTCGCGCTGCCGCTCGAGCACTTCGCGATGCCGGGCGAGCGTCGCGAGAAATGCCTGCAGTTGCGCAGCCGTATCGGTCGGCGATTCATACAGGTCGAGCAGATCGCGAATCTCCGACAGCGTGAAGCCCAAACGCTTGCCGCGCAGCGTCAGCTTGAGCCGCGTGCGATCGCGCGCCGAATAGACGCGGCGCAAGCCGCCCGATCCTTCGCGGCTCGGTGAGAGTAAACCCTGATCTTCATAGAAGCGGATCGCGCGTGGCGTGACATCGAATTCGCGCGCGAGCTCGGTGATCGTATATTGCACGCTCATGTGTTCTGATTCCGGTGTGGCGGGCGGCTTGCTGCCGCCGTCAGGCAGGGTTGCCGGCCTCGACGATAAAATCGACGTTTACGTTATCGTCAACCTGCGCAAAGCGCAATGGCGCGAGGCGTTACGATGTCAGGCGCCACCACGCAAATGTGGACGCACATGTAGACGCAGATGCACCAAAAAGAGCTGCAACCAGACGAGACGACCGTCCCGCCGACCCGACCCGCAACGGAAAGCCTTTCACGATGAATGAACTCGAACACCAGCTCGACTACCCTTTCGCCGACACGCTGCCCGAAGCAGGGGCCGCGCACGAAGTCGCGGCGGGCGTCTATTGGGTGCGCATGCCACTGCCCTTCGCGCTCGACCACATCAACCTGTGGTTGATGCGCGATGAGGTCGACGGTCAACGGGGGTGGACCATCGTCGATTGCGGCATTGCGTCCGATACGATCAAGACGAACTGGGAACGCGTGTTCGATACGATGCTCGGCGGCTTGCCGGTGCTGCGCGTGATCGTCACGCACTGTCATCCCGATCATCTCGGTCTCGCGCACTGGCTTTGCGAAGGTGGCGAGCGTCAGCGCTGGCAGGTGCGCCTATGGATGACACTCGGCGAGTACATGTTCGGCCGCGTGATGGCGGCCGGAGCAGGATCGAATGCGGGCGGCGAAGGCGCGGCGCGGCACTTCGGCCGGCACGGGCTGGTGGACCTGGAAATGCTCGAACAACTGCGCAATCGCAAAAGCTATTACACGAGCCTCGTGCCGGCGACGCCGAGCCACTACAGGCGCATGCGCGAAGGCGACGAGATTGCGATCGGCGGCCGCATGTGGCGGGTCGTGACCGGTTTCGGCCATTCGCCCGAGCACTGTGCGCTGCATAGCGAAGAGGCGGGTCTATTGATTTCCGGCGACATGGTGCTGCCGCGCATTTCGACGAACGTGTCGGTGTTCGGTATCGAGCCGGAAGGCAATCCGCTCGCCTTGTACCTTCAGGCGCTGACGCGCTACGAGCCGATGGCGGCCGATACGCTGGTGCTGCCGTCGCACGGCAAGCCGTTTCGCGGCTTGCGCACACGCATTGCGCAACTGCGCGACCATCACGCGGCGCGCCTGGCCGAGGTGCGCGCCGCGTGCGCGGAGAAACCGCAGAGCGCCGCGGACATCGTGCCGTTGATGTTTCACCGCAAGCTCGACTTGCATCAGCTGACGTTCGCGATGGGCGAGGCGCTCGCGCATCTGCATCTGCTGTGGCATGCGGGGGAACTGCGGCGCATCAGTGGGGAAGATGGCGTGATACGGTTTGGCGCGTGACGCGCCAGGAAATGCGTCAAGCGCCGAGTGAGGCCGCGTAAGGCCGCTTGCCAACGCGGCCCCCGTCATTCAGCGCGGCGTCGATCGCCGCAAAAACGTGCAGGCTGAGCGCCGCGATACTCAGGGTTCGTGGCGCAAGTAACCGACCTTCGACGGATCGCGCATCGTCAAGGAGACGAGCAAGCCGATCGCGCACATGGCCGTGACATACCAGTAGAAGGTCGTTTCGCTGCCGGCCTGCTTGAGCCACAGCGCGACATACTCGGCCGAGCCGCCGAAGATCGCATTGGCCACTGCATAGGAAAGCCCCACGCCCAGCGCGCGCACTTCGGGCGGAAACATCTCCGCCTTGATGAGCCCGCTGATCGACGTGTAGAAGCTCACGATCGCCAGCGCCACCACGACGAGCACGAATGCCATATACGGGCTCGTCACGTCCTTGAGCGCATGCAGCAGCGGCACCGTGCCGATCGTCGCGAAGAAGCCGAACAGGATCATCGACTGACGGCGGCCGATGCGATCCGACAGCGCACCGAACACCGGCTGCATCAGCATGTAGACGAAGAGCGCCGCGGTCATCACGTTGCTCGCGGTCTTCGCATGCATGCCTGCGGTGTTCACGAGGTACTTCTGCATATACGTCGTGAACGTGTAGAAGATCAGCGAGCCGCCGGCCGTGAAACCGACCACCGTCAGGAATGCGCGCTTGTGTTTCCACATGCCGGCGAGCGTGCCCGCGTCGCTGCGCTGGCGGTTCGCGGCCGTCGACGTTTCATCGAGCGACTTGCGCAGATACAGCGCAACCAGCGCGGCCACCGCGCCGACCACGAACGGCACGCGCCAGCCCCATGCCTTGAGTTCATCGGTGGTGAGCGTCTGTTGCAGGATGACGAGCACGAGCAGCGCGCACAACTGCCCGCCGATCAGCGTCACGTACTGGAACGACGCGAAAAAGCCGCGCCGGCCCTGCAGCGCGACTTCGCTCATGTACGTGGCGCTCGTGCCGTACTCGCCGCCCACCGAGAGCCCCTGAAACAGGCGCGCAATAAGCAGCAGCGCCGGCGCGAGCACCCCGATCTCGGCGTACGGCGGCAGCACCGCAATGACCAGCGAGCCGCCGCACATCATGAATACCGACACCATCATCGCGAAGCGCCGGCCGCGTTTGTCGGCAAGACGACCGAAGAACCAGCCGCCGATCGGTCGCATCAGGAAGCCCGCGGCGAACACGCCCGCGGTGTTGAGCAGCTGTGTGGTGGTATCGCCCTTCGGGAAGAACGCGGGCGCAAAGTAGAGCGCGCAGAACGAGTAGACGTAGAAGTCGAACCACTCGACGAGATTGCCCGATGAAGCGCCGACGATCGCCATGATGCGGCGACGCGTGTCGCGAGCAGTAATTTCAGTGGGAATATTGAGATTGGTCATTTGACAATGTGCTCCTTCATGTTCCCCTGCTTATTCTGATAGGGATGCGAAATTTCTAAGACGCTCTGATGGCGACTTGATTTGGCATTCTAAATGATTCGAGACGGTAGTTTGGAAAAAATCTTCGCTGCGGAAATGACCGGTGGAAGAGGGTGAGCCGCTGAGCGTGTCAACACAAAATGCATAGTCACATCGGGCCGAGCTCCGGTGGATCGCAAAATGGATTAACCGTTCAACGTAACGGTCAGCATAACGATCGACCTAAACATCGAACAACGGAGACCCCGATGAGAACTGATGACACGCGACGCGATAACCCGTCGCGCACCTTTCCAGCCGATTCGCAGGAAGCGGGCCGGCCGCCGCTTGCGATCAAAAGAGCGCCGCAATCCGCGCCCCCCGCGAACGCGGACACGCCTGTGCCACCATCCAGCACGAGATCAGCCGAGCCTAAAAAGTCCGCCACGCCGAGCCCGCTCGCGCAATACAACACCTATGGAAAGTACGCGAGCACGATCGTCAGGCAGATCCTGTTCAGCGATAGCCGGTTCAACAATTCAAAGCTCGTGATGGAGTCGATGCTCAAACCGTTGCAGGTCAAAAACGGCGTTGTGCCGCCGAACATGCGACTGGGCACGCTGGGCCTGACGCGACTCAATTCGGCGATCGCCAACTTCTCGAAGGCGTTTGGCTACATCACGAGCGCTACAGAGAAAATAAAGGCGGGGAAGGACGCGACCGACGACATCGTCAGCGCGACGGCCCTGATGGGGGAAGGCCTGACGGAAACATTCGCGGGTCTCGGCGCCGACGTCGGCAACTATCTCGTCAAGCAGTGGCAAACGCAGTTGGGCAAAACGAGCAGTACCATCGGCACGCCTGTCCCCCCTTCGTCGGTGCAAAGCGACGTGATTTCCGAAGCGGGAACCGGAACGCCGATTCCGGCCAGCGCGATCGGGTCGGACACCGATGCCGCGCTTGCCCATCTTCCGCCAATGTCGCCCGAGCAACACGACGCGTTGATGGCGCAAAGCGCGAAGGCATACAACGACAAGCTCGATGCGCAGATCGCGTCGATGCACGAGCGCGAGGTTCAGGACATTGTCGCCGGGCTCGAGGCGACGCCGCCGGGCAATCAGCCCTCCCGCATCAAGGAATTATCAGCCGCGGCCGAGCGAAGAATCGAAGCGGCGACGCGGCTGGCTTCCGAAGCGAAGCGGGACATGGCGACAAGGAAAGCGCAATCCTCAGGGGACTTCATTCAGCTCGACAGTGAAATGAAAGCGGTTCGCGAGCAACTGAAGCTCGATAAGTACACGGACCCGGATGTGGCGGGCATGTCCCATGACGATGCAGCCAGACGTCTTGGCGCGAAGCTGCTCGACTACCGGCGTCGCGAGGAAGCGACCGCGCAGAGTTTCGAAATGCTGACAGAAGATGCGTCGCCGAATCTGCAAGGAGTGATGCAGCAGCTTGACGCCGCGAAAGAAATCGAAAGCCTGGACAATCTGACGAAGAAGGATAAGCTGAGCGCACTGGAGAAGCTGAAGACAAGTTATCGCGAACGCTTCCTCACGTATCAGAACGCGATATCGAAACCCAGCGCCGCCTTACCCGAATGGATGAAGATCTCGCCTGCGCTCAAGGCCCAACTCGGGCCGGCGGCACTTAATACGGCATTCGCTGCCGCGGACTTTGGCGCCAGAATCGACGACTACATCGAGAAAGTCAAAGATGGCACGGCAACGGAGGCGGACGGATGGAAGCTGGCGGGTAGCACCATCGGACTGATCGGAGGCATGGCATCGTTTATTCCGATCGTCGGGCCGTTCGTTTCGATTGGCCTCGCGCTCGCGGGGATCGGTATTAGCGATGGGGCGGACATTCTCGCCGCGCAACGGGCGCGCGAGAAGGCGGACGCGCTGCGGGACGAAGCGGTCGAAGCCTATTGGAAGAAGCATCCGGGCACCGAAAACTATGTGTATAAATCGGATGTCGGCGGGGGCGCGTAGCGCCGGTGCGATGCGGCCGCCGGAAGGCGGCTGACGCTTGCCAGGCCGGGACCTCACGCGTGCGCAACTGCGAATGCATCCAGATAAGGGAAACGGATGCACCGCCGGTATGATGAATATTCAAATTGCGCGAGCGACGGCACATGAGGTTGTCGCCTCACGCACCATCAGGGCGCACGGTAACTGCCGCTCGATACTCATCGCAACGCTCGCGTCGCATAGATGGGGCAGCAGTCACGGTCATGCTGGAACGTCAGGCGGATTTGCCACCGCCCAGGCCACCACCCAAGCCACCACCCAAGCCACCACCCAAGCCACCACCCAGGCCGCCAAGCATGCTTGCCATGGGTACCACTGCCTGCAGTAGCTGCATCAGTGCCTGCATAACGTCGCCACCGCCGCCGTTACCCGACGAGCCCGTGCCGCCCTGATTACCGCCGCCGCCGCTCGCTGCATTGCCGTCGGGGGACGTTGCGTCGCCCTCTGGCGAGAAGATCGGCGGACCGCCATTGTTTGCGAATGCTTCTGCTGCTGCACCCTCCCGCCGGCCCTGCATATATGCCGCATCGGCCTGAGCCTGGCCCAACCCGCCGCTCGCAAGACCGCCATACGGCGCAAACGGCATACCGGTTGCCATTGAGCCGGCTTGACCGGTGCTGAACGATGTCGAAGAACTTTGAATCTGCATGAATATTTTCCGTTTCTGAAAATTGCCCTGACTATGGTCTGAGCGGATTCCGAATAGTGTGTACGTTTCTTGTCCAGAAGCTTTTCGCTTTTACATGGGAACCTCCTAAGTGCCGATGCCGGTCGAGTTCGGCTCGAGGCGATGTCGCTCGTCTCATTGAATATCGCGCGTATTCGCAAGGTCCGGCGCACGGGCGTTTTCATCGTTTGTCATCGAGCCGGCTCGCTTCATCAACTGAACTACACAAATCACGCGCACGTAGCCGGTGAAATTCCAGACATCCTCATGCGCGAGGTCCATCTCGAGCGCCCAGCGCGATATGAGTTTTCCCACGGTGAGTGATTCCTCGCGCGCGAGTTTTTCGATGATCGTCCAATAGACCTCTTCAAGCCTTAGACAGGTAGCGAGACCGTTGACACGCACCGACCGCTGTCGCGGCCGCGCGAGGTCCGCGCTGAAATTGCAATACTGTGTAATGGGCATTTGAACCTGCTCAGAAATTTCGAAGCTGCTCAAAGTTATCGTTTGAATGCAAAGTGGAACTTTCTGCAATCGCCAATCCAGCGACAATTGCTTAGGCATATTGATCAAATAACCAAAAAAACATTTGCCTGCTGGCGTGTCTTCTATCCTCGCGCAGTTCACGAAACTCCGGTGATATATTTGTATGACCGTGATGCATGCGTGCACAACTAAAGTTCCGTCATGACGAAGCCGGCCTCTGCCGGCGCAGGAGCTTTGATGTTCACGACGTGGTGCAACGCAGGCAAAGAAAAACGACGCCGTTATCGACGCTATTCGACGGGCGTCGCGGTGCGACGTCTCGCGTTTGCATGGGTCACGTTGCACGCGTGTACGACGCATGCAGGCGAGCCGCCCTGGCGCAATGCGCCGATGCATTACTTCGCGCGCAACTCGCAACTTTCCGAAGTGTTGAAGGACGTCGCAAGCGCGGGCGGTTTGCCGGTCGATATCGCGAAGAGCGTCAAGGGCATGGTGAACGGCACGTTCGACGAACCGCCCGCGAATGTGTTCGCCAAGCTGACGGAGGCGTATGGCCTCGCATGGTATTTCGACGGAAGAACGCTGCACGTATCCGCCGGTTCGGACGTCAGAACCAGAACGATTCCGTTTGCGCCGATGAAACGCGACGCTGTCTCAGGCCTTCTGCGCAGCCTCGATCTCGACGATCCGCACTTGCCGGTGCGCTATTCGGACACGACCGCGAAAGCAACCGGACCTTCGCGCTTTGTTGATTCGATTGCCGATGCAATCGAAAAAGCACGACAGCAGGCTGCGGTCGAAACGCCGTTGGATCAAACACAGATTCGCGTGTTCCGTCTGCGCTACGCACAGGCACAAGACATCACATATACGAGCGGATATCGCACGAATACGATTCCTGGAGTCGCATCGCTGTTGCGCAGGCTGATGGGCGATACCTACGTACCTCGCCCGGCGGCGCGCGCGCCGCGGATCAAGGAGGTGCGCACGTCGCGCAATGGCCCGCCGCCGTTGCCGAGCTTGCGCGGTCTTGGGCTGGCCGGTGGCGCGGAGCCTGACGCGATGCTGTCGCCCGACCCCGTGGCGGCGACACAGATGGAAGTGACGATGCCGTCCGACGTGACGTCCGCGCGGCGCAATATCGTGGCCGATGCGCGCACCAATTCGGTGGTCGTGTATGACGTTCCCGAGATGATGCCGAACTACGAGCGTGCGATTGCGATGCTCGACCAGCCGCAGGATCTCGTCGAGATCACCGCGGTCGTGATCGACGTCGCGACCGACGCGGCGCGCGAGCTCGGCATCCGGTGGGGTGGCGGAACCTCGGGACAGGACGGCGCGGCCTATGGAATGGTCAACAGTTATCCGGGCGTCGGCCAGTCGGCGCTGTCGGGCGTGACAGGCGCATTGCAAGGCGTCAACCTCACGACGCTGATCGGGAATTCCGTGAATTACCTGTTTGCACAGATCCGCGCGCTCGAACAGAACGGCAAGGCGCATATCCTGTCGCGCCCGCAAGTGCTGACGCTCAATAACTCGGAAGCGGTGCTGTCGTCGCGCAACTCGGTGTATGTGCGCGTCGCGGGAAATCAGGACGTCGATCTTTATAACGTCGATACCGGACTGACGCTGAAGGTGACGCCGACGGTGGAATCGGCCGACGACGCGCGCAAGAACATTCTGCTTAACGTACAGATCGAAGACGGTGCATTCGATCCGACGCAGAGCGTCGACGGCATTCCACGCGTGAACAATCATTCGATCGTCACACAGGCGATCGTTGCGGACGGCGAAAGTCTGTTGATCGGCGGCTACCAGTACGAGAAGAGCGAGACGTCCCGGTCGCAGGTGCCGGTGCTCGGCGATATTCCGTATGTCGGCGCGCTATTCGGCAGCACGCAGACGAATTCGCAGCGGCTCGAGCGGCTCATTCTGATTACGCCGCGCCTGAAACGATTGAATGGCGACGCGCCGGCCGGCGCGCCGATCAATGTTGCCGCGGCGCAACCGGCGCCCGCTGCAGCGAACGCGAATGCGCTGAACGCGGCCGTTGCAGGCGCGTTGCTGCCGCAGCCGCAGCAGGCCGCACTGACGAATCAGCCGCTATTGCCTCTCGCACCGGCGGCCGTGTCGCCATTTCAGGGGCAAGTGCGATGAACGGCAATGCACTGATTGTCGTGACCGGCGGCATTCACGCCGGCGCGAGCGTGCTGCTGTCCAACGGTCATGAGCTTTCGATCGGCAGCGGTGAAAACGTCGATCTCGTGCTGATTGACGAAGGCGTCGCCGCGCATCACGCGACGATTCGCCTTGATGGCGAAAAGCTCACGCTCATGGCAAAGCACGACGGCATCACGGTATTCGGTCATCCGCTGCGCGCCGGCAAAGCGACGGAGTTGCAGCCTGGCGGCGCATTCGAGCTCGGCGCGGCGACGCTGCAGTTCAGCAGCCAGGACGTGCTGACGCCGCGCGCCGTGCGCAAGGCGGAACTCGCCTGGCTTTTCGCGCACGCGCCGATGGCTTACGCGGCGAAGCGCTCGGCGATGCTGCCGCTTCCCGCGAGAGTGGGTTTGGGGGCGCTTGCGGTGGTGCTCGTATCGGCCGTCGCGTGGCAATTTGCAAGCCCGCTGTTGGCCACGAAGGTGACGCGCCATGCCGACAATCCGGCGTTCCGCTTCGTGCGCACGCGTACCGATGCGAAGACCGGCATGCCGGTGTACGAGGGATACGTGCAGAGCTATGCGGATCTTTCCGCGCTTGCGATTTCGGCGCGCAGCGGCGCCCGCACGCCGGTATTGAGAGTCGTCGTGATCGATCAGTTGCGTGATCAGCTGCAGGCCTTTCTGGACCGGTATTACCGCGCCGCGCAAG
>NZ_BAAILL010000068.1:246302-273195 GCF_054589215.1 Paraburkholderia sp. 2C | reverse complement strand
GGCCGACGGTTATCTGCAGCCCGAGGCATGGGACTACGCGCGCGTGGCGCGCCTCGCGCGCGGCGAGATCAATGGCTTGAATGAAGTGAGCTTCGTCGGGCATCCCGTAAGCGATGGGGCCGTGCGCGTTCCGCTGGAATCGATCGGCATGAACCTGATGCGGTCGTCTCACGGATCGTGGCTGGTGGACCAGCAGGGTGGAATGTACTTCGCCGGCTCGCGGCTGAAGATCGGCAAGCTCACGCGCATTTCCGAATGTGCGGCGGAAGTTGTGCGCGATGACGATGGGTCGGTTTACGAGTTCTTCACCAAAAGGGCCGGAGAAGGCAACCCGTGCTGAGACGGACAGGAATCACGGAATCGGACGCCGAAGTTCGGGCGTCCAGTTCAGCTTGCCAGGCGTGCGCGTAGCGCGGCAGGCTGTGTAAGGAGCAATCGCTTCGTTAAACGCGCGAACAAACTTCAAGGATCGAAATCATGGCTATAGGTGGAATCAGCCCGTACGGCGTCGCACAGGGCGGCTACGACCATAACCGCAGCACATACAACGGCTTGGCGAATGCGAGCGCCAACGCAGATGCGGCGGCGAACAAGGCGGCCCAAACCGGCAGCCCGCAGGACGCCCAGGCTGCGAAGCAGGCCGCCAACAAGGAGTCTGAAACTGCACAGGCAGAAGCAACGAAGGAACAGGCGCGAAATCAGGCGGTCATGGCGCTGCTGCGATAAGCCGTCCTTCTCCTGAGAGATAAGGCGAAGCGCCCTTTGTGGCGCTTCGGATACCTATGCATTGAGCTGGCGTATCGCCCGCTTGAATTTCCATGCTTCAAAAAAGAACATCACGTAAAGAGAAGAAAAATGGTGCCGCACATTCCCGCCATCGCAGTCCCTGAAACCTTCGCAGCGACATCCCCTTTCGAGCCGGCAAGCGCCACCGGGCCAACAGCCCCGGCAGGCCGGGCCGTGTTTGCGGAGAGCGCGTCGTCGCCGGGTATGCAATGGATCGCAGATGCCGAAGCAAGTTCAAGAGAGTCGGGACTGAATCTGGACAGCGAGATGAAACGCGTGTTGTCGGGCGATAGATTGAAGCCGGCCGACATGCTCAGACTGCGCAACCAGATCAATATCAATACCGAGACGCATATGCTGTGCAAGAAGATATCGGACAGCCTCGTCCAGGGCGTCCAGACGCTCGCGAGAGGCTGATGCTGCGCCGTCTGCTGATCCTGCTGCCGCTCCTCGTTCTGCTCGGCTGCAGGACGTCGCTTTTCGAAGGCCTGGACGAGGACCAGGCAAATCGCATCGTCGCGGTGCTGAGCCATCACGGAATCGAAGGCGCCAAGCAGCGCAATGCCGACAAGACGTGGACGGTATCGGTCGACACGGACGACGCCGTTGCCGCCACCGAACTGGCGGGCGCCTACGCCTTGCCGCGCGGCGGCCACACGAACCTCGGCGAACTGTTTAGCCGCCAGGGTCTGATTTCGAATCCCGACGAAGACCGTGTTCGCTTCATTTTCGGGGTTTCGCAGGAGCTTTCTGAAACGCTCGAGAAAATCGACGGCGTACTCGTCGCGCGCGTGCATATCGTGCAGCCCGAGCGCGATCCGGTCATGGGGCTGGTCGCTCCGCCGTCCGCTTCGGTGATGGTCCGCTATCGCACGGACTACAACCTCGAACTGATGCGCGACAAGATGCGCGCGCTCGTCGCCGGCGGTGTCGAAGGCCTGACGCCCGATCGCGTGAACCTGACGCTGATCCCCGTCACGCCCGTACTCGTCGCGGGTGACGCGTGCAGCGGCATCAACGCATGCACCGCCGGACGCGAGCGCGACGAACACGGCAGCGCGACGCTCGTGCTGATCGCACTGACCAGCGGCGTCATGTTGCTCGGTATTTCAGCATGGGTCTGGCGCAGCGGAATCCGCTCGTTTTCGCCGACATTTTTCCGGCGCAGAGGGCGCGGTCGCGCGCACCCGCCCGCAACAGACAACGGCGCAGCGCCGCCTGCCGCAGAAACCCAAGGAGACACGCAATGATTTGCCTGCCCGCTTTATCGATCGGCAAATGGGCCCATCACAGCTGGCTGATGCGGCAAAGGCCGATCCGCGGCGAACGCGCGCTTGCCGACGCGAGCGCGCGCCTGATCGTCGAATATCCGCAGTTGACCCGCATCGACTTCCGGCAGACGCTGCCTTGCATCGGCGACCTGCCGCGCACCGCCTGCGCGCGGCTCTTGCGCATCAGCGCGGCACTGGCCTGTTCGCGCTCGTTGCGGCGTGTCGTGACAGGATCGGACCATCTCGCATTCGCCAGAAACATCGCGCCGCACATGCTGCGCACCATTCAAAAGCATGCCCGCGCGGAGTCGGACGATCTGCCGCTCGGCGCGCCGTTGAATTTTCTCGACCGGCGCGAAATGACCGCCGCGGGGTTCGCGTTGTCGCTGCGTGGGCTCGGCGATGGCGGCGAAGTGCAGCACACGTGGTTGCGGTTGCGCATGCCGCGCGATGTCGTCGAGTCGGCGGCACGTTTTCATGCCCGCGAGGTGACGGTGGAAGCCGCACGCGCGCTGCTCGACGACGCGTCATGTTTGATGCGAGGTGAGCCGTGCTGATCTGCAGGAAAGGAAACTGGCGCATCGAATCGGACGGTTATCTGTCGTCGGCCGATCTGGTCGCGCTCGACGATTTGCGCGCGCTCGATGAAGACCGCGCGAACGACGCGGCGCGCGAGACCTCGCGCCTCGCCGCGCGCGTACGGGAGATGAAGCGTCGCGCGTGGCGTCGCGGCTATAACGCCGGGCGTGCGGCGGCGCTGCGCGATCTGGTCGTGCCGCAGGCCGCCGCATCGTTTGTCGCGCGCTGTGTGGAAGAGCGTCTCGCGCGCATCGCGCTCGATGCACTCGTGTTGATCATCGGCAAGCTGCCGCCCGCGGCGGCGCTGCCGAATCAGTTGCGACGCTGCATTGCCGCGTCGCGCTCGCAGCAGGTCCTGTCGCTGCGCGTATCGACAGCCGATTACCGCGAAGCGAAGCGGCTCATCGCCCGGCTCGAGCAGGAGCTTGCCGCACCGCTCTTCACGGTGTTGGCCGATGCCGGTTTGCCGCCTCATTCGTGCATCGTGGAGACGGAGCGCGGCGTGATCGACGGCAGTCTGCGTATGCAGTTGAGCGCGGCGGAGCGCGGCATTCGAGATGCAATCGGGGCGATGCTCGACGAATATCGAAGTGTCGATGCCGCCGTCGACCGGCAGTTCGATGTGATTGAACAGGGACTGCGCGACGTGATCGACGCGATTGGCGTTGGCGAACCGACCGCGCCGGGCCGGCATGACGGAGGCGGGCATTGAATCCGTGGATCGGGATGCGCCGCCTCAGCCAGGCCGACGCCGAACGCCGCAATGTGGCGGCCCTGCATTTTGGCGCACCGTATGCCGTCAGTGTCGGCGTGCGCCGCTATGAACTGCGGTTCGACGAGTGCCGGCAGCGTTATCCGTTGAGGCTTGCCGGTAGCGCGTCCGGACATCCGTTCGCGCTCGATTGCGATGCGCGCGCGTTGCTGCCTGAATTGCCGGCGCATCCGTTGCCGCGCGATGACGCCGAGACGCGCGCGATGATCGAAGACGTACTGGAAGACTGGTTGTCAGCCCTCGAAGGCGCGTTCGGATTTTCATTCGAGCTGCAACGCGTGTCGTTCGATGCGGTTCCGCCATGCGGCGCGTATGGCCTGTCGCTCACGCACGTGCAAAGCGGTAGGGCAGCGCATTTCTCGTTTCATTGCGACGCCGTCGACCAATGGCTCCGGAGCCGTCCCGCGCCGGCTTCGCATGAATTCAGCGGGCTGCACCGGCATCTGCGTGTGCCGGTGCAGCTATGCATGGCTGGCCCTTCGTTTTCGCTTGCGCGCTTGCGCAAAATCAGGGCCGGCGACGCGCTCCTGCTCGACCGAGCCTCGTATCACCTGCGCGTGCCGATGCGCAATGGCACGCGCCGCATTTTGCTGAACTTGTCTGGAGAACAAATCTTGGTAGACCACCCGATGATCGACGACGAAAAGGATCAACCGGAAATGACGAGCGAATTCATCGCGATCGATGCGCTGACGTTCGCGTTCGACGCAGTGCTCGGCACGGTCTCGCTATCCGTTCACGAACTCGCGCATTTGCGCACCGGATCGATTCTGTCGCTGCAGATTCCGATGCGCGAGCGCGCCGTCACGCTGCTATGCCAGGGGGTGCCGTTCGCTCGGGGCGAACTGATCGACATCGATGATGCGCTCGGCGTGCGCATTACCGATCTTTCGCGTGCCGCAACGACAGACGTCGTCAGATGAACACTCAGCTCGACCCGATCTCGCTCGTCGGCCTCGTCACGCTGCTCGGCCTGATGCCGTTTTTCATCGTGATGGTCACCTCGTTCACGAAGTTCAGCATCGTGCTGACGCTGTTGCGCTCGGCGCTC
This sequence comes from Paraburkholderia sp. 2C, assembly GCF_054589215.1. Lineage (NCBI taxonomy): Bacteria > Pseudomonadati > Pseudomonadota > Betaproteobacteria > Burkholderiales > Burkholderiaceae > Paraburkholderia > Paraburkholderia sp. 2C. The sequence continues at coordinate 268,736 of NZ_BAAILL010000068.1, read as the reverse complement.
GGCGTGCAGCAGGCGCCGGGCAATACGGCTATCGCAGGCCTGGCGATGGCTGCGACGCTGGTCGTCATGGCGCCGGTGATGTCGAAGATCGGCGCCGAACTGTCGCTCGACGAGCGGATCGAAAGCGGCACGATGCCGGGCATCGCGGAAACGTTGAAAGCCGTACGCGGGCCGCTCGGCGAGTTTCTGTTCGTGCACTCGCGGCCGTCGGAGCGCGCGTTCCTCGTGAACGCGACGAAGCGGATCGATCCGGAGCGCGATGCGCAGGAAACCGACTTTTCGCTGCTGATTCCCGCATTTCTGATCAGCGAAATTTCAAGCGGATTTGAAGCGGGCTTCCTGCTCTACATCGCATTCCTCGTCATCGATCTCGTCGTGGCCAATGTGCTGACCGCGATGGGGATGATGATGCTGTCGCCGACCACCGTGTCGATCCCACTCAAACTGTTCGTGCTGGTCTCGGTGTCGGGCATCTCGCGACTCATGCACGGGTTGATCGTCAGCTATATCAAATGAATTCGTTTCCGTCGCTCGCTTCGCTTTCCAGTGACGCGCTGTTGCTGGTGTTCTGGCTGTCGTTGCCCGCCCTCGCGGTTGCCACGGGCATCGGCGTGTTATTGGGCCTCGTGCAGTCGATCTTCCAGATCCAGGACCAGAGTCTTCCGTACGGTGCGAAGATCATTGCGGTCGGCATCACGCTGATCGTCACCGCGCCGTGGGCAAGCCGCGAAGTGACGCGTTTTCTCGAGCACGTGTTCACCTTCGTTGCCGCGGGGCGCATGCATTGACGATGAACATATTCGGTTATATCGAAGGGCTCGCGTTCTGCTCGATCCGTCCCGCCGTTGCGCTGAGCGTCGTGCCATTCGCGTTCGGCGATTCGCTCGGCACGAAGTTACGCGTGCCGCTCGTGCTGCTGTTCGCCGTGCTGCCTCTGAAAGTGGGAGCGCCGGCATCGCTGATTCCGGCGGCGCTGTTCGAGGCGCTGGTGGGGCTCGCGCTCGGCCTGCTGCTGGCGGTGGTCTTTCACGTCGCATCGTGCGCGGGCGCGCTGCTCGATCAGCAGGGCGGCTATTCGATTGCAGCCGTGTACGACCCGAACTTCCAGCAGGAAGCCGCGCTTTTCGAAACCTTGTTTACACAGTTTGCCGCGCTTACGTTTTTCACCGGTCCGGGGTTGCGATTCGTGTGCGGCTTCTTCGTCGACGCCTGGGCGATCTGCCCGCCCGGCGCCGCGCATGTGAACCTGACCGAGGTTTTCCGCCAGATTTCCGTCGACCACTTCGCCGCCGCCTTCTCTGAAGGCATACGGCTCGCCATGCCGCTGATCGGCCTGATGGCGATGGTCGACATATCGCTCGGCCTGATGTCGCGGCATGTGAAGCGCCTCAATCCGTTTACGACTGCACGCACCGTGAAAGCGATGGTCATCTCGTTTGCCGCGATGTCATGCGTGCCGGTGTTTATCGAGCGCCTATCCGTTGTTTTCCGGCAAAGCCTGATTCTGCGATGAGCGATAAAACCGAAGCACCCACCCCGCAGCGGCTCGTCAAGGCTATCAAGGATGGTGACATCGCGAAGAGCGCGCACGCGACTGTCGCGGCTAGCGGTCTCATCTGGTGGCTCTTTCTCATCGTCGAGTCGCCGCATCTGTACGCGCTTTTCCAGACCTTGATTCGCGAGGTCACTGGCCTCGACCTGGCCCGACCGTTTGCCCAGCAGTTCGCGCAAGTCGTGTCGTCGTTGAGCGCCGTGTTGCCAGCGGCGCTCGTCACGCTCGGAGCGGGCGTGCTCGCCGCTGTGGTGCCGGAACTCGCGCAGACGCGTGGCGCAATCGCATGGAAGCGGGCGGCGCCCGACCTGAAGCGATTGAGCCCGGTGTCCGGCCTCAAGAACTTTTTCAGCTCGCGCGTGCTGGTCGATACGCTGATTGCGCTCGCCCAGTTCGCGATTCTGCTCGCCGTCTTCTGGTACGCATTCGTCAAGTGGTGCGGGCAACTGATCCCCTCATACACGCTGCCACTGCCGATGCTGCTCGCCGACATCAGTCTATCGGGCGCATCGCTGCTCGCGATAATGACCGCGTCGCAGCTCGTGCCGGCCGCCGTCGACTTCGTGATGCAGCGCGTGCTATGGAGGCGGCGCCTGCGCATGGACAAGGAAGAGATCAAGCGCGAATACCGCGACAGCGAAGGCGATCCTCACACGAAGGGCCGACGTCGCGCGATGCACAGAGAGTTGAGCCGCTGACATGCGAAACCCGCTGCACCCTAACCCGTAAGACATATGGCAAACCGTTCCATCCTCGGCCGCGCCGATATTCCCGGGCTGCTTGGCCGGCATGCCGACGTGGCGGTCGGTCTCGGCATTCTGTTCGTGCTCGTGCTGCTGATCCTGCCGGTTCCGGCATTCGTGCTCGACTTCTTTATCTGCGTGAGCTTCTGCGCGAGCTTCGTGATGCTGAGCACGACGATCTATGTGACGAAGGCCGCCGAGCTGTCGAGCTTTCCGTCGCTGCTGCTCGTGACGACTTTGCTGCGGCTTGCGCTCGCGATCGCATCGACGAAGATGATCCTGCTTTACGCGCATGCCGGCGACATCATCGGCGCGTTCGGCGAGATGGTGGTCGGTGGCAACGTCGCGGTCGGCATCGTCGTGTTTGTCGTGCTCTCCGCGATTCAGTTCATCGTTGTGGCGAAGGGCGCGGACCGCGTCGCGGAAGTGTCCGCGCGTTTTACGCTCGACGGCATTCCCGGCCGGCAGATGAGCATCGATGCGGACTTGCGCAGCGGCCTGATCGCACCGCGCGATGCGGGTCGGTTGCGTGCCGAACTCGAGCGGGAGACCTATTTCTATGGCTCGCTCGATGGCGCGATGAAGTTCGTCAAGGGTGACGCGGTGGCAGGGCTGGTCGTCGCGCTCGTTAATATTGTCGGCGGTCTGACGGTAGGCATTGCGCAGCGCGGCATGTCGTTTGGCGACGCATTGCACACCTACACGATTCTCACGGTCGGCGATGGTCTCGTTTCGCAGATTCCGTCGCTGATCGTGTCGATCGCCGCAGGCCTGCTCGTAACGCGCGTATCGTCGGGCGGCCCGCCGACGAACCTCGGCGGCGATATCTTCCGCCAGCTGTCGCTGCATCCGAAAGCCCTCGCGATGGCGGGCGTCGGCTGTTTCGCGCTCGGTGCAATACCGGGGTTTCCGCATCTGCAGTTCGCCCTGGCGGGCGGCGCGTTGATCGGCCTGTCGGTTCTGATGATGCGTCAGGCGGCGAGCCGCGAGCGCATGCAGCGTCCGTTCATGCCCGCGATGACGCGCGACGGCGGCAACTATACGCCGCGCATTCTCGACGACGTGGAACTCGGCACCAGCGCGATATTGCGGCTGCGCATGGGAAACAAGGCCTACGAAGCGCTGCATCCGGGGCGCTTCGACGCGCAGTTGGGCAAAGTGCGTCGCGATCTGATGACGCGGCTCGGCTTGCCGTTTCCGGGGCTGGCGTTGCAACGCGATGCACGGCTCGACGAAGAGCGCTACATCGTCGATATCGAAGAGGTGCCGTTCGCGAGCGGCACGCTCGTCGCAAACCACATGCTCGTGAGCGGCGACGAGTCGCAGATCACGATGGAAGGCCTCGCCGGTTATAGTCCGGGCGCGTCGAAGGCCGTATGGGTGAGCGCGGCCGACGCCGCGGCGCTCGACGGTGCGCAAATCGGCAAGGCGAGCGTCGAAGAGGCGCTATGCACGCATCTGGCCGATGTCTGCGAGCAGAATGCAGCCGAGTGCATGGGCACGCAGGAAGCGCGCTTCCTGATGAACCAGATCAGCATCGAATTTCGCGAGCTCGCCAATCAGCTCGACCAACTGCTCGGGCCGGTGCAGGTTGCAAGCGTGCTGCGCCGCTTGCTCGAAGAGCACGTGCCGATTCGCAATCTGCGTGCGATCGCCGAAGCCTGCATCCGGATTCCGGACGGCGATCGCTCGCTCGACCGGATGGTCCGCGAAGCGCGCATCGCGCTTGGATCGCGGCTTGCGCGCCGCCATGCGGACCTCGATAACTGGCGAATCGACGCGGCGGTGATCGATCCGTCCTGGGAGGCGGAACTCGAAGACCAGATACGCAGCGGCCCCGACGGTGAACCATACTGCATGCCAGGCATCGGCGAACTTGAACGCCTGCAGCAAGCATTCGCCGAGGCATACCGGCAAGGAGTGCGCGTACTTGTGACCACGGCCGTCTTGCGGCCGCATGTACGCCGGCATCTGAAGACATTCGGCATTCGCATCGACACCCTTGCGATCGAAGAGATCCCGCTCGATACATTTAACGTGCATGCCGTCTTGACGCTGTCGCCGGCTTGAGCGGAGCGAATGTGAAGCTTTTTCAGTCTCCTGCTCCGGTGCCGGCCGGCGAACCCATGCTCTACGGGCGCGTTGCCGAGGCGCGCGGCGTCGTCGTGCGGGCGGTCGGCGTGTCGCTGCGCATCGGTGAAATGGTGCGTCTCGTGCGGCCCGACACGCTCGATATGCAGATGGGTGAGGTGGTCGGCTTCACCGATGACGGCGCGCTCGTCATGCCGCTCGACGGCCTCGCGGGTTTGTCGAACATCACGCAAGTACATGGGTGCGGCCTGACATGGGGGCGATTCGATCCGCTCGGTCTGCTGGGCCGCACCGTCGATGGGCTCGGACGGCCGCTCGACGGCGGTCCTGTCTTGCGCGAGCGCGGTGCCGCCGCGCAAGGCGGCGCACCGCTTGCCAGCATCAATCCGCTCGAACGGCCCGTGATTGCGCGGCCGTTCGCGACTGGCGTGCGCGCGATCGATGCGCTGCTCACGTGCGGCGTGGGGCAGCGCGTCGGCATCTTCGCGCCGGCGGGCGGCGGCAAAAGCACGCTGATGGGGATGATCGCCAATGGCGCCAATGTCGATGCGATCGTCGTCGCGCTGATCGGCGAACGCGGGCGCGAAGTGTCCGAATTCATTCACGATCATCTGTCCGGGCGGCGCGATTCGTCGGTCGTCGTTGCATCGACGTCCGAACGGCCCGCCGCGGAACGGCTCAAGGCCGCCGAACTCGCCTGCGAAGTCGCGAGCGGTTTGCGCGCGACCGGGCGCCGCGTGCTGCTGCTGTTCGACTCGCTGACACGCTACGCGCGCGCCTTGCGCGAAGTGGGACTCGCGGTTGGCGAGCCGCCGGTGCGGCGCGGCTATCCGCCGCGCGTGTTTGCCGAATTGCCGAAGCTGATCGAATCGGCGGGTTTGACGCACGAAGGCAGCGTGACCGCATTTTTCACGGTGCTCGCCGAAGACGAAGAGCTGTCCGATCCGATCGCCGAGGAAGCGCGCTCGCTGCTCGACGGGCATATTCAGCTGTCGGGCAAGCTCGGCGGCGCCGGACACTATCCGGCCATCGATATCCTCAAGAGCAAGAGCCGTGTGATGACGCGCGTGACGGATGTCGCGCATCGACAGGATGCGGACCGCGTGCGCGGATGGATGAGCCGATATCAGGAACTGGAGCTGCTGCTGCAGATCGGCGAATATCAGCGCGGCAGCGATGCGGCAAGCGATCTGGCGATCGACCGGTATCCGGAAATCGTGCGGTTTCTGCGGCAGCCCTACGACGAGCATTGCGACGTTCAGGCGACCCGCTCGATGCTTCGCGCGCTTTGCGGCGCCGCGCCGCTGCGATGAGCGACGCGAAGCGCGCTGCCCAGCTATGGCGCTTGCTGGCGCGCGTGCGGGAGTTGCGGGTCGAGCGCAAACGTCGTGCGCTCAATATCGCGCGTGATGGGTTGCAGCGGGCCGAGATGCAGGTCGATTTGCGTCGCGAAGCAATCAGGCATCATGGCGCACAACGCACGGTGATCTTGCAGTCGTGCGGCTATGACAAGCGTACCGGGCGGCTATGGGCTGCGGCCTTGCGCTTGCATGACGGCCGCACGCCGGAGCTGCAACGCGCATTGGCGCAAGCAATGCGCGAGCGGTCGGGGGCGGCCGAGAAGGTCACGAAGGCATCAGCGGAGCTGCAACGGGAAACGATCGGTCGCGACGACGCGGTCGAGCGTGCGCGCCGCTTCAAGGCGGCGTTGAGCGACCGCGACTGACAGGTGGGTATAACGGCGATGTCCAGCCTGGCAGAGCGTGCGAGGCCGGCTCTTCGCTAAAGGGCGGTGCCGGCCGATCGGTGTGGTTGCTGCGGCCGGCACCGACGGGAAGAAAGGGACTCGTCGTGGTTAGCCCGCGTCCCTTCTCCCCCGGCGATCAACTCATCTGGCGTCCGGTGCGGACTTACACGATCTGCTGACCGGTCTTCTGGTCGATGATTTTGTCGCCAGCAGGGGCTGCTTTCTGCGCGTTGTTCGCGGTTTGTCTCAGCGCTTCCTTTTCGCGGCGGTCGGTGACTTCACGGAATGAGACCTTTGAGCTATCGCTCGGGCTCAAGTGTTCGCCCACGAAGACCTGCTTGCTGTTTTTAGGCTCGTAAATCACCCGATCCATATGAGGCGGAACGCCGCCGGACGATTGCTTCTTTTCGGGGTCCATTGTCACGCGCATATCGCTGGTATCGAGGCTCAGCGGCTTCGAGAAGTCGGCCTTCGATTCCTTGCCGTTGACTTTCAGAACGCCGTGCGGATCGCCCCAGCCCGTGAATTCGATGTCGTTGCCGCCGACCTTCATTTTGGTTGTCGCGTTGTCTTTGGCGAGTTCGCTGTGGGTGTTGCCCATGTCGACGTTCAGCGTGTTACCGTTCTGCGACACGACCGGTGCTACCCGGTTCTGATCCGCGTCGTTACGGTACGAGTCCTTGCGGCAGTCGTTGGAGTAGCGGTCGGGCACGTTGTTGAAAGCTTTCGACCCCGCCTGCTGGAAGGACGTGTACGAAGTCTTCACGGTTGTGCCTTGCGGCGTACGGGCGATTTCCCGCTGGTACTGGGTCATCGATGTGCCGCCGCGTTGCGCGGTGCCATACGGGTTGAATGACTGGGCCATGCCGCGCGACATCTGCGGATAAATAGCCGGCTGAATGAATGCACGCGGCGCGGCCAACGGATTCATCGAGCGCTGCGATGCCGGGCCAAAGCCTGAATTGAGCGGGTTGAGCGAATTCGGATAGTTAAACGAAGAACGAGACTGGCTCTCACGACTGGCGGCATACAATGAATGATTGAAAGTCTCATACGTACGGCTATCGAGCGTAGCTTGCATGTGCGATTCCTCTAACAGGACAAAGCGTTAAATAAAGAACTTGTGATTTGCAGGAGCCGCCGGCCGCACGGAGGCATGCGCCGTCGATTCCGCACGCAGAGTCTAGGGGGGGAGCGGTGCACAAAGGCACTACATACGTAGTGCTACGGGATCGCACACGCATTTACAGAGGGGTGGCGCAAAAAAACAGGCCCGCTTTTTAGACGCGGGCCTGCGTTTGTCGGATTGCGCGAAGCGGTATGGGTGCGCTACTGCACATTCACCGCCGTAAAATTCTGCCGCCCGAATGCGCTCACCTGATAGCCGCTCACGTTTTTTGTCGTGATCACCGTTGCGGTGGGGTAACCGAGCGGAATCCATAACGCCGCATCGTGAATGATCTGCTGCGCCGCTTCATAGGCTTTCGTGCGCTTCGCCTGATCGGACGTGCGCTTGCCCTGATCGATGAGTTTGTCGAGATCGGAATCGCAGAAGCGCGAGAAGTTGATGCCGGATTTCACGCCGTTGCAGCTGAAAAGCGGCGTCAGATAGTCGTCGGGGTCGCCGTTGTCGCCGGCCCAGCCCATGAAGAGCGTGTCATGCTGGCCCTGCTTCGCATCGCGAATCAGTTCGCCCCACTCGATCACCCTTACGTCGGCCTTCACGCCGATCTTCGCAAAGTCCGCCTGCAGCAGCTCCGCGCCGGCCTTCGGATTCGGATTCAACGAACTGCCGGTCGGGCGCACCCAGATGGTCGTCGAAAAGCCGTTCGGATAGCCCGCGTCGGCAAGCAGTTTCTTTGCCTTCGCGATGTCATAGGGCCACGGTTTCACCGCCTTGTCGTAGCTCCATGTATTCGGCGGATACGGGTTGACCGCGGGTATCGCGGTATCGTTGAACACCACTTTCAGGTAGGTCGCGCGATCGAATGCCATGTTCAGCGCTGCGCGCACCTTCTGGTTATCGAGCGGTTTCTTCTCGGTGTTCAGCGCGACGAACGCGGTCATGAATGCCGGCGTCTGCACGACCTTTAGCGACTTGTCGTTTTTCGCCGCGGCAATGTCCTCCGGTTTCGGCGATAGCGCAATCTGGCATTCGCCTGCCTTGACCTTCTGCGCGCGCACGGCGGGGTCCGGCGTAATCGCGTAGATCAGTCGATCGACCTTCGGCTTCGGCCCCCAGTAGTTCGGATTCACGTCGTAGCGGATGACCGCGTCCTTCGTGTAGCTCTTCAGCATGAACGGGCCGGTGCCGATCGGTTTCGCGTTCAGATCGTTCTGCTTGCCGGCCTTGAGCAGCTGGTCCGCGTATTCGGCCGAATAGATCGATGCGAAGCCCATCGACAGCACCGACAGGAACGGCGCATTGGGTTCGGTCAGCTCGATCCTGACTGTCTGGTTGTCGACCTTCGCGATCGACTTGACGAGCTTCGTGAGCCCCATCGATTGCGCATGCGGGAAGCCGTTTGCGCCGGCCACCTTGTGCCACGGGTTGCTGTCGTCGAGCATGCGGCTGAACGTGAAGACGACGTCGTCGGCGTCGAGCGGTCGCGTCGGCTTGAAGTAGTCGGTGGTCTGGAACGGCACGTTCGGACGCAGATGGAACGTGTACGTGAGTCCGTCGGCGCTGATTTCCCACTTGTCGGCGAGGCTCGGCACGACTTTTCTCGACGCTTCGTCAAACCCGACAAGCGTGTTGAAGATCACATCGGCCGATGCATTGGTCGTGACGAGCGAGTTGAACTGGACCACGTCGAAGCCGTCGGGGCTCGCCTCGGTGCAGACGGTCAGCGGCTTCGCGAACGCGAGTGTGGGCGAAGCGAGCAGTACAACGGCGGATACGGCAACCGCGACGGCGGCAGCAGAGGCAGCGGACGGCGTAAAGCGCATGACATCTCCCGGAACGGTCGTAATCAGGTAACGCGGCTTATGGGTGTGCTGCGCGGTTCGGTGAGCGGCAAAAGCCCGCGGATCGCGCAAGCTTATCGAATGGTCGTTGCGACGACAACCACGCGCATTGGACCCATGCTGGGCACGGGTTGGCCACACCGATATCGTCGCATGGCGCGCGCTTCAGTGCCGTGAATCAGTGTGGTGAATCAGTGCCGTGAAGCATAGCGTTGCAGGTAGCCGATGCCTTCGATCGCGCGCGAGCCGTACCACGACACCTGTTCGCCGTCGATCAGTTCGATTTGCTTGCCCGTCGGTTTGCCGGCCGCCTGAAGCGCTTGCGCGAGCGCGTCGCAATGCGATTGCGTGAAGCGGTACGGCTCGGTTGACAGCAGGATGCGGTCGACGTCGGCGAGCCACGGCGCGTCGAGGTCGAAGGCCGGGTAGCGCCGCGCGCCCGCGAAGCCGCCATCGACGGCCGGCAGCGTATGCCAGTTCACGAGACGCAGCATCGCGGAAATGTACGTGTCGCGTGCGACGGTCATCCATGGCTCGCGCCAGATCGCGTAGAGCACGCGTTGCCGCGGCCAGTCGCGTGCCTGGGCTGCTTCGAGTTGCGTGTTCAACGCTTCGGCGAGGCGCTGCGCGGCTGGCTGCCGGGAGAAGATCGCGCCAACCAGCGCGAACAACGTGAAGTTGTCTTCAGGCGCGAGCGGGTGCGTCACGATGACATGCGGCACGAACGCGCGCAGTTGATCGACGGTCGCGCGGTCGTTTTCGTCGATATTGACAATCACATGTGTGGGCTTGAGCGCACGCACGGCATCGATGCGCACGGACTTCGTGCCACCCACTTTGGGCACCGCACGCACGCGTTCGCGCGGGTGCACGCAAAAGCCAGTGCGGCCGACAATCTGTTTGTCGAGGCCGAGTGCGAACAGCAATTCGGTGACGCTCGGCACGAGCGAGACGATGCGTGCGTCGTCGCCCGCGGTCGCGTGCCTGATTCCGGCTGCATCGACTGTGTGCTCGCTCATTGCCGGTTCCGTCGATGGTAGGGGTGCGCCGGGCGTTTGGCGCTTTCCGCTTGTCGCGCGTGCTGATTTGACGTCGTTGGTGCTGGTGCTGGCGATGCCAGTGCCGTTACGGCTGCATGCGCGGTTTCAAGCTCGGTTTCAAGCTCGGTTTCAATCGCGGTTGCATCCGCAGTTGCATACTCAATCGGCCTTGGCGCGCGGTTTGTGCGGCGCCTTCTTCATCGCCGCATCGTAAAGCCAGCGCGGCACCGCATGCAACATCATCGCGACAAAGCGCATCTGCCAGGGCAGCACGACGTAGCGCTTCTTCCGCTCGATCGCGCGAGCCGCTTGGTGCGCGAACTGCTCGACGTCCATCAGGAATGGCATCCGGTATGGGTTGCGCGCCGTCATCGGCGTGCGGATAAAGCCGGGCGCGATCGTCACGACCGAGACGCCGCGCGGCCGCATCTCGACGCGCAGCGATTCGAGATAGGTGCGCGCCGCGGCCTTCGATGCGCTGTACGCACCCGAGCCAGGCAGGCCGCGCACGCCCGCGACGCTCGAGATACCGACTAGCGTCCCTTTGTGCGCGGCGGCCATTTCGGCCGCGAAGGGCTCGAAGGTGGCGACCATGCCGTAGTAGTTGGTATCCATCACGTCGCGAAACGTCTGCAGGTCGCCAAGCCCGGTGATCGTGCCGCGGCTGACACCGGCATTCGCGATCACGATATCGGGGCAGCCATGCTTCGCGAAGAAGTCTTTCGTGGCGTCCGCGAGCGCGTCCGCATCGCGGACGTCGGCGGCATAGATCAGGATGGGATGCTGAGGATGGGCGTCGCGGAAACGCTCCAGCGCGTCCTTGCGCCGTGCGACGAGGCCGACGATCGCGCCGCGCCGCATGTATTCGGCGGCGAGCGCGAGGCCGATGCCGCTCGATGCGCCGGTAATGAAGACCTTTTGCGGTGTGCCCATATACCGGCGCCTCCGAGGATCGACCCCGGGTGATTACATCTTCTTCGCGCGAACCTGGCCGACGAGGTAGTCGAGCACCTGGATCGTGCCGGGCAGGCTGTTGGTCTGGGCCGGGCCCGTTTCGTACTTGCCCTGGATCGCGAGCGTCGGCACGCCGTCGATCTTGTAGTCGTCGAGCAGTTTCTTGTCGCGCTGCAGCGCCGTTTGCGTCGAGAACGAGTTATACGCGTCCATGAACTTCTTCGGATCGACGCCGTTCTTCGCGAGGAATTTCGCCTGATCTTCCGGCGTCAGCAGGTAGTCCTTGTTGACGTGGATTTCGTGGAAGATCTTCGGCGTCAGTTCCTGCGCGAGGCCCAATGCGTCGACGGCGTGGTACAGCTTCGAATGCGGGATGAAGTCGTCGCGGAAGGCAACGGGCACGCGTTTGAACACGACGTCCGGGCCTTGCTTCTTGATCCAGTCTTCGAGGTACGGGTCGAACTCGTTGCAGTGCGGGCAGCCGTACCACATGAACTCGATCACTTCGATCTTGCCGGCCGGCACTTCGACCGGCTGCGGCGACGACAATACGGTGTAGTCCTTGCCGGAGACTGGCGCGGTGGGGCTGGCGCTTGCCGCGGCAGCGATGAGACCGAACGAGAGGCAAAGAAGGCTAAGCAGCTTTTTCATGTCTTGTGATCCCAATCGGGAAGTAGCGTTGACGGTTGAACGGAGGCGTCATGGGCCTGTCACCGTGAGCGCTGCGACGGACGGCAGGCTTTCGCCGTGCAATGAGACTGTGCGTGCGCGCCGAAGGTTCAAGCAGGTCGGGCAGGGTCCCGGCGGCGCGCACGAAACAGGCGATAAAGCAGGCTATAAAGCGCGTTACTGCGTGCTATAGCGGTTACGGCAGGTTACTGCTTCGTAAAGCGGATCACGGCAGTGTCGATGCCTGCGTCCGAGAGGCGCTGACGCGTGCTGTTCATGTCCTCGAACTTTGCGAACGGCCCGATCCGTACGCGATAGTACGTGATACCGCCGGCATCGCGCTGCGTCACTTTCGATTCGAAGCCCTGGAATGCGAGCCGCGCGCGCTGCTGTTCGGCGTCCGCGGCGGTCTTGTACGCGCCGACCTGCAGCAGATAACCGGTGTTCGCGTCAGCCGCGGAAGGCGGCGCCGATGCGCCCGGCTTGGCCGGCGGCGGGACGTTCGCGACGGTCGCGCCCGGCGTGGCATTCGGTGCGCTGCTCGCGGGCTTCTTCGCGCCCGCCACCGCGGCCGCCGACGAACCGCTGCCCGGCGCCGCCGCCGATGCGCCGCCCGTCGCGGGCGGCACTTCGACGATCTGCGGTTCTTCGAGAATGCCAGACGATTGCGTCTGATTGTTGGTCTGCCCGGGCGCCGTGTTCGGCGGCGCCGGTTGCGCGGCCTGCGGCACCGGCTGACCCGGGCTCTTGCCCTGCAGCGGCCGGTTCGGATCGTATTGCGGCTGGCTCGCGCCGGCATCGGACGCGGCGGGCGGCGCCACCTTGGCGACGAACGGCGTCGGCGCGCGCGTGATGTACAGCGCGACCACCACAGCGATCGCCAGACCGACGATCAGGCCCAGCACGATGCCGAGAAAGGTTCCCCCGGATTGCTTCGACTGCTTCGTTGTGCGGCGTGGCTTTGCCATTGTCTGAATCACCTGCAAAAGGAAAACTTGAATGACCGTCGATTATAGCGACGACCGCGGCGATGACCGCAGCGGCGCCGACGCACTGTGCCGCCCGCGGCCTGACGGTCTGGCAATGGGCCGCTAAGTGGGCCGCTAAGTGAGCCACTAAGTGGGCCGCTAAGTGAGCCGCCAAGTGGGCCCGCCAGGCAGCCCACTAAGGCCCGGCATCGGTCGCGCGTTATGGTCGCATAAGCGGCTTGCGCGGGCGAGTCGAATTTACATCTTGACGGGAGCCGACACGCCGATCATTGCGAGCCCGTTCGCCAGCACCTGGCGCGTGGCCGCGAGCAGCGCGATGCGCGCGTTGCGGGCCGCTTCGTCGTCGACCAGAACGCGTTCGGCATTGTAGAACGAGTGAAATTCACTCGCGAGGTCGCGCAGATAGAACGCGACCGCATGCGGCGCGAGTTCGTCGGCCGCGTGCGTCAGCATGTCGGGGAACTCCGCGAGCTTTTGCAACAGCGCCATCGCGCGTTCGCTCGAGAGCGGCGCGAGGTCGACCGTCGGCAGCAGCGCTTCGTCGGTCACATAGCGCGACTTCCATTCGCCGAGCACCGAGCAGATCCGCGCGTGGGCGTATTGCACGTAGTACACAGGGTTTTCGTCGTTCTGCTTGAGGGCGAGGTCGATGTCGAACACGAACTCGGTGTCGGCCTTGCGCGAGATCAGGAAGAAGCGCACCGCATCGCGGCCGCGGCGAATTGTCTCTTCGTCGATGAGATCCGGCGCGGCTTCCTCGCCCGGCGTGGCGCCGCCCGACCATTCGATCAGGTCGCGCACGGTCACGTAGCTGCCCGCGCGCTTCGAGATTTTCACGACCTGGCCGTCGCGCATCACGGTGACCATCTTGTGCAGCACGTAGTCGGGGTAGCCCTTCGGAATGCCGATGCCAAGGCCCTGCAGGCCGGCGCGCACGCGCGCGATCGTGCCGTGGTGGTCCGAACCCTGGATGTTGATCACCTTCGTGAAGCCGCGCTGCCACTTGGCGACGTGGTAGGCGACGTCCGGCACGAAGTACGTGTACGTGCCGTCTTTCTTGCGCATCACGCGGTCTTTGTCGTCGCCGTCGTCGGTGGTGCGCAGCCACAGTGCGCCGTCTTCCTCGAAGGTCTTGCCGGCGGCGACGAGCGCGCCGACCGTCTGTTCGACGCGCCCCTCCCGGTACAGCGACGATTCGAGGTAGTACTGGTCGAACTCGACGCCGAACGCCTGCAGGTCCATGTCCTGTTCGTGACGCAGATACGCGACCGCGAAGCGGCGGATCGCTTCGAGGTCTTCGATATCGCCCGCGCCCTTGACCGGCTCGCCGTCGCGTGCCGAAACGGTTTCGCCGTTCAGGTAGTCGCGCGCGATGTCGGCGATGTACTCGCCGGCGTACGAGTCGGCCGGCCAGCCCGCGTCGCCGGGTTTCAGGCCGCGGGCGCGCGCTTGCGTCGAGATGGCGAGCGTATGGATCTGCACGCCCGCGTCGTTGTAGTAAAACTCGCGATGCACATCGAAGCCTTGCGATGCGAGCACGTTCGACAGCGCGTCGCCGAGCGCGGCCTGGCGGCCGTGCCCGACGTGCAGCGGGCCGGTCGGGTTGGCCGACACGAATTCGACCAGCACGCGCTTGCCTGCTTCGCGCTGCGAACGGCCGAACGCCTCTTTCTGCGCGAATACCTCGCGCACGACGGCCTGCTTCGCGGCCGCCGCGATCCGCAAATTGATGAAGCCCGGGCCCGCGACTTCGGCGCTCTCGACCAGGTCTTTCGCCTGCGGATGCGCGAGCACCGCATCGACGATCTGCTGCGCAAGCTGGCGCGGGTTCGCGCGCATCGGCTTGGCCAGCTGCATCGCGACGTTGCATGCGATGTCGCCGTGCGCGGCGACCTTCGGGCGTTCGAGCGTGATCGTCGGCGCGACGAACGCGGCCTCGGTGGCGCCTTCGTTGGCCGTCGCGATCTGCTTCACGGTGTCGGCGAGCAGGGTTTCGAGAATGTGTTTGTGTGCAGGCAGCATGCTTGTTGCGTGTCCAGTGAGGCAGTCGGGTCAGACGGGATGGCGTCGAATGCGTGTAGGCGGGCGCATTCCATCAGACCGGATTTTAGCAGGTGCTAATATGTCCAATTGGATGCCCGGTCGGGACGAGGCGTGCCGGCGCGGCCGCAACAGCGCGCGAAAAGCGCCTCGCGGCATGCCGCGGCGCGCCACGCGCGAGAGCCAGCGGTATCGCCGCACAGGGCCGCTTTGCCCGTCACCGCCGAGGGAGAGATCAACAAAACGAAAAGGAAACAGTCATGCTGATTACTTTCAAGTGTCGTGCCACGCCGGATGTGATGATGTTGGAGAATCTCGCCCAATATCTCGTCGGCATCGTGGGCAAGAATCTTGGTCAACGCGGCGTCATCACGCATGACGAACTCGGCGACGCGATTACGAAGCTCGAAGCGGCCATTGTCACCGACAAAAAGGAACGCGCCGAACACGACGGCCACTTCCATGAAGGCGAAGAGGGGCACGACCCGCACGAAATTCCGATCGGACTCGCGCAACGGGCCTATCCGTTTCTCGACATGCTGCGCGCGGCGCAGAAAGAGAACGCGGATATCGTCTGGGGGATCTGAGTCGCGTCGATTACGTCACCGCGCGCAGCGAATGCGCCGTGCCGCGCTGTGTGCTGCGTCTGCCGTGCCTGTCGCGGCCACCCTGTTGTAGCAAAGCCCGCCCTGCATGCCATGCGAGGCGGGCTTTGCTTTTTTTGCAGTGCACTGCAGCGCCTTGCAGACGGCCGTGCCGCCCGGGTTATTGGCTTGCTCCCTGCGGCGTGGCGGCCGGCACGGAAGCGCCTTTCTTCGCTTTCTTGTGCTTCGGCTTTTTCACGTGCTGTTCCGTCGGTGGCGAATACGAACTCACCGAACTCGACCCGCCTTGCGCAAACGCCGGCGTAGCGCCGGCGGCAAGCGATACCGCCATCCACATCAGCGACAGCTTCTTCATACGATTTTCTCCGGGACGGTTGCCAGTCAGAGGCCGCGCGTTTTTTGCCGACGCATTCGGCGTGACGAAGCCGCTGCAGTTTACAAAGCCGAAAACTGGATCGCCGGAAATATTCAGTCTTTGCGCGCCGATATAGTGGGCGCGCAGTTGCAGTTAAAGCAGCGGCGCCAACGCGCGCTTCGCATCCGCCTTTGAAAGCGCCATACGCCGTGCGTAGTCGTCCAGCTGATCTTCACCGATCTTGCCGACCGAGAAGTACGTGCTGTCCGGATGGGCGAGATAGAAGCCCGATACGCTCGCCGCCGGCAACATGGCAAGCGACTCGGTCACGCTCATGCCGATTTCTCCGGCTTGAAGCACGTCGAACATGTCGCGCTTGACCAGGTGGTCCGGGCACGCAGGGTAGCCGGGCGCCGGACGAATGCCGCGGTACTTCTCGCCGATCATCTCGTCGTTCGACAGCGATTCGGCCGACGCATACCCCCACAGGTCACGCCGTACGCGGGCGTGCATCGCTTCGGCAAAGGCTTCGGCGAAACGGTCGGCGAGCGCCTTCAGCATGATCGCGCTGTAGTCGTCGTGGTCTTTTTCGAACTGCTTTTCCTTCACGTCGACGCCGATGCCCGCGGTGACCGCGAACAGGCCGATATAGTCGGCGACGCCCGAGTCTTTCGGCGCGATGAAATCCGCAAGCGACCGGTTCGGCCGCATCACGCCATCGATCACCGGACGCTCGCTTTGCTGGCGCAGATTGCGCCACGTGAGCGCGATTTCGCTGCGCGATTCGTCGGTGTAGATTTCGATGTCGTCGTCGTTGACGGTGTTGGCCGGCAGCAGCGCGATCACGCCGTTCGCGCTGAGCCAGCGGCCCTGAATGAGCCGTGCGAGCATCGACTTCGCGTCCGAGAACACGCGCCGCGCCGATTCGCCGACGATCTCGTCGTTGAGGATGGCCGGATACTTGCCGGCCAGATCCCACGTCTGAAAGAACGGCGTCCAGTCGATATAGTTCGCGAGCTCGCTCAGATCGAAATTCCTGAACACGCGGCGCCCGATGAACTTCGGCTTGACCGGTTGATACGCACGCCAGTCGATCCTGGTTTTGTTCGCGCGCGCCTCGGCAAGCGTCACCATCGGCTGGGCCTTCTTGTTCGCGTGCTGATGGCGGATGCGATCGTAGTCGGACTTCAGTTCGTCGAGATACTTCGCCGCGCCTTCGTCGGACAGAAGGCTCGATGCGACGGACACGGAACGCGACGCATCGGGCACATAAACGACCGGCCCTTCGTAATTCGGCGCAATCTTGACGGCCGTGTGCACGCGCGAGGTCGTCGCGCCGCCAATCAGCAGCGGAATCTTCTTGATGCGGAAGTAGTCGTCGCGCTGCATTTCGGACGCGACATAGGCCATTTCTTCAAGGCTCGGCGTAATCAGCCCGGAAAGCCCGACGATGTCCGCGCCTTCCACTTTCGCCTTCGCGAGAATGTCGTTGCATGGGACCATCACGCCCATATTGACCACTTCGAAGTTGTTGCACTGGAGCACGACGGACACGATGTTCTTGCCGATATCGTGCACGTCGCCCTTCACCGTGGCGATGACGATCTTGCCTTTCGCGCGCACGTCGCCGCCGGCCGCGGCCAGCTGCTTCTTTTCTTCTTCGATAAACGGAATCAGGTGAGCGACTGCCTGCTTCATCACGCGCGCCGACTTCACGACTTGCGGCAGGAACATCTTGCCCTGGCCGAACAGATCGCCGACGATATTCATGCCGTCCATCAGCGGCCCTTCGATCACGTTGATCGGACGGCCGCCGTTCGCGGCGATCTGCGCGCGCGCTTCTTCGGTATCGTCGACGATGAAATTCGTGATGCCGTGCACGAGCGCATGCGCGAGGCGCTTCTCGACCGGCTGATTGCGCCACTCGAGGTTCTCTTCCTTCTTCGCGGCGCCGGTCTTGAACCTGTCCGCGATCTCGAGCAAACGATCGGTCGCATCTTCGCGGCGGTTCAGCACGACGTCTTCGACGCGCTCGCGCAACTCGGCGTCGAGCTCCGCGTAGACGCCCAGCTGCCCCGCGTTGACGATGCCCATATCCATCCCCGCCTGGATCGCGTGATAGAGGAACACCGTGTGAATCGCTTCGCGCACCGGGTCGTTGCCGCGGAACGAAAACGACACGTTCGACACGCCGCCGCTCACCTTCGCATACGGCAGGTTCTGCTTGATCCAGCGCGTCGCGTTGATGAAGTCGACCGCGTAGTTGTTGTGCTCTTCGATGCCGGTTGCGACCGCAAAGATATTCGGGTCGAAGATGATGTCTTCGGGCGGGAAGCCGACTTCATTAACCAGCACGTCGTACGAACGCTTGCAGATCTCGGTCTTGCGCTGGAACGTATCGGCCTGGCCTTTTTCATCGAATGCCATCACGACGGCCGCCGCGCCGTAACGCCGAATCAGCTTCGCATGATGAACGAATGCTTCCTTGCCTTCCTTCAGCGAAATCGAGTTGACGATCGCCTTGCCCTGCACGCATTTCAGGCCGGCTTCGATGACGTCCCACTTCGACGAGTCGATCATGATCGGCACGCGCGCGATGTCGGGTTCCGATGCGATCAGATTCATGAAGCGCACCATCGCCGCCTTGGAATCGAGCATGGCCTCGTCCATGTTGACGTCGATCACCTGTGCGCCGTTTTCGACCTGCTGGCGCGCGACCGCGAGTGCTTCGTCGAACTGCCCGTTGAGAATCATCCGGGCAAAGGCCTTCGAGCCGGTCACATTGGTACGTTCGCCGACATTGATGAAAAGCGTTCCGGACGTGACGTTGAACGGTTCGAGGCCCGAAAGGCGCAGCGTATGATCGGTCATGGCTTGCAGGAGTGCGTGAGTTGGCGTCGTAGGCGAAGAAGATGGGTGGCTATGCGGTATGTGCCGGCCGGGTTCAGGCCGCGTCGCGGTACTGCGTCGGCCACTTGCGCGGCTTGACTTCGCTCAGCGCCTTGGCGATTGCGGCGATGTGCTCGGGCGTCGTGCCGCAGCAGCCGCCCGCAATATTCATGAGGCCGGCTTCGGCGAATTCCTTCAGGAGCCCGGAAGTATCGGCCGGCAGTTCGTCGAAGCCGGTGTCGCTCATCGGATTCGGCAGCCCCGCGTTCGGGTAGCACGATACGTACGTATCGCAGAGCTTCGACAGCTCGGCGATGTATGGACGCATCAGCGCCGCGCCGAGCGCGCAGTTCAGGCCGAATGTGAGCGGCTTCGCATGGCGCAGCGAATTCCAGAACGCTTCGACCGTCTGGCCCGACAGAATGCGTCCCGACGCGTCGGTCACGGTGCCCGAAATCATGATCGGCAGCCGCTCGCCCGTGTTTTCGAACAGTTCGTCGAGCGCAAAGAGCGCGGCTTTCGCATTGAGCGTATCGAAGATCGTTTCGACCAGAAACAGATCGGCGCCGCCTTCGAGCAACGCCTTCGCCTGCTGATAATACGCGGCGCGCAGATCGTCGAAGGTCACGTTGCGTGCGGCAGGATCGTTGACGTCGGGTGAAATGCTCGCGGTTTTCGGCGTCGGGCCAATGGCGCCGGCGACAAAGCGCGGCTTCTCAGGCGTCGAATACTTGTCGCATGCGGCGCGCGCCAGCTTTGCCGACGCAATATTCATTTCTTCGGCGAGATCTTCCATGCCGTAGTCGGCCTGCGCGACCGTGGTTGCGCCAAACGTATTTGTTTCGATGATATCGGCGCCGGCGGCCAGATACTGTTCGTGGATCTCGCTGATCACCTGCGGTTGCGTGATCGACAGCAATTCATTGTTGCCTTTGATATCGCGCGCGAAATCCTTGAAACGCTCGCCGCGATATTGCGCTTCGCCGAGCTTGTAGCGCTGGATCATCGTCCCCATCGCGCCGTCGAGAATCAGAATGCGCGACTGGAGCAACGCGGGAAGCGCCGCGCCGCGCGTATAGCCGGCAGCGCTGTTCGAAGCGGACGAAGTGACGGGAAGGGCAGGCTTGTTCATGGCGGAAGGGCCCTCAGGGCATTCGGCGGTTTCTCAACCGCTTTTTTTCAGGAAACTCAACATTGTAGCCCGCACGCGGCATGACCGCCCGGCGGCACGCGAAGCGCTTCCATCGTCGCCCGCAACGTGCGGGGAACAAGGATCGGCATCGAGTGACGGCACCATAATGAAAAACCCCGTCCGGCATGCCGGACGGGGTTCATGAGTGTTGCCTGGGGTTGCCTGGCGTGTCGCCGCAGCGGGCTTTAATGCACTTTAATGCAACACGACGGGTTGGTGCATCAGACTGTCGAACTGACCGAGGAACTCGTCGACTTCATCGAGCGACGGCTCTTCTTCGATCAGCTTTTGTACATGTTCGCGGAAGCTTGCCGCCATTGCTCCATCGATGTAAATCTCGCGCTGAGTGTTCTTGTCGACAATCTCATAGCCGCCCGACTTCATCGCAAGGTGGCCGTCCTGAGGTGGGAATTCGACGACACAGTAGTTGGGGCTGTTGTAGATCATTTGCATGGCGACACTCCTTATTTCCGTTGGCTCCTGGCCAGTCCTGCGCCGTACTTGGAGCGTTTGGCGTGGAATTCAAGGGGTGGGTCCGGTCCTGCGTTTGTAATTTCTCCGGACCTTATAGTTAGACTCGCAACTGCAAAAACGTTTCGAGCAGGGCCGCAAAACGCTGTGATTGCTCGATGGGCGCGAGATGAGCAGCGTCCAGCACCTCGAATCGCGCCCCTCGGATCGCATCGGCTATAGCCTGTGTAGCAGCAGGAGGCGTGCCTGTGTCATGGCGCCCGGCTACTGCGAGTGTAGGCGTCCGTATTTCCGACAGTCTATCGCGCACATCGAATTCGCGCAGTGCCGCGCAGGCGAGTGCGAAGCCCTCTACAGGCGTATGGATATAGACATCGCGAATCTGTTCGACCACTTCGGGATGGGCGTGCCGAAAGTCTGGCGTAAGCCAACGTTCGATCGTCGCCGGCGCAAGCGACGCGACACCGTCGCGCCGTGCCGTTTCGATACGCTGATCCCAGATACTGCGTGATTCGGGCGCGGTGCGGGCGAATGTATCGGTCAGGGTTAGCGTATCGACGCGCGATGCATGGTCGACTGCGAACTGTTGTGCGATCGCGCCGCCCAGCGATATGCCGACCACATGGGTGCTTTTTGCGCCGAGCGCATCGAGCAGCGCGGCGAGATCGTTCGACAGATCGGCAACCGTGAATGGAGCCGTTGGCAAGGAAGACTGGCCGTGTCCGCGAATGTCGTAACGTAACACGGTGAAGTCGTTGCGGAAGTAGCCGGCAAGCTGATCCCAGATCGACAGATCGCCGCCCAGCTGATGGATGAAGGTGAGCCACGGGCCACCGCCCTCATTGCTCAGCACATAGCGTGTATCGATACCGTTGACGTTCACTTGCATGCTTGCTCCTTTGTAAGGGTGATGCGTGAGCGATGCGCCTGAGCGGCACGTGCCGCGCATCGTGCTCGATGACGTGCCTCGTCATGCGATCGATGCCGTGCGCGGAAAGTTTCTGCGGCCTGATGGGGCCTCGACCCGAAGCATCGACCTTACAGCGGCTATGGTTTTTCGTAGTCGGTGTTCGGGTCCGTGGCCGATGGCGTTGCAGGTTGCGGGCCCGGTTCCGGCGTATCGGTTGTTTCGGGGGAACCGGTTTGATCGGCCGAACCCGCGGCGGGGCTCGGATTCTGGCCGTTCGCATTTGCCGCGCCCGCGTTGGGTGCGGCGACCTCGCCATGCCATAGCAATTCGACTTGCGTGCCGTTCGGTTCGGTCTGTACGAAACGCACGGGTAACCAACCGAGCGATGGGGCAAGCCACACGTCGACGCGACGTCGATCGCCCTCGTGGCGCGGCAGACGCGTGAAGTGCCGCGCCTCGACGAAACCTTGCTGGGTTCGCACGGTTTCGTCACCCATCGTTTCGATTGGCCATATTTCGCCGCTGTCGTTGTCCGTCACGTAGAACTCGCGCGTGACACCCGGCTTGTACGCGTCAGGTGCGCCGCGCACGAGGCTCGCGAGTTGCATGATCATGCTGAAGCGATCCTGCGCGCCGTCCTGCAGCGCGAGCGTTTTCGGTGTGCGCGTGAACGCGATCTGCTTCGTTTCGCGATTGAACACCGTCACATCCTGACCGCGACGTCCGTGCGTTTCGATGTACTGGTCCGGCGCGAGGCCGAACGCGTCGACGCGGCCATGGCTCTCGTAGCTGTAGGTGCCGACGAAGGGCAGCGGCACCGCGACGATGAGCCGGTAGGTATGCCCGTCACTTTCCCAATGGATCGTGCCGGGCTGGTTGCGTACGCCGTTGTAGAACGTGTCGTATTCGAGGTCGCCCGATGGCGGCACGGAAAATTTGACCCCCGGTGCGGCGTGCGCCGCGTTGCCGTTGTTCGTGTCGTTTGCCGCAGCTGTGCCTGTGTCTGCGCCGCTGGCGGCATTGGCGGCTTGTGCCGATGAAGCCGCTGCAGCACTCGACGCAGGGCTCGCCGCCGCCGCTGCCGCTGCGTTTGCCGCCGCCGCACTAGCGGCCTCGCTCGCGGCTTCGGCCGCGGGTTCCGGCTGGGCTGTTTCGGCCGTTCTGCTTTGCGTGGCCGGTGGTCGCGGTGCAGGCTGCTTTTTCGGCCTCTGCTCGGGGCG
>NZ_BAAILL010000068.1:92727-246184 GCF_054589215.1 Paraburkholderia sp. 2C | reverse complement strand
GTGCCGGCGCGGCAGCCGGCACCGCCGCGCCGGCTGATTGCTGCTCGATGCGTTCGGGTTTCAGCAGCGCAACCTGCACCGGCACATGCTGTTGATCTGCCGGTTTAAAGGTGTCGCGATGCCGCTCGAACCATTGCGCCGCGATCCAGTGCACGACCGCCACGACGATGAGCACGGCAATCCAGCGCCAACGCAGCGAGCGAGACGAAGGAGCGCGCGGTGGGCGATCGGTGCGGCGTGCGACGGACGGAGACGACATCGAAGCGGTGAGATTCTCTGCTGGCAAAAAAGGATGAGTAGGCGGGGCACGGCACCCGGCATTCGACTTTCGACCGCACGAATTCGGCCCGCGTTCCGCGCATGCAATCAACGCGGTGTCGCACTGTACCCGAGTTCATATGAGAGCTTTTGCGCGCATTCGCGCAACGCGGTGTCGACTTCACCGTCCCAGCGAATATCGAATGCGCCTTCCTGGCCGAGCGCAATGAGTCCGAGTGCAAGAGTGCCGGTCGAATCGAAAACGGGCACACAGAAGGCGTGAATGGTCGGCAGCAACATCCCTTCGACACGTGCTGCACCATGTGCGCGCACATCCTCGAGCAGGCGTTCGACGTCGTCGGCGTTGTGCGCGCCGCCTGTCTGAGAAGAACGGCGCGTGTCCGCGAGTTCGCGTTCGATCATCGCGTCCGTCTTGCTGCGCGGCAGATAGGCGGCGAACAGCAGGCCCGTTGCCGAACTGAGCAGCGGCATCACGTCGCCGAGCTTTAACGACGCTTTTGCCGGATAACTCGATTCCATCCAGTGCACGACAGTCGGCCCCTGATTGCCCCACACGGCGATGCCGACCGTCATATCGAGCCGGTCGCGCAGTTCGGCGAGCGCGATGCGCGCAAGTTTCACGCCGTCGACTCTCGCCAGCCGCGCAAGACCGAGCTGCAAGGCAAAGCCGCCGAGCTCGTAGCGGCCCGACAACGGATCTTGCGCGACGACGCCCAGCCGCAAGAAACTGACGAGATAGCGATGCGCCTTCGCCGGACTCATGCCCGCGCGCTGCGCAAGGTCGCGCAGCATCATCGCGCGCGGCTCGTGCGTCAGCACGTCGAGCAGACGAAAGCCGACTTCGATCGATTGAATGCCGGAGCGCAGTTTTTCTTCGCCGCGTTCATGCGCGTCGCCGGCGTCGTCATCGACGGCGGAATCGTGCAGGTCGTTGGACTCGTCCGTCGAAATACCCGAGTGGGCGGATGGGCGGGCTGCGGATGACATGGCCGATATGCGCAATTCTCAAAAAAAGTGGAAGGCCGCGCGTTGCAAATTGCGACAAGCCGGCGACAA
Organism: Paraburkholderia sp. 2C; assembly: GCF_054589215.1. Taxonomy (NCBI): domain Bacteria; kingdom Pseudomonadati; phylum Pseudomonadota; class Betaproteobacteria; order Burkholderiales; family Burkholderiaceae; genus Paraburkholderia; species Paraburkholderia sp. 2C. The sequence goes on along the minus strand of NZ_BAAILL010000068.1, from coordinate 244,849 downwards.
TGCGGTGCCGATGCAGGTGGGCGGCGCCGATTCACCATCGTAGAATACATTCCTCCTATCGTCATCCACATGCTTTACCGCCTATGAAACTTGCCACGCTGAAGGACGGCACGCGCGACGGTCAGCTGATCGTCGTGTCCCGCGACCTGCAAACCGCCGCGGTCGCCGACGGGATCGTCGCGACACTGCAACGCGCGCTCGACGACTGGAGCTTTTACGCGCCGCAACTGCGCGATCTTTACGACGCCGTGAACCAGGGCCGCGCGCGCAACGCGTTCGCATTCGATGCGAAAGACTGCATGGCGCCGCTGCCACGCGCGTTCCAGTGGGCGGACGCATCGTCGTATGTGAACCACGTCGAACTCGTGCGCCGCGCGCGCGGCGCCGAGATGCCGCCCGAGTTCTGGACCGATCCGCTGATGTATCAAGGCGGCAGCGACGACTTTATCGGCCCGAAGGACGACATTGTCTGCGCGTCGGAGGAATTCGGCATCGACTTCGAGGCTGAAGTGGCCGTGATAACCGGCGATGTGCCGATGGGCGTCAAACCCGAGCAGGCATTGAAAAGCGTGCGTCTTGTCACGCTTGTCAACGATGTATCGCTGCGCAATCTGATTCCGGCGGAACTCGCGAAAGGCTTTGGCTTTTTCCAGAGCAAACCGGCGACGTCGTTCGCACCGGTCGCCGTGACGCCCGACGAGCTCACCGAGCATTGGCGCGAAGGCCGCGTGCATCGTCCGATGATCGTGCATTGGAACGGCAGGAAGGTCGGGCAACCCGATGCGGGCGTCGATATGGTGTTTCACTTCGGGCAACTGATCGCTCACGCGGCGAAGACACGGAATCTGCGCGCGGGGACGATCGTCGGCTCGGGTACGGTGTCGAACAAGGACGCGAAGCGCGGTTATTGCTGTATTGCCGAGAAACGCTGTCTCGAGATGATCGAGCACGGCGCGGCGCAAACCGAATTCATGAAATACGGCGATACGGTGAAGATCGATATGTTCGACGAAGCCGGCAAGTCGATTTTCGGTGCGATCGAGCAGGCGGTCGCGCCGCTCGATCCGGCGCATTGATTGGGGGCGCGGCGCGGGCGGGGTAGTGTGTAGCGTGTGACGTCGATTCAACCAGCGGTATCACCGGGGCATAGTCATGTCGAACCCATCGCATGTCGGTAATCCCGAGTTTTACGCGCACTATCAGTCGCTGCGTGTGCAGCGGCATCCGCAGGGCATCGTTGAAATCGTGATGAGCGGCGAGGGCGCGAACCGCAGCAAGCTCGCGACCGCGAATGCGCAGATGCATCGTGAACTGGCCGAAATCTGGCGCGACGTCGACCGCGATCCCGACGCGCGTGTCGCGTTGATCCGCGGCGAAGGCAAAGGCTTTTCCGCGGGCGGCGATCTCGAACTCGTCGAGCAGATGGCGGCCGATTTCGCGGTGCGCACGCGGGTGTGGCGCGAGGCGCGCGACCTCGTCTATAACGTCATCAACTGTGGCAAGCCGATCGTGTCGGCCATGCACGGGCCGGCGGTCGGCGCAGGGCTCGTGGCCGGACTGCTCGCCGATATCCCGATCGCGGCGAAGACCGCGCGCATTATCGACGGCCACACGCGTCTCGGCGTCGCGGCCGGCGATCATGCGGCGATCGTCTGGCCGCTTCTGTGCGGCATGGCGAAGGCCAAGTACTACCTGCTGCTGTGCGAGCCGGTCAGCGGCGAGGAAGCGGAGCGCATCGGGCTCGTGTCGCTCGCGGTCGATGAACAGGATTTGCTGCCGAAGGCGTTCGACATCGCACAAAGGCTGTCGAAGGGCTCGCAAACGGCGATCCGCTGGACCAAATACGCGTTGAACAACTGGTTGCGCTCGGCCGGGCCGGCGTTCGATACGTCGCTTGCACTCGAGTTCATGGGCTTTGCCGGGCCCGACGTGCACGAAGGCGTGACGTCGCTGCGCGAGCGCCGCGCGCCCGATTTTCCGGGCGGCGAAACGTGAGATCAAACCCGTGAGGCCAAACCCGTGAGACCAAACCTGTGAGACGAAACCCGTGAGGCGCGGACGCGGCGGAGCAGTTCTTGCTGATCGTTTATCTCACGGCGCCCGCGTCTGCCGACGCATTTTGGCTTTACCCAAACCGACCGACGCGTACTTTCGCAATATGTCCCTCACCGGTCCGCAAGGTATGATCCGACGGGCGTTCGCCGAAGCGGCCGTCACCGTTAGGCTGCCGCGCCGCGGCCCTCCATCAGGATCGTTGGTTTGCCAGGCATCACGCATCACCACGGTTCACTTTCCCGCGCTTCGTTTTCATAGCGCCCCGTTACGCTGCGAGGAGATCAGCATGACCGACACCCCCGGCTCCACGCCGCCGTTTCCCGGATTTCCCGGTTTCCCGCCCGCCGAAATGCTCGACCGGATGTGGGGGATGATGCGCCTCACGCCATTCGGCGCGGCCTTCCCCGGGACTCAGCCGGGCGCGGCGCAAGGATTCGTGCCATCGCTGTCGATGATGTCCGACATGATGGCGCCGCTCACGAACGTCGAGGAACTCGACAAGCGCATTACCGACATGCGCGCGGTCGAGCAGTGGTTGAAGCTGAATCTGAACATGCTGCAATCGGCAATCCAGGCACTCGAAGTGCAACGCGCGACGCTCGCGACGCTGCGCGCCTTCGGCGCGTTCGCGCAGCAATCGATGACGCAGCCGGTGACCGATACACCGTCGCGCGAAACGTCGGCGCAGTCACGTGCGGAAGACGCGCGCGCCGCAAGCGGGTCGCGCGCGGGTTCGCGTGACGACGATGAGGGCGGTGAAACTGCACAATCCGCGCAATCCGCGCAGGAAGCCGGGCCGGCGTCCGGCGAGAACGCACCGCCGCCGCCTGGCTTCGACGCATCGGGATGGTGGAACCTGCTGCAATCGCAGTTCAATCAGATTGCGCAGTTTGCGATGGCGCAACCGGGCATGGCAGCGGGTGCCGCCGAAGGCGAGGGCGATCAGAGCGGCGCTCGCGAGGTGGGCGGAGGTGGCGCAGAAGGCGCAGGGAACGAAACACGTACGAATCACAGCCGCGCGCAACGCAGTGCCACTGGCGCCGAAGCAGGCGCGGCCGGCGCGGGCGCCCGCCAGCCGGCCGCGAGCCCACCTGCAAAGCGCCCGGCTGCGAAGCGCGCCCCGGCTGGCAAAACGGCCAAAGAAGGCAAGGCAGCGGGCGCCGCCGCGTCGCGCAAGTCGCCGAATCAATCCGAATAGGCCGTGTTCGACGCCGAGGCGGCGATTGACGCAGGCGATCATGGCCGGCAGTTTTCGTCTCCGAACCGGCCGGCCAGGTCGGCGTCGCGTCACTTGTTCCAGATCAAGGATTGCCGCGTCTGGCGGCCCGCTGAGGCTTTTCGGGCGCGGCCATTCAGGGTCCGCGTGCTATGATTCGACATGTTTTCAGCCCGTGAGTCTGCGTCGAAAAACCTTAAAACCAGCAGCTCGCAGCGCGCCGGTCTTCCGGTGCGAGGGCTCACTGCGGCGTTGCGCCGCAGGCTGGCTTGACCTCAGGCACAGGGTCTCCCTCACCCACGGTTGGCCGCGTTTGTGAAATCCACATTTCACAAGCGCTTAAAACGCCGCTGGTACTTCTTTGCCACAGATTCTTCTGGGCGACCGATTACCGCGTAAAATTGAATGCTGCGCTGGCGAAAGCGCTGTTTTCGTTCGTCAGCAGCAAAAGTAGCAATAAGTAGTTAGACAGACACAAACAGACGTCGCCTTGCGCAGAACAGGGGTGGGACTATGAACACCATGCTTTATCCGGAACTCTATAAATCGCTCGAATCCGTCCGATGGGACATGGAAAAAGACATTCCCTGGGACAAATTCGATGCGTCGCTGCTCACCGACGAGCAGGCCGCAACGATCAAGATGAACGCGATCACCGAATGGTCCGCGCTGCCCGCCACCGAAATGTTCCTGCGCGACAATCATCATGACAGCGATTTTTCTGCGTTCATGAGCGTGTGGTTCTTTGAAGAGCAGAAGCATTCGCTGGTACTGATGGAATATCTGCGCCGCTTCAAACCCGATCTCGTCCCCACCGAAGAAGAACTGCATGCGGTGCGCTTCGAATTCGATCCCGCGCCCCCGCTCGAAACACTGATGTTGCATTTCTGCGGCGAAATCCGTCTGAATCACTGGTATCGCCGCGCGGCCGAATGGCATACCGAACCCGTCATCAAGCACATTTACGAAACCATCTCGCGTGACGAAGCGCGCCATGGCGGCGCCTATTTGCGTTACATGAAAAAGGCCATGGGCAATTTCGGCGACGTCGCGCGTGCGGCGTTTGCGAAAATCGGTGTGCTAATGGCGTCGGCGCGCCGCACCGAAAAGCCGCTTCACCCCACTAACCTGCATGTGAATCAGGCGCTGTTCCCGCGCGACACGATCCAGTCGCGCCTGCCCGATCCGGAGTGGCTCGAGCGCTGGCTCGACGAACAGATCCGCTTCGACGACGGCTGGGAGAAGAAGGTCGTCGAACGCATCCTGCACAACCTGTCCATTTTGTTCGAGCGCACGTTCAATACAGCTCAGGAACTGAATCGCTACCGCAAGGAAGTCACCACGCGCTTGCAGGGCAGCAGCGATCAAGGTTCGGCGCGGCAACCTGCGTGATTCGGGCGGCGGGACCGTCCGAACGCCGCGAGTCTGAACGTTTCTCAAAGTTTCTAAAACGGCCCGGCAGGCGCAAGCCCGCCGGGCCGTTTTGCATTTTCGCCGACACGTGTATCGTTGCGGCAATCCACGCCACTCCCTCTTTCGCCATGGCCGCTTCTTTCGAACGCAAACTCATGACGCGCGACACGCTTGCGCAAATCCGTCCCGCACTGCAAGGACCGGTGGTCTTCACGAATGGCGTATTCGACATCCTGCACCGCGGCCATGTCACCTATCTGGCGGATGCGAAGGCGCTGGGCGCGAACCTGATCGTCGGCGTGAACAGCGACGCGTCGGTGCGCATGCTCGGCAAGGGCGACGACCGGCCGATCAATCGCGAAGACGACCGCATGGCGCTGCTTGCGGCGCTCGAAAGCGTCGACTGGGTGGTGCAGTTCGATGAGCGCACGCCGATCGAGCTGATCGAAGCGCTGCGTCCGGACATACTCGTGAAGGGCGGCGACTACGATATGGACGCTTTGCCCGAGTCGGCGCTGGTGCGAGGTTGGGGTGGACGGGCGCTCGCGATTCCGTTCGAGCACGATCGCTCGACGACGGCGCTGCTAAAGAAAGTCCGCGCGCACCAGCGGTAGGGAAAGCGCTTCGCGCGGCAGCGGCAGCCGGCGCCTGGCGCTACTGCCCCAGCGCCGACGCGGCGATCGGCGCGACCGGCGCCGGGCCCCCGACCACCGCCTGGTCGGCGGCGTCGGCGGCCGACATCGGTTGCACGCGCAACCCATCCGGATGAATCTGCCGGTTCAGATGAAACGGCTCGCGCGCGCCGGCCGCCGGCGTGGGGCCGAACAGGCCGCGCGCCGCGGCGAACGCCAGCAAATTGGCAATGACGAGCAAGGCGATCAGCCAGCGCAGCATGGTTGGACTCTCCGTCGTGTGGTGTCGGTCATCGTTATCGACAGCTTGTTCCTATTCTTTCCATTCGCGGCCTGCGATCGCTTCACGCTGAGCGGCGGGGCGCGTCACTGCGGCGAACCCGCCGCGGCGTCCTCCGCGGCGATCAGCGCGAGCCCTGCGAGCACGAGCGAATCATGCCGCGTATGCGGCACCCGCAGCGAGCCGGTCACTTCTCCCGCGGCGCCGCCGCCGACCACGAGACGCACCGGCGTCTGCCATTCGTCCTGCAGTTGGCGCCACATGCGCTCGATCAACGCGGCCTGCGCGAGCGCGCAACCGGCCGCGATCGCATCGCGCGTATTGGTGGCGAAGCATAGCGCGTGCGGCTCGGGTCGTGCAGGTGGCGCGGCAAGCGCCGGATTGTCGCCCGCGAGCGCGTCCTGCAGGCCCGGCGTGCCGAGCGCCGGCAATTGCGCGGTGTGCTCGCCGAGCGCGCGCATCATCAGCAGCCACCCCGGCGCGATGAGCCCGCCCGTGAACGTGCCGTCCTCGCGCAGCGCTTCGAGTGTCGTCGCGGTGCCGAAGGTGGCGATCAGCAGATTCTCGTCGGGAAAGGCCGCACGCGCGCCGATCATCCCGGCCCAACGGTCGCTGCCGAGCGACTCCGGCGTCGTGTAGCCGTTGCGCACGCCGCATTGCGCAGACGTGGCGCGGATCGTCGTGCGCGGCAGGCCGGGCCAGGTGGTGTCGAGCAAAGTGTCGATGCGCCGCGCGACCGCGATGCCCGCGACGTTCGACACGTACGCGCTGCGTGGTAGCGGCAACACGCTCCAGTCGGGTTCGTGCTCGGCGACGAGCGGGTCGCCGATGCCCTTCACGATCAGACCCGCATGCGCGAATGCGCCGCTCGCCATCTGTGCGCCGTTTCCATCGACGAGCGTCCACTTGACGCGGCTGTTGCCGGCGTCGATCAGCAGAAACGGCGCGCCGCTCACGGCGCACTCCGGTTGGCGAGGCGCAGCGTGACGTCGCCGGTTGCGATCGCGGTGCGGCCCGCGGCGGTATCGAGCAGCAACTGTCCGCGTTCGTCGACGCCCGTGGCGATTCCGCGGCCGGTCTCGACGCCCTGTTCGAACAGCAGCACCTCACGGCCCGCATACGCGTGGCACGCGTTCCAGCGCGGCTGGAACGGCGCGAAGCCTTCCGCCGCGAAGCGCTTGAGCGCGGGTTCGAGCGCGTTCAGTTCGGCGGCAAGCGTATCGGTGAGATTCGCGTTCGGCAGCGCGCGCGACAACGCGGTCGGCGTCGCGCCGCGCGCTTCGGGCGGCACGTTCGCATTGAGCGCCCCGACCTTCGCGGCGAGTTCGTCGGCACCTTTCACATTGGTGCCGATGCCGATCACGACCGCGCTCGCGTCGTCGGTGCTCCAGGCGGTTTCGATCAGGATGCCGGCCAGCTTGTCGCCTTCGAGCAGCACGTCGTTCGGCCATTTCAGCGCGATCTGGCCTGGCCCGGCGACCGGCAGCGCACGCAGTCCGTCGACGAGCGCGACACCGACCGCGAGACTCAAGCCCGCGAGCCCTTCGAGCGGACGCGGCAACACACACGCGACCGAAAACAGCAGGGCGTTGCCGGGCTCGGCATACCACGGCCGGCCGCGCCGGCCGCGGCCGGCCGTTTGCAGATACGCGACCCGGACGATCGGCCGCGCGAGCGCATCGGCTCGACGCGGCAGCGTCTTCACATGCGCCATCAGGTCGGCATTGGTGGAGCCGGTCTCTTCGACGATTTCGATCGGCCAGTCGTGCGCGGCCGGACCGAATAGCGTGATCGCGCGGTTGCGATCGATGCGCCAGTCGTCGGCCGGAGCGGCGCCGGTGGAGGTGGGTGTAGTCATGCCGCGTATTGTAGCCACTCGCACGCGCCGGAATGCATTGTCGGCGCGCCGGCAAGGCAGTGGAAAGGCGACCGGAAGACAGCGCCAGGGCGCGGCATGAACATCACCCGGATACGGCGAAAAAGGCTGCCCGGCCACGACCACCGCGTCATTTCGGCGGTATCCGCCGATGTTTCGCCGGGCATTTTTTCCGAAGCGCGAGACCTCTGCGGCGTTGGGCCGGACAAGCCGGCAAGGCTCGCGGGCGGCGCGTTCGATACAATGCCCGTTAATCCGATAACGACCTTCCAGCGCCTTGAACTACGACACTCCGCCCGGCCTCGAAGTCGCGGCAGGCAGACAGGGCAAGATCGTCCGGCTGTCCGGCCAGTGGACCGCGCTCGCCCTTGCGCGCGACCGCTCGCAGGACCGCGCGCTGCCGCGCTTGCGCCAACTGATCGGCACCGAGAAGGTCGCGCAATGGGACCTGTCGCGCATCGACCGGCTCGACCACGTCGGCGGCCAGGCGCTGTGGCGCATCTGGGGCTACCGTCTGCCCGCCGATCTCGTCGCGCTCAACGCGACCCAGCGCGACATCTTCAACCGCATCGCTCTGCTCGACCGCGAGCGCGAAAATCCGGAGCATGTGCCGCGTTTCGACCCGTTCACGCGGCTCGGCCTCGGCCTCTTTTCGTTTTTCGAGCATCTGCAAGGCGGCATCGCGATGTTCGGGCGCGTGGTGCTCGATCTGCTGTCGATCGCGCGTAACCCGAAGATCATGCCGTGGAAGGAAATTTCCGCGAACGTCTACTATGCGGGCGCAAGGGCGCTGCCGATCATCGCGCTCGTGGCGTTTCTGATCGGCATCGTGCTCAGCTACCTGTCCGCGCAGCAGTTGCGCCTCTTCGGCGCGAACCAGTTCATCGTCAATATTCTCGGGCTGGGCGTGATTCGCGAGCTGGGGCCGGTGCTCGCGGCGATTCTCGTCGCGGGGCGCTCGGGTTCGTCGATCACGGCGCAGATCGGCGTGATGCGCGTCACCGAAGAGCTCGACGCGATGCGCGTGATGGGCATTCCGCACGGCCTGCGGCTCATCTTGCCGCGCGTCATCGCGCTGGCCGTCGCGATGCCGCTGCTCGTGATGTGGACGAATATCGTCGCGCTGTTCGGCGGCGCGCTGGCCGCGAAGATCGTGCTGCAGATCGACCTGTCGTATTTTGCGCGCTCGCTGCCGTCCGTCGTGCCGGTCGCGAACCTGTGGATCGGCCTCGGCAAGGGCGCGGCGTTCGGCATGCTGATCGCACTGGTCGGCTGCCATTTCGGCTTTCGCATCAAGGCGAATTCGCAAAGCCTCGGCGAAGGGACGACCACTTCGGTGGTCACGTCGATCACGGTTGTGATTCTCGCGGATGCCGTGTTCGCGATTCTCTTTCAGAACGTGGGGCTCTCATGATTGCGCCGCTTACCCATGCCGTACGCGACCAGCCGCTGCCGGAGATTGCCGAAACCGTCATCGAGGTACGCAACCTGACCAAACGCTACGGCCGCAACGTCGTGCACGAGCATCTGAACTTCGACGCGCGGCGCGGCGAGATCGTATCGATTGTCGGCGGCTCGGGCTCGGGCAAGACCACGCTGATGCGGCAGATTCTCGGGCTCGAGCGGCCGACGTCGGGCACGATCAAGGTATTCGGCGAGGACACGTCGAAGATCGATCCCGAGGAAGCGCGCCTGATGCGCAGCCGGATGGGCATGCTGTTCCAGCAGGGCGCACTCTTTTCGTCGCTGTCGGTGTTCGACAATATCGCGCAGCCGTTGCGCGAACTCGGCAAGGTGCCCGAAGAGTTGCTGCGCGACATCGTCATGCTGAAGCTCGAGATGGTCGGTCTGCCGTGCAAGAACGCATCGAAAATGCCGGCCGCGCTGTCGGGCGGGATGATCAAACGTGTCGGCATCGCGCGTGCGATCGCGCTGGAACCGGAGCTGCTGTTTCTCGACGAGCCAACCGCGGGGCTCGATCCGCAGGCGTCCGACGAGTTCGTCGAACTGATCGGCGCGCTGCATCGCGCGCTCGGGCTCACTGTCGTGATGGTGACGCACGACCTCGACACGATGGTCGCGCTGTCGTCGCGCGTCGCGGTGCTGGCCGATCGCAAGGTGCTCGTCGCAGCGCCGGTCGAGGAAGTGGCGGGCGTCGACCATCCGTTTATCCACGAGTATTTTCTCGGCCTGCGTGGGCGTCTCGCGCTGCAAGGGCTTTCGCCCGAGCGCCGCGCCAAGCTGCCGCCCGCGGCGCTCGAACCGGCGTGCGACGCGATCCCGCTCAAAACTGCGATGTAAGCGGAGAACCAGGGGAACCTGACGATGGAAAACAAATCCCATGCCTTCTGGGCCGGGCTCTTCACCGTGGTGCTCGCGTTGGCGATCGGGGCGGCGGCGTTCCTGTTCAACGTCGACCGGTCGGTGCGCGTGCCTTACGACCTCATCGCGCGCACGAATGTGACGGGGCTTTATCCGGACGCGGCTGTGCGTTTTCGCGGGCTCGACGTCGGCAAGGTGCAGTCGCTGAAGTTCGATCGGAGCCATCCGGGGCAAATCGTGATCCGGATTCTGGTCGACACACGCGCGCCGATCACGCATTCCACGTTCGGCACGCTCGCGCTGCAGGGCGTGACCGGCATCGCGTTCGTCCAGCTCGACGACACGGGCAAGGACCAGACGCCGCTTGCTTCATCGAACAAGGACGTCGCACAGTTGCCGCTGCATCCGGGCCTGTTCGACCAGCTGCAGAAACGCGGCGATGTGCTGCTGCGCGAGCTCGAACGCGTGGCGGCCGATGTCGACGAACTCCTCTCGCCCGATATGCGCAAGCAGATCACCGCGACCGTCGTGAGCCTGCAGCAGGCGGCCGACGGCGTCACCGCGCTCACGCAGCAGATCGCACCGACGGCCGGCAAGCTGCCCGGCACCGTCGATCAGCTCAATCAGACGCTCGCGTCGACGAACCAGCTGATCACGAGCCTGAACAAGTCGGACGGTCCGCTCGAAACCAATCTGAACAAGGTCGGCACGGCGGCGCAACAGGCCGGCGATGCGTTGACCGCAATGAATGCGTCGTTGCAGGAGATCTCGTCGCGCGTCGGCTACGACACGCTGCCGAAGGTCAACTCGCTGGCCGACGACGTGCGCACGGCGGTACGCTCGGTCGACAAGGCGGCCAATACGTTTAGCGAAAGTCCGCGCAGCATTCTGTTCGGCGCGCCGCGCGAGGCGCCGGGCCCCGGTGAGGATGGCTTCTCGTGGCCCGATGCCTCCGCGCAAGCGGCGCAAAAATGATTTGAAAAGGAACGCTCATGTCACGCACGATCCATCGCCTGATTCGGTCCGGCTCTCCGAAGATGTCCGCGCTTATGTCGCCGCGTGTGCCTTCGTTTGTGCCCGCGCTGGCCGCGGCGTTTGTCGCCGGCATGCTGCTGGCCGCGTGCGCGGGCAATCCCGCCGCGATGTCGGATATCCGCTACGACCTTGGACCGCCGGCGCCGGTAGCAAGCGCGGGCCCGCTGCCGACAGTGAAGGTGCTCGACGTGACGGCGCCCGAGATGCTCGGTTCGGACAAGGTGATCTATCGCTTGAGCTACGCGGATGCGCAGCGCACGGCGGCCTACGCGAACAGTCACTGGACGATGCCGCCCGCCATGTTGCTCACGCAACGGTTGCGCGGCGCGCTGTCGTCGCGCGGCACCGTGCTGACCGGCGGCGACGGCGCGCATGCGCCGGTGCTGAAGGTCGAGCTCGATGAGTTCGAGCAGGACTTCGACGGACAGGCGCAAAGCCACGGCGCCGTGACCGCGCGCGCCACGCTGTCGTTCCACGGCAAGGTGATCGGCCAGCACACGTTTATCGCGCGCGCGCCGGCGAGCACGCCCGATGCGGCAGGCGGGACGCGTGCGCTTGCGGCGGCCAGCGACGATCTGGTCGCGCAGATCAGTGCATGGCTCGGCGTGCAGGCGCTCGTCGCCGTGCAATGAGCGGACGATGGGCGGATCGATGCGCGGAACGAGCGACGAAACAACGGGCGGAATGACCGGCGAGGCGGGCGCCGGAACGTTCGGCGGCGCGTGGCGCGCGCCGGGCGGCGCTGCATGACCGACAAGCCGTGGCAGCGCCGTCCGTCGGCGTTCGCAAGGCAGGCGCTTGCGCTCTATGCCGCGCTGATCGTCTACGGTTCGTGGTATCCGTTTTTCGGATGGCGCTCGCTCGGGATCGCGCCGTTTGCGTATCTGACCGACCCGCTGCCGCAGTACCTCACACTCTTCGACGTCATCACGAACGTGCTCGGCTATGTGCCGTTCGGCGCGCTCGTCGTGCTCGCGGTGTATCCGCGGGTGCGCGGCGCGCTGGCGGTCGCGCTTGGGTTCGGGGCGGGCACGCTGCTCTCCGCGCTGATGGAAGCAGGGCAAACCTGGCTGCCGACGCGCATCGCATCGAATCTCGATCTGGCCGCCAATGCGCTCGGCGCCTTGCTCGGCGCGACGCTGATGTCGCCCGCGACGGGCGCGCTGCTCGATCGGGGGCTGTTGCGCCGCATCCGCTTCCTGTGGTTCGAGCGCGATAGCACGGCAATCATTGGCGTCGTCGCGCTCTGGCCGTTCGCGACGATGTTCCCGGCGCCACGTCTGTTCGGCCTCGGCGATTGGCCGCACGCGCTGTGGCAGCGCTTCGACGCAGGCATGCAGGAGACGCTGCTCGCATGGACGCCGCCTGCATGGCATGTGCCGGCGTGGCCCACGCTCGTCGCGGCGTGGCTGCCCGAAGACGGCTGGGAAGCCGTCATTACCGCGTTGAACCTGATCGCGGTCGGCGCGCTTGCTTCGCTGCCGATGCGTACGCGTGCACCGCGCCGGCTGCTGCTCGTGGGGTTGATCGTGTCGACGCTCGTGGTCAAGGCCGGCGCGACGTTTCTGCAATCGCAAAGCGGTCTGGCATTCGATTGGGCGACGCCCGGCGCGCTGATCGGTCTGGCATGCGGCACGGTTGCGGTGTTGCTCGCGCCCGCGCTGCCGCCCGGATGGCGCGCGACGCTCGCGGCGCTTGCGCTCGCGACATCGCTCGTGTTCGTCAATCTGCTGCCGGTGAATCCTTATTTCGACGTCGTGCTGGCCGACTGGCGCCAGGGCCGTTACCTGCACTTCAACGGGCTCGCGCGCTGGCTCGCCTGGACGTGGCCGTACGCGGCGCTCGTGTGGCTCGCGTTTTCGGCCGAGCGTGCATGGCTCATGCGGCGGCGCGCGGGTGGGCAGCGGCGCGGCTGACTGACGGAATACGCAGCAGCGATACCTTGCGGGGCGCGGGGCGACACTGGCTTGGCGCCGGGGTGGCCACCTGAGTGGCCACCTGAGCGGCCACCTGAGCGGCCACCTGAGCGGCCACCTGAGCGGCGCACGAACGCGGTCGTTATAATCGACCGGATCACATAGCGAGCGACGACGCTTCTTGCTGGAAGCCCGCACCGATACGGCAACGTCCAGTTCTCCCGCGCTCCGCACTTTCAAAACCATTTCGTCTTAGCGCCAACGCCGATGGATCCTCATTTCAAATATCACGTTTTCTTTTGCCTGAACCAGCGCGAACCGGACGCAACGCGCCCGTGCTGCGCGAACTGCAATGCTCAGGAAATGCAGGAATACGCGAAAAAGCGCGTGAAGCAACTGGGCCTCGCCGGTCCCGGCAACGTGCGCATCAACAAGGCAGGATGTCTCGACCGCTGCGAAGAAGGGCCGACCATCGTCATCTATCCGGAAGGCACGTGGTACAGGTACGTCGACGAGAGCGATATCGACGAGATCGTCGAATCGCACCTTGTGAACGGAAAAGTGGTCGAGCGTCTGAAAATCGATCAGTAATTCGACTCGTCACACTCCATCAATTGACCCGGAAGCGGTGCCAATGAATGCTCAAACGCAGAAATTCCTGATCGACGGTCCGGTCGGCAAGATCGAAGTCGCGCTCGATCTGCCCGACGGCGAGCCGCGCGGCATGGCGCTCGTCGCGCATCCGCATCCGCTCTTTGGCGGCTCGATGGACAACAAGGTTGCGCAGACGCTCGCGCGCACGCTCGTGCAACTGAAGTACGTGACGTACCGCGCGAATTTTCGCGGCGTCGGCGCGACCGAGGGCGAGCACGACAACGGCACCGGCGAACGGGACGACCTGCGCGCGGTGCTCGATTACATGCGCGCGCAGCCGGGGCAGGCCGACGTGCCGCTCGTGCTCGCGGGCTTTTCGTTCGGCACCTTCGTCCTGTCGCACGTCGCTGCGCGCCTGCGTGAAGAAGGCCGCGCGATCGAGCGAATCGTGTTCGTCGGTACCGCGGCGAGCCGCTGGGACGTCGCGCCGGTGCCGGAAAATACGCTCGTCATTCACGGCGAAATCGACGAGACGGTACCGATCCAGTCGGTATTCGACTGGGCGACGCCGCAGGAACTGCCGGTCGTCGTGATTCCGGGTGCCGAGCATTTTCTGCATCGCAAGCTGCATATTCTGAAGCGGATCATCGTCGACGCGTGGCGTTGAGCAGGGTGCGCGCCGCAAGATGCGCGAACACAACACTTAAGCGGTAAATCGCGGTAAAAAGCGGGGCCAGGCTGCAAAAATGTGGTTCTGCGGCGCGTATAATGGGCGCTCTTTTTTGGGCGCAGCGCCCCAATTCCGCCGCAGGCATCGTGCAATGATTCCGCGTCGATCATGCATTGGCCACGCATCGTTTTTCCATACGCGGCGCGACGGATGCGAGGCGCGCTGCGCGAACCGATTCTCTAGCTGGCAGTCCAAGATGCGCCGCGCTGTCCTTGCCGTTGTCCTCTTCGGGGGCGCGCATCGTGCGGCGCGACGCGTGCTGACCGGCCTGTCCACACTGCGCGCCGCTCACGCGTGATTGCTCATTTCTGCCCGAACCGATCCTATGCGCTTTTCCAATCCCGGCTTCCCGTCACTGGCGTCTTTCGTTCCCCAATCCATTAGCCGCGCCGTGATGCTCGGCGTTGTGCTGCCGGCGTCGCTGGTCGCCGCGAGCAGCGCGTTCGCGCAAGTGCCGCCGCCGGCCGTGAATGCGCGCTCGTGGGTGCTTATCGATGCGACGAGCAACCAGGTGCTCGCATCGGGCAATCCGGACGAGCGCGTCGAGCCCGCGTCGCTCACGAAGCTGATGACCGCGTATCTCGTGTTCCAGGCGCTCGATTCGAAGAAGATCTCGATGGATCAGACCGTGATGCCGAGCGTCGCGGTCCGCCGCGTGCGCAACGACGAATCGCGCATGTTTATCGAAGCGAACAAGCCGGTGACCGTGCACGACCTCGTCTACGGCATGATCGTGCAGTCGGGCAACGATGCGGCGATCGCGCTGGCGGAACTCGTCGGCGGCACGGAAACGCAGTTCGTCGCGATGATGAACGCGGAAGCGCAAAAGCTCGGCATGAAGAACACGCACTTCGCCGACGTGAACGGCATGCCCGACGCGCAGCACTACACGACCGCCGGCGACCTCGCCGTGCTGTCGGCGCGCCTGATTCGCGACTACCCCGACTACTACAGCATCTTCTCGGTTAAGGAATTCACGTACAACAAGATCAAGCAGCCGAACCGCAACCGCCTGCTGTGGCTCGATCCGACCGTCGACGGGCTGAAAACGGGCCACACGGAGGCCGCCGGCTACTGCCTGATCGCGACGGCGAAGCGCCCGGTGCCGGGCGTGGCCGATGCGTCGCGCCGCCTCGTCACCGTGATGATGGGCGAGCCGAAGGAGCACGATCGCGTGCAGGACAGCCTCAAGATGCTGAACTACGGCTATAGCGCGTACGACATCGTTCGCCTGTACAAGGCCGGGCAGGTGATCGAAACGCCGCGCGTGTACAAAGGGACGCAGGATACCGTCAAGATCGGCGTGAACACCGATCAGTACATCACGGTGCCGAAGGGCCTCGGGGACAAGCTGAAGCCGCAGGTCGAGCATGCCGATCCGCTGATTGCGCCGATTACGGCGGGCCAGCAGATCGGCACCGCGAAGCTCGTGTCGGATGGCAAGACGCTTGCGCAATTCCCGGTGGTCGCGCTGCAGCCGGTGCCGCAGGCAGGCGTCGTCGGCCGTGTATGGGATTCGTTGATGCTGATGTTCAACAAGAAGAAGTAAGTTTGCGGCAGCGGCCGGGTCGCTGACGGCTTGGCGTCGTGG
This sequence comes from Paraburkholderia sp. 2C, assembly GCF_054589215.1. Taxonomy (NCBI): domain Bacteria; kingdom Pseudomonadati; phylum Pseudomonadota; class Betaproteobacteria; order Burkholderiales; family Burkholderiaceae; genus Paraburkholderia; species Paraburkholderia sp. 2C. The sequence goes on along the minus strand of NZ_BAAILL010000068.1, from coordinate 229,189 downwards.
GTGGTGTCACGGGCTGGCGTCACTGCTTGGCGTCACTGCTTGGCGTCACGGCCTGGCCTCAGGCAGGCGTCACGTGATCCGCGAGGTTTCAATCGCTGCGCGCGTGCGGCAAAGGTGCGCGCGCGGCTTGTCGCAAGGAGGCGATGGCATGAGCGCCGAGAAAGAATCATTGATCGATTTCCCGTGCGATTTCCCGATCAAGGTGATGGGCAAATCGCACCCCGAGTTCGCTACGACGATCGCCGCCGTGATCGTGCAGTTCGACAGCAGTTTCGACGCCGCGCGCGTCGAAACGCGCCCGTCGAGCGGCGGCAACTACACGGGTCTGACCGTGACGGTGCGTGCGCAGAATCGCGAGCACCTCGACGATATCTATCGCGCGCTTACCGGGCATCCGATGGTGAAGGTGGTTCTGTAATAGCAGCCTGGGCAGGTTGCGCCTTCGTGCGTGCTTGCGCCCGCTTCCTCGGGGCGCCGGTGTCTGCGCCCGTGCTCGTTCCCGTGCAGACCGCTTCGAGCTGAGCCTTGAACAGCTGCGCTTCGCTGAAAATCCACTCATGAAATGCTTCGACGCGCGGCGTATGCCGCAACTGCGGCGGGCAGACAAAAAAGTACTGCCATGGGCTCGGACCATCGATATCGAATAGCCGCACGAGCCGTCCTTCCTTGATTTCCTGCATCGCGAGCGCACGGCGTGTGAGCGCCACGCCCTGGCCGTCCATCGCGGCCTGCAGCAGGTTCGACGAATCCTGATACAGCACGCCGCGGCTCGGTTCAGGCCAGTCGGGCAGGTCTGCCGCGTCGAACCATCGCTTCCACAACTGATCGTCCGAGCGCAGTAGCGGCAGGTTGGCGAGTTCGGCAGGCGTCTTCGGCAGCTTGCCGCCGTTGAAATCGGGCGTGCATGCCGGAAAGAACACCTCTTCGAGCAGCAGTTCGACGTGCAGCCCCGGGTAGCGGCCGTAGCCGAACCGGATCGCGATGTCGACGTCGTCGCGTGCGAAGTCGACGAGCACATTGCTCGTTTGCAGTTCGAGATCCCATTGCGGATGCGACTCGATAAAGCTGCCGACACGAGGCGTAATCCAGCGTGCCGCGAACGACGGCAGGATCGATACGACGAGCCGCCGTTCGCGCTCGCTCGAGCGAATTTCACGCGTCGCTTCGGCGAGCGTGACAAGCGCGGTGCGCACGCGCACCGCGTAGCGCCGGCCGACATCGGTCAGCCGCAGGCGCTTGCCCTCGCGGGTGAAAAGCGTGACGCCGAGTTCCGCTTCGAGCGCGCGGATCTGATGACTCACCGCGCCGTGCGTGACGAACAGCTCATCGGCGGCGCGGGAAAAGCTCTCGTGCCGCGCGGCGGCTTCGAACGCCTTAACCGCGTTCAGCGTAGGGAGATCGCGCAGGTCCATTGCTAATTTTTCTCACATACCCGTGAAAAATGATCGTTTGGTGCAAACCCTTGTTGTGACTACGATTCTAGCCACGGAACGCTTTTTTGAGAGAGTGCCATGCGAGAAATTTCCTCTAGCATCTGGTTCGACGTCGGCACCGGTGAAACGGTGCCGCTGCGGGTCACGAACAGCACGCGGCTGACGGTTCATGGCGGCGCGGTATGGGTCACGCGCAGCGATGACGTCGAGGATTACTGGCTCGAGCCCGGCAAAACGCTGCGCTTGCGCCGTGGCGAGCGGCTGTGGCTGAGCGCCGAAGGCAAGACCAACGCGTGCGTCGTCTTTTTCGTGCCGAAGCGGGCCAACGAGCGCGCGATGAACTGGTTGGCCCGTGTCGTCGAGCGGCTCGGCATGCGTATGCGCGGCGGCTGGCGAACCGTATGAAGCGGGCTGATCACGCGTAACGTATGACGAACAAGGCCTGGAACGCGCTTCCAGGCGTTTGCGAGCGGCCTTCCGCTTCACGGATCGGGCCGCGCCCGGCGAGGTACGCAAGATTTCGGTAAACTTGCGCAATCATGTGTGCCACGCCGGTTACCCTGCCTGTCGCGCCATCCGGCACTTCCACTGCCGCAGCGGCGCTTCCTGAAACGGCTTCCGTTGAAACTCTCGCTGGCGCCGCTACGGCGTCTGCTTCCGCTTGCGCGGTCCTCGCCGCACCTGTTCTGCTGCGCTGGCGCGGCGTCGAACCTTATCAGCAGAGCTTCGACGCCATGCGCGCCTTCACCGAAGCCCGCACTGCGGAAACCGTCGACGAAATCTGGCTGGTCGAGCACCCGCCTGTCTTCACGCTCGGCCAAGCCGGCGATCCCGCGCATCTGCTTGCAGCCGACAGTGGCATTCCGCTCGTCAAGGTCGATCGAGGCGGGCAGATCACATACCACGGCCCGGGCCAGGTCGTCGCTTACCTGCTGCTCGATTTGCGCCGCCGCAAACTGATGGTGCGCGAGCTTGTGACGCGCATTGAAGCAGCCGTGATCGAAACCCTCGCAGCGTATAATCTCGCTGGAGAACGCAAGGCAGGCGCGCCGGGTATTTACGTCGCGCCGGGGCTTGCCGCAGGGCAGCACGCCGGCGCCAAGATCGCCGCGCTGGGCCTCAAGATCCGCAACGGCTGCAGTTATCACGGCGTAAGCCTCAACGTGAAGATGGACCTGGAGCCGTTTCTCGCAATCAATCCGTGCGGCTACGCCGGGCTCGAAACGGTGGACATGGCAACACTCGGTGCGAATGCGGGCTGGACCGATGTGGCCCGCACGCTGGCCGCACGCCTCACCGCAAACATCGACGGCGTTTCGAGCGCCGCCGCCCACTCTGCCCAATCGCAGGCCCGTGCCGCTACCGCCTCACTGGAACGAACGAATGACTGACGTTACCGCGAACCCCGCAGGCCAATCCACTCCCAACGCTGGCGCGGCCCCCGCAGCCTCCGCCGCCTACGACGCCACTGCCAAGCAGAAAGCCCAGGCGAAAACGGCGCGTATTCCGATCAAGATCGTTCCGATCGAAAAACTCAAGAAGCCGCACTGGATCCGCGTGAAGGCGGCGACCGGCAATTCGCGCTTCTCCGAGATCAAGCAGATTCTGCGCGAGCACAACCTGCACACGGTGTGCGAGGAAGCGAGTTGCCCGAATATCGGCGAGTGCTTTGGCAAGGGCACGGCCACGTTCATGATCATGGGCGACAAGTGCACGCGCCGATGCCCGTTCTGCGATGTCGGCCACGGCCGGCCTGATCCGCTCGATGCCGATGAGCCGCTCAATCTCGCGCGTACGATCGCCGCGTTGAGACTCAAGTACGTGGTGATCACGAGCGTCGATCGCGACGATCTGCGGGACGGAGGTGCGGCGCACTTCGTCGAATGCATCGAGAAGACGCGCGAGTTGTCGCCCGAGACGCGCATCGAGATTCTGACGCCGGATTTCCGCGGTCGTCTCGATCGCGCGCTCGGCATCCTGAACGCGGCTCCGCCCGATGTGATGAATCACAACCTGGAAACGGTGCCGCGTCTCTATAAGGAAGCGCGCCCAGGTTCGGACTACGCGCACTCGCTGAAGCTGCTCAAAGACTTCAAGGCGCTGCATCCAAACGTCGCGACGAAGTCCGGCCTGATGGTCGGGCTTGGCGAAACCGAAGAAGAAATCCTGCAGGTGATGCGCGACTTGCGCGCGCACGACGTAGACATGCTGACGATCGGCCAGTACCTGCAGCCATCGGAACACCACCTGCCGGTGCGCGCCTACGTGCATCCCGATACCTTTAGCATGTACGAAGAAGAAGCCTACAAGATGGGCTTCACGCACGCGGCCGTCGGCGCGATGGTGCGTTCGAGCTACCACGCTGACGTGCAGGCGCATGGAGCAGGAGTGGTCTGACGCCGTTGCGCTGCAACTCAGATACGCCTCACAAAGCCCGCTTTTAGCGGGCTTTTTTGTTGCCCGTTATCGGAATGTTTGCCGGTAGAGAAATGCTTCGGACTACATCGTTCGGCATATTGATGTAGCGCGTCTTGCCCGGCACGATGCCTGTTCTTCGAGCAGATTGCGAGGGCACCCCATCAGCGATTTTTTTGTTGGCCGAATTGGCCGCGGACGGCGAATGTTCGCCGGAACAGGCTTTATCTTGAAATTGTTGTCAATTGACAACCCGATTGAATATCTTTAACCTTGAGGTCGATATGAGGCGATCCATTCATCCGAAAAAGGAAGTCGAAAAAGCGCTCAAACATGCCGAAGCGGAAGGCTGGCGTCTTGAAGTTGGCGGAGCGCACGCATGGGGAAAGCTTTATTGCCCGTATAAGGGCGACGAGTGTCGCTGCGGAGAATTTTGTATCAGCTGTGTCGGGTGCACGCCGCGCAGTGCCGGCAATCACGCGAATGCCCTAAGGCGGGTTGTCGATCACTGTGCGACGCACATGAAGCACAAGGCTGCAATGCGGCTCGCGCCGCAAGGGGAGTAGCAATGGAGTACATCTTTACGCTGAAGTACCAGTTGCCGGAGGTCGACACAGATCTCTACGATCTTGCCGAACGGCTCGGGGCTGCCGGGTGCGACGACGCATTGATCGGCATCGGTCATCCTGGCCGCATTGCACTCGAATTCACGCGCGAGGCGGAGTCGGCCGATGAAGCGCTTGTGAGTGCGCTTGCAAGCGTCAAGTCGGTCGTTCCGTCGGCCAGGCTGATCGAGGCTGCGCCCGATTTCGTCGGGCTCACCGATGCCGCGCAGGCGGTCGGCGTGACGCGGCAAAACATGCGCAAGCTCATGCTCAAACATGCGACGAGCTTCCCCACGCCGGTACACGAGGGCACGACAACCGTATGGCATCTGGCCGATATCCTCGCGTGGCTGCAGGCGAAGTGCCATTACAACCTCGAGCAGCGCCTGGTCGATGTCGCATCCACCGCCATGCAGATCAATCTTGCAAAAGAAGGGCGCCAGATGACAACCCGCATGCAGCGTGAAGTCCGCATGCTGGTCGCGTAGCCGGCGCATGCAGCGATCGTCATCACATCAACGGAAGCACCCACCGAAAGCAGACGGATGATGGCAAACGGAATTGACGTCGAAGGTGAAGCGAACGCGGCCGGTTGGCCGTACCCGCGGCTCGTGGCGCACCGGTGCGGCGGTAAGCTCGCACCGGAAAATACACTCGCGGGGTTCGACGCGTGCGTGCAGCACGGTTACCGTATGGTCGAGTTCGATGCGAAGCTGTCCGCAGACAATGAGCCTTTCCTGCTGCACGACGACACGCTCGATCGAACCACGAACGGTCGCGGCGCAGCGGCGCAGCATACGTGGGCGCAACTGAGCGCGCTTGACGCGGGCTCATGGTTCGACCACCGCTTCGCGGCCGCACGCCTGCCCACGCTCGCGGATGCCGCAGCCCGCTGCGAACGCGATGCGCTCGCCGCCAACATCGAGATCAAACCCTGCGTGGGCCGCGATGCCCTGACAGGCGAGCTCGTGGCCACGGCGGCGCTTTCGCTGTGGCGCTCGCGAACGCCGACGCCGCTGCTGTCGTCGTTCTCGTACGACGCGTTGGCTGCGGCACGCAAGGCCGCGCCCTCGCTACCGCGCGGCATGCTGTTCGACTCGGTGCCGCGCGACTGGCGGCGCATCGTGCAGGACCTCCAATGTGTATCGCTGCACGCGGACCACAAGCATCTGACTGAATCGCTCGTCGCCGACATTCGCGCGGCCGGTTTGCGCGTACTCGCGTACACGGTGAACGATCCCGTTCGCGCGCGCGAACTCGCGCAATGGGGTGTCGACATGATCTGCACCGACCGCCTCGATCTCATCACCGAAGCGGTACTGCGCTGAACCCGCGCGCCGTGCGCGCCTAGGGTTTCACCTTACGCCCACATTCTGGAATCCCCGACATCGCGATTCCGGATTTCCGGAAACCTGGACGGGGTTGCTCGTGCAGGCGAAAAATAGCTTTAGAAATCAACGCGTCGCCATGCCGCTCGGATTGGCATCGACCTTGCAATATGGTTGGCGCGGCACGCTACGGGGTGCTGCTTAAAAATAAAGCAAGGAGACAACGATGCCTGAATTCCTGTCCTGGACCTTCTGAAATCGTCGTCTTGTAGCGGCTTGTAGCCCGCGCACAAGCGTACGAACTCCGTTCGCATGATGCGCCGCGTGACGAGCCTGTCGCTTACTCCATCGCAGGAACCATCGTGAAGAAACCCTTCTACAAAATCCTCTACGTCCAGGTGATTGCCGCAATCATTATCGGCATCGTCCTCGGGCACTTCTCGCCGGCATTCGCCGTCGACATGAAGCCGCTTGGCGACGCGTTCATCAAGCTGATCAAGATGGTGATCGGCCCGATCATCTTCTGTACGGTCGTGACCGGTATCGCCGGCATGCAGGACATGAAGAAGGTAGGGCGCGTCGGCGGCAAGGCGCTGCTGTACTTCGAGATCGTCTCGACCTTTGCACTCGTGCTCGGCCTGATCGCGACGCACGTGCTCAAGCCCGGCGTCGGCTTCAACATCGATCCGGCCACGCTCGACGGCAAGGCGGTTGCATCGTATGCGGCGAAGGCGCACGGCCAGTCGACCGTCGAGTTCCTGATGCACATCATCCCGGACACGATCTCGTCCGCGTTCGCGCAAGGTGAAATCCTGCAGATCCTGCTCGTCGCGCTGCTGTTCGGCAGCGTGCTCGCGACGATTGGCGAACGCGGCAAGGTGGTCACCGATTTCATCGAAGGCATTTCGGGCGTGCTGTTCGGCGTCGTGAAAATCATCACGAAGCTCGCGCCGATCGGTGCGTTCGGCGCGATGGCATTCACCATCGGCAAGTACGGCATCGGCTCGCTGCTGCCGCTCCTGAAGCTGATCGGCACGTTCTATCTGACGTCGGCCGTGTTCGTGATCGTCGTGCTTGGCATCATCGCGCGCGTGGTCGGCTTCAACATCTTCCGCTTCGTCGCGTACATCAAGGAGGAAATGTTGATCGTGCTCGGCACGAGCTCGTCGGAGGCGGCGCTGCCGCAGCTGATGCTGAAGCTCGAGAAGCTCGGCTGCTCGCGTTCCGTCGTGGGCCTCGTCGTGCCGACCGGCTATTCGTTCAACCTCGACGGCACCAACATCTACATGACGATGGCGGTGCTCTTCATCGCGCAGGCAACGAACACCGATCTGACGCTCACGCAGCAGCTGACGCTGCTCGCCGTGACGATGCTGACGTCGAAGGGCGCGAGCGGCGTGACGGGTGCGGGCTTTATCACGCTCGCCGCGACACTCGCTGTCGTGCCGACGATTCCGCTGTCGGGCATGGTGCTGATCCTCGGCATCGACCGCTTCATGAGCGAGTGCCGCGCGCTGACGAATATCGTCGGCAACGGTGTGGCGACGGTCGTCGTGTCGGCATGGGAGCGCGAACTCGACCGCTCGAAGCTGCGCGCCGTGATGCAGCGCGACGTGTCGGTCAGCGAAGCGGCCGAAGTTTAAGCGACGGGGTTTTAGCCATGGGGACCACGGCGCCGCGAGGCAAAGCGGCGCCGCCCGCAGCCGCGCAAGCGACGCAACAGACGTATCGCGCGCGGCTGTCCAACAACAAGAACGGCGCGGCGCGAGACGCAAACGGAGATATAAGCGCCGCCGCGCGGAAGGCGATTCATGCCTCGCTAGACGCAGACGGCGCTGCACAATGTGCCACAATAGGCGACTCCCATCGTCCTGAGCGGGTTACCGTGACGCGCCGTCTGCTCGTTTTCTTCGCGCTCGTCGCCGGGCTCGCGGCGGCATGCGGGCTCACGTGGTCGGTGAGCTGGCAGCGCGGCATCGAAGCGCTGCGTCTGAATGCGGCCGTTCGCGCCGACCGCACGACAAGCGCGCTCAGAAGCACGCTCGAACGCTACGAGTCGCTGCCGTATCTGCTTGCGGAACATCCGCTTGTTCAGGACGTCGTCGTTGAGCCGACCGAGGCCAACGTTGCACGCGCCAACCATTATCTCGAAGACCTGAACCGCCAGGCCCGCGCGAACGTCACCTACATCATCAAAGCCGATGGCATTTGCGTCGCGGCCAGCAACTGGCTCGACGCGGACAGTTTCGTCGGCGTCGAATATCAGTTCCGGCCGTATTTCATCGAGGCGGTACACGGTCACGTCGGGCGCTTTTTTGCCATCGGCACGACGTCGCACGATCCGGGCTACTTCATCTCGCAACCGGTGATGCGCGACGGCAAGATAGTCGGCGTCGCGGTCGTCAAACTCAATCTCGAGTGGTTTCAGGGCGCGGATGCGTCGGAACCGCTGATCGTGACCGACGATCACGGCGTGATCTTTCTGTCCTCGGTGGCCGCTTGGAAGTACCACACGGTGCGGCCGCTTTCGAACGAAGTGATGGACGCGATCCGGCAGACGCGCCAGTACGCGCAGCAATCGATCACGCCGCTGCCGATGACAATCGAGCGCACGCTCGCCGGCGGCGCACGGATCGTGCGGATCGGCGGCGGCCGCTATGCGCCGCGCTACCTCGCGTCGAGCCGCACGCTCGGCGAACCGGACTGGCATCTGATCACGCTGGCGCCGGTCGATCCGGTCAACGCGGACGCGCGCTATGCAACAGTCGTGACCGGCTTCGGCTATGTGTCGCTGTGTCTGTTGCTGTTCTACTGGCGCATGCGTCGCGCGCGCGTGCGCGAAGTGATGAGGAGCCGCACGCTGCTGCAAAAGGCGTATGCCGAACTCAACGAGCGTGTGGCGGAGCGCACCGCGGACCTCTCGCAGGCGAATGAACAGCTGAAAAACGAGGTGCGCGAACGCGCGCGTGCCGAACAGGAACTGCGCGCCGCACACGACGAACTGATCCAGGCAAGCAAGCTCGCGGCGCTCGGCCAGATGGCGGCGGGCATCACGCATGAGCTGAACCAGCCGCTTGCCGCGTTGCGCAGCTTTTCGGACAACACGCGCGTGTTGCTCGAACGAGGCGACCAGGCGGCCGCGCATGAAAATCTCGAGGCGATCGCCGCGCTCACGGAGCGCATGGGCAAGATCACGAACCAGCTGAAGCTGTTCGTCGGCCGTGCGCGGCCCCGTAATGCGCGTTCGCCGGTCGCGCGCGCACTGCGCAATGTGCTCGGGCTGTTGCAGAAGCGTTTGCAAGGCGTGACGGTCGATGTGTCGCTGCTCGACGCGACCGTGGCGGACCCGGTCCGCGAGCGCTTCGACATCGATGCCGGGCACCCGCAGCTGATGGTGAATTGCGACGATCTGCGGCTCGAGCAGGTCCTGATCAATCTGCTCGGCAATGCGCTCGATGCGGTCGCGGGCCTGCCTGAACCGCGTATCGCAATCGAGATGGAAGTGTCCGACGCGGCGACATTGACGATCACGGTTCGCGACAACGGTCCGGGCATTCCGGCCGATGTCCTGCCGCGCCTGTTTGAACCGTTCTTCACGACGAAAGAGATGGGGCAGGGGCTGGGGCTCGGCCTTGCGATCTCGTCGTCGATCGCGCGCGATTGCGGCGGCTCGCTCGCCGCGCGCAACGCGCCGGACGGCGGCGCGGCGTTTACGCTGACGCTGCGCGGCGCCCGCGCGCCGGTGAGCGATCCGCTCGCCGCGGGAACCTGACAATCATCGGGCGACGATCATGGTGACGAAAAGTATCCAGGTACTGTATGTCGAAGACGACGAGCTCGTGCGGCGCGCGAGCGTGCAGAGCTTGCAGCTTGCCGGCTTTGAAGTGATGGGACACGCGGCGGCGGAAGCGGCGCTGAAGCTGATCGGCGCCGATTTCGCGGGTGTCGTGGTGAGCGATATCCGGCTGCCCGGCGCGAGCGGACTCGACCTGCTCGCGCAATGCCGCGAGCGTGCACCCGACGTGCCGGTGATTCTCGTCACCGGCCACGGCGATATTTCGATGGCCGTGCAGGCGATGCGCGATGGCGCCTACGACTTCATCGAGAAGCCGTTCGCGTCCGAGCGTCTGGTCGAGACGGTGCGGCGCGCGCTCGAGCGCCGTACGCTGGTGCTCGAGAACCTTGCGCTGCGCCGCGAGCTGGCGGAGCAAAGCGAGGTCGCGCCGCGCATTATCGGACGTAGCCCCGCGATCGAACAGGTGCGCCGGCTGATCGCGAACGTCGCGCCGACCGATGCGGCGGTGCTGATCAACGGCGATACCGGCGCGGGCAAGGAGCTCATTGCGCGCAGCCTGCACGAATTGTCGCCGCGGCGCGACAAGCCGTTTATCGCGGTCAATTGCGGCGCGCTGCCCGAGCAGATGTTCGAGTCCGAGATGTTCGGCTACGAGCCCGGCGCGTTCACAGGGGCGGCGAAGCGTCGCATCGGCAAGCTCGAACATGCGTCGGGCGGCACGCTGTTTCTGGACGAAATCGAAAGCATGCCGCTCGCGCTGCAGGTGAAGTTGCTGCGCGTGCTGCAGGATGGCGTGCTCGAGCGGCTCGGGTCGAACCAGCCGATCCAGGTTGACTGCCGCATCGTTGCCGCGGCGAAAGGCGATATGACGGAGCACGTCGCGGCCGGCACGTTCCGGCGTGATTTGCTGTATCGGCTCAACGTCGTGACGATTGCGCTGCCGCCTCTGTCCGAGCGCCGTGAAGACATCGTGCCGCTCTTCGAACATTTCCTGCTCGACGCGGCGGTGCGCTACCAGCGTCCCGCGCCGATACTGACCGACCGGCAACGCACGAGCCTGATGCAGGGCGAGTGGCCCGGCAATGTGCGCGAACTGCGCAATGCGGCCGATCGCTTCGTGCTCGGCATCGTCGACGATACGGTCGCGACGTCTGCCGAGGGCGGCGAGACGCAGCCTTTAAAAGAGCGCGTCGAACAGTTCGAGCGCGCCCTGATTGCGGAGGCGCTCGAGCAGGCGGGCGGCGCGGTCGCGTTGGCGGCCGACCGGTTGCAGCTCGGCAAGGCGACGCTTTACGAAAAGATCAAACGATATGGCCTTGTCGCGCGAGGAGAGGGCGAGCGTTAGTGCGCTCCTCGTGCGTGTCGCGGTCCTGTCCATGCGATGTCAAACGCCGGTGACCTCAAGCGGCGCCGGACCGCGGCAAGCTCCGGATGTCGGACCGATCACGTCAGGTACCCCACTTGCCGGACGAACATGCCCCAGTTTTCGGCATTGTGGACAGCGTCCCGGCTATTGGTTCGGGCAAGGGTCATCGCATTCCCGTCGCCATACTTGAGATCGCGTGTGCTGCCAATATCGTTGAAATGGCTGAGTTCGTGCGCAAGCGTGACCTCTGGCGTATTTTTGCCAAACACGGGGTCGAGCATGTGCGGTCTCACGTGGATCGTGTGCGATCGGTCGTCGGGTGAGACGTGTGCCATCTCCCACCCATCTTCGGTTCGCGGGGCGAGCGCGAACTTGTAGTCTCCTGATGCAAGCGTCTTCCGCATCTTCTCCACGGTCCGCCTTATTTCATCGACGTCCGCATTTGCTCCGAACCACTGCTGAAGCTCGGGGTCATTGGCGCCATACTTGTTGAGCCTCTCAAGCGCAAGATCGAGAATTTGCATCAGATGCTCGGGGGCGCTGTTCAATCGATTCAACGCCGCCTGCGAGAACCGTGAGGCGTCTGCACCGGGGTCGATATTGGGCGTCGCGGCCTGGCCACGCGGCCCGGTCGTGGGCGTCTGGCCGGTATCGCCCGCGTCGCCGGTCGGGTCCGTCGATTCGCCGCCGGTCGGGCCCGCCGGTTCGCCCCCGGTCGGGCCTACCGATCCGCCTCCGCCGCCACCGCCACCGCCACCGCCACCGCCACCGCCACCGCCACCGCCACCGCCACCGGGACCACCGCGCTCTCCGTCTGTTCGACCGTAGTCACCGTTTCCCTCTCCGGGGCCGGCCACGCCGTGGCCATACCGTCCATCGCCGACGGGGCGATCTCCCTGATCTTTCACGGTCGGGCGAGCGAGAGGATTGGCCGCGCCTCGCGGCTGAGCGCCGATCTCGCCCGTGTCCGGAACCGGCTGCGACGAATCGTCGACCAGCGCCGCAGGCGCAATCCCGCCGGGTCCGCGCGGACGGTCTGCAGGGGCCGCTTGCACGTCGTTTTTACGTTTGAGCATGTCCTGCACGCGTGCGGTCAGCTCACTCCATGCATTGCGCAGATACTGACCCTGCGCGGTCCATGTCTCCTGCAGATGGTTGCCCTGCTCGTCCCATGCGTCGCGCACGTGCGAGCCGTCCGCCGCCCACGCGTCGCGTACATGCTGGCCGGTTTGCTCGTTCCATGCGTCGCGTACGTGCGAGCCTTCCATGTCCCAGATTTCATGAGCGCGCATGCCGTTCCGGTCGTTCCATATGTCGCGGATGTGTGTGCCGGCGTCGTCCCATCGGTTGCGAACATGGCTGCCGTTGGCGTCGTCGAACGAACCTCCAGGCGGTCTTTCGGCGACGGGTTCCTGAGGCCGTAATGGTTGCGTGGCATTGAACTTCGGCGTGCCGTCGCCGTTGCCGTTTTCACCGTTTCGGGTGCTTGGTGTGTCGCCAGTGCCGTATGACACGTCCCTGTTCTGCGCAGGCTGGGACGGTTGAGTGTCGAGGACCGCGCGTTGAGTGGGCGCATACGTCGGCATCTGCGGTTGTTCGGCAGGTGCGAGCGATGGCGGTATTTGATCCGGCGCGCCTTCGCGCGCATAGGTATTGCGATAGTCACTGATTCTCATGAGGTTCCTGTCTTCCTGATGGTCCGTTCCCGCGACATGCACCGATCGATCGATGCACGCACCACGATTTGCCGTTGTGTGGACAGTGCGTTCGAACGACGCACACTCACGCGTGCCGGACGATTTAATCATCGGCATGCGGGTGACGTGACATATAGGAATTGCACATCAGGCGTTACGCATCGATCCGTGCGTAGATGCTTAGGGAAGCGAACGGAACGGATGTGGAAGCGCAACGTGATCGCTGCGCGTGTAATGGCGACGCACAAAAAAAAGCCCGCGCGATTGCGCGGGCTTCATGTGCCAACAGCGACTTGCTTATGCCGAACCGAGTTCCTTGTCGAGCAGCGCATCGAGTTCCTGGAAACTCGGCTCGCCGACGTAGCGCTTCAGAATCTTGCCATCGCGTCCGATGACGAACGTGGTCGGCGTGAGCTGGACATTGCCGAACTGTTCGGCCGCGGAGCCGTCATCCATCGCGACCTTGAACGGCAGACGGCGCGTTTCCGTGTAGTTGGCGACGTACATCGGCGCGTCGTACTTCATTGCGACTGCGACGAACTCGAGCCCCTTGCCCTTGAAGCGGTTGTAGGTGTCGACCATCTGCGGCATTTCCTTCATGCAGGTATCGCAGTTCGTCGCCCAGAAGTTCACGAGATAGACCTTGCCCTTCAGATCGGCGGTCGTCACTTTCTGGCCGGAGAGCAGCGTGAAGGTTGCGTCAGGAACATGCTGCTGGCTGCCGAATGCGAAATAACCGGCAACCGCGATCGCACCGGCGACGACCACCATCGCAATGTAGCGAATCGGGCTGGTGCGCCGGGAAACAGTATCTTGGCTCATGGGTGGGAATCTCTGGGGCGCAGCGGGTGCGCAAAAGGGGCGGCCAGTGCGCCGCCGGGTGTCATTGTAGCCTTATTCAGTATAGGCGGCAGCACCGTCCGCACAGGCGGATAATGGTGTTTTCAGCGCAATTTCGCCTGTCCTGTCATTCATGTTTCGCGTCAATTTCCAATCGCTTTCGCTTACCCGTTTTCTTCGCCGTACTGCCGATATGCAGTCTGCACTACCGGTCGCGCATCGCCGCGTGGCGCGGAACCGGCTTGCGCATTCGCCGTGGTGCAGGGCGTTGTACGTGACCGTCTGCGCCGCGGCGCTCGCGGCATGCTCGCCGACCTACGACTGGCGCACGATCATGAACAACGACAACGGGTACACCGTCGATCTGCCCGCCAAACCGAGTCTCGACGAACGTCAGATCGACATTGACGGCACGCCGATGAAAATGGACATGCAGACCGCGGAAGCCGGCGATGCCGTATTCGCGGTCGGCACCGTGATGCTGCCGAACGACGACCCGAATACGCAGCGCGCGACGCTCGATTTCCTGCGCGCGGGCCTCGCACGCAATCTGGGTGTCGCGCCCAACGCACGCGCAATGCCGATCCCGCTCGCGGCGGGCGGCGACGTGCCGGGGCTCGAAGTGACCTTCAGCGGCACCGCCGGCCCGAAAAAGGAGACGCGTATCATGCACGCTCGCCTCGTTGCCAAGGGGCGGCACGTCTATCAGGCTGCGGTAGTCGCCAAAAAAGAGCTGCCCCCAGAGCAATTAGATCAGTTCTTCCAGTCGTTCAAACTGTATTAAGAGCGGTAAAAGATCCGCTGCGGGATAGCCGTGGCGCATCACCCGAAGTGAAAGTTCCTTCGTAGCTAATAGCGCTAATGGGCGGATTTTTCTGAAGTTTTTCGGTTACCCACAGGACTTGTGGATAACTTTGTTGAGAACTATGCGCGGCAGGCCGCACAAGCCCGTCCAGTGGACCTCCGGTTATTTTGCCCTGATTGTTGGCAGGCGATAAATCTCAATAAAATCAAAGGACTTTAACGCCGGCCTCACAAGTCCCTTTCAGTTGTATCCAAACGTGTCAAGGGGCAGTTTGTGTGCATAAGTCAAGTCTTGACACGCCTTTTTTGCTGAGATCAAGCCGCTGCGAATACACGCCGGTATTGCACGGCTTCCGCTATCTGGGACGCGTTCGGCGTATCGACACCGGCCAGGTCGGCGATCGTCCGCGCGACTTTGAGCACCCGGTAATAGGCCCGCGCGGACCAGCCGAAGCGCTCGCCGGCTTCGCGCAACAGGCTTTCGCCGGCATTGTCGGGGCGGCATACTTCGTCGACCTCGCGTCCGTCCAGTTCACGGTTGGTCTTGCCCTGGCGCTCGAGCTGCCGTGCGCGCGCCTGCTGCACGCGAGCGGCGATCGTGGCGCTTGGCTCGCCGTGATCGGCGGCGCGCGCCGAAAGCTCGGCCGGTGACAGCGCCGGAATGTCGATCTGGATGTCGATGCGGTCGAGAAGCGGGCCGGACAGCTTGCGCATATAGCGCGCCGCCATTTCCGGCGTGCATCGGCAGCGGCCGTTCGGATCGCCGCGCCAGCCGCATGGACAGGGGTTCATCGCGGCGATCAGCTGGCACGCAGCCGGAAAGTCGGCCTGCCAGGCAGCGCGCGAGATCGTGATGCGACCGGCCTCGAGCGGCTCACGCAGCGTTTCGAGCACATGACGATCGAACTCGGGCAGCTCATCGAGAAAAAGCACGCCGAGGTGCGCTAGCGTAATTTCTCCGGGCCGCGGCGGATTGCGTCCGCCGACGAGCGCCGCCGCGCTCGATGAATGATGCGGCGCGCGGAACGGCCGTTGCCGCCATTGCGCCGGCGAGAAGCCGCAAAGACTCGCCGACAGCAGGGCCGCCGAGGTCAGCGCTTCGTCGTCGGTCATCGGCGGCAGCAGGCTCGGCAGGCGGGCCGCGAGCATCGACTTGCCGGCGCCGGGCGGTCCGACCATCAGGACATGATGACCACCCGCTGCGGCGACTTCGAGCGCACGGCGCGCGCCGCGCTGGCCAATCACATCGGCCATGTCCGGGACAGCGGGCGGTTGCTGCGCGCAGACCGGCGGCGCCGCGACCGGCGACAGCCGGGCGTCGGCGTCCCCCGACAGATGCGCGCAAAGCGACGGCAGATCCGTCGCGCCGAATACGTCGACGCCCGGGACCAGCGCCGCCTCGGCTGCGCTCGCGGCAGGCAGATACAGCTGAGGATTGCGGTGCGGAAAGACGGTGTTTTCTTCCGCGACTGTCAGCGACGCGGCCGCGCTGCGCGCGGTCCCGCAGGCCATCGCGAACGCGCCGCGCATCGGCCGCAGCGCGCCGGTCAGCGACAGTTCACCAGCGAACTCGCGATGCGCAAGCGACTCGGCGGGAATCTGCCCGCTCGCCGCAAGAATGCCGAGCGCAATCGGCAGATCGAAGCGGCCGGATTCCTTCGGCAGATCGGCGGGAGCAAGATTGACGGTGATGCGACGGACCGGAAAGTCGAGTCCGCAGTTCTGCAGTGCGGCCCGCACCCGTTCGCGGCTTTCGCGCACTTCGAGATCGGGCAGACCCACTATCGAGAAAGAAGGCAAACCGTTCGCGAGATGGACCTCGACGGTGACTTCAGGCGCGCGGCCAGCAGCCGGCGCGCGGCTCTTGACCACGGCAAGCGACATGTTTACTCCCGTCGAAACACGCGGGCGTTGCCGCGCATTCCCATTAATACGCTGATGACGTCACGGCTCGCTTGCCGGTGAAGTGCAGCTTCGGAGGGGTTCCGGTCAGGACGATTGGGTGACCGGCAGCTTCTGCTCGAGCTCGGCCACGCGCCGCTCGAGTTCTTCGAGCCGCGCGCGCGTGCGCACAAGTACTTGGGTTTGCGTATCAAACTCCTCGCGCGTGACGAGATCGAGCTTCGAAAACCCTTGGGCCAGCATCGCCCTCACGTTGCGTTCGACATCTTTGGCCGGTGAGTTTTTGAGCAGGTCGCTCATGCGCGCCTGCAGGTCGTTGAAGATGTCGTTCGGTTGTCTCATTGCATTCCCCTTGTGCACAAATTATGTGCAGACGTCGTTACCTCAGTGCCTCGCCAGCGCCGATGTTCATTGATGGTGCATCCTGCGCCGGCGGTGCACGCCGCATGTGCGGGCCTGGTGCACATTCGGTGCGCACGGCCGGGCTGCATGCGTGCGGACACTCTAACAACGATCAACGCGCCGCGCCACCGTGCGCCGCCAATGCTGGCCATTCGGACGAGTTTGCGCGCTGATTGCCGCGAGAGCCTTGTGCGGCATGAACTTTACCCTTTCTGCATTGCAACATGGCATGGAAGCTGCTGTTGTTGGCCCGCGCATCAGTCGGGACGCCGATTGGCGCGCGAGCCCGCGGCTTCAATGGAGTGGCCGCCGACAGGCGAAAGGCACTAGAAAGCAGCACGCAACGGGTTGAGTCACTACAGCGAGGGATTTCATGAAACTGATTACCGCAATCATCAAGCCGTTCAAGCTCGATGAGGCGCGCGAAGCCCTGTCGGCGATCGGCGTCTCCGGGATCACGGTGACGGAAGTCAAAGGCTTCGGACGTCAGAAGGGACATACGGAGCTGTATCGGGGCGCGGAGTATGTAGTCGACTTTCTGCCCAAGGTGAAGATCGAGGCGGCTGTATCGGACGACATTGTCGACCAGGCCATCGAAGCGCTCGAACGCGCGGCGCGTACCGGCAAGATCGGCGACGGCAAGATTTTTGTCACGCCGATCGAACAAGTAATTCGGATCCGCACCGGGGAGACCGGCGCGGATGCCCTGTAGAAGAACAGTGACAAGAGGAAACAGGAAATGCGCAAACTTTTGATGTCCCTGCTGATGGTCGGCTCGCTGCTCGCAGCCGGCATCGGCAACGCCGTCGCGGATGATGCGTCGGCGCCTGCCGCGGCGTCGGCCCCCGATACGACCGCCAGCGCGCCCGCCGCGGATGCTTCCGCCGCGCCGGCCGCCAGCGCCCCCGCGGACGCTTCCGCTGCGGCAGCAGCGGCGCCTGCCGCACCGACCGCGCCGTTCTCGGTCGATTCGTCGAAGATCAGTTCCGGCGACACCGCGTGGATGCTGACCTCCACCGCGCTCGTGCTGTTCATGACGATACCGGGCCTCGCGCTCTTCTACGGCGGCATGGTCCGCAAGAAGAACGTGCTCGCGACCGTCATGCAGAGCTTTGCCATCACGTGTCTCGTGACCGTGGTCTGGACCGTGATCGGCTATAGCCTTGCGTTCACGCCGGGCAACTCGTTCATCGGCGGCTTCTCGCGTGTGTTCCTGTCGGGCATGAACTACATCAAGACCGACAAGGCGACGACGCTGACCGTGAGCCACCTCGCGACGACGATCCCCGAAACGGTCTACTTCTGCTTCCAGCTGACCTTCGCGATCATCACGCCGGCGCTCATCACCGGTGCGTTCGCGGACCGGATGAAGTTCTCGTCGATGCTCGTTTTCATGACGCTGTGGTCGATCCTCGTCTACTCGCCGATCGCGCACATGGTGTGGGAGCCGACGGGCTGGCTGGCGAGCGCGGGCATCCTCGACTTCGCGGGCGGCACGGTCGTGCACATCAACGCGGGTATCGCGGCGCTCGTCTGCGCACTGGTGCTCGGCAAGCGCACCGGCTACGGCAAGGACGTGATGGCGCCGCACAACCTCGTGCTGACGATGATCGGCGGCTCGATGCTGTGGGTCGGCTGGTTCGGCTTCAACGCCGGTTCGGCGGTGGCGGCCGACGGCCGTGCGGGCTTCGCGATGCTGACGACGCAGATCGCCACCGCGATGGCGGCACTGGGCTGGATGTTCGCCGAATGGATCGCCAAGGGTAAGCCGTCGGTGCTCGGCATCGTGTCGGGCGCGGTGGCGGGTCTGGTCGCGATTACGCCGGCTTCGGGCTTCGTCGGCGTGGCCGGCGCGCTGATCATCGGTCTGGTCGCAGGCGTGATCTGCTTCTGGTCGGCGACGTGGCTCAAGCACAAGCTCGGCTACGACGATTCGCTCGACGCGTTCGGCGTGCACTGCATCGGCGGCATCGTCGGCGCGATCCTGACCGGCGTGTTCGCGGTCAAGGACATCAGCGGCCTCGATTCGAGCGTGCTGCTGCAGGTCAAGGGTGTGCTGACGACCGTCATCTATTCGGGCGTGGTCAGCTTTGTCCTGCTGAAGGTGATCGATATGGTGATGGGCCTGCGCGTGACCGAAGAGGAAGAGCGCGAAGGTCTCGACGTGATCCTGCACGGCGAACACGTCGAATAAAAGAACAGAGGAACCTCAATCCGGATTTTGACCAGAACCACCTGACCGGTTGGTAAGCGCAGCGACTTCAGCCCGCCTCTTCGGCGGGCTTTTTTCTTCCCGCGCCATCTCGTAAATAGTGGATTTTCCTCACGTTTTCGACGGTGGGAAGAATAGCCTTACCCAAGACTTGCGATTGGAGAAAGCGTCCCCAGATGGGCCTAGCATTTGCTCTACAATCGTCCTTCTCCAGTCTGCGAGTGATTAATGGTTCCGCATCTCGTTACGGCGTTAAATGGTCCGCTGCTCGACCTTGAGCGGAAGATCCTCGACGCGACTCCCGCTATCGAGCGCTGGTTCCGGCTCGAATGGCAGGAGCACACGCCGCCGTTCTACTGCTCGGTCGATCTGCGTAACGCCGGCTTCAAGCTCGCACCTGTCGATACGAATCTGTTTCCGGGCGCGTTCAACGCGTTGCCGGTCGAAGTGCTGCCGCTCGCGGTGCAGGCCGCGATGGCATCGATCGAAAAAATCTGCCCGGACGCGAAGAACCTGCTCGTCATTCCCGAGCGCCATACGCGCAACGCGTTCTACCTCGAAAACGTCGCGCGGCTCGCAACGATCATGCGTCAGGCGGGGCTGAACGTACGCTTCGGCACGCTCGACGAGTCGATTCACGGTCCCGTCACCATTGCGCTGTCCGACGGGCAGAAGATCGTGCTCGAACCGCTCGAGCGCTCGCAGCGCCGGCTCGGCCTGAAGAACTTCGATCCGTGTTCGATCCTGATCAACAACGATCTGTCGGGCGGCATTCCGCCGGTGCTCGAAAATCTGCACGAGCAGTATCTGCTGCCGCCGCTGCATGCGGGCTGGGCGGTGCGCCGCAAGTCGACGCACTTCTCGTGCTACGACGACGTCGCGAAGAAATTCGCGAAGATGGTCGAGATCGACCCGTGGATGATCAACCCGTACTACGCGCACGTAGAAGGCGTCGACTTCGAGGCGCGCACCGGCGAGGCAGCGCTGGCGGATGCGATCGACGGCGTGCTCAAGAAGATCGCGAAGAAGTATCGCGAGTACGGTATCTCCGAAAAGCCGTATGTCGTGATCAAGTCCGATGCGGGTACGTACGGCATGAGTGTCATGACCGTGCACGACGCGTCCGAAGTCGCCGCGCTGACCAAGCGCGAGCGCACCAAGATGGCGGCGACCAAGGAAGGCCTCGAGGTGCACGACATGCTCGTGCAGGAAGGCGTCTACACGTTCGAGCGCATCGGCGAGGAAGTCGCGGAGCCGGTGGTCTACATGATCGACCGTTACGTGGTGGGCGGCTTCTACCGCGCACACGGCAGCCGCGAGCGCGACCAGAACCTGAACGCGCCGGGCATGCATTTCGTGCCGCTCGGCTTCGAGCACACCGCGCTGCCCGATGCGCACGCGAAGCCGGGCGCAGCGCCGCCGAATCGCTTTTACATGTATGGTGTCGTTGCGCGGCTGGGGTTGCTTGCCGCATCGCTGGAGCTCGAACGGACCGATCCGGAAGCGATCCAGGTCTAGTTCCGGGGCCCGTCCCCGCGGTTTCGGCTTGCGCGTCTTTGCCGCCATTTCCGTGTCACGATCAACGCGAGCCCGCGTGGCTGCACCAGGTATTCCATGGACATTCTCTTTATCGCCGACCCGCTTTCCCGCTTCAAGATCTATAAGGACACGACGTACGCGATGATGGCCGAGGCCGCGCGCCGCGGCCACACGCTCTACACGTGCGAGCCGCGTCATCTGGCGTGGACGGGCGGGGCGGTCGAAGCGAGCGCGCAGCGCTTCGAGATTGTCGGCGACGAAGCGGATAGTCACCGCGAGCCATGGTTTGCCGCCGACGAGGCGGCGCCGCGCGCGCTGACGAGCTTCGGCGCGGTGCTGATGCGCAAGGACCCGCCGTTCGACATGGAGTACGTCACGTCCACCTGGTTGCTCGAACTCGCGGAACGCGCGGGTGCGCGCATCTTCAACAAGCCGCAGGCCATTCGCGACCATTCCGAAAAGCTCGCGATCGGCGAGTTCCCGCAGTTCGTTGCGCCGACGCTCGTCACGCGCGACGCGGCGCGCCTGCGCGAATTCCACGCCGAACATGGCGATGTGATCCTGAAGCCGCTCGACGGCATGGGCGGCATGGGCGTGTTTCGCGTGAAGGCAGACGGCATGAACCTCGGCTCGATCGTCGAGATGCTAAGCCATGATGGCGCGCGGACCGTGATGGCGCAGAAGTTCATCCCCGAGATCAAGGACGGCGATAAACGCATCCTGCTGATCGGCGGCGAAGCGGTGCCGTACTCGCTCGCGCGCATTCCGCAGGGCAACGAAGTACGCGGTAACCTCGCCGCGGGCGGCCTTGGCGTGGCGCGGCCGCTGACGCCGCGCGACCGCGAGATCGCCGCCGCGCTCGCACCCGTGCTCGCCGCGCGCGGCCTGCTGCTGGTCGGGCTCGATGCGATCGGCGACTGGCTCACCGAAGTCAATGTGACGAGTCCGACGTGCTTTCGCGAGATCATGGATCAGACCGGCTTCGACGTCGCCGGTATGTTCATCGATGCGTTGGAGCGCGCGGTCGGGTAGGTCTCGCGCGGCGCTTCGCCGCCACTGTGCGCACGATGCAAGCGGACAATGCAAGCGGAAATCGGCCGAAGGCGCGAAAATGACGCTGTTACAATGCCCGCTCGCGCTTGAGTCTGCGAGGATTGCGCAGATGTTCGGTCCCCTGGAAGTACGTTCAGGCCCTGACGACTGAAAAGCGGTCAGGCAGGCAAAGCGCCGCGCGCCCGGAGCAGCCCCCCGGTTCGACACCGGGCCGCCGCTCGTGGGTCACGACTTCCGGGTCACGACAGCGGGCCGTTTATTGCAGCAAGGCTGACATGGCAGGCATTCTGATCATTGCGCATGCTCCGTTCGCTACCGCGTTACGCGAGTGTGTCGCGCACATTTACGGCGGCTTGCCCGCCCGCATCGGCGTCATCGACGTCACGCCCGATTGCGATCCCGCGCAGATCGTCGCGCTCGCGCATCACGAGATCGAACGTCTGAAGGAAGAGAACGGCGCGCTCGTGATGACCGATATGTTCGGCGCGACGCCGTCGAATATCGCCGGCCGGCTCGCGGCGATCCCGGACGTGCGCGTCGTCGCGGGCGTCAATCTGCCGATGCTCGTGCGCGCCGTGTGCTACCGTGCTACGCCGCTCGACACGCTCGTCGACAAGGCGCTTGCCGGTGCAACGAAAGGCATCCATTCGGTTGGCCCGGCCACACCGCCGCCCGCCGCGCCGATCGCAAGCGACGCGGACTGCATGCCGGCATTGCCGCCGGATTGCGACCTGAATGCGAACGCGGCTAAAGCCGAAGCAGGCGCTACGGCGAACAGCGAAGCGAGCGGCAAGGCAAGCGGCCGATAAGCGTCGGCGTCGTTCGCGCGGCGGTTTGTCTGTCGCACGACGTTCGCACACGCAATAGCAACGCGACAGCAGCACTAACAACAGCACCGACAACTTTAATAACTGCTCTTCGGATCATCAGATGCTGCAACAGGAAACGACAATCGTGAACAAGCTCGGTTTGCACGCGCGCGCGTCGGCCAAGCTGACGCAACTGGCCGCGAATTTCCAGTCCGAGATATGGATGAGTCGTAACGGGCGTCGCATCAACGCAAAGAGCATCATGGGCGTGATGATGCTCGCCGCGGGCATCGGCAGCACGGTGCTGATCGAAACCGAAGGCGCCGACGAAAAAGAAGCGATGGATGCGCTCCTGAAGCTGATCGCGGACAAGTTCGGCGAAGGCCAGTAGCAAGCTGCGGCGTGGTGCCCGATGCGAAAAAACGCCGCGGCTATTCCGCGGCGTTTTTGCTTTCGACATGAAGGGCGCGCCACCTTACGCGGTGGTACGGTTCCGGGCGCGGCCCGATTGCCGCTCCGATCGCTTCGCGCAGGATTATTGCGTTCCATGGGAAGGCATTTCTGCTGCATCGCACAGCACACGGGGATGCCGCGGAATCTATAATCGTGGGCGGGGTCTGAGAGCACTGCAGCGGTTTGCCGCGGCATCAAACAACTAGAGGAGGTGCGCGTGTCGTTCACGCTGCATGGAATTCCCGTGTCACGCGGTATAGCCATCGGGCGGGCCTATCTGATCGCCCCGGCCGCACTCGACGTCGACCACTATCTGATCGAACCCGCCGAAATCGAAGGCGAGATCGAACGCTTTCGCTCAGCCCAACTCGTCGTTACGGACGAACTCAAGGCATTGCGCGCCGACCTGGCCGCCGATGCGCCGACCGAGATGGGCGCGTTCATCGACGTCCATTCGATGATCCTGAACGACGCGATGCTGGTGCAGGAAACCTTCGATCTGATCCGCACGCGCCGCTACAACGTCGAATGGGCGCTGACCGAGCAGCTCGAGCGCCTGTCGCGTCACTTCGACGAAGTCGACGACGAATACCTGCGCGAGCGCAAGGCCGATATCGAGCAGGTCGTCGAACGCGTGCTGAAGGCGCTCGCGGGCGCATCGGTGAACCTTGCGCACGGTGCGCATGGTGCGTGCGACGAGATGATCGTCGTCGCGCACGACATTGCGCCCGCCGACATGATGCAGTTCAAGACGCAGACGTTCCAGGGCTTCGTGACCGACCTCGGCGGCCGCACCTCGCATACGGCGATCGTCGCGCGCAGCCTCGGCATTCCGGCGGCGGTCGGCGTGCAGCAGGCGAGCGCGCTGATTCGCCAGGACGATCTGATCATCGTCGATGGCGATCACGGCATCGTGATCGTCGATCCCGCGCCGATCGTCCTCGAAGAATATTCGTACCGTCAAAGCGAGAAGGCGCTCGAGCAGCGCAAGCTGCAGCGGCTCAAGTTCTCGCCGACGAAAACGCTGTGCGGCACGAACATCGAGCTGTGCGCCAACATCGAGTTGCCGGACGACGCGCGGGCGGCGATCGATGCGGGCGCGACCGGCGTGGGCCTGTTCCGCACCGAGTTCCTGTTCATGAACCAGAAGGACGGCCGGCTGCCCGAAGAGGAAGAGCAGTTCGATGCGTATCGCCGTGCGGTCGAACTGATGAACGGCATGCCGGTAACGATCCGCACGATCGACGTCGGCGCCGACAAGCCGCTCGAAGCGATGGGCAGCACCGGCGACGGCTACGAGACCGCGCCGAACCCCGCGCTCGGCCTGCGCGCGATTCGCTGGAGCCTGTCCGAGCCGCAGATGTTCCTCACGCAGTTGCGCGCCATTCTGCGTGCGTCGGCATTCGGCAGCGTGAAGATTCTGATTCCGATGCTCGCGCACGCGCAGGAGATCGATCAGACGCTCGACCTGATTCGTGAAGCAAAGCATCAGCTCGACGACGCGGGGCTGGCGTACGACCCGAATGTGCGCGTCGGCGCGATGATCGAGATTCCGGCGGCGGCGATCGCGCTGCCGTTGTTTCTGAAGCGGCTCGATTTCCTGTCGATCGGCACGAACGACCTGATCCAGTACACGCTCGCGATCGACCGCGCCGACAATGCGGTAGCGCATCTGTACGACCCGCTGCACCCGGCCGTGCTGCATCTGATCGCGTTCACGCTGCGCGAGGCGAGGCGGGCGGGTGTGCCGGTGTCGGTGTGCGGTGAGATGGCCGGCGACCCGGCGCTGACGCGGCTTTTCCTCGGGATGGGGCTTACCGAGTTCTCGATGCATCCGAGCCAGTTGCTGCTCGTGAAGCAGGAGATTCTGCGTTCGAGCGTGAAGGCGCTGGAGAAGCCGGTCGCCGATGTGCTGGCGGCGTTCGAGCCGGCCGAGCTCGAGGCGGCATTGAAGCGGTTGGCGCAGGCTTGATGATCGAGCTGTTCGCTTCAGCGCAGTATCGGCAAAGGTAAGTCACGCGCGGCGATCGGGACGGCAGGCCTCGCGATGCGCGGCACCTGCCGCCGCCATGCTTGTGGCTACGACGCCGCGCCGCGCGATGCCTCGTCGGCGTCGCTCACAACCCCTCCGGCCTCGTGCCGTTCGCCGCACACCGCGCAATCGGGTTGCCGCGCGATCCGCATCGTCGTCCATTCCATGCGCAGCGAGTCCAGCATCATCAGGCGGCCGACGAGCGGCGTGCCGATGCCCGCGATCACGCGCAGCGCTTCGGCCGCCTGCATCGCGCCGATAATGCCGACCGTCGGCGAGAACACGCCCATCGTCGAGCAGGCGACTTCCTCGAACGGCTGGTCTTCCGGAAACACGCATGCGTAACACGGCGATGCGTCGTCGCGCAGATCGAATGTGCTGATCTGGCCATCGAAGCGTAACGCCGCGCCCGACACAAGCGGTACGCGGTGTGCGACGCAGGCACGATTGATCGCATGGCGCGTCGCGAAGTTGTCGGTGCAGTCGAGCACGACCGTCGCCGACGGCACGGCGCGATCGAGCCACGCATCGTCGACACGCTCGGTGATCGCGTTCACTTTCACGTCCGGATTCAGGCGCGCGATGGCGTCGCGCCCCGATTCCACCTTCCTGCGTCCGACCGACGCCGTTACATGCAGAATCTGCCGCTGCAGGTTGGTCAGGTCGACCGTATCGGCATCGACGAGCGTGAGCTGCCCGACGCCCGCCGCCGCCAGATACATCGCGGCCGGCGAGCCCAGCCCACCCGCGCCGACGACGATGGCGTGCGCATCGAGAAAGCGCTGCTGCGCCTCGATGCCGAGCTCGTCGACGAGGATATGGCGGGAATAGCGGAGCAGTTGTTCGTCGTTCATGGCGGGGCGCGTCGCGTTACAAGGCCGCTGCGACGGCAGGTAGGAACGCCGGGCGGACAGCGGCAATGATCTTATTCTAGCCGCGCGTGAAATCAGGACTTCGAGTAGGGACTTGCCAATTCGGGAATCAGGGTTTCAAACGAATTCGGGTCTTCGCGGCATGCATCCAGCCGCGAAGACCCGCGATTTACCCTTACTTGCTGCTGCTTGACGTCGCACCCGACGACGCCGGCGCGGGAGCCGCCGCACCCGGGCCCGACGCGCCCGGCGTAACCGGCAGCGCCGGCTTCACCGCGACCGGCGCGGAAGCCGATTGTGCCGGCTTGTTCTGCGCGAGACGGCGCTCCATGAGCGACTTCGATTCCACGACGGTCTTGCCTTCGAGCTTGTTGAGGCCCTGCTGCAGCATGAAGTCGTCGTTCGAGCCGAATTCGACCGGCTTGCGATCACGATCCTTCTGACGCTGTTCCGGCGTCTTCTTATCGTTCTGCTCTTCGAGCAGACGCAACTGGTCCATACGCTCCTGTTCGCGCTCCTCCTGCTCCTTCTTCTCGTTCGGATCCTGCGTGTTCGCGAGGTGATTCGAATAATCGACTTCACGCGTGACGAGTGCGTCGTCCGGATCGCCGTCCGCGTACTGATCGACCGCGATATCCGGGCGGATGCCCTTGTTCTGGATCGAGCGGCCGCTCGGCGTGTAGTAGTACGCCGTGGTCAGACGCAGCGCGGTATCCGCGGTCATCGGACGCACCGTCTGCACCGAGCCCTTGCCGAACGTCGTCTTGCCGACGATCAGCGCGCGATGCTGATCCTGCAGCGCGCCGGCGACGATTTCCGACGCCGAAGCCGAGTACGCGTTGGTCAGCACGATCATCGGCACCGTCTTGAAGATCGGCGGCAGACCCTTCAGCGGATCGCCGTCGAACGACGACAGGCGGTAGTTATCGTAGGTGTCGCGATAGACCTGCTTCGAATCCGGAATCTGGCCGTTCGTCGACACGACCACCGAATCCGGCGGCAGGAACGCGCCTGCGACGCCGACCGCGCTTTGCAGCAGGCCGCCGCCGTTGTTGCGCAGATCGAGGATCAGGCCCTTCAGGTTCGGCTGCTGGCGCGCGATATCTTGCAGCGCGGCGGCGAGATCCGGCACGGTCCGTTCCTGGAAGCTCGTAATACGGACGTAGGCGTAACCGGGCGCGAGGATCTTCGACTTCACGCTCTTCACCTTGATGATCGCGCGCGTCACCGTGAGCGGGAACGTGCGGTCGTCGGTCTTGCGGAAGATCGTGAGCGTGACCTTGGTGCCCGGGTCGCCGCGCATCTGCTTGACAGCCTTGTCGAGCGTCATGCCGCGCACGGGCTTGTCGTTGATGCGCGTGATCAGGTCGCCGGGACGGATGCCGGCGCGGAACGCGGGCGTATCCTCGATCGGCGAGATCACCTTGATCAGGCCGTCTTCCTGCGAGATCTCGATGCCGAGACCCGCGAAACGGCCCTTGGTCTGTTCCTGCAGTTCTTCGTAATCGGTCTTGTCGAGATACGACGAGTGCGGATCGAGGCTTGACACCATGCCCTTGATCGCGGCGGTCAGCAGCTTTTTATCGTCGACCGGTTCCACATATTCATGCTTGATCTGACCGAAGACTTCGGCAAAGAGCCGCAACTGGTCGAGCGGCAGGGGACTGGACGCGGGAACGGGAGTTTGCTGGGCCGAGGCAGAGAGTTGCAGAGTTGCAAAAACGCCGGTAGCAAGGCCCGCGGCGATCAGGCCGATAGTTTTCAGGTTCTTTCGCATAGAGTCTGTTGCGGTCGGAAGCGCGTGGCAGCGTGAAGGGTAAGGACGGACAAGTATAACTTCTCGACGCCGGGACGGCCGTTTGGGCGGTTGACCGGTTCTTCGACAAGCTCAGGACAGCGAGGTTCTTCGGATCGTCGCGGGCGGCAGCGCATAGTGTATGTGCGGTAGCCGACGCGCGGTGGTGCGTTGATACCTCGTGCCGGCTGCCGCATCGATACGCATACGCGCCTAGAGCTTATACGCAAGCGCGCTTAAAGCCGTCTTAAAGCGGCAGCGAAGTCGCGAACCCGAAGCGCGCGCCACACAGCGGGCATTTTTGCCGCGCCCGAGCCCGCGCTTTGCGGTCGATCAGCCCGCCTTGCCCTGTTTGGCGACGGCCGCCTGCGCCTTCGCGATCGCTTCCGGGTCTCCCAGATAGTAGTGTTTGATCGGCTTCAGCGCTTCGTCGAGTTCGTAGACAAGCGGCACACCATTCGGAATGTTCAATCCGACGATGTCCTTGTCTGAGATTTCATCCAGATATTTGACGAGCGCGCGGATCGAGTTGCCGTGTGCGGCAATCAGCACGTTGCGGCCCGATTTAATTGCCGGCGCGATCGATTCGTTCCAGATCGGCATCACACGCGCCACCGTATCCTTCAGGCATTCGGTGAGCGGCAACTGTTCGCGCGGGACTTTCGCGTAGCGCGGGTCGTTGAACGACGCGCGCGAATCGCCCGGTTCGAGCGCCGGCGGCGGCGTGTCGTAGCTGCGGCGCCAGATCAGCACCTGTTCGTCGCCGTACTTCTGGGCCGTTTCGGCCTTGTTCAGACCCGCGAGCGCGCCGTAATGGCGTTCGTTCAGGCGCCACGAGTGGACCACGGGCAGGTACATCAGGTCCATCTGGTCCTGCACGTGCCACAGCGTGCGGATCGCGCGCTTCAACACCGATGTGTACGCGATGTCGAACGTGTAGCCGGCCGCCTTCAGCAGGTCGCCCGCCTGTTTTGCCTCGCGGATGCCCTGCTCGGTCAGGTCGACGTCGACCCAGCCCGTGAAGCGGTTTTCCTTGTTCCACGTCGATTCGCCGTGGCGGATGAGAACGAGTTTGTACATGGTCTGGCCGGTCGGTAGTAAGGAAGCGGTAATGCGAGGCGCGGGCCGCGGCACATTCTATGCGGTCGCCATCGGGACAGGCGGTTATTTTATAATGGCCGGATTGCCCTTTTTAATTTCTCATCCTTTCTTACTTTTTCCGGCAAATATTCCGTGACGTTTTTCACCGACTACTCGAACCTTGTCCTGATCGCGGCCGCCCTCATCTCCGGGGCGTTGCTCCTGTGGCCGATGATCGCTCGCCGTGGCCGCGGCGGCCTGTCCGCCGCGCAAGCGACGCAGCTCATCAACCGGCGCAATGCTGTGGTGGTTGACCTGCGCCCCGCAGCGGAGTTCGCCAATGGCCATCTGCCGGCGGCGCGCCACGTGGAGTTTGCGGAATTGCAGGCAAAGGTCGGGCAGCTCGTGAAGAACAAGAGCAACCCGGTGCTGCTGGTGTGCCAGACCGGTCAGCATTCGAACAAGGCCGCACGTATCGTGCGTGACGCAGGCTATGCCGAGGTGCATGTGCTCGAAGGCGGCGTGAACGCCTGGCAGCAAGCGGGCATGCCGGTCGTCAAACAAGGAGCAGCGAAGTGAACAAAGTGATCATGTACAGCACCCAGGTTTGCCCGTATTGCCAGATGGCCGAGCGCCTGCTGAAGTCGCGCGGCGTCGACCAGATCGAGAAAGTGCTGATCGACAAGGACCCGGCGCGCCGCCAGGAAATGATGACCCGCACGGGGCGCCGCACGGTGCCGCAGGTTTTCATCGGCGAAACACATGTCGGCGGTTACGATGACCTGTCCGCGCTCGATCGCGCGGGCGGTCTGACGCCATTGCTCGAAGAAGTGGTCTGAACGTTTTCAGGCGTTAATCCGCGCCGCCCGTCGCGCTTCGCGCGCGGCCGCGGCGCAGGTCGGCGAACCCGCGGGTTCCGCCGTTTCCACGCCCGTTCGAACGTCTGAGCCGGCGTCACTCCGACGTCACACGAATGTGGCCCGGACGCGAGCCGCACCCGCTCCGTCCCGAGCACACCGCGCGCACACCACGAACTTATAATCCGGCGGCCCGCCAACGGCCGCCGCAACGTACCACGAGGGAGTACCGAATCATGTCCGACGAGAATAACCAGCCGTTCTTCAACATCCAGCGCATCTATCTGAAGGACATGTCGCTCGAGCAGCCGAATTCGCCGGCCATCTTTCTCGAGCAGGAAATGCCGTCGGTCGAAGTCGAAGTGGACGTGAAGGCCGAGCGTCTCGCCGATACCGTGTTCGAGATTCTCGTCACCGGCACCGTCACCGCGAAGGTCACCGACAAGGTCGCGTTCCTGATCGAAGCGAAGCAAGCGGGCATTTTCGACATTCGGAACATCCCGGCCGAGCAGATCGATCCGCTGGTCGGCATCGCGTGTCCGACCATTCTGTTCCCGTACCTGCGCTCGAATATCGCCGACGCGATCACGCGCGCCGGCTTCCCGCCGATCCACCTCGCCGAAATCAACTTCCAGGCGCTCTATGAGCAGCGTCTCGCGCAAATCGCCTCGCAAAACGGCGGCGCGCAAAGCGGCGCCACGCACTGACGCGCCCCGCACGGAGCCGGCCATGAAGGTCGCTGTACTGGGCGCCGGCGCATGGGGAACCGCGCTCGCCGGCCATCTGGCGACGCGGCACGATACGGTGCTATGGGCGCGCGACGCCGCGCTCGTTGCCGAGCTTGCCTCGAAGCATGAAAACGCCCGCTATCTGGCGGGCGTTGCTTTGCCGGCCGCGCTGCGCTACGAAGCCGGCCTGTCCGCCACACTCGACCATGCACTCGCCGACGATGCGCTGTGCGTCGTGGCGACGCCGGTCGCGGGCTTGCGCACGCTGTTTCGCGCGATGCACGACGCCCAGCGCGTGCCCGCGAACGTCATCTGGCTGTGCAAGGGCTTCGAATCCGACACGCAACTGATGCCGCATCAGGTCGTCGCGCAGGAACTGGCCGGTCATCCGAGCAACGGCGTGTTGTCGGGACCGAGTTTTGCGCGCGAAGTCGGCCAGAACCTGCCGGTCGCATTGACGGTTGCGAGCGCGTCGGCCACGTGCCGCGAACGCACGCTTGCCGCGTTTCACCACGGTGCGATGCGCATCTATACCGGCGACGATGTCGTCGGCGTCGAAGTGGGCGGCGCGGTGAAAAACGTGCTCGCAATCGCGACCGGTATCGCCGACGGGCTGGGCCTCGGGCTCAACGCGCGCGCCGCGTTGATCACGCGTGGGCTTGCTGAAATGACGCGCCTTGGCGTGACGCTCGGCGGCCGCGCGGAGACGTTCACGGGCCTCGCGGGTCTCGGCGATCTGATTCTGACGGCGACCGGCGATTTGTCGCGCAATCGGACGGTCGGCGTGCAACTCGCGTCGGGCCGTTCGCTGGCCGATATTCTCGGCGCGCTCGGCCACGTGGCCGAGGGCGTACGCTGTGCGCAGGCGGTGCTGTCGATCGCACGCGCGCACGCGATCGAAGTGCCGATCACGCAGGCGGTATGCGCGGTGCTGTTCGACGGTGTGGCGCCGCGCGACGCGGTCAGCGCGTTGTTGCGCCGCGACGCGAAAGCGGAATAGCTGCGGCGCGAGCGGTTGCGTCGCGCAAGCACGCACGGAGGCACCCATGCTCACCATCGGTCGTTGCACACTCGAAGCAGACGTTGTCGACATCACAACACTCGACATCGATGCCATCGTCAACGCGGCGAATACGTCGTTGCTGGGCGGGGGCGGCGTCGACGGTGCGATTCATCGCGCGGCGGGACGCGAGCTGCTCCGCGAGTGCGAAACGCTCAACGGCTGTGCGACCGGCGACGCGAAAATCACGCGCGGCTACAGGCTACCGGCCAGACACGTGATTCATGCGGTCGGCCCCGTGTGGCACGGCGGCGGCCGGGGCGAGGCGGAACTGCTCGCGTCCTGCTACCGCCGCTCGCTCGAGCTCGCGCAGCACGCGCGCCTCGCAAACATTGCGTTTCCGGCAATCAGCTGCGGCGTCTATCGCTACCCTCCCGATGACGCCGTCGATATCGCGGTCTCGACGGTTATCGACACGCTGCCGCATGCGCGCGGCATCGAGCGCGTGATCTTCGCGTGCTTCGACGATGCGATGTTTCGCCGCTATGTGGCCAAACTCGAAGCCGAACTCGCGACGCGGCGCGATCAGGCGCCGCCTTCGAAGCCGGCCTGACGCCACGCCTCGAACACGACCACGGCCACCGTATTCGACAGATTCAGACTGCGATTGCCGGGCCGCATCGGCAGGCGCACGCGCTGCGCGGCGTCGAAGCGGCTCAGTACCGCATCGGGCAACCCGCGCGTTTCCGCGCCGAACACGAACCAGTCGCCGGGCACGAACGCGTGTGAGTGAAACGGGCTCGAACCGCGCGTCGTGAACGCGAACATGCGTGCCGGGTTCGGCGCTTCGGCGGCAATCAGCGCATCCCAGTCGCGATGCACGTGCATCTGCGCGTATTCGTGATAGTCGAGGCCCGCGCGACGCATCTTCGCGTCGTCGAGCGGAAAACCGAGCGGTTCGATCAGATGAAGCCGTGCGCCGGTGTTTGCGCACAGGCGGATCACATTGCCGGTATTCGGCGGGATTTCCGGTTCGACGAGTACGACGTTGAACATGGTCAGCGAATCTTCAGGGCTAGTGTTTCGGCGTACGCAGCACAACGAAATTCGTCACGCGGCGCGCGCCGGCCGCTTTCAGCATATGCGCGAGCGCCTCGAGCGTGGCGCCGGTTGTCATCACATCGTCGACGAGCGCAACGTGCAAACCGTCCACGGGCCTAGTCAGTGCAAACGCGCGCCCGACATTTTGCCGGCGCGCGTTCAGATCGAGCCGCGACTGCGGCGCCGTCTCGACGACACGGCGAATCAGCGTCGCATCGGCCGGTACGCGCAGCGCGCTCGCAAACGGCCGCGCGATTTCCCATGCCTGGTTGTAGCCGCGTTCGACAAGCCGCTTGCGCGCGAGCGGAACCGGCACGACGACGTCGGGCCGGTGCGCACCATCGGGCGCGTCATTGGCCAGCATTGCGAGGCGCGACGCGAACTCGCGCGCAAGCATCAGACGTGCGCGAAACTTGAGACCCAGCGCGAGCGCATCGAGCGGCGCACGGTAATCGGCAAGCGCGAATGTGGCATCGAATGGCGGCGGCTCGGCACGGCAAGCGGCGCACTGATAGCGCGCCGCGCCGGCGCGGCGCGATGAGCCCGTGGTCAGCGGAAACGCGCAGACTGTGCAGCGCAGACGCGCTTCGTTCCAGTACGCGGCGTCGCAACCCTCGCACAATAGCTTATGCGACATATTGCCGCACAACGCGCACAGGTTGGGCAGTGCGAACTGGATGACGCGAGCTGCGACCCGAAGTGCGGCCTCTTGCCAAACCCGTTTCAACCATCGTGCGCTAACCGGTAGCGGCGGCAAAAACGGCCGCGCACCCGTGATCGACCTTGCACAACGCAAAGTCCGACGAATCATGGCTGACAATTGCCGAAGAAGAGGGCTCAACTGCATGCGTGACTGCGCGCTTCGATGGATGCCGGAGCGCCTTGGAGTGCCTGCGTAACCGCTTGCGAGGCGCTGGCGCTGAACGGATGGAAGCGAGCGAGTATACTTCGCACTCTTCGTCAGTACGACTCCCATGCCCCCCTCTTCGAGCCAAACTGGCCGTCCGGCCTATGATTCGCGACGCCTGAGGCGCATTTTCGATCGCCGTGCCGCGACCTTCGGCGAGGTCGCGTTCCTGCCGCGCGAAATCGCGCAGCGCATGCGCGAACGGCTCGATTACATCAAGGTGACGCCCGCACACGTGCTCGATGCGGGCTGCGGCGCGGGCGACGATCTGCCGGTGCTGCGTCAGCGCTTTCCGGAAGCGCCGGTCTTCGGCACCGATCTGTCGTGGCAGATGCTGTCGCATGCGGTGCATCATGATGTCGGTGACACGAGCTGGCGGCGCTTCCTGCCTGCCGCGCTCGGCAAGGCGCTCGGCACGCGCGGTCCGCGCTTCGCGCAGGCGGACTTTGCCGCGCTGCCGTTCGCGGCGGGCGCATTTGAACTGATCTGGTCGAACCTCGCGCTGCATTGGCATTCGCGTCCCGATCTCGTCTTTCCCGAATGGCAGCGCGTGTTGAAAGTCGGCGGCCTGCTGATGTTCAGCACGCTCGGCCCAGACACGCTAAAAGAATTGCGCGGCGCATTTGCCGAAGTCGAAGCGGCGCACGGTAACGCGTCGCGCGCGCATGTGATCGACTTCGTCGACATGCACGATCTCGGCGACATGCTCGTCGAGAGCGGCTTCGAGATTCCGGTAATGGACCAGGAGACGCTGACGATTACCTATAAATCGCCGCAGTCGTTGCTGACGGACGTGCGCCGCTGGGGCGCTTACCCGTTTGAACGCGCGGCGGCGCCCGGCGCGACCGTGGCTTCGAGCATGACGGCCCGGCGCCTGCACGACGCGCTGCTGGCCGCGCTCGAAGCGCGCCGCCGAGCGGACGGCACGATTCCGCTGACATTCGAAGTGATATACGGCCATGCCTGGAAGGCGGTGCCGCGCACGACCGCGGAAGGGCACGGCATCGTGCGGATCGAGGACATTGGGCGCGGTCCGTCGAAGAACCGTTGATGAAAATGACGCTAAAGGCGGCAACGCACCGATCCGTTATGTCAGGAATCAGCCTCGCAAAAACACCTGTGCGAGGTGCGGCAAAACGGCGCAGAGGCTTGTCGCATATGGCTTGCGGGGCGATAGACGCTTGCTTGTGGATGCCATAGAACGCGCCTATAATGCGTCAGTTTGTCGCCCGGGGTCCCCACGTTTGGGCGTCAGGCGCAACGCGTTGGGCGCAGGGGTTGGCGCAATAGGGCAGGCGGTCAGCGGCGGGCGAGTGGCAGAGCGGCACCGCCACGGTCGAGCAGTCAGTCGAGCAGCTGGCGACGACCAGGCGGACGACCAGGCGGCGACCAAGCGGCGGCGGGCAGTACGCGGGAGGCAGCGATGGAAGCAACCGATCTGCTGACGGGTTCTGAACCGGTCGTAAAAGACTGGCTGATGAAGCGCAACTGCGCGGTATCGCCGCGGCAGTTCGTGTGGTTTTATATGTCGCTCGCGTCGTTCTCGCTGTTCATCGCGTTTCTGCTGGTGTTGTGCGGCGCATGGCTGGTGCTGCCGTTTACCGGTATCGAGTTGTTGGCGGTCGGCATTGCTTTCGCCGTGTATGCGCGGCATGCGGTCGATTACGAACGCGTCAGGCTTTATCCGAACCGGCTCGTCATCGAACAGGTCAGCGCCGAAGATGTCACGCAGTTCGAGTTCAATCCGCGCTGGGTGCGGGTCGAACCGGGAGCAACGCCGCGCGACCGGATCAAGCTGGTCTCGCGTGGCGAGACGATCATGATTGGGCAGCATCTTGCACAGTATCGGCGCGCCGAATTTGCGAACGAACTGCGCAGGTGGCTCAGACAGTGTTGACGTGACGGGTGTCGGCGAACGATCAGCCAGGGGCACGCGCCGCAGTATCAGTGAGCGTGTTTGCGGGCATCGGACGCAATCGGACGAACACTGACCGCGCCATCGAGGGGAGCGCGGAACACCTTCCTGTGGGGTCGAGGGTTTGAATGGAAATTTTGGGTAAGGAAGCTATGAAAACAATCAAGCGAGCCCTGATGGGCGTGCTGGCGTGTAGCGGACTGCTGTTCGCCGGTGCCGCCCTTGCAGTCGGCGACAGTCCCGGCGGTCCCCGCGTCAACGAGATCAATTTCCAGCCGCCGGTGACGAAGATCGCTGAAGAGCTCTACAGCCTCCACATGTCCATGCTGGTCCTCTGTACGGTGATCTTCGTCGGCGTGTTCGGTGTGATGTTCTACTCGGTGTTCATGCACCGCAAGTCGAGGGGCTACAAGGCCGCCAATTTCCACGAAAGCACCACCGTCGAAATCATCTGGACGGTCGTCCCGTTCATCATCGTCGTGCTGATGGCGCTGCCCGCCACGAAGACGGTGGTTGCGATGAAGGACACGAGCAACGCCGACCTGACGGTCAAGGTCACGGGCTACCAGTGGAAGTGGGGCTATGACTACGTAAAGGGCCCGGGCGAAGGCATCAGCTTCCTCTCCACGCTCTCCACCCCGCGCGCCGAGGTAGACGGGCGTGAGCCGATCACCGATACCTACCTGCAGGAAGTCGACAACCCGCTCGTCGTGCCTGTCAACAAGAAAATCCGCATCATCACCACCGCCAACGACGTCGTGCACTCGTGGTACGTGCCCGCGTTCGGCGTGAAGCAGGATGCGATTCCGGGCTTCGTGCGCGATACGTGGTTCAAGGCCGACAAGGTCGGCACGTTCCGCGGCTTCTGTACCGAGCTGTGCGGCAAGGAACACGCGTTCATGCCGGTCGTCGTGACCGTGCTGTCCGACGAAGACTACGCAAAGTGGGTCGACGCCGAGAAGAAGAAAATGGCGGCCGGCGCCGACGATCCGAACCGTACGTACACGCTCGCCGAACTGACCGAGCGCGGCGCGAAGGTCTACGCTTCGAACTGCGCGGTGTGTCACCAGCCGACCGGCAAGGGCGCGGGCGCATTCCCGGCGCTCGACGGCAGCAAGATCGTCAATGGTCCGATCGCGCAGCACGTGAGCATCGTGCTGAAGGGCAAGAACGCGATGCCGTCGTGGGCGCCGACGCTGAACGACGTCGAGATCGCATCGGTCATCACGTTCGAGCGTAACGCGTGGGGCAACCATACGGGCGACATCCTGGAGCCGAAGCAGGTTGCCGATGCGCGCAACGGCAAGCTGCCCGAAGGCGGCGATCACCTGGCCGGCGGCACGGCGGCGGGCGCGGCAGCAGGTGCGAGCGAGTCGGCCGCGAGCGGCGCGGCGGGTGCGAGCGACGCGGCCGCGGCAGGCAGCGAACCGGCTGGTGCGTCGGACGCTGCCGGCGCGTCGGCAGCGGCGCCGGCGTCGGGTGCACAATGAAGCGAAAAAACATGATGGGCGGCGCAAGCAGCACATGGAACAGGCGCAACAAGCGCAGCGACGCCCCGCGTATTGAATCAGCCCTGCGGCCTGACGTTTTGCTGTCGGCCAAGAAGTATTCGTTTTAGGAGATTGTCATGTCTAGCATCGGACACGATGTTGTCGCAGGGCACGAGCATGTGCACGGCGATCATGCGCACGGCACGCCGACCGGCTGGCGCCGCTGGCTGTTCGCGACGAACCACAAGGATATCGGCACGCTGTACCTGCTGTTCTCGTTCATCATGTTCCTGTCCGGCGGGGTGATGGCGCTCGGCATCCGCTCGGAACTGTTCGAGCCGGGCCTGCAGATCATGCGTCCCGAGTTCTTCAACCAGTTGACCACCATGCACGGCCTCATCATGGTGTTCGGCGCGATCATGCCGGCCTTCGTCGGCTTCGCGAACTGGATGATCCCGCTGCAGATCGGCGCGTCGGACATGGCCTTCGCGCGGATGAACAACTTCAGTTTCTGGCTGCTGCCGGTTGCCGCGTGTCTGCTGGTCGGTTCGTTCTTCGTGCCGGGTGGCGCGACGGCCGCGGGCTGGACGCTCTACGCGCCGCTCTCCACGCAGATGGGCCCGGGCATGGACTTCGCGATTTTCGCGGTCCACATCATGGGTGCGTCGTCGATCATGGGCGGTATCAATATCGTCGTGACGATACTGAACCTGCGCGCACCGGGCATGACGCTGATGAAAATGCCGATGTTCGTGTGGACGTGGCTCATCACCGCGTACCTGCTGATCGCCGTGATGCCGGTGCTCGCGGGCGCGATCACGATGATCCTGTTCGATCGCCACTTCGGCACGTCGTTCTTCAACGCGGCAGGCGGCGGCGATCCGGTGATGTACCAGCATATCTTCTGGTTCTTCGGTCACCCCGAGGTGTACATCATGATCTTGCCGGCGTTCGGGATCGTATCGCAGGTGATTCCGGCGTTCGCGCGCAAGCCGCTGTTCGGCTATAGCTCGATGGTGTACGCAACGGCGTCGATCGCGATCCTGTCGTTCATGGTCTGGGCGCACCACATGTTCGCCACCGGTATGCCGGTAACGGGCCAGCTGTTCTTCATGTACGCGACGATGCTGATCGCGGTGCCGACGGGCGTGAAGGTGTTCAACTGGGTCGCGACGA
This sequence comes from Paraburkholderia sp. 2C, assembly GCF_054589215.1. Classification (NCBI taxonomy): domain Bacteria; kingdom Pseudomonadati; phylum Pseudomonadota; class Betaproteobacteria; order Burkholderiales; family Burkholderiaceae; genus Paraburkholderia; species Paraburkholderia sp. 2C. Next base: position 191,582 of record NZ_BAAILL010000068.1, on the reverse strand, counting down.
TGTGGCGCGGTTCGCTCACGTTCGAAACGCCGATGCTGTTCGCGGTGGGCTTCCTCTTCGTGTTCACGTTCGGCGGTCTGACGGGCCTGATGCTCGCGATGGCGCCGCTCGACATCCAGTATCACGGCACCTACTTCGTCGTGGCGCACTTCCACTACGTGCTGGTGGCGGGGTCGCTGTTCGGGCTTTTCGCCGGCTGGTATTACTGGTCGCCAAAATGGACCGGCTGGATGTACAACGAGACGCGCGGCAAGATTCACTTCTGGTCGTCGCTGTTCTTCTTCAACCTCGCATTCCTGCCGATGCACTTTGTCGGTCTCGCCGGCATGCCGCGTCGTTACGCCGACTATCCGGCCCAGTTTACCGACTGGAACCAGGTGATCACGATCGGCGCGTTCGGCTTCGGTCTCGCGCAGGTGTACTTCCTGTTCGCGGTCGCGCTGCCTGCCTACCGTGGCGGCGGCGACCTGGAAAAAGCGGGCGACAAACCGTGGGAAGGCGCGACGGGTCTCGAATGGACGGTGCCGAGCCCGGCTCCGTTCCACACCTTCGAAAACCCGCCGACGGTCGAGTAATCCGCAAATGAGCGGCAAATAAGCGGCAAATAAGCAGCCAACCGGCGAACTCACTACAAGAGAAGGCGATCTTTCCGGGCTTCGGCCTGCAGGTGCTGAAAGATCGCCGCCTCGAGCAGGCAGCGATGGAAGTGACCCGAAATACCAGCATGACGCGGAAACCACCGAAGAGGCGTACTCCCGAGGAAATTCGTGCAGGCACCCGGCGACTTGGCTTGATCCTGTTTGCGGTTGCGGCCGCGTTTTTCGTGGCGGCCTTTGTCAAGCAGATCTGGTTTTCGTAGCCGCTTTTGCGTAGTCGCTTGACGCTTCATGAAGGAAGTTCGATGTCGATGCATTCGCCGAACGAGGTAACCCGCTCGTTTAACCGCTCGATGCTGTTCAAGCTCGTGGTGGTGGCGTTTCTGATGTTCGGTTTCGGTTTTGCGCTGGTGCCGATGTACCGTGCGATCTGCGAGGTGACCGGCATCAACAATCTCGTGCAGCGCGATACGAGCGCGCGCGAGGCGAAGAACACGCAGGTCGACATGACGCGCACGATTTCGATCGAGTTCGATGCGAACGCGCGCGGACCGTTGGGTTTCAAGCCGGAGCAGAACGCCATCGACGTGCATCCGGGCGAAGTGACGACGGTGATGTATCAGGTGACCAACGCGCAAGGGCGCACGATCGACGCGCAGGCGATTCCGAGCTACGCGCCGCGCGAGGCCACCGAGTATTTCAGGAAGATCGAGTGTTTCTGCTTTACGCAGCAGAAACTCGCTGCGCACGAGACGAAGCTGCTGCCGGTCGTGTTCGTGGTTGACCCGAAGTTGCCGAAGGATGTGAAGACGATCACGCTGTCGTACACGTTTTTCGAACTGAACGCGCCGGCCACGCCAGCGAAAGACAACACCGCCGGGCAGGGCTCGAACCCGGCCTGACGGAAGCAGGAAAAGCGCTTGAAAACACCAGCCAAAGAATGGCGGCTGCACGAGCTGCATCAGCGGGAACAGCGCGACGGGAGAGGCGGCGACGATGAGCGATAACGGCCATGGACGCAGCAAGAGCAGCTTCGGCCAGTCGATGAAGGCCGTGATGTGGTCGTTTTTCGGCGTGCGCAAGCGGCGCGACCTCGAAGCGGATGCGACGCAGCTGAATCCGCTGCACGTGATCGCCGCGGCGCTGATCTGCGCCGCCGTGTTCATCGGCATTCTGATTATCGTCGTGCACGCGGTCGTAGGTTGACGGTGGTGGGTTGCGCTGGTGGATTGCGCGGTGGGTTGCGCGGTGGGTTGCGCGGTGGGTTGATCAGGCAGGACGATTAAAGCGAAGCGGTGCGGTACCGACGCGCCGTCGACGATACAGCCGGGCAAGCCCGGAACAACTGGACTGAAGTGGAGAATCAAGAATGAGCGGCCAAAACGAGAGCCCGTACTATTTCATACCGCACCCGTCGCGGCACCCGATCAGCGCGGCGGTGGGGCTTTTGATCATGCTTTCGTCGTTCGCGTCATGGGTGAACGGCGAGCCGTGGGCGCCGTATACCTCGCTGGTCGGCCTGCTCTGGTTGCTCTTTACGCTGTGGCACTGGTTCGGCGACGCGATCTCCGAATCGGAAGGCGGCATGTACGGCAAGCGCGTCGACGTGTCGTACCGCTGGAGCATGAGCTGGTTCATCTTCTCCGAAGTGATGTTCTTCGGCGCGTTCTTCGGTGCGCTGTTCTACGCGCGTGAAATCGCGATGCATCAGCTGGGCAGCCTTGACTACAAGCTGATCTGGCCGGATTTCTCCGGGGTATGGCCGAACGTCGGGCCCGCGGCACTGGTATCGCATTTCAAGTCGATGACGCCGTGGCCGGTGCCGACCATCAACACCGCACTGCTGCTGTCATCGGGCGCGACGCTGACGGTCTCGCACCATGCGCTGCGCGACAATCATCGCAAGAAGGCGATTGTGTGGCTCGCCGCCACGATCCTGCTTGGCGTCACGTTCCTGTTCTTCCAGGGCTTCGAATACTTCCACGCCTATAACGAACTGAACCTGACCCTCGCATCGGGCGTGTATGGTTCGACGTTCTTCCTGCTGACGGGCTTCCACGGCTTCCACGTGTTCCTCGGCGGCACGATGCTGACCGTGGTGCTGATTCGCCTGATCCGCGGCCACTTCACGGCGGACCATCATTTCGCGTTCGAGGGCGCCGCCTGGTATTGGCACTTTGTTGACGTCGTGTGGCTGGGCTTGTACGTCGTCGTGTACTGGCTGTAACGCGGGTACAGGTGCGCGCAAATGTCGCGCCCCAGTCGGAAACAGCAGGACAGGCAAGACGGCAGTAACGAAGCTCAACAACGCCGCCCTCGACTGTGTCGGGGCGGCGTTTTGCTATCGGGCTATGGGGCTATCGGGTTGTCAGGCTGTGGGACGATGATGGGCTGCGTCGCCCCACGCCGCCGTCAGCGCGCTTTTTAGCGGCCGTACGGAATACCGGTGGACTGGATCCAGCCCATCCAGTGTGCGAACAGGATGAACAGGAACAGCGAAATCGACAGCCCCACGCGCGTCGCGAGCGACCAGACCATGCGTTTTGTGCGGCCGCGATCGTGCATCATGAAGTACAGCGCCGAGATCATGCTGGCGATGATCAGCGCAAAAGCGATGGGAACCAGAATGTGCATGAAAGCCACGGAAACTCTTCAGGAAAGCGAACGTAATAGCGCCATTATCGCACCGAGCGTGAGGGTCCGTCGGATGGCGGGGCCGGTACGATGAAGATTCGCTGGTTACCGGCGCTGCTCATTCTGATCGTCGTTGCGGTGACGGTGCGTCTCGGATTCTGGCAGCGCGACCGCGCGCATCAGAAGGAAGCACTCGAGGCGCGCATCACGCAGTTCGAGAACGCACCCGCCATGCCGGTTAGCGCGACGCCGGTTGCGCTGAAAGACATCGAGTTCCATCGCGTGCGGGCGATCGGTCAATTCGTGCCCGAGCAAGTGGTGTACCTCGACAATCGGCCGTATAACGACCAGGCAGGCTTTTACGTCGTGATGCCGCTTAAACTGCGCGACGGCGGCTATGTGCTGGTCAATCGCGGCTGGCTGCCGCGCAATGCCGACGTGCGCACGGCAATCGAACATTACGACACGCCCAAGGGCGATGTCGAAATCGAAGGCATCGCGCGCGCCGATGCGAGCAAGGCGTTCGAGCTTGGCGAAGGCGGTTCCGCGCCGCATCAGAAGATTCGGCAGAATCTCGACGTGCATGCGTATGCGGTCGAAACCGGCTTGCCGCTGCAGCCGTTCGTGATCCAGCAGTTGAGCGACGACGGCGACCGGCTCGTGCGCGATTGGCCCGCACCGACGACGGGCGTCGAGCGCAACTACGGCTACATGTTCCAGTGGTGGGGGATGGCCGTGGCGGCGCTTGGTTTCGGTTTGTATGCGGCGCGCCGCGCCGCGAAGAAGGATCAGCGGGTTCTGGACGCGCAACCTGCGCAGAACCCTGAGCACGAGCAGGAGCAGGAACGCGAAAGCACGCGCGGTGTTTGAACGCGCCGCAACCGGGCAAGGACTATGCGGCTTGTTGTCGCATGCAACGCATGGGTCAACCGCACGATCAAGCTCGCGGCCAACGCCGATTGTGCCCATGCAATCATTGAAAGAGGTCACAGCAGTGTCGATGCACAAGTCGCCTTCACCGTCGTCCGCCGGCAAACCGCAATCCGCGCGGCCCGGCACACCGCCCGCATCGGGCAAGCCGAGCGGGGGCTCGTGGCAGCGCGGCCGCTGGATGATGCTGCTGATCGCGCTGATCTGCGCGGCGCCCGTGATCGGGTCGTATCTCACGTACTACGTGATCAAGCCGTCCGGCGGCACGACGAGCTATGGCAAGCTGATCGAGCCGCAGCGGCCGATTCCCGATACGCTCGTCGTCACGGGTGAAGACGGCAAGCCGATAAAGCTCGCGTCGATGCGCGGCCGCTGGCTCATGATCTCGGTCGACGGCAGCGCGTGCGACAAGGCCTGCGCAACGAAGCTGTACTTCATGCGGCAGATACGCGCGACCCAGGCCGGCGAGCGCGAACGCATCGTCAACGTCTGGTTGCGCACCGACGCGGCGAAGGTGCCCGACGTGATCGAGACCGCCTATCCGGACACGGAAAAGCTTGTCGCATCCGCCGCCGACGTCGCTGCGTGGCTGCCGGTCGACGACGGCACGCAACTGACCGATCACATTTACATGGTCGATCCGAACGGCAACCTGATGATGCGTTTCCCGAAGGATCCGAACCCTAGCAAGATAAAGGGCGATGTGTCGAAGCTGCTGCGCAATTCGAGTATCGGCTGACGGCATTGAAGACGCTTTGAAGCCCGCGAGATAGAGATAGAGGTAGACACGGATGTTCGTACTGCAACTCGGCCTGATCGGACTGTGCATCGCACTGCTGCCGCTCTCGTACGTCTGGGTCAAGGCCGACGACGACAAATTCCGCAAGCTCGTCTGGGTCACGACGTTTCTGACGCTCGACCTCGTGATGTTCGGCGGCTTCACGCGGCTCACCGATTCCGGCCTCGGCTGCCCCGACTGGCCCGGCTGCTACGGCACGTCGTCGCCGTTTATCGCGCATGCGGCGATTTCGGCCGCCTTCCAGGCGATGCCGACCGGGCCGGTCAGCATGACCAAAGCGTGGATCGAGATGATCCATCGCTACTTCGCGATGGCAATCGGCGTGCTGATCATCGCGCAGGTGTTGATTGCGTGGACGGCGCGTATCCGCAAGCGTCCTTTGCATGTATCGCCGTGGTGGCCCACGTCGCTGCTCCTGCTGATTGTCGTGCAGGGCGTGTTCGGCGCGTGGACCGTGACGATGAAACTGCAGCCCGTGATCGTCACGACGCATCTGCTGCTCGGCCTGACGCTGCTCGGCGCGCTCGGCTGGCTCGCGGCGCGGCAAACGCCGTTGCCCGTGCTGGAGCCGGCCGCCGGCCGTTGGCGCACGGCCGCCCTGGCGGGCCTGATCCTGCTGATCGTGCAGATTGCGCTGGGCGGTTGGGTCAGCACGAACTATGCGGTGCTCGCGTGCACCGACTTCCCGACCTGCAACGGCCAGTGGCTGCCGCCGATGGACTTCGCGCACGGTTTCCACCTGTGGCGCGCGCTCGGCATGAACGGCGACGGCGACATGATCACGCAGGACGCGCTCGTCGCGATCCACTGGACACATCGCACGTTCGCCGTCGTCGTCGTTGCGTACCTCCTGTGGCTCGCGGTCAAGCTGCGCCGTTTCGAGTCGCTGCGGCGGCCCGCGAACGGCGTGCTGCTCGTGATCGTCATCCAGTTTTTTACGGGCCTGTCGAACATCGTGCTGCAATGGCCGTTGCCGATTGCGGTCGCCCATAACGGCGGCGCCGCAGTCCTGCTGCTGCTACTCGTTATGCTAAACTTTCGAATCGCTTCTAGCCGTCCCGGCCGCGCCATGTTGCCCGCGCGCGATGCCGCACCAGCGTGACCCCACATGGACAGCACAACTCTCCTCCATTCATCCGGTAACCGGATCTCCCAATACCTCGCGCTGACGAAGCCGCGCGTCACCCAGCTCGCCGTGTTCTGCGCGGTGATCGGCATGTTCCTCGCGACGCCGGGCATGGTGCCGTGGACCGTGCTGATCGGCGGCACGATCGGCATCTGGCTGCTCGCGGGCGCCGCGTTCGCGATCAACTGTCTTGTCGAGCAGAAGGTCGATGCGATGATGCGTCGCACCGCGTGGCGCCCGTCCGCGCGCGGCGAAATCACCACGACGCAGATCCTGCTGTTCTCGGCCGTGCTCGGCGGCCTCGGCATGTGGACGCTCTACACGTTCACGAATGCGCTGACGATGTGGCTCACCATCGCCACGTTCGTCGGCTATGCGGTTATCTACACGCTGCTGCTCAAGCCCTATACGCCGCAGAACATCGTGATCGGCGGCGCGTCGGGCGCGATGCCGCCGGCGCTCGGCTGGGCAGCGGTGACGGGCCACGTGCCCGGCGACGCATGGATTCTCGTGCTGATCATCTTCGTGTGGACGCCGCCGCACTTCTGGGCGCTCGCGCTGTATCGCCGCAAAGACTATGAAAACGCAGGCCTGCCGATGCTGCCGAACACGCACGGCGAGCAGTACACGCGTCTGCATATCTTCCTGTACACGGTTATTCTGTTCGCCGTGACGCTGATGCCGTTTGTCTCGGGGATGAGCGGTCTCGTGTATCTGAGCGCGGCGGTGCTGCTCGGCGCCGTGTTTCTCGGTTACGCGTGGAAGATCTACCGGGAATATTCCGACGCGCTTGCGCGTAAGACCTTTCGTTACTCGATCGTTTATCTGTCGTTGCTGTTCGCGGCCTTGCTGATCGATCACTATGCGCGCGCCTTGATCGGCGCATAAGCGACACTCAGACGACGCACAGACGACGCACAGGCGACGCACAAGCGACGCACAAGCGGGCGCGTAAGGCCGGCGCTGAACGCGGCGCTGGCCTTGGTCCTCCCACCGTAGCTGCTGCCACTCATGCCATGCTGAAAAAGAACCGGTTTGCTCTCGCGACGCGCGTCGCGCGCATCGCCGTTGCGGTTTGTGCGCTTGGCGGCGCCGCGCTCGTCGCCGGCTGCGGCCAGGATGCGCCCGCGTTCCAGAACGTCGATATCACGGGCAACAAGCAGTTCGCGACCGATTTTTCGCTGCCCGACACGAGCGGCAAGATGCGCACGCTGGCCGACTACAAGGGCAAGGTGGTCGTGCTGTTCTTCGGCTACACGCATTGCCCCGACGTGTGTCCGACGACCATGGCCGAGCTCTCACAGGCGATGCAGCAACTCGGGCCCGCGGACGCTAAACGCGTGCAGGTGCTGTTCGTCACGCTCGACCCTGAGCGCGATACGCCGGCGCTGCTCGGCGAGTACGTACCCGCGTTCAACCCGACTTTCGTCGGCCTGCGTCCCGCGGACAAGGCGCAGCTCGACAAGATCGCAAAAGACTTCCGCGTCTACTACGCGAAGGTGCCGGGCAAGACGCCCGACAGCTACACGATGGATCACACCGCGGCGAGCTATGTGTTCGACCCGGACGGCCGTCTGCGGCTTTTCGCACGCGATGGCCAGGGCTCGGGCCCGTGGGTTCACGATATCAAGCTGCTGCTCGGTTAGACGACCCATCCGCGACCCCGTCTGCTGCCCAACCCGCGGCCCAAACCCGCGGACAAACCCGCGCCACGGCGGCGCGTTCACCCGCATTTCGTCTTTAGCACGCCCGTTCAAGTCACCTTCCTTTCGTGCCGTTATCCTGTAAGCAATCGTTTGCGCTGCATCCGCGCGCACCCGCATTGCCGAAGAACCACACGAAAGAGACCAAAACAATGAGCGGGATGAGTCTGAATCGCAAGCTGTGGCTGTCGCTCGCGCTTGTCTGGCTGGGGTTGCTGGGCATCGGGCTGCTGAGCGCGGTCGAAACGCGTTCGACGATGCTGGCCGAGCGCAAGGCCGGCATGGTGAATCTCGTCGACGCGGCGCAGAACGTCGTGAACGGTTATTACGCACAATCGCAGGCCGGCAAGCTCAACGAAGCCGACGCGCAACGCGAAGCGCTGGCTCGCTTGGCGACGATGCGCTACGGCGATGCCGGCTACCTGTTCGTGATCGACTCGAAGCCGGTCGTGCTGATGCACCCGACGCTGCCGCAGATGGTCGGTAAGCCGGTCGGCGATTTCAAGGATCCGGACGGCAAGCTGCTCTATATGTCGGTGCTCGACAGCGCGAAGGCGACGGGCCGCGGCTTTACCGAATATCGCGGCCGCCTGCCGGGCACCGAAACGGCTTTGCCGAAGCTCAGCTACGTCGAGCGCTTCGCGCCGTGGGACTGGTACATCACGAGCGGCGTGTTCGTGCGCGATATCGATACGGCGTACTACCGGAATCTCGTCGAGCATCTCGTGGCCGTGCTGGTGATTGGCGCGCTGATTACGCTCGCGATGATTGTCGTGATGCGCAGCATCCGCAACGGGCTCGGCGGTGAACCGCAAGAGGCGGCGCAACTGGCCGCGCGCATTGCGACCGGCGATCTGACGCAGTTCGTCAACGTGCGCGCGAGCGACACGTCGAGCATGATGGCGGCGATGGGTGCGATGCAGGACCGCCTGCAACGCGCGATCGGCGAGATCCGGCATTCGGCCGAAGCAATCGCGTCGGCGACGCAGCAGATCGCGGCAGGCAACAACGACCTGTCGCAGCGCACCGAACAGCAGGCCGCATCGCTGCAGGAAACGGCCGCGAGCATGGAAGAACTGACCGCCACGGTGAAGCAGAACGCCGACAACGCGCGGCAGGCGAGCGGCCTCGCGAACAACGCATCCGATATCGCGACGAAGGGCAACGACGTGGTGAGCCGCGTGATCGGCACGATGGGCGAGATCAACGACAGCTCGCGGCAGATCGCGGACATCATCGGCGTGATCGAGGGCATTGCATTCCAGACAAATATCCTTGCGCTCAATGCGGCAGTCGAAGCAGCGCGCGCGGGCGAGCAGGGCCGCGGCTTCGCGGTGGTCGCGGGGGAAGTGCGCAGCCTCGCGCAGCGCAGTGCGACGGCGGCGAAAGAGATCAAGCAACTGATCGGCGCATCGGTCGAGCGTGTGAACAACGGCTCGGCGCTCGTTGAGCAGGCCGGCGCGACGATGGGCGAAATCCTGCAGGCGGTGCGGCGCGTGACCGACATCATGGGCGAGATCGCCGCGGCCTCCGAAGAGCAGAGCAGCGGCATTTCGCAGGTCGGACGCGCGGTCACGCAGATGGATGAAGTGACGCAGCAGAACGCGGCGCTCGTCGAAGAGGCGACGGCCGCTGCCGCGTCGTTGCAGGATCAGGCGGCGCGCTTGCGCGAGGCGGTCAACGCTTTTCGCGTGACCGATGCACAGGCATCGACTGCCGCGCAGCGCGTTGCGTTGCCCAGCGGCGTGAAGCCGGCTATCGAAAAACGCGGCGCAAAACCGACTGCGATGAAGGCCTTGGCCGGGTCGTCGGGGGTAGCGACTTTCGCCGCCTCTGCTGCATCTGCAGCGGCGACGCCGGCGGCCGCGCGTGCCGCGCAGAAGCAGGCCGCGACGGGAGCGTCCGCAGCGGATGCAACGGACGCACGTACTGCGGCGGCGGCGAAGGCCGACGCGCCAATAGCGCCGCCACGCGCTGCCAAGCCCGTCGACGACGGCGACTGGACGACATTCTGAGCGTGCGGTCGAGCTTCGAGCGATAACTGCAACAGCGCAAGCAAACCAGCGGCGCGCCCTCGGGCGCGCCGTTTGCGTTGATGCGCGCCCGCAGCCTATCGCAGCCTATGGCGACCCATCGCAGCCCACCGCAGCTCATCGCAGCCCATCGCAGCCCATCGCAGCCCATCGCAGCCCATCGCAACGAACGACACGCGCCGCCGCAAAGTCCGCTTACCGCGATCGCGCCGCCGCGCCGCATGCCCGCGCCATACCGTCGCATAACCCTATGCGATCACTGTATTTCCGTTTACAAAAACGCTGTGAGACCATTCACGCCCAGCGACGGGCGCCGGCACCGGATACGGGATACGGGATAGGCAGCGCACGTCGCTCGAATCAGCAATCGATAGAAAAGCCGTCAAGCGAGAATCACATGCAGCGTAGAAACATCCTCAAAGCCTTGTCCGCCGTCATCGCGGGCGCAGCGCTGACGACAGGCGCCGGCGTTCACGCCGCCGACAACGGTAGCAGCAACAGCGCCGACAAGGTCATCAAGGTCGGCACGATCAGCGGACCCGATGCGCAAATCTGGTCAGTGGTCCAGAAGGTTGCCAAACGCGAGGGCCTCAACGTGAAGGTCATCGAGTTCAACGACTACGTGCAGCCGAACGCGGCGCTCGACGCCGGCGATCTCGACGCAAACAGCTTCCAGCACCAGCCGTACCTCGACAGCCAGGTCAAGCAGCGCGGCTACAAGATCGTGAACGTCGGCCTTACCTATATCTCGCCGCTCGGCGTCTACTCGAAGAAACTGAAGTCGCTGAAGGATCTGCCGCAGGGCGCGAAGGTGGCGGTGCCGAACGATCCTTCGAACGAGAACCGCGCGTTGCTGCTGCTGCAGGCGCAAGGCGTGCTGAAGCTGAAGCCTGGCGCCGGCACGAACGGAAACAACGCGACGCCGCTCGACGTCGCCGACCTTCCGAAGAAGGTGAAGCTCGTCGAACTCGACGCCGCGCAATTGCCGCGTTCGCTTGCCGACGTGGACGCCGCCGCGATCAACACCAACTTCGCGCTGGCCGCGGGCCTGCAGCCGACCCGCGACGCGATCGCGCTCGAAGACGTGCATAGCCCGTACGCGAACCTGATCGCGGTTCGCGCACAGGACAAGGACAAGCCGTGGGTGAAGAAGCTCGTGGCCGCGTATCAGTCGGACGACGTGCGCCAGTTCATCAAGACCGAGTTCAAGGGCTCGGTCGTGCCGTCGTTCTGATGCATAGGGCTTTTTGAGGCAGCAAGCGGCCCGGCCTGACGGCCCGGCTATCTACGTTGCCATTCAAAGATTGCGTATCCAGCGCTCGAGCACGAGCCGGCGGCCGAAACGCTGCTCCGGCTCGGCGCTCATGCGCGTCAAGCCGGCGTGCTCGAACAGGCGCCGCGCGTCGAGCAAGGTGCTTTCCGTCGTCACCGACAGCTTGGCGTAGCCGGCGCGCCTCGCAAAGCTCACACACTCGTTCATCAGATGCGTGCCGATACCGAGACGCTGCACGTCCGGCTCGACATACAGCATCTGCACCGTCGCGGTATCCGCCGCTTGCCGCGTGATCAGCGCGGATCCGGCAACCGTTCCCTGCTGCTCCGCAATCATGCAGGTTTCGCGCTGCGGATCGTGATCCTCCGAAAACGCGGCCACCGTTCGCGCCAGCAAGCCTTCGAATCGCTGATCCCAGCCGTGCCCGTTCGCGAACAGCTGCGCCTGGCGTTGCACGAGAAAACCGTAGTCGCCGGCTCTCGGCCCGCGCAGCATGACGGCGCCGTGCCGCGGCCGTTCGTTGACGAGACGCTCGATCAGTTTCATCGCGGCGATCAGCTGTTCCTGCGAGTTGTCGGCGAGCTTGGCGAGCATCGCCGACACTTCACCGATCGCCGCCGCGTCGAGCGGCTGATACGCGGCGCGGCCCGCATCCGTCAGCGATAGCATCGATTGCCGCGCGTCGGCGACCGATGGACGTCGGTGGATCAGCTTGCGCCGCTCGAAGCCGGTCAGGAGCCGGCTCAGATAGCCGCTGTCGAGACCGAGACCGCGTGCAAGTCCGGCAGCGGTCTGCACGCGGCCGAGCGCGAGCTCACGCAGCACGCGGACTTCGGTGAGCGAGAACTCGCTATTGTGCAAATGCGCGTGGAGTTCGCCGATGTGCTTCGTGTAGAAGCGATTGAAATGGCGGACGGCTTCCGCGCGTCGCAATGCGGTGGAATCGGACACCGTGGTGGCTCCAGTAGTTTTTACCTGGCGGCAACTATATTCGGATCGATCGGGGCATAAAACCTACACAGGTTGGCAGTGTCCGCCTTGCGCGCATGCATGTTGCCCCGAGAATGTGCAATCGTCGGATCTGACCGGTCCGGCGTTCGCTGGTACTAGAGGAGACAGCGATTCGGGTATGTCCTGGTCCGAACTTGCATCGCAAAAATGCCCTGAATCGCATGAAATTCTTTTAAAAACAATAGTTTATACAACAATACCGATTAGATACCAGTTTATTTAATTGGTACTATCTTGGTTATATAATGGGCTCCGATTTCGATACCACGCCACGCCTTCGTTCACTCGATTCCGCTGGAGTTCCATGGAAACACGCTGGTCCGCCTTGATGCCCGACGCGCGCAATGTGACGCCGCTGTATCTGCAACTCGCGCGCAATCTTGCAACGGCGATTCATTGCGGCGTCTGGTCGGCGGGCGAGGCGTTGCCGTCCGAGCGCACGCTGTCGGATTCGATCGGTGTGTCGCGCATCACGGCACGCAAGGCGATCGCGCTGCTCGTCGAGCAGGGACTGATTCGCCGCGCGCCCGGTGCGCGCAGTTTCATTACGCCGCGCGTCGAAGATCCGCTGTCGCGGCTGATGGGCTTCACGAAGAAGATGGAGCAGCGCGGCTTCAGGCCGGACTCGATCTGGCTCGAGCGCGACGTGCGCGCGGCGAGCCGCGATGAGATCGTGCATCTCGGCCTGTCGCCGGGCGCGAGTGTGGCGAACCTGCGCCGTCTGCGCCGCGCGGACGGCATCGTGATGGCGGTCGAGCACACGGCGCTGCCGATGTCGATCGTGCCGGACCCGCTGCTGATCGACGGCTCGCTGTACACCTGGCTCGAGCAGCGCGGCATTGCCGTGGTACGCGCGCTGCAGCACTTTCGCGCGGTCAACGCGTCAAGCGAAATCGCCGCGCTGATGGACATCGAGCCGCGCACCGCGCTGCTCCTGATCACCCGCGTCGGCTATAGCGCGGACCAGCGCGCGATCGAACTCACGGATACGTACTGCCGGGACGACTACTACGACTTCGTCGCCGAGCTGCGCCTTTAAACATGCCGCCGCGGCGGAACACCGCCGCGCGGCTTCTGTCATGCATTGCATCACGCTCATCGCACCAGGCTTCCAGAGAGACCCATGCTGACCGGAAACATACTCACCACCGATGGTTGGATCCACGGCTCGCTCGAATTCGAGAACGGCCGCATCACGGCGCTGACAGGCCATGTGGCCGATCCGTCGACGAACGACGCGCCCTATATCCTGCCGGGCTTCATCGATCTGCATGTGCACGGCGGCGGCGGCGCCGACGTGATGGAGGCGGGCAACGCAATCGAGGCGATCACGCGCACGCATGCGCGTCATGGCACGACGAGCCTGCTCGCGACGACGATGACCGCGCCGCGCGAGGAACTGATGGACGTCGTCGCGGGCCTCGCCGACGCCGCGCGCAATCGCACGCCGGGCGGCTCGCGCGTGCTCGGCGTGCATCTCGAGGGTCCGTACATCAATCCGGGCAAGCTCGGCGCGCAGCCGGACGCCGCCGTGTCCGCGGTGCTCGACGAGGTGTTGAAGTACCTCTCGCTCGGGCCGATCCGCGTGGTGACGATCGCGCCGGAAATCGCCGGCCATATGGACATCATCTCGGAGATCGCCGCACGCGGCGTACGCGTGCAGCTCGGTCATTCGCTGGGCACGTACGACGATGCGGTCGCCGCGATGAAGCACGGCGCGCGCGGCTTCACGCACCTGTTCAACGCCATGTCGCCGCTGCATCACCGCAACCCGGGCATGGTCGGCGCGGCGCTTGCGCACGCCGAATACGCGGAGATCATTCCCGATCTGCTGCATGTGCATCCTGGTGCGATTCGCGCCGCGATGCGCGCGATTCCGCGCCTTTACGTCGTGACCGACAGCACGTCGGCGACCGGCATGCCCGACGGCGAATACCGCCTCGGCAGCCAGCATGTGACGAAGTGTCTTGGCGGCGTGCGTCTTGCAGACGGCACCCTCGCCGGCAGCACGCTGACGATGGATCAGGCGTTGCGCAACCTGTGTTCGCTCGGCCTGCCGATGGCCGATGTTTCAAACCGTCTGTCGCGTCATGCCGCCGACTACCTCGGCATCGAAGACCGAGGCCGTATCGCGCGTGGCGCGTGGGCCGATGTCGTCGTGTTCGATCGTGAACTGGCGCTGACCGCGACATACGTCGAAGGAGAATCGATTGTCGAATATGCTTAAAGAGGCGCTCGCGTCCGCTGAAGCGGTCGCGGCGCAACTCGCCGATACCTCGTATGTCGAGGCGCTCGCGGTGCGCCTGTCGGCGCGCCCGCGCGATGTCGCGCTGACTGTCGCGCGCGGCAGCTCGGACCACGCGGCGAGCTACTTCGCGAGCCTCGCGATGAGCCGGCTCGGCGTGCCCGTCGCGTCGCTGCCGATGTCGGTCGCGACGCTGCAGCAAGCGCCGCTGCGCGTGCGCGAACAGCTCGCGATTGCGTTCTCGCAATCGGGCAAAAGCCCCGACCTCGTCGGCACGATGGCCGCGCTGCGCGACGCGGGCGCGCTGACCGTCGCCGCGGTGAACGCGCCGCAATCGCCGCTTGCCGACGTCTGCGAATGGCAACTGCCGCTCGTCGCCGGTCCGGAAGTCAGCGTTGCCGCAACCAAAAGCTATATCGCGATGCTGTCCGTTTCCGCGCAGCTGGTCGCGCGCTGGCAACGCGATGCCGCGCTGCTCGACGCGCTGCGCACCTTGCCCGATGCGTTGCAGAAGGCCGGCGTGCTCGACTGGTCGCCCGCCGTCGACGAATTGCGCGGCGTCGAGCGCATGATCGTGATCGGCCGCGGCCTGGGTCTTGCGATTGCGCAGGAAGCGGCGCTCAAGCTCAAGGAAACCTCGGGCATCCAGGCCGAAGCGTTCTCGAGCGCCGAAGTGCGTCATGGCCCGATGGAGCTCATCGACCGCGACTATCCGCTGCTCGTGTTTGCGCTGCCCGGACCCGAACAGGCCGGCTTGCTGCAACTCGCGCGCGATATGCGCGCGCGCGGTGCGCGCGTGCTGCTCGCGGCGCCGGACGGCGTCGCGGAGCGCACGCTGCCGCTCGTATCGACAGCCAACGCGGCGCTCGATCCGATCGCCGCGATCCTTTCCTTCTATGTGATGGCGGCCGGCCTTGCGGCTGCCCGCGGACGTAACCCTGACGCGCCTCGCCATCTGAACAAGGTCACAGAAACTCACTGATCGGAAAAACAGATGCGACGTGTCGAGGAGACAGTTTTGACGAGCCATACGGCGAGCCCCACGACCAGCCAACCGGCTGGTGAAATCGCGGGCCATATCGTTCCGGGTCATATCGTTTTGATCGCGCCGTTGAGCGGGCCGGTCGTGCTGCTCGCGGATGTGCCCGACCCGGTCTTCTCGGGCGGCATGTTCGGCGACGGGATCGGCGTCGATCCGCTCGAGGGCAGACTGGTCGCGCCGTGCGACGGCGTGGTCACCCATATTGCACGCACGGGACACGCGGCGACGATCGTGACGCCGGAAGGCGCGGAGGTGTTGCTGCATATCGGCATCGACACCGTCGCGCTGAACGGCAAAGGCTTCGCGCCGATGGTCGAGCAAGGGGCGCAGGTGCGCGCCGGCGACGTGCTGATCGAGTTCGACCAGGACATCGTCGCGTGTTCCGCGCCGAGTCTCGTGTCGGTGGTCGCGATCGCCAATTCGGATGCGTTCGAGATCGTCGAGCGCAGCAGTGCCGGCGGCACGCTAAAGGCCGGCGAAACACCGCTGCTCGTGCTGCGTGCGCGCGACGGCGCCGCGGATGCCGTCGCGCGCGGTGCGAGCGCCATTACCGAAGAGGCGCGCCGGCAGGTCACGCTGACGCACGCCGGCGGCCTGCATGCGCGGCCCGCCGCGCGCGTGCGCGAAGCGGCGCGCGGTTTCGATGCGCGCGTCGAAGTGCGTTTCAACGGGCGCAAGGCGCCGGTGGAAAGCGTCGTCGGGTTGCTTGGCCTTGGGGCGGGCGAAGGGGCGACGGTGGAGATTCTCGGTATCGGCGGGCAGGCGGCCGCGGCCGTCGAAGCGGTCGCGAACGAGCTGACGCGCGAAGCGCACGGCGAGAACGAAGAGAAGCCCGCGCGGCAGGTATCGCCGGCGCCGCAAGCCGCGGGTGTCGCTGCGGCGAACGCGGCGAACGCGGCGAACGCGGCAGTCGCGAAGGGCGCTGCTTCGGCGTCTGCTTCGAATGCGCTTGCGCCGAACACGCTGGCCGGCGTGTGCGCGGCGCCGGGCGTCGCGGTCGGCAAGCTCGTGCGCTGGGACGATGCCGATATCGTGCCGCCCGAGCAGGCAGCCGGCACGCCGGCGTCGGAAAGCCGGCGTCTCGACAAAGCGATCGCCGCCGTCGACGCCGAGCTCAATTCGACGGTGCGCGATGCGTCGCAGCGCGGCGCCGTCGGCGCGGCCGGCATCTTCACCGTCCACCGTGTATTGCTCGAAGACCCGACACTCGTCGATGCGGCGCGCGATCTGATCAGCCTCGGCAAAAGCGCCGGCTTCGCATGGCGCGAAGCGATCCGCACGCAGATCGCGATACTCGCGAACGTTGACGACGCGCTGCTCGCGGAGCGCGCCGCGGATCTGCGCGATATCAGCAAACGCGTGCTGCGTGCACTGGGGCTGGCGAACACCGCGGTGCGCGTGCTGCCCGAAGAAGCGGTGCTGGCCGCCGACGAGTTCACGCCGTCCGATCTGTCGTCGCTCGATCGCACGCGCGTGACCGCGCTTGTGATGGCGCGCGGCGGCGCGACGTCGCATGCGGCGATCATCGCGCGCCAGCTCGGCCTTCCGGCGCTCGTCGCGATGGGCGACGCGCTGCACCTGATCGCGGAAGATACGCAAGTCGTTGTCGATGCAACGAACGGCCGGCTCGAATACGCCCCAAGCGCCCGCGACGTCGAGCGCGCGCGTAACGAATGCCGGCGCCTCGCCGGCGTGCGCGAAACGAACCGCCGCGCGTCGCATCAGGTCGCGGCAACGAGCGACGGCCGCGGCATCGAGGTCGCCTCGAACATCGCGACACTCGACGATGCGAAGACGGCGGTCGAAAACGGCGCCGACGCCGTCGGCCTGTTGCGCACCGAACTGCTGTTTATCCACCGTCAGGCCGCGCCCACTGTCGACGAACATCGTCAGAGCTACCAGGCGATCGTCGAGGCGCTCGCGGGACGCACCGCGATCATCCGCACGCTCGATGTCGGCGCGGACAAGGAAGTCGACTATCTGACGCTGCCGCCGGAGCCGAACCCGGCGCTCGGCTTGCGCGGTATCCGGCTCGCGCAGGTGCGTCCGGACCTGCTCGACGACCAGTTGCGCGGGCTGCTCGCCGTGCAGCCGGTCGGCGCCGTGCGCATCCTGTTGCCGATGGTGACCGATGCCGGCGAACTCGTCCGCCTGCGTCGCCGCATCGACGAGCTTGCGCGTGAAGCGGGCCGTGCCGAGCCTGTCGAAGTGGGCGTGATGATCGAAGTGCCGTCGGCGGCTCTGCTGGCCGATCAGCTAGCGCGGCACGCGGATTTCCTGTCGATCGGCACCAACGATCTCACGCAGTACACGCTCGCGATGGACCGCTGCCAGCCCGATCTCGCGGCACAGGCCGACGGCCTGCATCCGGCCGTGTTGCGCCTCGTCGATGCGACCGTGCGCGGCGCGCAGAAGCATGGCAAGTGGGTCGGCGTGTGCGGTGCGCTGGCCGGCGATCCGCTCGCGGTGCCGCTGCTGGTCGGCCTCGGCGTCACCGAGCTGTCGGTCGATCCGCCGTCGGTGCCGGCGATCAAGGCGCGCGTGCGCAAACTCGATTATCAGCAGTGCCGGCAGCGCGCGCAGGATGCGCTCGCGCTCGATTCGGCGCAAGCGGTAAGAACGGCGAGCCGGGCACACTGGCCGCTCGATTAGGCGAAAACCAGGCGAAGGCACGAAAGCGCGAACGCGCGGCTCATGGTTCATGCATGCCGCGCCGACGCGTGCCCGATGCATGTTATGGATGTCGAAACGACGTCCCAATCAAAAGAAAGGTGGAGTGGAGTAGGCCATGGATGCAAATCCTTTTCTGAAAGTGCAGCGCCTCGGTCGCGCGCTGATGCTGCCGATTGCGGTGCTGCCGGTTGCGGGCCTGCTGTTGCGGCTCGGACAGCCGGATGTGTTCAACATCAAGATGATCGCCGACGCTGGCGGTGCGATCTTCGACAATCTGCCGCTGCTGTTCGCCATCGGCGTCGCGGTCGGTTTTGCGAAAGACAATAACGGCGTGGCGGCGCTCGCTGGCGCGATCGGTTACCTCGTCGAAATCGCGGTGATGAAGGACATCAACGACAAGCTCAATATGGGCGTGTTGTCGGGGATCGTCGCGGGTATCGTGGCCGGGATGCTGTACAACCGGTACAAGGACATCAAGCTGCCCGATTACCTCGCGTTCTTCGGCGGCAAACGCTTCGTGCCGATCGTGACAGGCGTGGTGTGTCTCGTGCTGGGTATCGCGTTCGGCTATGCGTGGGCGCCTGTGCAGTCGGCCATTGACGCGGCCGGCCACTGGCTCACGACGGCCGGCGCGATCGGCGCATTCGTGTTCGGCCTGCTGAACCGGCTGCTGCTCGTGACGGGCCTCCATCACATCCTGAACTCGCTCGCGTGGTTCGTGTTCGGCTCGTTCACGCCGCCGAACGGCGCCGCGGTGACGGGCGATCTGCATCGCTTCTTCGCCGGCGACCCGAGCGCGGGCACCTTTATGACGGGCTTCTTCCCGGTCATGATGTTCGGCCTGCCGGCCGCGTGTCTCGCGATGTTCCACGAGGCGCCGAAAGAGCGCCGCGCGATGGTCGGCGGCCTGCTGTTCTCGATGGCGCTGACGTCGTTCCTGACCGGCGTCACCGAGCCGATCGAATTCAGCTTCATGTTCCTTGCGCCGGTGCTGTATGCGATTCACGCGGTGCTCACGGGCCTCGCGCTCGCGATCTGCTCGGCGCTCGGCATTCACCTCGGCTTCACGTTCTCGGCCGGCGCGATCGACTATGCGCTGAACTACGGGCTGTCGACGAAGGGCTGGGAAGCGATTCCGATCGGGCTTGCGTATGCGGTCATCTACTACGGCCTGTTCCGCTTCTTTATCCGCAAGTTCAATATGGCGACGCCGGGTCGCGAAGCCGACAACGCCGATGCCGCCCAAGCGGCTTCTTCGGCAGTCGAAGGCGGGTATGCGGCGCCAGTCGCGGGTGCGGCGCTCACGCGTGCGCAGCGTTATATCGCGGCGCTGGGCGGTGCGGGCAATCTGACCGTTGTCGATGCGTGTACGACGCGTTTGCGCCTGTCGGTGGTGGATTCGCAGAAGGTTTCCGATGCCGACCTGAAAGCGATCGGCGCGCGTGGCGTGTTGAAGCGCGGCTCGACGAACGTGCAGGTGATTATCGGGCCCGAGGCGGACATCATCGCCGACGAGATTCGCACGACGATCGGGCAAGGTGCGGGCGCGGCTGGCGCTGTGCATACCGACACGGCTGCCGGTACGGCCGGCGCGGGGGCAAAGGCGGCGGCCGCATCGTCGGCTGCTGCTCAGACGGCGGCGGTCGTTGCCGCGGCATCGGCATCGGCAGCGGTCAGCGGGCCGCTCGATCCCGACCCGCTGCGTTGGCTTGCGGTATTCGGCGGCGCGACGAATGTCGTGTCGTTGCAGGCCGTCGCGGCGACACGTCTGCGCATCGTGGTGCGCGATGCGTCGGCGGTGGATCGTCAACGGCTTGGCGTGCTGGACGTCGCGTGGGTATCGCCCGACACGTTCCATATCGTCGTCGGGCAGGCAGCGCAGCGCTATGCACAGCAGTTGTCGGTGCGTTTGCCGGCGATCGGCGGCGCGGCGGCACAGCCGGCTTGATACGGATTCGGTTGTAAACACAACAATGCGGCGCCCTCGATACGAGGGCGCCGCATTGCGTTTACCGCTTCGCTTTCACGGCCTCTGATGCACGGCGCGCTTCAAGCCACATCACGTTGATAATGCCGAACGCGAGTGCGACGCCAATGCCGAGAATCCAGCTGAAATACCACATCGACATGCTCCTTTGTTGTTAGTGCGGCGCGCGCAATCAATACATCGAGTGACTGTTTTGCTCGAGCGCTTGCGCGGTGACCTTGCCGCGCATCACGCGATAGACCCAACTCGTGTAGACGAGAATGATCGGCAGAAAAATGACGACCGCGATCAGCATGATTTGCAGCGTCATGTGGCTCGATGTTGAATCCCAGACCGTCAGGCTGCTGCGCGCGTCGAGCGAGGACGGCATGATGAACGGGAACATCGAGAAGCCCGCTGTCAGAATCACGCCGATCACCATCAGCGATGTCGCGAGAAACGTGCTCGTCTCGAAGCGCGATTTCGCGAGCAGTGCCGCGAGCAGGGCGCCGAGCACACCCGCGATCGGCGCCGCCAGCATCCACGGGTACAGCGCGTAATTCGCAAGCCACAAACCGGGCGCGCCGATCACACTCTTTAGCAGCGGGTTCGACACGGTGTCGAGCGGTGCGGCATCGACGATCTGGTAGCCGCCGATCGCCGTCGCGATCAATGCGCCCGCGAGCAGAAACAGCACGACGGCGACAAGCGCCGCGATGCGCAGCGCGCGCGCGGCCCGTTCGGCGATCACGCCGTCCGTCTTCATCCTGACGAACGCCGCGCCGTGTGCCACGAGCATCGACACGCTGACGAGTCCGCACAGCAGCGCAAACGGATTGAGCAGCGCGAAAAAACTGCCGTGGTAAGTGGAGCGCAGATCCTGATCGAACGCGAACGGCACGCCTTGCAGCAGATTGCCGAATGCCACGCCGAACACGAGCGCCGGCACGAAGCCGCCGGCGAACAAGGCCCAATCCCACGCGTTGCGCCATCCCGCGTGTTCGCGTTTGCCGCGGTAGTCAAAGCCGACCGGCCGGAAGAACAGCGCGAACAGCACGAGCAGCATGGCGAAATAAAAGCCCGAGAACGACGCCGCATAAACAAGCGGCCACGCCGCGAACATCGCGCCGCCCGCGGTGACGAGCCAGACCTGATTGCCTTCCCAGGTTGCGCCGACGGTATTCACGACGATGCGCCGTTCGTTATCGTTCTTGCCGATAAATGGCAGCAGTATCGCGGCGCCCATATCGAAGCCGTCGGTGAGCGCAAAGCCGATCAGCAGCACGCCGATCAGCACCCACCAGATCAGTTTGAGGGTTGCGTAATCCATGATGATGTTTTCCGTTTCTGTGCAGAAAGAGGCGTATCGGATGGCGCCGAATTACGCGGCCGTTTTCACGCCGACCGGCTGCTCGCCGGGCAACTCGTGGTGATAGCGCCCGGTATGCAACGACGACGGTCCGAGCCGCGCGTACTTGAACATCAGCATGATCTCGATGATGAAAAGCGCCGTGTAGAACACGATAAAGCCCGCGAGACTCAGATAGAGATCGCTCGGCGCAAGGCTCGATGCGGATAGCGAGGTCGGCAGAATGCCGGCGATCGTCCACGGCTGGCGGCCGACTTCGGCGACGATCCAGCCGAACTCCGCGGCCAGCCACGGCAGCGGGATCGCCCAGACGGCCCAGCGCAGAAACCAGCGGCGTTTCTCGAGCAGCAGCGAACGCTGCGCGCAGAACCAGAATGCGAGCACGAATGTCGCGAGAAACAGAATGCCGAGGCCGACCATCAGGCGGAACGAAAAGAAGACGGGCGCGACCGGCGGAATGGTCTTTTTCGCGGCCTGCTGGATCTGTTCGGGCGTGGCGTCGGTGACGTTCGGCGTGAACTGCTTGAGCAGCAGCCCGTAGCCGAGGTCGGCCTTGTGCGCATCGAACGCGGCGCGCGCTTCGTCGCTCGTGTCGCCTTGCTTGAGCCGCTGCAGTGCCTCGTACGCGAGCATGCCGTTGCGGATGCGCACTTCGTGGCGCGCCATCAGCTCTTTGAGGCCGACGACGGGCTCGTCGAGCGAACGCGTCGCGATAATGCCGAGCGCGTATGGAATGCGGATCGCGTAGTCGGTCCGCTCTTCCTTTTGATTCGGAATACCGATGATGGTGAAGGGCGCGGGCGCCGGCGAGGTTTCCCATTCGGATTCGATCGCCGCGAGCTTGACCTGCTGCACTTCGCCGGTGCGATAGCCGGATTCGTCGCCGAGCACGATCACGCAAAGCGTCGAGGCGAGACCGAAGCCCGCCGCGATCGCGAACGAACGCAACGCGAATTCGGTGTCGCGGCGCTTGAGCAGATACCACGACGACACGCCGAGCACGAACATCGACGCCGTCACATAACCGGCCGACACCGTATGTACGAATTTCACCTGCGCGACCGGATTGAACACGACGTCGAACAGATTCGCGAGTTCCATGCGCATCGTTTCGTAGTTGAATTCGGCGCCGACCGGATTGTTCATCCAGCCGTTGGCCACGAGAATCCACAGCGCCGACAGGTTCGAGCCGAGCGCGACGAGAAACGTGACGATCAGATGCTGGACGCGCGAAAGCCGGTTCCAGCCGAAGAAAAAGAGCCCGACGAACGTCGATTCGAGGAAGAACGCCATCAATCCTTCGACCGCAAGCGGCACGCCGAAAATATCGCCGACGTAATGCGAGTAGTACGACCAGTTCGTGCCGAACTGGAATTCGAGCGTGAGGCCGGTCGTGACGCCCATGGCAAAGTTGATGCCGAACAGCTTGCCCCAGAACTGGGTCATGTCCTTGTAGATCTGTTTGCCGGTCATCAGGTAGACCGATTCCATGATCACAAGAAGCCACGACAGCCCGAGCGTGAGCGGGACAAACAGAAAATGGTAGAGCGCCGTAACGGCGAACTGAAGACGCGAAAGATCGACGACTTCGCTAACGGGCATGGTGATCACCTTCGGACGGATTCGATGCGGGCACCGACAGCAGTGCCTGCGCGACTTGCTCGGGCGGCAGCGACATGTGCTGCGCCTGCGGATGGTTGAAAAATGCAAACTTGAGCGCGAACAGCAACACAAACTTGATTGCGAGCACGATCGCGATGTCGCGTGCGAAGGTCGGGCCGCGCGCCCAGCCTGCGATGCGCGTCCACGTCCATGATGCGGCGCGCAGTGAGTTCCTGAGATTCAGCGTTATGGTCATGATCGGTTGACAACGACGTCACCCGGCCGGCCGCGCGTCGGTGTGCGTAGCGTTTGCCGGATGCATAACGATTCTAGGAGCGCGTTTGCCGCTGCGCGTAGTGCGCCGTGCGGCATGAAGTCGCGAAGGCATCCTTACGATACAAGTATTGTGATCCGCATTGCGCCAGGTCAAGGAAACGCAACGCCGGCAATGTCGAAATCGGGGACGCGAGGCGAGCGGAAATAAAAAAGCCCTGCCGGTCTTTCGACGGCAGGGCTTTTTGAGTGTCGCGAACGAAAGTTCGGAAGAACCTTCGTCGGTGTGGGTGTTCGTGTGCCGGGACAGCGCCCGGCATTCATGCGTTATACGTGGTTATGCGTACTCAGCGAGCGCGCTGCGCATCTTCTTCATCGCACTTGCTTCGATCTGGCGAATACGTTCCGCCGACACGCCGAATTCATCCGCCAGTTCGTGCAGCGTCGAGCCGCCCGAGCCATCGTCTTCGACTTGCAGCCAGCGCGCCTCGATAATCCGGCGGCTGCGCGCGTCGAGCGACTCCAGCGCGGAGGCAATGCCGTCGCTATGCAGCTTGTCCCGCTGACGCTGCGCCAGCACCGCAGTCGGCTCGCTGTGCGAATCCGCGAGGTAGGCGATCGGCGCGAACGATTCTTCGCCGTCCTCGACCTGGCCTTCCAGCGCGATATCGCCGCCCGACAAGCGGGTTTCCATCTCGGCGACTTCCTCGCGCTTCACGTTCAGCTCTTTCGCGAGGCCTTCGATTTCGTCAGGCGTGAACGACTGCAAACCCTGCTTATGGCTGCGCAGGTTGAAGAACAGCTTGCGCTGCGCCTTTGTTGTGGCGACCTTCACCATGCGCCAGTTGCGCAGGATGTATTCGTGGATCTCGGCCTTGATCCAGTGCATGGCGTACGACACGAGACGTACGTTCTGCTCGGGATCGAAGCGTTTCACCGCCTTCATCAGACCGATGTTGCCTTCCTGAATCAGATCCGCGTGCGGCAGGCCGTAGCCGAGATAGTTGCGTGCGATCGACACCACCAGCCGCAGGTGCGACAGAACCAGCCGCCGGGCGGACTCGAGGTTGTTCTGCTCGCGGAATTCCGTCGCGAACTGCCGCTCTTCTGCCGGCGTCAGCATCGGAATCCGGTTCACGGCCTGGATGTAGGCGTCGATATTGCCCAGCTGCCCGGGCAGAAGCGAAGCGTGCGCGAGCGTCAGTGCACCTGCCGAGCCGGCCTTAGCCGACAACGGGCTGAGAGTATTCGGAAGGGTCATTGCGTTACTCACGTAGCGTACTCCTTTGGGTCAGACAAAACGCCGTTTTTAAGCGGCGCCACCATGGATGTTAGCACTCAAGTCTACCGAGTGCTAACACTTAGAGGCCCTAGGGTCATCCAAGTTCCCGCTTTTCCTATCGAAACCTAATTCTCAATAGTATTGTACCCTGCCTGCGAGAAACTCCCTAGCAGGTTAGGATTCATCCGCACTGCGGTTGTGGGCATGTAGGGCGCATGATGTTATGCAAAACGCAGAAGCCCGCGGCAGCCGTGGCGGCATTTCCACGGAACGATACGTGCTGCTGTCTCAAAAATAGTCGTTTTGCACTCAACTCAACTTAAGGTTCAACCTGCCAAATTCAGGGCGCAAGATGAACGAAAACAAAGAGTTTTGGCGTGATCTGGTACTAAAAGGTGTTTGCGCGGCAACTTTTCTCGGTCTTTCCGGGGTCGCGGCGGCTGATCAGTTCGGGTTTCAGGTAGCAGGCGGGTGGGCGGACCGCCACACCAGCAAGGTCGATCTTGGTTTCGTGTGGGACCCGAATCTCACCTGGTGGCAAATGGGCGACTGGCATTTCTCGCTGGTCGGCGAGGCGCACGCGGCGTGGTGGAACACCGGTGAAGGCAACGTGAACAGGAACCTCGGCGAATTCGGCGTCACGCCGGTCGTGCGGTTTATCAAGGGCAGCGGCTGGATTCGGCCGTACCTCGAAGCGGGTATCGGCGTTCGACTGCTTACTCATGCGCGGCAGTCGACCAACTTCACGATGAGCTCCTCGTTCCAGTTCGCGGATATGGTGGGGGTCGGCTTCGGACTCGGCGAGAAACAGCACTACCAGGTCGGATATCGCTTTCAGCACCTGTCCAACGCCAGTATCAAAGAGCCCAATCCTGGTATAAATTTCCAGCAAGTCTACGTGCAGTACAACTTCTGACGACCGCGGCCGCTTTCGGCTCCGTCGTGAAGGGGCGAATGCGATGGCCGCTAAAGTGATCGAGGCGATTCGCGGGCTCGAACGCGAACGCTTTCGCGCGATGGTTGACGGCAATGGGCCGCAGCTCGACGCGTTGTTGTCGGACAGCGTGATCTACGTCCACACGAACGGCAAACGCGAGACGAAGCAGCAGTTCATCGACGCGATCACTGCGGGCCGCCGCCGCTATCGCCAGATCGAGATCCAGTCGCAGGATGTGCTGCCGGTGGGGCGCGAGACCTGTGTCGTCACGGGGCGCGCCTTGATCGAGATGGAAGCGAACAACGGCGCGCTGCTCTTTCCGATTGCTTACACCGCGATTCAGGCGCAGGAAGAAGGGCAGTGGCGCCTGATTGCCTGGCAGGCGACGCGCTGCGCGCTCGAGTGACGACGCGCGGGTGCGCCCGTTGCGATTGCTGCGTTTCCCGGTCACGCTGTCACTGCTGTTCCGGCCGCGCCTTTTGAGCCGGCCGTTCACGCGAGGCAATCCGATCTGAACTGCCCGCGTCCTGCTTCCTCGGCGCACTGCCTGCCTGCTTCTCGCGTTTCTTTCGACTCCTTTCCCGCTCTTTCCCGCTCTTTCGCGCTCTTTCCCGCGTGGCGCCCGCAAGCGATGTCAGGCCGCGACCCTGATCGGCTCGGGCGACACCGACACCCATACGCCGGAGCGGTTGATGCCGCTGATCACCGCGTCGATGACCGCCGTCGCCTCGTCGGTGGCGATGCCGGCGCCGTGCCGCAGCGTGTCGTCTCCGACGCGGCAGCCGACGAAGACGGCGATACGGCCGTCGGTCGCGCGCACGATTTCGCAGGACGTGATGTCGATGCGCCGCCCTGCCGCCGACGCGATTTCACCCGCGATGTGTTGCGCGTAGGCGTCATGCGCGCCACTGCCGGCTCCCGGCCGGGCGGCCGCCGCTGCAGCCGCCGTGCCGACGCGGATCGCGCGGCCCTCCCAATGCACACTCTGCGCGTCGACACGCCGCGCGGGGCCCGCGACGTCAAAGTACTCGCGCGCAAACAATGCGCAGATCGCTTCCGCGCTGACTTCGGCGCCCGACTGATCCGCGACGGCCTGCACCGCGTGGCTGAATTCGATCTGCACGCGACGCGGCGGCGCGAAGCCCATGGCGCGCTCGAGCAGATAGGTGGCGCCGCCTTTGCCCGACTGGCTGTTGACGCGAATCACCGCGTCGTAGCTGCGCCCGACATCGGCCGGATCGATCGGCAGATACGGCACTTCCCACACCGCATCGGGCGCCTGCTGCGCGAGGCCCTTGCGGATCGCGTCCTGATGCGAGCCCGAGAACGCGGTGTGGACGAGGTCGCCTGCATACGGATGGCGCGGATGCACGGCAATCCGGTTGCAGCGCTCGACCACGCGTCGCACCGCGTCGATATCGGAGAAGTCGAGGCCCGGGTCGATGCCCTGCGTGTAGAGGTTCAGCGCGAGCGTGACGAGATCGACGTTGCCGGTGCGCTCGCCGTTGCCGAACAGGCAGCCTTCGATGCGATCGGCGCCCGCCATCAGCGCGAGTTCCGCGGCCGCGACCGCGGTGCCGCGATCGTTATGCGGATGCACCGAGAGCACGATGCTGTCGCGGTAGCCGAGATTGCGGTCCATCCATTCGATCTGGTCCGCGTAGACATTCGGCGTTGCCGCTTCGACGGTGGCCGGCAGATTCACGATCATCTTGTGATCGCGCGTCGGCCGCCACGTTTGCGCGACGGCGTCGCAGACTTCGCGCGCGAACGCGAGCTCGGTCATGCTGAACGTCTCCGGCGAGTACTGATAGGTCCAGTGCGTTTTCGGCCGCGCGTCGGCGTACTGGCGGATCAGTCGCGTGCCGTCGACGGCGAGCGCCTTCACCTGCTCCTTCGACTGGTTGAACACGATCTTGCGGAACGACGGGCAGATCGCGTTGTACAGATGCACGATCGCGCGCGGCGCGCCTGCGAGCGCTTCGAAGGTGCGGGCGATCAGGTCCTCGCGCGACTGCACGAGCACTTCGATCGTCACGTCGTCGGGAATGCGCGCCTCGTCGATCAGCTTGCGAATGAAATCGAAGTCGGTCTGCGATGCGGACGGAAATCCGACTTCGATTTCCTTGAAGCCGATCGCGACGAGCATCTCGAAGAATTCGAGCTTCTGCGCAATGCTCATCGGCTCGATCAGCGACTGGTTGCCGTCGCGCAGGTCGGTGCTCATCCAGATCGGCGCGTGCCCGATCGTACGGCTCGGCCATTTACGGCCGTTCAGGCGGACGGCGGGGAAGGGGCGGTATTTCTCGGCAGGGTTGCTCAACATGATGATGGCCTTGTTCGTTTAGTCGTATGCGGTGGGTTGCGGCGTCAGGCGGCTGGCCTGGCGCCACGGATGCACGATCCGCGCGTGCGCGGCTGAAGCCGGCGCTAGCGGCAGCAACGAACGGGCGCGGACGAACAAGGATGTCGGGAACGCAATGGCGATGGTGACGCCGGCCACGTTCGACAACAGAGCGCATGCGATGTGCATTTGACCCTCGCGACTCGTCCAAACGGTATTTGGGCGAGCACAGACGACTACAGGTTGTGAAGAACTACGGTTTGGGATGAAGCAGAAACAACGGGGAACGACAGGGAGGACCGCGGAAGCTTTTTAGACGGGAGTCTTAGGCAAACGCGGCGCTACGCCTTGCTTACGCTAGACGTAGCGATAGGGGCCGCGCTAGGCGACCGATGGTAATTCGGAGGGAGTTCAGGATTGAACACATTTGGGGAATGTAAGTCAGCGGGCGCCCGGATGTCAACTGACGATTCGGTGACAATGCAGCGGACCTGCAGCACGACAACTGCGGCAGGACAGCGGCGGGGCGCGCCGCGGCGGCGCCTCAAGCCGCTCGCTTTGCGATGCCTGCGATCACTTCGACCTGACGCGCGATCGCGGTGGGCACCGGCGCGGCGCCGCCCAGTACGTCGGCGATCCACGCGGCGGTGGTCGCCGCGTCGCGTCCTTCGGGCAGATCGACCGCCGGCGCGTCGGCCGACGAGCGCTCGGGCGCGACGAGCGTGTCGCATTGCCCGTCGTGCAGCCAGTCGATCTGGACCTGGCGGCGCGTATCGGCGACCGCTTCGCCTTCGGTGCCGCGCGCGAGCAGCGCACCGCCCGCGGCGACGTCGGGATGCGTGACGAAAAGCTCCGTGAGGCTCTCGCGATACGGCGGGTGCGTGTAGTTGACGAGCCGCAGCCCCGGCGGCGCGAACGGCTGAAGGATTTTCACGAGCGTATGCGTCGAGTTGCGCACGCCCATCCGGCGGCGCAGCGCGAGCAGTCGCGCGAGTTTCGGTGCGAGCGTCTCGATCGGTGCGAACGCGACGCGGCGCGCGGCGAGCGCGTCCTCGATCTCGCTGTGCGTCTGTGCAGCAGCAATCTGCAGATGAGCGAAGATCTCGGCGCTCGTGACGCGGCCCGGGTCTTCGGTCACGCCGTGCACGAGCACCGGCACGCCCTCGCGCGCAAGCAGCAGCGCGAGCAGCGGCACGAGGTTCGGCTGCTTGCGCGCGCCGTTGTAGCTCGGGATTGACACAGCGGACACGGCGGGCACGGCGGGCATGGCGCTCGACGCATCGTGGGTCACGCGGATCGGTTCGAACGACGCATGCGCGGCCGCATGCATCGCGGCCAGTTCTTCAGCAGTCTCGCCTTTCAGACGGTAAGCGAGCAGCACCGCGCCGAGTTCGAGTTCCGACACGCGGCCATCCAGCATGGCGCTGTAGAGCGCCTGCGTATCTTCGGGCGCGAGCGCGCGGGCGCCGTGCGGTCCGCGCCCGATCTCCTTGATGAAGCGGGCGCACGGGAAAGGGGGCAATGCGGTAGCGGCGGAATCGTTCATCTGAGGATGGAAGTCTTGTGCGGGACGGTGGCGGCGCCTGCGCGATATCGGCTGCTGCAATCGGCAAGTCGTGACAGGTCGAGTATCGCATGACGCGTGGTTCGCCTCACGGCGAAGCCGATGCAGGCGTGCCGTTGCCGCGCTGAGGTCGGCGCTCGCGAGCGCGCCGCAACGCGATCCGCGCAACGTATGTGCTTTCTTTCATAGAAAGCTTTCCGTCAAGCGAGAGATATATCACCGCGTTAAACTCGCTGCTTTGTCGTTTTACCGCCGCGCGCGCGGCTTCATGAATATCGGAGAACGGAATGGGTTACGTCATTACACCGGCGCCAATCGTCGGCGTGCCGGTGGCTGGATCGGGCGATCAGTTCGCGGTGCGCCGCATCTATTGCGTCGGCCGCAATTACGAGGCGCACGCGCGCGAGATGGGACACGACCCGGATCGCGAACCGCCGTTCTTCTTCTGCAAGCCGGCCGATGCGGTGCTGTACGTCGCGCCCGGCGCAACGGGTGAAATGCCTTACCCATCGCAGACGGGCAACCTGCACTTCGAAATGGAAATGGTCGCGGCGATCGGCAAGGCGGGCAAAGATATCGCCGTCGACCGCGCGCTCGATCACGTTTATGGCTACGCGCTCGGCCTCGATATGACGCGCCGCGACTTGCAGGCCGAAGCGAAAAAGCTGGGCCGCCCGTGGGATACCGCGAAGGGTTTCGACCATTCGGCGCCGATGGGGCCGATTCATCCGGTGTCGAAAGTCGGCCATATCGGCAAAGGCGCGATCTGGCTGTCCGTGAACGGTGCCGAGAAGCAGCGCTCCGACGTGTCGCAACTGATCTGGTCGGTGGCCGAGACGATCGCGTATCTGTCGACGCTCTTCGAACTGCAGCCGGGCGACCTCATTTTCACGGGCACGCCGGAAGGGGTGGGCGCGGTCGTGAAGGGCGATCTGATGAAGGGCGGCGTCGACGGGCTGGGCGAGTTCAGCGTACGCATGGTTTGATGGCCCGGCGGATGCGCAGCGCAGTGGTAGTGACCGCTGCGCTTTCGCCGCGTGCAGGGGGAGACTCATCAAATGAAGCTATACAGCTACTTTCGCAGTTCCGCCGCGTATCGCGTGCGCATTGCGCTTAATCTGAAAAAGCTGCCGTACGAATATCTGCCGGTGCATCTGCTGCGAAACGGCGGCGAGCAGTTTGCCGGCGCGTATCGCGAACTCAATCACGATGCGGTCGTGCCGACGTTGATCGACAACGGCAACGTGCTGCAGCAGTCGATCGCGATCATCGAGTACCTCGAGGAGACGCATCCGCAGCCGCCGCTGCTGCCGGCCACGCCGGTCGAGCGCGCATATGTGCGTGGCGTTGCGCTGCAGGTTGCGTGCGAGATCCATCCGGTCAACAACCTGCGCGTGCTCAAGTATCTGAAGCGCACGGTCGGCGCGAGCGACGAGGCGAAGGACGCGTGGTATCGGCACTGGATCACGTCGGGCTTTACGGCGCTCGAGGAGCATCTGGTCGCGAGCCGCCGCAGCGGTGCGTTCTGTTTCGGCGACACACCGACCATTGCCGATGCGTGCCTGATTCCGCAGGTGTTCAACGCCGATCGCTTCAGCATCGAGATGAGCGCGTTTCCGACCATTCGTCGAATCAACGATCACGCGATGCAGTTGAGCGCGTTCGCCGATGCGGCGCCGGGCGCACAGCCCGACTCGGAGTGACGGCGGATTGCGAGGGCGGCGCCATGTCGGCGCCGCCTGCGCCTAGCTGCCGAGCAGCGCGTCCGAAAATTCTTCCGCGCTGAACGGCTGCAAATCCTCGACCTTTTCGCCGACGCCGATGAAATACACGGGCACCGGCCTTTGCCGCGCAATTGCCGCGAGAATGCCGCCCTTCGCCGTGCCGTCGAGTTTCGTCACGATGAGGCCGGTGAGGCCGAGTGCGTCGTCGAATGCCTTGACCTGGGTGAGCGCGTTCTGGCCGGTATTCGCGTCGATCACGAGCAGCACTTCGTGCGGCGCGCCCTCGTGCGCCTTGCCGATCACGCGCTTGACCTTGCGCAGCTCTTCCATCAGATGCAGTTGCGTCGGCAGACGTCCGGCGGTGTCGGCCATCAGCACGTCGATCTTGCGCGCGCGCGCTGCACCCACCGCGTCGAAAATGACCGCGGCCGGATCGCCGCTCTCTTGCGAGACGACCGTCACGTTGTTGCGTTCACCCCAGATTGCGAGCTGCTCGCGCGCGGCCGCGCGGAACGTATCGCCGGCGGCGAGCAGCACCGACTGATCGAAGCGCTGCAAGTGCTTCGCGAGCTTGCCGATGCTGGTGGTTTTGCCCGCGCCGTTGACGCCGGCGATCATCATCACGAGCGGCTGGTCGCGGCCGAGCATCAGCGATTTTTCGAGCGGCTTCAGCAGGCCGACCAGCAATTCGCGCAACGCGGTTTTCACCTGCTGCGGGTCGGTGAGCCGCTCGGTGCGCACTTTTTCGCGCAGCGTCTCGAGCAGATACTCGGTTGCGTCGACGCCCGCGTCCGACATCAGCAGCGCGGTTTCGAGCTCTTCGTACAATTCTTCGTCGATTTTCGTGCCGACGAAAATGCCCGTGATGCTCGAACTCGTTTTCGACAGACCGCTCTTCAGGCGCGTCAGCCACGAGCGCTTCGCGGCCGGCTCGGGTGCGGGCGGCGGGACGATTTCGACGGTTTCGAATGCGGGTGATGCGTCAGACGCCACGGGCGCTACAGGCGCTTCGGGCACGCGTGCCGGGGGCGCCGGCTGAATGGCGGGACGCTGCGGTTCGCGTGCGAGCGGCGCTGCGGGTTGGATCGGCGGGTGAGGTTGCGGCTGGGCCTGCGACTGCTGTGGTTTCTGGAGCGCTTCGGGCTGCGATTCGGGCCGCGCTTCGACGCGCTGCGGTTCCGTGCGCTGCGGTGCGACGGGTTCCAGCGACGCAGGCGCGAACCGTTGCGTGGCGGTGACCGGTGCCGCGGCAGGCGTCGGTGCGGCTTGCGGCGCAACGGGACGCGCCGACTGCGGCGCCGGCTGCACCGGCTGCGCGGGTTGTGCGGGTGTTTGTGTAACATCCGCGCGTGCTTCGGCCGCGGGTTGAACGGGCGTTTCGGCTACCGCAGCGTCGTCGTTGGCCGGCACGGCGGGCGTTGCGACGTCGGCTGCGTTCGGCGAGTCGGCCGGCGCATTGTCGGACGCTTTGTTACCCCTGAATCGTTTGAGAAAGCTGAACATGTGCTGGCGTATGGAAGAGGCGAGCCGGCATTTCCGGCGAAGGGGGCGCATGCGCATCGGGGTGCGGAATCGACGCGGGCAAACGAGCGCAGGCAAATGAGTGCGGGCGCGGCGGATCCGGCGCAACGGTAAGGCTCTGCGGGGATGCTGCGCGCGCAAGCCTGACATTTTATCAGGCGCGGCCGTGCTCGCGTGGCAGGCGGGCGTTGCCGACCCATGTGGTAACGTGAGCGCTCCGGCCCGCGCGTATCGCGCCGCCGGCATCCGTTCAGCGACTCCATTTACATGTCCCGTCTTTCGTCATCCCGCGCGCGCAGCGCGCCGCCGCCCGGACGCGGCGCTGCCCATACGATCCGTATCATCGGTGGCGACTGGAAGCGCACGCCGCTGACAGTGCTCGATCTCGACGGTTTGCGGCCGACGCCCGATCGCGTCCGCGAAACGCTTTTCAAC
Organism: Paraburkholderia sp. 2C; assembly: GCF_054589215.1. Lineage (NCBI taxonomy): Bacteria > Pseudomonadati > Pseudomonadota > Betaproteobacteria > Burkholderiales > Burkholderiaceae > Paraburkholderia > Paraburkholderia sp. 2C. Next base: position 158,500 of record NZ_BAAILL010000068.1, on the reverse strand, counting down.
TGGCTCGGTCAGCGCCTCGACGGCCAACGCTGCCTCGATCTGTTCGCCGGTAGCGGCGCGCTGGGTTTCGAGGCCGCCTCGCGCGGCGCCGCGCGCGTGCTGATGGTCGAGCGCAATGCGCGCGCGGCTGGTCAGTTGCGCGCGATCCAGGCGAAACTCGCCGCGCGCGCGGTCGAAGTGGCCGAAGCGGATGCGCTGCGGCTGGCGGCGGGCCTCGCGCCCGGCTCGTTCGACGTGGTGTTCCTCGATCCGCCGTTCGGCGAGGATCTGCTCGGGCGCGCGCTGGAACTCGCGTTGCCGCTCGTCGCGGCGGGCGGGGTCGTCTATGTCGAAGCCGGCGAAGCGCTGGCAATCGAACAGACACCGGCGCTCGCCGGATGGACGATGGTCCGGCACGGCAAGGCCGGCGCGGTCCACTATCATTTGCTGCAGCGCGAAAATGAGGAATAATGCGCGTTCGATTACAAGTGCCGGATAACGGCCGTCGCGTGCTGGAGCCTGAAATCGCGTCCCTGCGGTTCTATCGCATGGCCGGGCCGTGCGATCAGGCGCAACCGCCGCGCCCTTTAGTCTGACGGAAGAGAGGAGAAGTCCATGGTAGTCGCCGTGTACCCGGGTACGTTCGATCCGCTGACGCGTGGTCACGAAGACCTCGTTCGACGTGCGTCGAGCATCTTCGATACGCTCGTGGTGGGCGTCGCCGACAGCCGCAACAAGCGGCCGTTCTTCACGCTGGATGAACGCCTCGATATCGCACATGAAGTGCTCGGCCACTATCCGAATGTGCAGGTCGCGAGCTTCAAGGGGCTGCTAAAAGACTTCGTGCGCAGCAATAACGCACGTGTGATCGTGCGCGGTTTGCGCGCCGTGTCGGACTTCGAATACGAGTTCCAGATGGCTGGCATGAACCGCTATCTGCTGCCGGACGTCGAGACGATGTTCATGACGCCGTCCGATCAATATCAGTTCATTTCGGGCACGATCGTCCGTGAGATCGCGCAACTGGGTGGCGATGTCAGCAAGTTCGTGTTTCCGTCGGTGGAAAAGCGTTTGCAGGACAAGGTGGCGGAAAATCTGGCGCAGCAGCCAAGCCAGTCCTGAACGAACGGAGCTGAAGCGCGTAAACTATCGGTTTTAACGCGGAATTGGCCGGCGGCGCGTCCCTGACACTGCGCCGGCAGGAAGTGACCGCCAGGAAGTGAGTGAAGTATGGCCCTGATGATTACCGACGAGTGCATCAACTGCGACGTCTGCGAGCCCGAGTGCCCGAACGACGCAATCTCGATGGGCCCGGACATCTATGTGATCGACCCGAACAAATGCACCGAATGCGTCGGTCATTTCGATGAACCGCAATGCCAGCAGGTGTGTCCGGTCGAGTGCATTCCGCGCGATCCCCAGCATGCGGAATCGCCGGAACAGCTGATGGTCAAATATCGCGCGCTGCAGGCGGCGAAAGGCGCCTGAGCGTACTTGAGCACCCGGTTGGTTGGCGCGGTTTGCGAATCACGCACCTTGCCTAGGCCGCGTTGCCGTCGAGCAGTACCTTCAACGCGGCAAGCAGCGTATCGCACTCGGCATCGGTCCCGATCGTGATTCGCACATGCTGGTCGATACGCGGCAGCTTGAAGTGCCGCACGAAAATTTCCTTTTCCTTCAGTTTGGCCGTCAGCGTCGCGGCGTCGTGACTTTCATGGCGCGCGAACACGAAGTTCGCGGCCGACGGCACGACGTCGAAGCCGAGCGCCGTCAGCCCCGCTGTCAGCCGTTCGCGGCCCGCCATCACTTTTGCGCGGCAATCGCGGAACCATGCGTCGTCCTTGTATGCGGCGATCACGGCTGCTTGCGCGACGCGGTCGAGCGGATACGAGTTGAAGCTGTCCTTCACGCGCACGAGCGCGTCGATGAGCTTGGCATCGCCGAACGCAAAGCCGACGCGCATGCCGGCGAGCGAGCGCGACTTCGATACTGTCTGCACGACCAGCAGATTCGGATAGCGGCCGATCAGCGAGATGGCCGATTGCGCGCCGAAGTCGACATACGCTTCGTCGATCACGACCACCGAGTCCGGATTCGCCGCAACGAGCCTTTCGATATCGGCAAGCGGTAATGCATGACCGGTCGGCGCGTTCGGATTCGGAAACACGATGCCGCCATTCGGCACGGCGTAATCGTCGACGCGGACCGCGAAGTCATCGGCGAGCGGCACGGTTCGATAGACGATGTCGTAGAGCTTCGCGTACGTCGGATAGAAGCTATATGTAATGTCCGGAAACAGCAGGGGGCGATCGTGTTTGAGCAGCGCCAGGAAGGTCATCGCGAGTACTTCGTCGGAACCGTTGCCGGCAAACACCTGCTCGACCGCGAGCCCATGATACGCGGCGACCGTCTCGCGCAGCTTGTGCGCGGTCGGATCGGGGTAGCGGCGCAATGACTCGCCGGTTTCGCCCAGCTCATGGCGAATGGCGGCGAGCACCGCGGGCGACGGCGGGTACGGGTTCTCGTTGGTGTTCAGCTTCACCGGATGGGCGAGCGCGGGCTGCTCGCCGGGAACATACGGTGAGAGTCGGTGGACGATGTCACTCCAGTAGAGGCTCAAGTGATTCTCCGTTGTGCGGCGAGTCGATGGGCGTTAGCGCTTGGCCGGGGCTGTGCGGCGAGCCGGCACTAACCGTTACGATGCAATTGCATCATCGCGCGCTCGAGCTCGCCTTTGACGACATGCGGCATCACCGCAAGCGCACGCTCGATCGACGCATCGATGACGTCCTGCTCTTCCTTGCGCGGCGGCTTCAGCACGAAGTTCGCGACGTCGGGTTTGGCGCCGGCGCGCGCGCTTTCCGGAATCAGATCGCGCGGATGCCCGATGCCGATGCGCAACCGCCAATACTGCTGCGTGGTCAGATGCGCGGAAATGTCCTTGAGCCCGTTGTGTCCGCCGCTGCCGCCGCCGAGCTTGAGCTTGACAGTGCCGGGCGGCAGATCGAGTTCGTCGTGCGCAACGAGAATCTGGTCCGGAAGAATCTTGAAGAAATGCGCGAGCGCGACGACCGACTGGCCCGAACGGTTCATATACGTCTGCGGTTCGAGCAGATGCACTTCTTCGCCGTAAAGCCGCGCCTTCGTGTAGAAGCCGTGAAAGCGCCGCTCGTCGCGCAGCGTCGCGCCGGCTTCGCGCGCGAGTTGGTCGACGAGCCAGAAGCCGGCGTTATGGCGGGTCGCGGAATATTCGGCGCCCGGATTACCGAGTCCGACGATCAGCTTGATCATGGTGTCGAGGATAGCCTTGGCTTTTGCGTTTGCCGGGTTTGGCTAATAACCAACCATTAACAGGAGCCGTCAACTTCGCGAAGGAAACTCGCGAAAAAAAACCCGCCGGGGCGAACCTCGGCGGGTCACGTCGTCCGTTTCATGGAAACGGATCGAGAGGATAGCTCGCAGATTGCGGCTCAGGTGGCCACGCAGGTGGCCACTCAGATGGCCAATCAGGCGGCCGGCGTAGCGCCTTCGCCTTCGCCAGCCGATCCGGCCGCTTCGTCTGCAATCGCACCAGCCGGGATCGTCGCGGACGCGATGACCGGGTTTTCCGCTTCGATGTGCGAGGTCAGCGCCACGCCTGCCGGCAGCACGATGTCCTTCGCGTGCAGCGTTTGACCCGCTTCGATCTTCGCGAGATCGACTTCGAGGAATTCCGGCAGCGCGGCCGGCAGACACTCGACTTCGATTTCGTTCACGACGTGCGAGATCACCGCACCCGACAGCTTCACAGCCGGGTTGGTTTCCTGGTTCATGAAGTGCAGCGGCACCTTCGTGTGCAGCTTCTTGTTCGGGTCGACACGCTGGAAATCGACGTGTAGCACGATCTGGCGGAACGGATGGTATTGCACATCGCGCAGCAGCACTTGCTGCGCCTTGCCGGCCACTTCCAGATCGAGAATCGACGAGTGGAACGATTCCTTCTTCAGTGCATGCCACAGCGCGTTGTGATCGAGTTCGATCAATTGCGGTTCGCTGCTTGCGCCATACACAATACCCGGGGTTTTGCCCGTGTTGCGCAGGCGGCGGCTCGCACCCGTACCTTGCTTGTTACGCTCAAAAGCGACGACTTTCATTTGCTTCTCCATACAACCGCCCGCGACCAGGCAGTGAAAAGGACCTCGCGTACATGACTTGAGGCCCCGGACAGGCGGCATGAACCTTCGTCCGTTCATGCCGATTGTGCGAAGACGCCGTGCCTCAAGGCATTCGGCGGCTTCGCAAATTCAGTTCAGCTTTCCGCAAACAGCGACATCACCGAATCGCCGCGGCGGATGCGCGAGAACGTTTCGGCAAGCAGCCCCGCGCTCGACAGCGAGCGAATCTTCGCGCACGAACGCGCTTCTTCGCCGAGCGGGATGGTATCGGTCACGACGAGTTCGTCGAGCGCCGATGCGGCGATCCGTTCGCCGGCGCCGCCGGATAGCACCGGGTGCGTCGCATACGCGTAGACCTGCTTCGCGCCGCGCTCCTTCAGCACTTGCGCGGCCTTGCACAGCGTGCCGGCCGTATCGACCATGTCGTCCATGATCACGCAGGTGCGGCCTTCGACTTCACCGATGATGTTCATCACTTCGGCGACGTTCGCCTTCGGACGGCGCTTGTCGATGATCGCGAGATCGCAGTTCAGCTGCTTCGCGAGTGCGCGGGCGCGCACGACACCGCCGACGTCCGGCGACACCACGAGCAGATCTTCGTGGTTCCGCTTGCGCAGATCGCCGAGCAGCACCGGTGTGGCATAGATGTTATCGACAGGGATGTCGAAGAAGCCTTGAATCTGGTCCGCGTGCAGATCCATTGTGATGATCCGCTCGACGCCGGCGATTTCCAGCATGTTCGCGACGACCTTCGCGGAGATCGCGACGCGCGCCGAACGCGGGCGCCGATCCTGACGCGCATAGCCGAAATACGGAATCGCAGCGGTGATCCGGCCGGCGGAAGCGCGCTTCAACGCATCGACCATGATCATCAGTTCCATCAGGTTGTCGTTCGCCGGCGCGCACGTGGATTGCAGGACGAACACATCCTTGCCTCGCACGTTCTCCTGAATCTCGACCTGGATTTCGCCGTCCGAAAAGCGGCTGACCATTGCTTTGCCGAGGGGAATACCGAGAATCTTGACGACTTCCTGTGCAAGCGCCGGATTTGCGTTGCCAGTAAAAACCATCAGGCCGTCATGGCTGCTCATCGTGCACCTGCTTCAGGCTGTGGGAGGCGAGGAACTGCGAGAATTTTTGGCAGGGGAGGAAGGACTCGAACCCTCGCATGCCGGAATCAAAATCCGGTGCCTTAACCAACTTGGCGACTCCCCTACACTAACTTTGAGCGCCGCCGGATGCGTAGGAACACCCGACGTTGCGAAATTCATGACGCGAAGCCAAAGAGGGGATGCGTATCCAGGCTTGCCGTTACTGCGCTGTTCCATCCGGCTGGCAATGCGGCTTGGGCCGCGTGTGCTTCACCGATGCTACGGAATGCTGCAAAAACGCTTGCACCCGATCCGGTCATCCGCGCGGGCGCGATACTGTTCGATACGCTTTCGAACCACCGCAACACCTGCGCTACCTCCGCGTATTTTCCCACGACAACTTGCTGCATGTCATTCCGGCCAAAACTGTCTGGCCATTCTGCGCTGCGGCTTTGCTGTGCAAGAAAGTCCGTAATTGTGATGGGTTCGGAATCCCTTGTCAACGATTTTTCAGAGAATATCGCCGCCGTCGGGACGTGCACTTCCGGCTTCACCACGAGGAAATAACGCGGCGGCAATTGTACCGTCTGAAGCGCTTCGCCGACACCCTCGGCAAACGCATTTTTGCCGAACACGAAGAACGGCACATCGGCGCCGAGACGCAACGCGAGCGCTTGCAGTTCGGCGCGCGGAAGATTCAGGTTCCAGAGCCGGTTCAGCGCGAGCAACGTCGTTGCCGCATCCGAGCTGCCGCCGCCGAGACCCGCGCCCATCGGCAGACGCTTGTCGATCTCGATGTCGACGCCGTGCGCGGCGCCGGAGTGTTCCTTCAACAGCTTCGCGGCGCGCACGGTCAGGTCGCTTTCCGCGGGAACGTGGGGCACTTCGGTCAGGCGTTCGATGCGGCCGTCGGCGCGCCGCGTGAAGTGCAGACGGTCGCCCCAGTCGGTCAACTGGAAGACCGTTTGAAGCAGGTGGTAACCGTCCGGCCGGCGGCCGGTGATGTGCAGGAAAAGATTGAGCTTCGCCGGAGCGAGGCAATCGCGCAGCGAATCGTTCGTGTCGGTCATGAGTCCGGAGTGTGGCGCGTGCTGTTCGGATAACGCGTGATTCTATTGCGTAATTTTATTGGTCCAGCACGAGCTTGATGTTGAGCGGCGGTTGTTCGCGGGTCAGATTCACGCGCTTGACGCCGGTGGCCGGCTTATCGGCGTACGACAGATAGTCGATCGTCCAGCCGTCCTGTTCGATCTCTTTCGGCCGCGAAGGATCTTCGGGATCGGCGACCGTTCTCGCTCGCGATGTCGGCGCAACCGACGGCTGCAGCCAGTAGCGCAACCCTTCGACCGGCAGGGCGAAGCCGAGCGCATTCTGCATCAGCGTCGATACGTTGTCGGCGGTGAGCGGCTGGCGGTTCGGCAGTTCGAGCGTGGCCGAAGAGGGCGACGACGTTACGATCGCCATGGTCTGCCCGAGGGGATTGCGCATTTGAACGCTGACGGTATCGCCGGTTTCGCGCCAGTCGAAGTTGCCATAGGCGTTCTGCTGATGGCCGTACCCGTCGTCGTATTGCACCGCGAAGCGCCCGCGATACTCACGCGCGGTCTGCGCGGTGACGGCCGTTGCCGCATTGGATGTTGATGGACCTTGCGGCTTTACGCTCGCGCAACCGGCCAGTGCGAGAACCGCGGCAGTGGCGAAAGTCGGGACAACGAGCGCCGCGCGGTGCGGCGCCCGTGTGCGACGGAAGTAACAGAAAGTCCGGGTGAGCAGTGCGTGGAGCGGCGCGAAAAAAGGCATCAGAGATCGTTCACCTGAAAGCGTTTGAGCGTCTTGAGAAGGGTGTCGTTATCGGGCTCGAGCTTGCGTGCTTCGCGCCACGCGGCCTTCGCCTGTTCCTGATCGCCGCTCTTCCACAGCACTTCGCCGAGGTGCGCGCCGATTTCCGCGTTCGGCTGCAGATCGTACGCCCTGCGCAGGATCCTGATCGCGTCCGACGTGTCGCCGAGGCGATACTTGACCCAGCCGACGCTGTCCATGATGAACGCGTCATTCGGCGCGAGCGCCGATGCCTTCTCGACGAGCTTGTCCGCTTCCTGCAGACGCTGGTTGCGATCCGCCAGCGAATAGCCGAGCGCGTTGTATGCCTGCGCGTTGTCGGGCTGCGTGCGCATCAGTTTGCGCAACTGCGCTTCCATCACCTCGTAATGGCCGGTCTTTTCGGCGGCCATTGCGTAGTCGTACGTGAGATCGGGGTCGTCGGGGAAGTCGGCCGTTGCCTGTTGCAGCCGCGCTTCGGCTTCCTGATAGCGCTTTGCGTCAAACAGGATGGCCGCGTCCGTGCGCGCGAGCAGTGCCTGTTCGCGCGGGTCCATCGCATGAATATTCGCGAGCAGCTTGCGCGCCTCGTCCGGCTTGCCCTGCTTCTCGAGCAGTTGCGCGCGCGTGATCTGCGCGGGGATGTATTGCTGGCTCGTCGGCGGGATCTTGTCGAGATAGCCGGCGGCGCCCGCCTCGTCCTTCTGCTCGAGCGCGAGTTGCGCGAGATAGATGTAAGCCTGTCCCGAATCCGCGCCCTGCGTTTTGTCAGCCTGTTGCGCGTACTGCGTGAGGTACGTCTTCGCGTCGGGGTAGCTCTTCTGCTGGATCTTGATCAGCGCGAGCGCCATCAGCGGCGTAAGGTCGTTCGCGTTGTCCTTGTGCATCAACTCGAACTGCTTTTGCGCATCGTCGAGTCGGTCGCTTGCAAGGTACATCTGCGCGAGCGCGAGACGCGCATCGTGCGACTTCGGATTCTGCTGCACGTACTTTTCGAGCGACGCGATGCCTTCGGCGCGTTCCTCGGGGCCCATTTGCGCGAGCGTCAACGCGGCGGGCAGATAGTCCGGCTTGAGCGCGAGCGCCTGTTCGAGCGACTTGCGCGCGCCCGGGAGGTCGTCGGAGATCAGCTGCTGGCGCGCGATGGCCAGTTGCGCCTCGGGCCGGTTCATGTCGTTCTTCAGCAGATCCTGCAGCACATGCAGGCCGCCGACGCGGTTCGGACCACGCGAAATCAGCAGCTGCAGCGAGAGGATGCCGGCGCCGCGATTTTCCGGCTTGATCTTCGCAAGCTCGTTCGCGAGCAGCGGCGCAGCTTCATCGGGCTTGCCCGACAGCACGAGCAGCGACGCGTCGAGCTGGGCCGCGCGCTCGGAACCCGGCGCGTACTGCTGCCACAACTGGGCGGCTGCGAGTGCGTCGGTCGGGCTTTGCGCGGCGAGCGCGATTTCGGTGGCCCGCTGCGCCATGCGCGGATCGTGCGTGTCGCGCGCAAGCGCGAGGTAGGTCTGATAAGCGGGCGCCGGCTGGTTCCGCTGCAGCGCGACTTCGGCCGCGAGCACCTGGAACACGATCTGACTCGAGAGCGGGACATCCGGAAGATTTTTTTGCTCGTCGGCGTCCGGTCCGAACGCATCCTGCACCGAAACCGAATTGTCATCTGTATCGGGAGACGGGTCCTGCGCATGCGCGGGCAACGCGGCGAGCGTCCATGCGGCCAGCGCCGCAGCGCCCATCAGCCGGCGCGCGAAGACGCCGCGCGGCACCGGGTTCGCCTCGCCGTAGGGCTCGCGGCCGGCCTTGGCCGGACGCTTCAGAAAGAGCTTTACGAAGGACAGGTTCATGGAAATCCGTTCAATGTTTCGGTCGATTGTAACGCGCTCGCTACAATACGCGCATAACCAACGACGCAAGTTGCAGACCCGTTAGACATGCCAGAGCTTCCAGAAGTTGAAGTCACCCGCCGTGGGATCGAGCCTTATGTGACCGGGCGCCGCGTCGAGCGGGTCGAGGTGCGCACGCCCGCGCTGCGCTGGCCGATTCCGGCCGACCTGCCGCGCATGCTTCGCGGCAGGCTCGTGAAGAATGTCGAGCGGCGCGGCAAGTATCTGCTGTTCGAGATGGACGACGGCTGGTTCATGGTTCACCTCGGCATGACGGGGACGCTGCGCGTGCTGCGCAACGTGCCGCATCCGCCGGCGGCCGCGAAGCACGATCATGTCGACTGGGTTTTCGACGACTTTATCCTGCGCTTTCGCGACCCGCGCCGTTTCGGCGCCGTGCTCTGGCATCCGCGTGCGGACGGCGACGTGCTCGAGCATCCGCTGCTCGCCGGCCTCGGCGTCGAGCCGTTCTCGCCGGCTTTCTCGGGCGCGCTCTTGCATCGCAAGACGCGCGGGCGGACCGTGTCGGTGAAGCAGGCGCTGCTTGCCGGCGAGATCGTCGTCGGCGTGGGCAACATTTACGCTTCCGAAAGCCTCTTTCGCGCGGGCATCCGGCCCACCACGCCAGCCGGCCGCGTGTCGCTCGTACGTTACGAACTCCTTGCGGATGCAGTGCGCGTGACGCTTGCCGCCGCGATCGAGAAAGGCGGCAGCACGTTGCGCGACTTTGTCGGCAGCGACGGTGAGAGCGGTTACTTCCAACTCGATTATTTCGTCTATGATCGCGCGGGGCTGCCGTGCCGGGTATGCGAAACGCCGATCAGACAGATCGTGCAGGGGCAGCGTTCCACTTACTATTGTCCGACCTGTCAGCGCTGAATTGTTCAGTGACCGAATGACCCGATGACCCCATGTCCGTAGCGTCCACGATACCCGTTTTGACCGATTTCTCTGTGCGCTTGATCGCATGGCAGCGCGAGCACGGCCGCCACGACCTGCCGTGGCAGAACACACGCGACGCATATCGCATCTGGCTGTCCGAGATCATGCTGCAGCAGACGCAGGTGTCGACGGTGATCCCGTACTACGCGAAGTTTCTTGCGCGCTTTCCCGACGTCGCATCGCTTGCCGCGGCGCCCACCGACGATGTGATGGCGCTATGGGCCGGGCTCGGTTACTACTCGCGTGCGCGCAATCTGCATCGTTGCGCGCAGGTGGTCGTCGAACAGCATGGCGGCGCGTTTCCCGATTCGGTCGATGCGCTTGCCGAATTGCCGGGCATCGGCCGCTCGACCGCGGCGGCGATCGCGTCGTTTGCGTTCGGCGCGCGCGCGACGATCCTCGACGGTAACGTCAAGCGCGTGCTCGCGCGCGTGTTCGGCGTGGAAGGCTTTCCGGGCGAGAAGCGTGTCGAGAACGCGATGTGGGTGCTGGCGGAATCGCTGCTGCCGTCGGACGCGACGAACGACGAAGTCAGCGCCTATACGCAAGGCCTGATGGATCTCGGCGCGACGCTGTGCGTGCGCGGCAAACCCGACTGCGGGCGCTGCCCGTTCGCGGCGGACTGCGTGGCGAACGTGACGGGCCGGCAACGCGAACTGCCGGCCGCGCGTCCGAAGAAGACGGTGCCGACGCGCCGCACGTGGATGCTCGTGCTGCGCGACGGCGATGCGGTGATGCTCGAAAAGCGTCCGCCTTCCGGCATCTGGGGCGGCCTGTGGAGTTTGCCGGAAGCCGCCGACGAAGCAGCGCTCGCGGCGCGCGCGCGTTCGTTCGGCGCAAGCGCGACGGTGTCGCCGCTTGCGTCGCTCACGCATACGTTTACGCATTTCAGGCTCGATATCGAGCCGCGCGTCGTCGAGTTGAATCGTGTCGCCGGGGCGCGCATGGCGCTTGCCGATGGCGAAACGGCGTGGGTGTCGCTCGCCGATATCGACGCCTACGGCGTGCCTGCGCCGGTGCGCAAGCTGCTCGACGGACTGCAGGGTTCGCTGCTGTAGTGGACGGTATCGCCGTCGAGCCGCTACAGCCTCTATAGCAACTGATGCTGCTGCATATAGTGATGCACGACGTCGATACGCGCTCCCGCGTCGAGCAGTTCCATCAGCTTTTGCCGCGCGCGCAGCGCAACAGGCAGCACTTCCGACAATCGGTTCGACACCCATGAGGGATCGTCGAACCGGAACGGCTCGACAAACGGCAGGCTGTCCGGATCCCGCTCGCGGATGGTCGCGATAATGCGTTCAAGCACTTCCGCGCATGCGCCGAATTTCTCGACATGCGTCGATCCTTCGAGAGGCGCATCGTCGCCGAACGGCTCGGCCATGCCGACCAGCAACCCGCTCTGTTCGACGCGATACGACAGCAGCCTGAAGCGATCCGTGCCGCGCGCGCGTATCAGCAGCATGCCGAATTCGTCGACGTCGCATTGATCGATCTCGGCGAAACACCCGACCAGTTCGGGCACCGACGGCTCGTCCGGTTTTGCCACCTCGCCGCCGCTTTTGAGCAGACACACGCCGAACGGCGCCTTGTCGCGCAGACACGCTCGCGCCATGTCGAGATAGCGCGCTTCGAAGATCTTGAGGGGCAACAGCCCACCGGGAAAAAGCACCGTGTGCAGCGGGAACAGCGGCACGTCGGCAAACACGGACGAGGTAGAGGACATGGCGCAACGCTTCGGTTAAGGCCGCGCACGCGCGGCCGGCTAAGCCACCAGCTTCGACGATTGGTCGACGTCGATCGGTGCGTCCCGATGTCGCACGATGACGTTTGCTTGACCTTTGAGACGCGCAGCAAGCGTCTCCGCAATAAACACCGAGCGGTGCTGGCCGCCCGTGCAGCCGATGGCAACGGTCAGATAGCTGCGGTTATCGTCGCGAAAGTGCGGCAGCCATTTGACGAGAAACGCCTCGATGTCGTCGATCATGTGATGCACGACCGGCAACGCGTCGAGAAAATCGATGACGGGTTGATCGAGGCCGGTCAGCGGCCGCAATAGATGATCGTAATACGGGTTGGGCAGCGTGCGTACGTCGAAAACGAAATCGGCGTCGAGCGGCACGCCGCGCTTGAAGCCGAACGATTCGAACATCAGCGCGAGGCCGCCGTGTTCCTGTTCGATGAACCGTTTGACCCACGCGCGAAGCGTGTTCGCGCGCAGGTTGCTCGTATCGATCTGATGCCCGAATTCGGCGAGACCCGCGACGAGTTCGCGTTCACGCTCGATCGCTTCGGCAAGCGACGTGAGCAGGCCGACGTCGGCATCGTGCGAGGTCGACCCCGAGAGCGGGTGGCGGCGGCGCGTTTCCGAAAAGCGCTGGATCAGCGACTGCGTGCTCGCATTGAGAAACAGCACGCGCACGTCATGCTCGCGCGACAGGTCGCGGATCATGTCCGGCATTTCGTCGAGCGACGAGCTCGAGCGGGCGTCGATGGCGACCGCGAGGCGGTCGTAGCCGTCGGCGGTGAGATAGGTGGCGAGCTCGGGCAGGAAACGCGGGGGGAGGTTGTCGACGCAGTAGTAGCCTGCGTCTTCGAGCGCGTTCAACGCAACAGACTTGCCGGAGCCGGAGATGCCGGTGATCAGGACGATGCGCATGGGGGTCGTGTGGTCGGTTCGTTTCATCATAGCATCAGGTCTTTCCGCCCGCCCCCGCCAGCCGCAGCCTGTTACTTCAAATGAGCATCAGATGAGCTTGCCCGGGAACTGGCTGTCGGGATCCTGCATCGCGAGACGCTGGCGGTCCATGAAATCGCGCAGCGTATCGATGCCGCGCAGTTGCAGGATCGTATTGCGTACCGCGGCCTCGACGAGCACCGCGAGGTTGCGGCCGGCCGCGACCTGAATGGTGACCTTGCTGATCGGCAGGCCGAGCACGTCGACGGTCTGGCTTTCGAGCGGCAGCCGCTGGAATTCGCCGTCCGGGCGGCGCACGAGCTGAACGATCAGCTTCAGCTTCATCTTGCGGCGCACCGCGGTCTCACCGAAGATCGTCTTGATGTCGAGCAGGCCGAGACCGCGCACTTCGAGCAGATTCTGCAGGAGCGGCGGACAGCGCCCTTCGACGAAGTCGGGGCCGAGGCGCACGAAATCGACGGCATCGTCGGCGACCAGACCGTGGCCGCGGCTGATCAGCTCGAGGCCGAGCTCGCTTTTGCCGAGGCCCGAGTCGCCGGTAAGCAGCACGCCCATGCCGAGGATGTCGAGGAACACGCCGTGTAGCGTCGCGCGCGGCGCGAGGATGCGCGACATGTAGAGCCGCAGGCTGTCGATCACGGCGGCCGGCGACATCGGCGTGGTGAATAGCGGCGTGGACGAGCGCGTGCACCGCAACACCAGCTCCGGCGGCGCGGCGACACCGCCCGCCACCACGAGGAACGGCGGCTCGAGCGCGATCAGCTCGGCCATATGGCGCGAGCGGTCTTCGTCGGACTGGCGCTGGTAGTAGTTCGTTTCGGCCTCGCCGAGCACCTGAATACGGTTCGGGTGAATCAGGTTCAAGTGGCCGACGAGGTCCGCACTGGACGTTGCGGTAGCAACCGTTTCCGCCGAGAAGCCGCGTTCCCAGCCTTCATGCCCGGTCAGCCAGCTCAGTTTCAGCGTGGCGGCGTTGTCGTCGAAAATGCTTTGGGCGTTGATGCTGGACGTATCCATGTGTCCATGACTCCGGTGTGCGCCGCTTGCACGCAGGTGCAGCGACGCGTGCGCCGTGGGTTTGGCCGGCGCGGGCCTTCACATTCCGGGCTGCGGTTGCGGTTCCATGACCGTCGCGGCGGCGCCGGCTGGCAACCTGCCACGCTCATTTGCCACGCTTGTGCATCGCGCGGCGCTTGTTCGACCCCTGGTCGCGCATTGTGCCGCTTTACCCGTCACTGTCAACGGTATTCGTTAAGGTTGCCACTGAGTCAACAGGCGATGCAACGCTTCGCGATTTTCTTCCGTGTGCAGACGCTCGCGCGTCTCGCGGTCGGAGAGCAACTGAGCGATTTCAGACAGAATTTCGAGGTGCTGTTGGGTGGCCTGTTCCGGGACCAGCAGGAAGATCAGAAGCGACACAGGCTGGCCATCGGGCGATTCGAACGGAATCGGATCCGCGAGGCGCACAAATGCGGCGAGCGGCTGCTTCAGGCCTTTGATCCGGCCATGCGGGATCGCGACGCCTTCGCCGAGCCCGGTCGAGCCGAGGCGCTCGCGTGCGAAAAGATTGTCGGTGACGGTACTGCGGGCAATGCCGTTCTGGTTTTCGAAGATCAGGCCCGCTTGCTCGAATACACGCTTCTTGCTGGTAACGGAAAGGCCGACGACGACGTTCTCGAGCGGAAGATATTTGGCTAAACGATTCATGTTGACAGGCGCGTTGATCGCCTGGGTTCTCCTCGCTGTGGCGTTTGAATAGCGTTCCATGCTCGGCAGATGCCTACGGCGATACGCAGTGGAGTCCCACAGTTTGGTCTTCAGTCGACCCTGTAAGGCGGGACTCGGGCTGGTTGACCCCGAAAGTAACCAAAACATTATAGAACAGCGCTGCTTAAGATGGTGCGCCGCGCCATGCCTGCCGGTTTCGCATCCGGAGCACGCGCCCCCCGCGTCTCGCCGAAAAACCGTAAGCAAGCGGGTGCAGCTTTCGCTAAACGAAAAACCGCCCTAAATAGGGCGGTTTCGCGTGGGGAAATCGACTGCTATTGCGGCGGCACCTCCGCCTGGGACGGCACCGGCTGATACTTGATCGCTTCGTGCTGATGGCCTTGCAGACGATCCTTGTGACGAATGACTTGCCTGTCCAGCTTGTCGATCATGAGGTCGATAGCCGCGTAAAGGTCGCTGTCGCAGCTCTCGACAAAAATATCCTTGCCCTTCAGATGCAGGTTGATTTCAACCTTTTGTCTCTTTTCCTTTTCCTTGTGATTGTCGACCGAGAGGACCACACTGCCGTCGATCACCTGATCGAAATGTCTTAGCACTCTATCCAGTTTGGTGATCACGTATTCTCGCAACGCTGGTGTGACTTCGAGATGGTGTCCACTGATCTTCAGATTCATAGTGCTTCTCCAAGCGAATGGCCGCCAGGATCCGCGTGAATGACGTCAGCACCGGTCGATCTGCGGGCCTGCCTGTGCCGTCCCCGGTAACAGCGTAGCAGCTCGTATCGGCCGGCCTGCTCCGCCAACAAGCGGTGCGGCCGGAAAATGCCCGCCACGGAAGGCAGCGAGCTACAGAGACTTGCGCAGATTGACTGCCGGGATCTTCAACGCTTCGCGGTATTTCGCTACGGTGCGCCGTGCGACTACGAAACCTTGCTCGGCCAGCAGTTCGGCAATGCGGCTGTCTGAAAGAGGAGATTTGGTGTCTTCTGCTCCTATCAGTTGCTTGATGAGTGCGCGAATGGCCGTGGAAGAGGCCGCGCCCCCAGTGTCGGTCGATACGTGAGATCCGAAGAAGTACTTAAATTCAAGCGTCCCGAACGGGGTGAGCATGTACTTCCCGGTTGTCACACGCGAGACCGTCGACTCGTGTAGACCCAGCGTATCAGCAATTTCCCGCAAAACCAAGGGGCGCATGGCAATTTCACCGTGGGCAAAAAAATTCTTTTGACGCTCCACAATGGCCTGCGCGACACGCAGTATCGTTTCGAATCTTTGCTGGATATTTTTGATGAGCCAGCGCGCTTCCTGTAGTTGCTGACGCAGCGATCCACTGCCCGGATCGCCGCGGTTGTTGCGCAGAATATTCGCGTACAGATGGTTGATGCGCAGCTTCGGCACCACTTCCGGATTGAGTTCGGCGAGCCACCCCTGTGCCGTTTTGCGCACCATGATGTCCGGCACGACATAGTCCGCTTCGGCCTTGCCATAGGCCGCGCCTGGGAACGGTTCGAGCGAGCGGATCAGCATATGCGCGTCGCGTAGGTCGTCGTCGCCTGCTTTCAGGTGTTTGCGCAGGCGCGTAAAGTCGCGTGCGGCAAGCAGTTCCAGATGGTGAGCGACGATTTCGAGCGCAAGCGTGCGCGTCGGCGACGGCTCGAGCCGGCACAGCTGCAGCTTCAGGCATTCGGACGCCGAGCGCGCGCCGACACCGGACGGGTCGAAGCTTTGCAGCAGCGCAAGTGCAGCATTGAGTTCGTCGAGATCGACTTCGAGTTCGTCGGGCAGATCGGCGAGCACTTCTTCGAGCGTCGAGGTCAGGTAACCGTCGTCGTCGAGCGATTCGATCAGGAATGTGACGAGCGCGCGATCGCGCGGACTTGCCTGCGTGACACGCAATTGCGCGCTCAGATAATCGCGCAGCATGGTCGCGGATTCGTGGATTTGCAACGGCGGCAAATCGTCGTCATCGGACGCGTTGCCCGAGCGGCCGTAATCGTCGAGATTCCACTGATTCGCATCGGCGTTGCTGTCCGACGCGAGGCCATTGTATTCGTCGACGCCCTGCGGCTCGCTGTTCTCCGAGCTTTCGCCTGACGTGGAAGTGCTCGTGGACGACGGCGCGCTCGCCATCGGCTCCGGCGCGCTGGTGTTCGGCGCCTGCGCGATGACCGAGCCGTCGGCCGCGACGCGCAATGGGCTCGCGATCCAGTCGTCCTCGGTTTCGAGCAGCGGATTCTGCGCGATCGCCATCGACACCTCCTGCTGCAGCTCAAGCGTAGACAGCTGCAGCAGCCGGATGGACTGCTGCAGTTGGGGTGTCAGCGCAAGATGCTGTGACAGGCGAAGTTGGAGGCTAGCTTTCATGGCGATGTGAGAATCATTTTAGAGAGTTTGCCACGACCGCGAAACCTCGGAACACCGCATAAACGCGGGTTATGGAGATTTTTCGCTGCGGATGGACACGGCAAGGCGCAATGGACCGAAACCATTGAGCCTATGTCGTCAAAATTACTGAAACCGCAGCGGTTCTGCGCGCGGACAGTGCAAGCTCGCACGTCCGCACCGCCATTCGCAGGCAGGTCCTGCTTCCACGACGCGCGCGGTGCTACATGCGGAAGTGCTCGCCCAGATAAACGCGCCGCACGCTCTCGTTTTCAATAATGTCGCCGGGCGCGCCGGCGGCGAGCACACTGCCGTCGCTGATGATGTACGCGTGATCGCAAATGCCGAGCGTTTCGCGCACGTTGTGGTCCGTGATCAGCACGCCGATATTGCGTTGCTTCAGGAACTTCACGATCTTCTGGATTTCGAGGACCGCAATCGGGTCGACGCCCGCGAACGGTTCGTCAAGCAGAATGAAGCTCGGGTTTGTCGCCAGCGCGCGCGCGATCTCGACACGCCGCCGCTCGCCGCCCGACAGCGACAGCGCCGGGTTTTCGCGCAGGTGAGCAATCTGCAATTCGTCGAGCAACGCTTCAGTGCGTTGCGCGATCGCGTCTTTCGATAACCGCTTGCCGTCTTCGCCGTATTGCAACTCGAGCACGGCGCGAATGTTCTGTTCGACGGACAGTTTGCGGAACACGGACGCTTCCTGGGGCAGATACGAAAGCCCGAGCGACGCGCGCTTGTGAATCGGCAGCAGGCTGATCGAGTTGCCGTCCAGATCGATTTCGCCGGCATCGAGCGGCACGAGGCCGACGATCATGTAGAACGAGGTGGTCTTGCCGGCGCCGTTCGGACCGAGCAGCCCGACCACTTCACCGCTCTTCACGTCGAGCGAGACGTCCTTGACGACCGTGCGCGAGCCATAGCGTTTCTTCAGGTTGCGCACGACGAGCGAACTGCTCGTGCCTGCCGGCTTGCGATTCGGGAGGGCAGGGGTGCTCACGGTTTCGTCGTTCCTTGTCCTTGACTTTCGGTGGCCGGCGCGGCGGTCGACCGGTCAGGCGCGGAAGGCGCACCCGGCGTCGGGTTCGCGTTCTGGCCTTGAAATCGGGTGGTGGGTTGCAGCGTGGTGGACGGACCGGTCGCCGGCTGCGCGCCGCCATTGCGCGGCGCGAGCATCGCGCGCACGCGGCCGCTCGGGTTGCCGGGGCCGGCGACATCGGGTCCCGCCTTCGCGGTGTAGAAGTCGTTCTGGCCGTCGTAGGTGATGACGCTGCCGTGCACCTCGTCCATCACCGTCGACAAACCTTGCAGGCGGCGCACGGTTGCGCGCGTGGTCAGCGTGGTGAGGTCCTGCTTGCCGTCGTAGTCGATGCGCTCGGCATCCCCGTCGATGTATTCGTCGACGCCGTCGCGCTTTTGCCGGAAATACGCGTGGTTCTTGCCGGTCGACGTGCCCGTCGCGTACTGATAGCCCTGCGGATCCTGCGTCACTTCGACGCGATCGGCCTTGATCACGATCGTGCCTTTGGTCGCCACCACGTGGCCGGTGAAGATATTGACCTGTTTGAGGTCGTCGTACGTCATATTGTCCGCTTCAATGTTGAGCGGCTTGTCCTTGTCGGCGCGTTCCGCATGCGCGAGCGGCGCGAAGGCCGCGAGCGGCACCGCGACGAGCAGGGCGGCCAGCATGCAGCCGATGTTGAAACGGGGGAACGATTCGCTCATGCAGTCACGTCTGGAAATGAAACGCCCGCGTCACTTGGTGTCCGATGCGGCGATCGCGCCGCGCACGTTGCCGAACAGCTTCATGACCCGGGTCACGTTGTTGTAATTCATGCCGTCTTGGGCCGTCATGACCGAAAGGCCGCGACGAAGTTTAACCGGCTTTTCCGTTTCGATGACATCGTCGTTCACCAGCACCCGAAAATGCTGCGAATCCGCTTGCATCTCCGGATCGCCGTCGCCGGCCGCGCGGATGATGTGCGCGTTGTCGTACAGATTCACGATCGACGCGTCGCTATTGACGGTGCCCCAGTCGCCGGTCGCGGTGACGATCGGCTTGCCGGGCTGGAATGCGCGGATGGCGGGCTTCGTCAGGTCGCTGTCTTCGGTGTCCTCGTAGTGAATCAGCTTTTGCGCGGTGAGACGGTACTGCGTCGTGCCGGACTGATCGAGCTCCGAAACCGAGAAACTATCGGCGAAGTAATCGGGCGTGTGCGTTTTCGGACGGACCACGTCTTCGTTTTCGCGCGGCTTGGTGGCTTGCAAAAGCCAGTACGTGACGCCCGCGAGCACCGCCATGGCGACGACCGGAAGCAGCGAAGTCCAGCGAAACTTGTTCATCCGCGTGTGTTCCGGTTACATTCCGCACGCTTCGCGCAGCAGATCGTCGTAGCGATTCTGCGCGCGCAGCAGCGTATCGCAGACTTCGCGCACCGCGCCGTGGCCGCCGCGCGCTTCGCTGACCCAATGCGCGCGCGCGATGACTTCCGGATGCGAGTTCGCCGGCGCCGCGGCGAAGCCGACCTTCAGCATTACGGCGAGGTCGGGCCAGTCGTCGCCCATGTAACCGCAATCCTCGGCTTTCATGCCGGTCGCCTTCAGCAGATCGGCGAACGCGACGCGCTTGTCCTCGACGCCCTGATACACGTGCGTGATTTTCAGATTCTTCGCGCGCTCGACGACGATGCCCGACTGGCGCCCCGTGATGATCGCCGTGTCGATGCCTGCTTCGCGCAACAGCTTCGCGCCGTGGCCGTCCATCGAATTGAACGACTTCATATAGTCGCCTTCGGCGGTGAACATCAGGCCGCCGTCGGTCAGCACGCCGTCGACGTCGAAAATCATCAGCTTGACGCGGCTCGCGCGTTCAGTAGCGGTCAGGGTAGCAGCCATCAGATCACCTTCTTGGAAAACAGGTCGTGCATGTTGAGTGCGCCGACGAGCCGACCGGCTTCATCGACGACGAGCAATTGATTGATGCGGTGGCGCTCCATCAGTTCCACGGCTTCGACCGCGAGGCGGTCCGGACCGATCGTGCGCGGATGCGGCGTCATCACCGAGCCGATCGGCAGATTGCGAAAGTCGCCGTCGCGTTCGAGCACGCGGCGCAGATCGCCATCGGTGAAAATGCCTTTGACGCGCGCTTCGTCGTCGACAATCGCGGTCATGCCCATGCGCTTTGCCGTGAGCTGGAACAGCGCGTCGCGCACGGTCTGGTCGGGCTTGACGCTCGGCAACTGGTCGCCGGTGCGCATCACGTCGTGCACGTAGGTGAGCAGGCGCCGTCCGAGCGCGCCGCCCGGATGCGAGCGCGCGAAGTCGTCGGGACCGAAGCCGCGCTCTTCGAGCACGGCGACCGCGAGCGCGTCGCCGAGCGCAAGCGCCGCTGTGGTGCTGGCCGTCGGCGCAAGATTCATCGGGCAGGCTTCTTTCGATACGCCCGAGTTCAGATGCACGTCGGCGATTTTCGCCAGGCTCGAATCGGGACGGCCCGTCATTGCGATCAGCTTCGAGCCGAGGCGCTTGATGAGCGGCAGGATCGCAAGCAGCTCTTCGGATTCGCCGGAATTCGACATCGCGATGAATACGTCGTCGGCCGTGATCATGCCGAGGTCGCCGTGGCTCGCTTCGGCGGGATGCACGAAGAACGCCGGCGTGCCGGTGCTGGCGAAGGTCGCGGCAAGTTTGCGTGCGATGTGGCCTGATTTGCCGATGCCGGAAACGACCACACGCCCACGGCAGCTGAGAATGAAGTCGATCGCTTCGACGAACCCGTCGTCGAGCTGATCGCGAAGCGCGCGCACGGCGTCCGCTTCGATGTCGAGCACGTCGCGAGCCAGTGCTAACGCCCGGTCGCCATTGATTTTCGCTATCATTCGCGGAGTATAACAAAGGCGTATGTTCGCCGCGCCGGACGGAAGTTGTCCGGATGTCGCCTTCACGGGCCTCTGAACCTTGCTGCGCGGTGCTTTGCGCGCAGCGTTCTCTGACGAACCAGGACGCTTGTTGCCGATGATTTCCCCGCTTGAAATGACGCTCTTCCTGCTGCTGGCTTCAGTGGTGGGCGTCGTCGTGTTCCGGTATCTGAATCTGCCGCCGATGCTCGGATATCTGACGGTGGGGATTCTGGTCGGGCCGCACGCGTTCGGCATCGTGCCGGACTCGAAGGGCGCACAGAATCTGGCCGAGTTCGGCGTCGTGTTCCTGATGTTTTCGATCGGCCTCGAGTTCTCGCTCGCGAAGCTGCGCGCGATGCGCAGGCTCGTGTTCGGTCTCGGCCTGCTGCAGGTGCTCGGCACGATCGCGGCCGCGCTCGCACTCGGCTTCGCGGTCGAGCATTGGGTGCACCTGTCGTGGCAGGGCTGCATCGCGCTCGGCGGCGCGCTGGCGATGTCGTCGACTGCGATCGTCAGCAAGATGCTCGCGGAGCGGCTCGAGATCGAGACCGAGCATGGCCGCAATATCTTCGGTGTGCTGCTGTTCCAGGATCTCGCGGTGGTGCCGCTTCTGATCGTGATCGCGGCGCTCGCGGGCGGCGACACGCACGACGTGATGGCGGCGCTCGGTCTGGCGTTCGTGAAGATCGTCATCGCGCTCGCACTGCTGCTCGTGATCGGGCAGCGCTTCATGACGCGCTGGTTCAACGTGGTCGCCCGGCGGCGCTCGCAGGAGCTGTTCGTGCTGAACCTGCTGCTCGTCACGCTGGGCGCCGCGTTCGTCACCGACAAGTTCGGCCTGTCGCTCGCGCTCGGTGCATTTATCGCCGGCATGCTGATCGCCGAAACGCCCTACCGGCATCAGGTCGAGGAGGACATCAAGCCGTTTCGCGACGTGCTGCTGGGCCTCTTCTTCGTGACCACCGGCATGCTGCTCGATCCGCTCGTGATCTGGCAGCACCCGCTGATCGTGCTGGGCTTTCTGCTCGGTCCTATTCTGCTGAAGGCGGTCATGGTCACGGCGCTCGCGCGGCTGTTCGGTGCGACGCCGGGCGTGGCGATGCGCACCGGCATCGGCCTCGCGCAAGCGGGCGAATTCGGCTTCGTGCTGCTGAACCTGATTCTCGACAAACACCTCGTCGATGCGACGCTGCTGCAGGCGATTCTCGCGGGCATGCTGCTGTCGATGCTCGCCGCGCCGTTCCTGATCCAGAATGCGGACCGGATCGTGCTGCGTCTGTCGTCCACTGAGTGGATGCAGCAGTCGTTGCAGATGACGCGTATCGCGACGCAAAGCCTGAAGCAGAGCGGACACGTGATTATTTGCGGCTACGGCCGCTCGGGGCAGAACCTGGCGCGGATGCTCGAACACGAAGGGCTCTCGTACGTTGCGCTCGACCTCGACCCCGACCGCGTCACGGCCGCGGCGGCGGCCGGCGAGCAGGTCGTGTTCGGCGATGCGGGGCGGCGCGAATCGCTGCTTGCCGCGGGTATCCACCGCGCGCGAACGGTGGCCATCACCTACGCGAACACGCCGTCGGCGCTGCGCGTGCTGCATAACATTCACGAACTCGAACCGACGCTGCCGGTCATCGTGCGCACCGTCGACGACAGCGATCTCGAACGGCTGCTCGCCGCCGGCGCGACCGAGGTGATCCCGGAGATCGTCGAAGGCAGCCTGATGCTCGCCTCGCATACGCTTGTCGTGATGGGCGTGCCGATGCGGCGCGTGCTGCGGCGGGTCGAGGAACTGCGCGACGAGCGCTATAGCCTGCTGCGCGGCTACTTCCACGGCGCCGACGACGTCGACGATGACGACGGCCACGAACAGGTACGGCTACAATCGGTGCCGGTCGACGAAAAGGCCGACGCGGTCGGCCGCACGCTCGCCGAGCTTGGCTTGTACGAATTGGGCCTCGAGGTGACGGCGATTCGCCGGCACGGCATTCGCGGCGTCGAGCCGGATCCGTCGACGAAGCTGCGCGCAAGCGACATCGTCGTGCTGCGCGGTTTGCCCGAGGCGCTCGCCGAAGCGGAAGAGCGGCTGTCGAAACATCGGCGGGCGAGCGCGGCGACGGCCTGAACCTCACTCCATGCGCCGGCGCGCCGAGAAGCGCCGCGGCCCCGCACAGGAACAGGCGGGCAACGTGCGGAAACTTTCTTTTCTAGTTTGATCCGGATCGGCAACGATCCTTCTGGAGACATCATGTCCAACGCGCCTGCGAACGTGCCGTTCGATGCGGCCGAGTTCGTCAAAAGCCAGATCCGCACGGTGTCCGACTGGCCGCAGCCCGGCGTGCAGTTTCGCGACATCACGCCGCTTCTGCAGCATCCGAAAACGCTGCGCGTGCTGATCGACCTGTTCGTGCAGCGCTATATCGACGCCAAGCTCGACTACGTGGCGGGGCTCGACGCGCGCGGCTTCATCATCGGGCCGATTCTCGCGTATGAGCTGAATCTCGGCTTCATTCCGATCCGCAAGAGCGGCAAGCTGCCGTACAAGCGCGTGTCGGAATCGTATGAGCTCGAGTATGGCGCGGCTACCGTCGAGATGCACGAAGACGCATGCAAGCCCGGCGACCGCGTCGTGATCGTCGACGATCTGATCGCCACCGGCGGCACGATGCTCGCCGGCAAGAAACTGCTCGAGCGCCTCGGCGCGGTCGTGGTGGAGGGCGCGGCGATTATCGATCTGCCCGATCTCGGCGGGTCGACGCTGCTGCGTTCCTCCGGGTTGCCGCTTTATACGGTCACGGGCTTTGGTGGCCACTGAGGCGACCACCGCGATGACGACCGCGGCGGCCACTGTGGCAACCACTGCGGCAACCACTGTGGCAACCACTGCGGTTGCCGCGCATGACCCATTACACGAAGTCATCATGTAAAAAGGTTCGCGCGATGCCCAACTTTTTGCTCTTTCTCGCCACGTCGGTTGCGATCACGTTCGCGCCCGGTCCCGACAATCTGCAGGTGCTCGCGCGCGGCATTTCGCAGGGCCGTGCGGCGGGCTTTGTCGCGGCGCTCGGTTTTGCCGCCGGCATCACGTTCCACACCACGCTTGCCGCGCTCGGCGTGGCGGCGGTGCTGCGCTCGTCGCCGGTTGCGTTCGAGGTGATCAAGCTCGCGGGCGCCGCCTATCTGATCTGGATCGGCATCAAGGCATTGCGCAGCAAAGGGCTCGCGACCGCGCACGAACGCCCGCCGCAACCGCTTTTGTCGATCTTCCGGCAAAGCGTGATCGGCAACATGCTGAATCCGAAGGTCACGTTGTTCTTTATCGTGTTCCTGCCGCAATTTGTCGATCCGCATGGCATGCAGAACGTGACCGTACAGATGCTCGAACTCGGCGCGCTGTTCATGCTGCAAACAGTCGCCGTGTTTTCGCTGTTCGGCGTGTGCGCGGGCATGATCGGCAACTGGTTGAAGCGCCGTCCGCGCGCGGGCGTGTGGCTGGACCGCATTGCCGGCGCGACGTTTATCGCAATCGGTTTGCGCGTCGCGCTACGCGATTGATTGGCTGATTCTGGAGCTCCGATGACCTTGCCTTCTATCGCCGCCGCGCGCCGCTTCGACGCGAGTGCGCACCGTTCGTTCTGGATCGACGCGCAGCAGGTCGGCTGGATACGCGCGACCGATGCGCAGCTGCTCGCGCGCTGGCCCGATGTGTTCGAGATCGACGCGCAGCGTGTCGTGCTGAGCGCGCGTTTCTCGACGCTCGACAATCGCAGCGCGGCGCTCGGCGCCGTGATCGGCGCGCTCGCCGCCGACGGCCGCATCCCGGGCTGGCGCGACGAAACCTATGCGATCCGCAATGCGTTCGATGCGCCGCCGCTTGCGTATATCGAGCGCGCGGCATCGCGCTTCTTCGGCACGATGACGTACGCGGTGCATCTGAACGGCGTCGTAGAATACGCGCAAGGCGCGCCGCGGCTCTGGATCGCTCGCCGCAGCGAGACCAAGGCCACCGATCCGGGCATGTTGGACAACGTCGTTGCGGGCGGTATCGGCTGGGGCTTCAGCATCGAAACGACGATTATCAAGGAGTGCTGGGAAGAAGCCGGCATTCCGGAAGACCTCGCGGATCGCGCGACGCCGGGACGCACGGCGCACGTGTTGCAGTCGTTGCCCGAAGGCACGCAGGCCGAGCAGATCTTTATCTACGACCTCGCCTTGCCCGAAGACTTCGCGCCCCGCAATCAGGATGGCGAAGTAGGCGAGCATCGGCTTGCACGCATCGAAGAAGTGGCGCGCTGGATCGAGGAAGGATCGATGACGGTCGATGCGAGCCTTGCGACGCTCGATTGCATGCTGCGCCGGCAATGGATCGACGAAGAAGTGTGCGCGGGCATCGAGGCATTGTTCGAGCCGCCGGCGCTTGCCTCGGCATCTGCAAGCGCATCCGGCCGCGCCGCTCGATAAACGAACTACAGGTTTAGCAGAAGGGAGTCACCAGGGTCATGTCGACCGATCACAGCTTTATCCTCAAACTGTCGTGCGCCGATCGGCCCGGCATCGTGCACGCGGTCTCGGGCTTCCTGTTCGAGCGCGGCAGCAATATTCTCGACTCCGCGCAATTCGGCGACAGCCACACCGGCGAGTTCTTCATGCGCGTGCACTTTCAGCAAGTGGGCGGCGACCCGGGCCTCGATGCGCTGCGTGGCGCGTTCTCGGTGCTCGCCGAACAGTTCGGTATGCGTTGGGAACTGCACGACGCGACAGTGAAGCCGCGCGTCGTGATCATGGTGTCGAAGATCGGCCACTGCCTGAACGACCTGCTGTTCCGTTATCGCACCGGGCAGTTGAACATCGAGATTCCGGCGATCATTTCGAACCACAAGGATTTTTATCAGCTTGCCGCGAGCTACGACATTCCGTTTCATCATTTCCCGCTCGCCGCGGCCAAGGGTGATGGAAAGGCCGATGCGAAAGCCGCGCAGGAAGCGCGCGTGCTCGAGGTGATCGACGATCATCAGGCCGATCTCGTCGTGCTCGCGCGCTATATGCAGATTCTGTCGCCGCAACTGTGCGACCGGCTTGCGGGACGCGCAATCAATATTCACCACTCGTTTTTGCCGAGCTTCAAAGGCGCGAAACCGTATTACCAGGCGTTCGACCGCGGCGTCAAGCTGATCGGCGCGACGGCGCATTACGTGACGACCGATCTCGACGAAGGCCCGATCATCGAGCAGGAAGTCGAGCGTGTCGATCACAGCATGGCGCCCGAGCAACTGACGGCGATCGGCCGCGACGTCGAATGCGTGACGCTGGCGCGCGCGGTGAAATGGCACGTCGAGCACCGGATCGTGCTCAACGGCAGCAAGACGGTGGTGTTCCGCTAGGCGGTAGAAGGCGCGTCGCCGGCGTGTTGTTTACTGCGGCGACGCGATCCGTTCCTCCGGTTCGGTGCGCTTTGCGCGCCCGGTCGGTTGTTCTTCGGCGCCGGTCGGTGTCGTCGCATCGCGCAACTTTGGCGCGCCGCGCGTCTGACGCCGCCGCGCTTCGAGCTTCTTCAGCCAGATCATCAAGCCGGTCACGCTCAATATCGCCACCGCGACGCCGAGCGCGCTGACTGCGATCCGTCCTGCCAGTCCCGCAATCCGGCCCGAGTGCAGCGGGAATTGCGCCTGCATGAAGATGTCGCCGGCCGAGCCTTTTCCCGGGATCGTCGCGCCGGTCGGCAGGCCGCTCCCGGCATTCAGATAGATCCATGCATTGCCGAGCGGACCGTCGCCGTGATCCTTGCCGGCCGCGAAGAAACCGACGCCGTATGTGTGCAGCGTGGCCGCGTAGAAGATTGCGCCCGCCGGCGCCCCGATGTGCTTTTCGGCGGCGATCTTGCCGGCCGCTTCGAGCACCTGTTCGCGCGACAGATCGGGCTTGCCCGGCTGCGGCGTGCCGGCGAGCGTCGGGTCCGAGAAAGGCGTCGGCGTGAGCGGCGACAGCAGCGAGACGATCGGCCGCACGACCTCGTTGCTGAGGTTCATCGACACCGACGTGACCGCCATCATCAGCAACAGTCCCCAGATCCAGACGCCGCCGGAGCGGTGCAAATCGAACGTGAGCGGATAGCCGCCGCGCGCGATACGAAACGCAAACGACTTGCGCCATGCCTTCGCACTCGGAAACGACAGCACGAGCGCAATCACGCTGTCGAAAATCCACACGATGCCGACGATGCCCATCAGCCATGTGCCGATGTCGACGCCGCCCGTGAACGGCAGATGTAGCGTGTAGTGCAGCTTGTACAGGAACGGAATCAGATTGAGCCGCGCGAGCGAGACCGCGCCCCATTCGCGGCGGCCCTGGATCTCGCCGGTCGCAGGGTCGACGGCGATCTGGTTGAAGTCGAGCTTGTAGGGCTGCTGCGTTTCAGGATCGGTGCGCGGCCACACCATCATTTGCAGCGTGTGCCCCGGTTCGACCGCAAGCGGCAGGTAGGTGACGCGCAGCCGCGGGTCCGCTGCTTCGACGCGGCGTGCGAGTTCGAGCGACGACAGCGCGGGACCGTCGGTGCGCGCGTGGAAAAACGTCGGGTTCAGGAGTCCGTCGAGTTCGTGGTCCCACGCGATCACGGCGCCCGTCGATCCGGCGACGAACAGAAATAACGCGATCGCGATGCCGAACCATCGATGCAGGCGGACGAGTACCGGTCTCATGCGCAAACCGGCGAGAGCGGCGAGATCAATACGCGCAGCAAGGCGCTCGAAAAGGCGCTCCCGATCGAAACAAAATCCATAAACCCCTGCGTCCGGCCGCGTAAATAAGAATTGTTCTCATTTTAAGGATGGCAGGCGGATGCTGCAAGGGGCGGCGGGCGCTATCGAGCAGAAAGTGAAAGTTTTTTGTAATTATTGTGTGCGCGACAAGGCGAGGCGCGGGATGAGCCGCTCGCGGCGGCGTCAAACCAGCCGCAAATAAATCAGCTCACGCTTGATATACGCGTAGAAAATCGGCGCCGCAATGACGCCGGGGATGCCGAAGCCGGCTTCCATCACGAGCATCGCGATCAGCAGCTCCCATGCGCGCGCCTCGATCTGCCCGCCGACGATGCGCGCATTGAGGAAATACTCGAGCTTGTGGATCACGATCAGAAACACGAGCGCCGTGACCGCCGCCGGAAAACTGACCGACAGCGCGACCGCGACGATCAGCGTATTCGAGATCAGATTGCCGATCACCGGCAGCAGGCCGACGATAAACGTGACGATCACGAGCGTTTTAGCGAGCGGCAGCGGCGCATGAAAGAGCGGCAGCAACAGCAGCAGGAAAATACCGGTAAACACGGTATTGATAGCCGAGATCTTCACCTGCGCGAACACGATGCGCCGGAACGCGTCGGAAAAGCGCGACATACGCTGGATAAACGCGGTGGAAAGCGGCAGCCGCTGCACATGCTTTTGCGCGCCGACCGCGATGATCGCGCCGATGATCATCCCGATCAACACATGCGTGAAGCCGCGCGCGACCATTTTGCCGCTTTGCTGCAGCATGCCCGCGTGCGTGTGCATCATCGACGCGGCGCGTTCCTTCATCTGGTCGGCGTCGACGGGCAGGTTATCCGCGATGAATTGCGGCACGCGGTCGCGCGCCTGGTCGATCAGCTGCATCGCCTGATTGAGCAGCTTCTGCACGCTCGGCACGTCGTGCTCGAAGTGCTCGATGATGCCGATCGTGAAGCCGGTCAGCACGCCGACAATAACGATGGACAGCCACACGACCGAGAGCCACCGCGCCCACTGGCTCGACATATGTCGCTCGATGCGCGGCGCGATGGTATGCACGAGCTGGAACACCAGCATGCCGGCGAGCAGCGCGCCGAGCAGCTTCAGTTCGAGTACCGCCCACATCGCCAGCAGCGCGACGATATAGCTGCCGATTTCCACCGCCGACAGCTTCGGCAGGCTCATATCGCTCGTCAGCCTGACCGGGCGAGGGCGCAGATCTTGTACCGGCTTTTCGTCGGTCGCCTCGTTACGCTTGGCCATGGCCTTGTCCAGTCTCCAACCTCGGGTTATGCGCGTTCGGGTTATGCGCTTTGCTTTGCGGCCCGCGCCGACCGGTTTGCCGCGGCGCTTGCTGTCTTACTGCTCGGACTGGCTGCTTCTGCTGCTTCCGCTGGCGCCGCGCCGCGCTTGAGCAGCGGTGCGAGATAACGGCCGGTAAAACTTGCCTTCGACTGCGCGATCTGCTCGGGCGTCCCCTGCGCGATGATTTGCCCACCGCCCGCGCCGCCTTCCGGTCCGAGGTCGATGACCCAGTCGGCGGTTTTGATCACGTCGAGATTATGCTCGATGATCACGACCGTATTCCCCTGATCGCGAAGCCGGTGGATGACTTCGAGCAACAGCGCGATGTCGTGAAAGTGTAGCCCGGTCGTGGGCTCGTCGAGAATGTATAACGTGCGACCGGTGTCGCGCTTGCTCAGTTCCAGCGATAGCTTCACGCGCTGCGCTTCGCCGCCGGAAAGCGTCGTGGCCGACTGGCCGAGCCGGATATAACCGAGGCCGACGTCGAGCAGCGTCTTCAGCTTGCGCGCGATAACGGGCACCGCCTTGAAGAACTCGTGCGCATGTTCGACGGTCATGTCGAGCACTTCGCTGATGTTCTTGCCCTTGTACTGCACTTCGAGCGTTTCGCGGTTGTAGCGCTTGCCGTGGCAGACGTCGCACGGCACGTAGACGTCCGGCAGAAAGTGCATCTCCACCTTGATCACGCCGTCGCCCTGGCACGCTTCGCAGCGGCCGCCCTTCACGTTGAACGAGAAGCGGCCCGGGTCGTAGCCGCGCTCTTTCGCGGCCGGCACGCCCGCGAACAGCTCGCGGATCGGCGTGAACACGCCCGTGTAGGTGGCCGGATTCGAGCGCGGCGTGCGGCCGATCGGCGACTGGTCGACGTTGATCACCTTGTCGAAATGCTCGAGGCCTTCGATCGCCTCGAACGGCGCCGGCTCGGTTGCCGAGCCGTACAGATGATGCGCGACCGCCTGGTATAGCGTGTCGTTGATCAGCGTCGACTTGCCCGAGCCTGAGACGCCCGTCACGCAGGTCAGCAGGCCGACCGGCAGGTCGAGTGTCACGTGCTTCAGGTTGTTGCCGTACGCCTCGATGATGCGCAGATGCCGCTCGTCGGGCTGCTTGCGATCGTCCGGATATTCGATGCGGCGCGTGCCGTTCAGGTACTGGCCGGTCAGCGACGCCGGATCGGCCTGCACTTCGTCGGGCGTGCCTTCGGAGATGATCATGCCGCCGTGCTCGCCGGCGCCCGGCCCCATATCGACGATATAGTCGGCCATCCGGATCATGTCTTCGTCGTGCTCGACGACGACGACCGAGTTGCCGAGATCGCGCAGGTGCTTCAGCGTCGAGATCAGCCGGTCGTTGTCGCGCTGATGCAGGCCGATCGACGGTTCGTCGAGCACATACATGACACCGGTCAGTCCCGAGCCGATCTGCGAAGCGAGCCGGATGCGCTGCGCTTCGCCGCCCGACAGCGTTTCGGCGCTGCGCTCGAGCGACAGATAATCGAGCCCCACGTTATTGAGGAACATCAGCCGGGCGACGATTTCCTTGATCACCTTGTCCGCAATGTCGCGCTTTGAGCCTTCGAGACGCAGCGTCTGGAAATAGCCGAGCGTGTCGCGCAGCGGCCAGCCGCTGATTTCATAGATGCCGCGCGCGTAATCGTCCGCGCCGATTCGCACGAAACGCGCTTCGCGGCGCAAGCGCGTGCCCTCGCACGCGGGGCACGCCTGGTTGTTCTGATATTTGGCGAGTTCCTCGCGCACCGCGACCGAATCGGTTTCGCGGTAACGGCGCTCGAGATTCGGAATGATCCCTTCGAATACATGCTCGCGCACCGACGTGCGGCCGCGCTCATTGATATACGAGAACGGAATGGTTTGCTTGCCCGAACCGTAGAGCAGCACTTTGCGGATTTTCTCGGGCAGTTCTTCGAACGGCGTGTCGATGTCGAACTCGTAGAACGCCGCGAGGCTTTGCAGCATCTGGAAGTAAAACTGATTGCGCCGGTCCCACCCCTTGACGGCGCCCGCCGCAAGCGACAGCGACGGATGCGCGACCACGCGCTTCGGATCGAAGAACGTGATTTGCCCCAGACCGTCGCATTCCGGGCATGCGCCCATCGGGTTGTTGAACGAAAAAAGACGCGGCTCGAGTTCCTGCAGCGAGTACGAACAGATCGGGCAGGCGAACTTCGAGCTGAACAGATGCTCGGTGTCGGTGTCCATTTCGAGCGCAATCGCACGGCCGTCGGCCAGACGCAGCGCCGTTTCGAACGATTCGGCCAGACGCTGCTTCATGTCGGGCCGAACCTTCAGACGGTCGACGACGACGTCGATCGAATGCTTGTCGTTTTTCTTGAGCGCGGGCAGCGAATCGACCTCGTAGATCTTCGCGACGCCTTCATTCGCGGTGCCGCCGCCCGAGCGCACGCGAAAGCGAATGAAGCCTTGTGCCTGCATCTCTTCGAACAGATCGGCGTGCTCGCCTTTACGGTTCGTGACGACGGGCGCGAGGATCATCAGCTTCGTGTCTTCGGGCAGCGCGAGCGCCGCGTCGACCATTTGCGACACGCTTTGCGCTTCGAGCGGAATATTGTGATCCGGGCAGTACGGCGTGCCGACGCGCGCGAATAGCAGCCGCAGATAGTCGTGAATTTCCGTGACCGTGCCGACGGTCGAGCGCGGATTGTGCGATGTCGCTTTCTGCTCGATCGAAATGGCCGGCGACAACCCTTCGATCAGGTCGACGTCGGGCTTTTCCATCAGTTGTAGAAATTGCCGCGCATACGCCGACAGGCTTTCTACGTACCGCCGTTGCCCTTCCGCGTATAGCGTGTCGAACGCCAGCGACGACTTGCCCGACCCCGACAGCCCGGTAATCACGATCAACTTGTGACGCGGCAAGTCGAGATTGACGTTTTTCAGGTTGTGGGTGCGAGCCCCACGGATACGGATTTGTTCCATGAATCCTGCGGGAAGAAGGGAAACTAAACCTGCTACTATAACGACTTTTCCAGACCGCCGTTATGGCGGCCTGATCGTGCCCGAAAGCCTGTGCAAGCTCGGGGAACAGCGGTGTAGCGCGGTCTGTGCACCAGGCTATGCATCGGTGCCGTGCACCGGGTCACGTAACCGTGCGGTGTGGCATGATGCGGCGCACTTCACTGCGCGTTACCGCGAGTACAGCAAAAAGCGGGCGCGGTGCGTCATAAAACGCTAGCCGGGGCTAAGCCCGCATCCGCACGTTCATCAGAAAATCTCCGTCGATGTCCAATCCGTCTGCCGCTTCCACTCGCATGAGCGCATCAGAATTGCGCGCGACCGTGGCGCTTGCGTCGATTTTCGCGCTTCGCATGCTTGGCCTGTTCATGATCATGCCGGTGTTCTCGATCTACGCTAAGACGATTCCCGGCGGCGACAACGTGTTCCTCGTCGGCGTCGCGCTCGGCGCATATGGCGTCACGCAGTCGCTTCTGTATATCTTTTACGGCTGGGTGTCGGACAAGGTCGGCCGTAAGCCGGTTATCGCCACGGGCTTGCTGATATTCGCGCTGGGCAGCTTCGTTGCCGCGCTCGCACACGACATGACGTGGATTATCGTCGGCCGCGTAATTCAGGGAATGGGCGCGGTGTCGTCGGCGGTGATCGCGTTTATCGCGGATCTGACCTCCGAGGAACATCGCACGAAAGCCATGGCGATGGTGGGCGGCAGCATCGGCATTTCGTTCGCGGTGGCGATTATCGGTGCGCCGATCGTATTCCAGTGGGTCGGCATGAGCGGACTCTTCGCGCTGGTCGGCGTGTTCTCGGTGCTCGCGGTCGGCGTTGTGCTGTGGGTCGTGCCCGATGCGCCGAAGCCCGTGCACGTGCGTGCGCCGTTCAGGGAAGTGCTGCACAACGTCGAACTGTTGCGGCTCAACTTCGGCGTGCTCGTGCTGCACGCCACGCAGACCGCACTCTTTCTCGTGGTGCCTCGCATTCTCGAAGGAGACGGCCTGCCGGTCCGCTCTCACTGGATGATCTATCTGCCGGTCATGGCGCTGTCGTTCGTGATGATGGTGCCCGCGATCATCGCGGCCGAGAAGCGCGGCAAGATGAAAGTGGTGCTCGTCAGTGCGATTTTCCTTATCCTGATCGGCCAGTTACTACTGGGCGCCGCTCCGCATACCATAGCGATCGTGGCGGCCATTCTGTTCGTCTATTTTCTCGGCTTCAACATTCTCGAAGCGTCGCAGCCTTCGCTGGTCTCGAAGCTTGCGCCCGGCACGCGCAAGGGGGCGGCGGTCGGCGTCTATAACACGACGCAGTCCATCGGGCTTGCGCTGGGCGGCGTGGTCGGCGGGTGGCTGCTGAAAATCGACGGATCGAGTGCCGTGTTCTATGCATGTTCGGGGCTTGTTTTGTGCTGGCTTATAATCGCCGCAAACATGAAACAGCCGCCGCGCAAGGCCTGACACTGCCGCCCGCAAGCAACGACGGAACTACTTGGAGAAATTTATGGCATCCGTGAACAAGGTCATTCTCGTCGGCAATCTCGGCGCCGATCCGGAAGTCCGTTACCTTCCGAGCGGCGACGCAGTGGCGAACATTCGCCTTGCCACGACCGACCGCTATAAGGACAAAGCGTCCGGCGAAATGAAGGAAATGACCGAGTGGCATCGCGTCTCGTTCTTCGGACGGCTTGCCGAAATCGTCAACGAATATCTGAAGAAAGGCTCGTCGGTTTATATCGAAGGGCGCATTCGCACGCGCAAGTGGCAGGCACAGGACGGCACCGATCGTTATTCGACGGAGATCGTCGCGGACCAGATGCAGATGCTCGGCGGCCGCGGTGGCGCGGGCGGTGGCGGCGACGACGGCGGTTACAGCCGCGAACCGGCTGAGCGCAGCGGCGGCGGTGGCCGCGCGGCGGGCGGTGGCGGCGGTGGGGCGCGCAGCGGCGGTGGCGGTGCAGCGAGCCGGCCGAGCGCGCCGGCCGGTGGCGGCTTCGACGAGATGGATGACGATATTCCGTTCTGAGGGTCTCGTAACTGGAAAGTGTAAAGATCAACCCCGTCTCTTGGCGGGGTTTTTCTTTTTTGTATCTGAGCGTCATGTCGCTTCAAGACCCGCAACATTTGCCGGAGGCTGGCCGCGGCTCCCGGTGAACTTTCACCCGTAATCGGCTCTGTGCGCCCGATCACCGTTCTCGTGTTGCCTCTGTCCGAAACGCCAACCGTATGTCGAGGCACGAGTATCAGGCCGTGCTGGGTGATCTGCTCGTGAGTCGCGACGACCGTCAAATGAAGTACGGTTCGCGCCGGTCGATCCAGCTGATGAGCTGACGCCGGATCAACCTTACGCTCGCCGCATTCCCCATGTTCGTTTCTGCGTTGCCCTCCTCGATATCCGTCGGCCCCGAGCTGTCCGGAGGTTAACGCTCACGTTAAGGATGAAGTTAAGTGGCGTTAACCCCCGTCGCAATTTGACTGGTAATACTCCGTCGGACCGTATGCCAATTGATTCTCGCAGGCGCAGTAACCGTGGCGAATTTCCAGGGACGGGGCGAGGCCGACCGGCGCGATTCGTCCACGAATGACCGAGGAGTCAAGCAATGAAGCAGGTAGCAGCCGTCATCAATGGCGAGTCGATTGAGACATCCAACACCGTCGCGGTGCTCGATCCTTCCAGTGGCGAGTCGATCGCCGCGACGCCGGACTGCGGCCCTGCGGAAATCGATCTTGCCGTGAGCGCGGCACGGCGTGCGTCGCATCAATGGCGCAAGGTGGCAGTCGCTGAGCGTGCGCGCATTCTGCGTCGCTTCGCACAGTTGATCGAACGAGACCGGGATGAGCTTGGTCATCTCGAAGCGCTCCAAACGGGCAAGCCTTTGCGGCAAGCGCGACGTGATGCCGAACTCACAGCACGGTATTTCGACTTCTACGCAAGCGCAGTCGAGACACACTATGGATCATCCATTCCGTTGAACGCGGATACGATGATCTTTACGCAATGGGAGCCGCATGGCGTCACGGCTCATGTGATCCCATGGAATTACCCGATGCAGATCTTCGCGCGCACCATCGCACCGGCGCTGGCAATGGGCAATTGCTGCGTGCTGAAGCCCGCTGAAGAAGCGCCCTTGACTGCCCTGCGCCTGGCGTGGCTGGCGCTCGAAGCCGGTTTGCCGGCCGGTGCCCTGAACGTCGTGACCGGCTACGGCGAAACCGCCGGCGCGGCGCTAACAGGGCACAGGGACATCGACCATATCTCGTTCACCGGCTCGGTTGAAGTGGGACGCGTCATCGCTCGTGCTGCAGCCAACCGCGTGATCCCCGTTACGCTCGAATTGGGCGGCAAATCGCCTAACGTCGTGTTCGCCGATGCGGACATGGAACGTGCCGTACCGGGGGTAGTCAACGCCATCCTGCAGATGGCGGGCCAAACATGCTCGGCCGGCTCGCGGTTGCTGGTCCATGAAAGTGTGCGCGGCATCTTCGTGGAACGTGTCAAGAAGGCATTTGCCGACGTGACGATCGGTCCGGCGCTCAGTGACCCGATCGTGGGGCCGCTCATTTCGGAACCGCAGCGCAGCCGCGTCGTGTCTTTTCTGGATCAGGCGCGCGGAAGCGGCGCAAAGATCGTCGCCGGTGGAAACACCTTGAACGGCGGCGCGTTCGGCAACGGCTTTTTCCTGCAGCCCACGTTGATCGACGACGTCGACCCCGACAGCCCGCTCGGCCAGGAAGAGGTCTTCGGGCCGGTGCTGGCGGTGACGCCGTTTCGCGACATCGACGAGGCCGTGCGGCTCGCCAATGGCACCGACTACGGTCTGGTCGCCGGCGTATGGACACGTGATCTCGGTACTGCACATCGAATGATCCGTGAGGTGCTGGCCGGGCAGGTCTTCGTCAACACTTATGGCGCTTCCGGCGGGGTCGAACTGCCGTTCGGCGGTTTCAAGCGCTCGGGGTACGGTCGTGAGAAAGGCGCTGAGGGCCTGCGCAGTTTTGCGCAGATCAAGACCGGTGTCGTCGCGCTGTAAGCGCCCCAACTCATTCCAAAGCTGAGTTTATGTCGAGCACCCTTTTGACTTCACCGGACCCGAGTGAGCGAGGCCGCGGCGCATTGCGCGTAGAAACGCAACGGACCGGTTCGATCGAGTCCTTGCCCACGCCCGCACTGTTGCTCGACGAGAGCCGCATGATGAATAACATCGCGCGCTTGCGACGACGTCTCGCCGGACTTGGCGTTGATTTGCGACCGCATCTGAAGACGCCGAAGTCGATTGACGTAGCTCGTCGCGTAATGACGAGTCCGGACGGACCGGCCACGGTATCGACCCTGCTCGAAGCGGAGCAATTCGCCGCCGCTGGTGTTCGCGACATTCTCTACGGTGTCGGTGTCGCGCCCGGCAAGCTCGACCGCGTGACTGCGTTGCGCCGGGAGGGCGTCGACCTGTCGCTGGTGGTCGACAACATTGATGCCGCGCGAGCAGTTGCGGAGCACTCACGCCGCACGAACGATCGCATCCCCACGCTGATTGAGATCGACTCGGACGGTCACCGCGCCGGTGTGCGTCTGGAGGACACGGTTGGCCTGCTGGCCATCGGCAACACGCTTCATCATGGCGGGGCGCAATTGCGAGGCGTCATGACTCACGCAGGGGAGTCGTATGCGTGCAGCAGCATCGAAGAAATCGTTGCCATCGCCGAACGCGAGCGCGCGGCGGCAGTGGGTTGCGCAACGGTGCTGCGCGGTGCGGGGCTGCCCGTTCCGGTTGTCAGCGTGGGTTCGACGCCGACGGCTCATTTCGCGGCCGACCTGAGCGGTGTCACCGAAGTGCGTGCAGGTGTGTTCGTGTTCTTCGATCTTGTGATGGCGGGTCTTGAGGTTTGCACCGTCGAGGATATCGCGGTCAGCGTGCTTGCCACCGTCATCGGTCACCAGGCAGACAAGGGTTGGATTCTCGTCGATGCAGGCTGGATGGCGATGTCGCGCGATCGTGGTACCGCATCGCAGCGCATCGATCAGGGCTATGGCGTCGTATGCAGTATCGACGGCGTGCCCTACCCCGATCTGATCATGGTCCAGACGAACCAGGAGCAGGGGATTATCGGCGTGCGAAGCGGCAGCGAGGCGCCATTGCCCGATTTGCCCATCGGTTCGCTGCTGCGCATTCTCCCGAATCACGCCTGCGCGACTGCCGCCCAACACGGCCACTACGAGTTGATTCGCACGGGCTCAAGGGACATCGCCGCGCAGTGGCCGCGGTTTCGGGGCTGGTGACCGAGAGCCGTGAATCCGTCCGCGTGCTGACAGGACAACCATCCCACCCACTGCACTTCAGGCTTACCCATGACGTGGAAAAAGGATCTGGCCTTCCCGGACTTCAAATGGCTGTGGCGCCAGGGATTCCGAATTGAATATCGATGATTGGTTGCATTTTTGCGTCGCGCCGAAGGAACCCGGAACCGGCGGGTCGACGTCATCTTTCCGGGTAGGAGAAACTGCATGAAGATCCGCTTTGACGCGGCCCGTCTCTTCGCCTGTCTGGCGGTGAGTTGCGCGGCCTTGACGCTGGGCATGCCGGCTGCGCATGCCGATGAAGATCACTTGAGCACGGTCGTCAAGCGCGGCACGCTTTTGTGCGGCACGGACAATGCAACGCCGGGCTTCGGCTACCTGAATACGAAGACCGGCAAGATGGAAGGGATGGATGTCGATCTGTGCCGGGCGGCCGCTGCCGCCGTGTTAGGCGATCCGAACAAGGTCCAGTACGTGATCGTCACGGATCGGAGCCGTTTCAACGCGCTTCGCACAGGGCAGGTCGACGTTGTGTTCGCGCACAGCACAGTGACACCGACGCGCGAGTCGGCAGCGCTCAGCATTTCTTTTCTGCCGACCAACTTTTATGACGGTACCGGCGTGCTCGTCAAAACCGCGCTGAAGGTCAAACACATCAGCGACCTTAACGGCGCGACGTTCTGCACGACTCAGGGTTCGGAAACGGAACAGATGCTCGCCGGCTATTTCAAGGCTCACACCTGGAAGGCATCGAGCAAGGTATTGACCTATCAGGATACGAACAAGCTGTTTGACGCGTTGAATTCAGGACGTTGCGATGCGATGGTGACCGACAAGTCCGCTTTGGCTGGCTGGCGCGGCAATGCGAGCAATCCGGCTGCGTTCCAGATTCTCCCCGAAGCGTTCGACAAATCACCGCTCGCCGGGTTTGTTTCGCAGGATGATCCTCGCTGGCACGCTGCATTGACGTGGGTGGTCTATGCGACCTTCGAAGCGGAAGAGCACGGCATCACTTCCGCCAATCTCTCCACTTTCGTGAAGACGACCGATCCGTATCTCCAGAAATTCCTGGGGGTGAACGGCACGCTTGGCAAGGACTTCGGGCTCCAGCCTGATTTTGTCCAGAAGGTCATCGCATCCGAAGGGAATTACGGGGAAATCTATGACCGCAACATTGGCCCCAAGACACCCTATGCAATCGAGCGTAAGGGTTCTCTGAATGCAGCGTGGAACGAAGGCGGCATGATGTATTCGCCTCCCTGGTACTAAGGAGCACGAGTGGCGCTGCTGCATTGGCGGCGAGCGCCTCGCCGCCCGCTTCAGTGAAGTCTGGATATGAAATTCGATCAACTTTCCGACCATCCTGAGAAATTCGACGCCACGGGAGAGGGAATCGTGTCGCAATTAAAGCTGTCCAGAACGGAAACCCGATCGGCTGAACATATTCCTGCGTCGGTTTCGGGAGTGCAGTCGCAGCGCCGGAAACGAGCACGCGAACGATCAGCGGCGATCCAGACATTGATTCTGGCGGCGATCGTCGCTGTCGTATTGGCCTTCCTTGGTTTGATATGGGCCGGCCTTCGGCGCCACGGTATCGGCTTCAGTCTCGACTTTCTCGCGCAGCCGGCGGGCTTTAACATCAGCGAAGGCCTGACCATCGCCAAAGGTCCGCATGGCTACACGCTGGCGCCGTTCAATTCCCAGCAGACCTACGCACAGGCGCTGCTCGCGGGTCTATACAACACGCTTGTCGTCACGCTCATATCGATCGTGTTCGCCACCGTGCTTGGCGTGATTGTCGGTGTGGCACGGATGTCCGATAACTGGGTCGTCAAAAACTGGGCATGGGCGTTTGTTGAACTCATACGCAACACACCGTTACTGATTCAGATAATTTTCTGGTACTTCGCAGTACTGCTGCAACTTCCGGGTTTATCGGATGCGTCGCTGTTGCATGGGGCACTGATCGCGAGCCGCCAAGGCGTGTTCATCGCATGGCTGACGGCGACTCCCGCGGCATCCCGCTATGCATGGTTTGCGGGACTTGCGGCGGTCGTGTTTGCCGCCGGCCTGTTCGTTCGCACAGCGAGATGGCGCCGCATCGCCTTGATGACGAGTGCCGCGATACTGGTGCTGGGGCTTGCGCTGGCCGGACGGCCGTTCAGCATCGACATGCCGCAAGCCGATGCCTTTTCGGTGTCGGGCGGGGCGGGCTTCTCTCCCGAAATGGCCAGTCTGATCATCGCACTCGGTGTCAACTTTGCAGCGTATGTCGCTGAAGTGGTCCGCGGTGCGCTGCAATCGATCGAAAAAGGGCAGTGGGAGGCCGCTGCGGCGCTCGGACTCGGGAGTCGCGAGTCCCTGTGGGTCATTGTCTTGCCGCAAGCAGTTCGCGTGATTGTGCCTTCTCTTGGCAACTTGTATGTCACGGTGGCCAAGAGCACGTCCTTCGCAATTGCAATTGGGTTTCCCGATATGTTCAGCGTCTACGGGACGGTTGCCAACCAGACTGGCCGGGCTCTCGAAGGGATACTTATCGTGATGGTGGTCTACCTGCTGATGAGCTTATCGATCAGCGCGATTGTGAATCTTTACAACCGGCGCGTGATGAGGAGGGGGGCACGATAATGGCTATGACCATCGGCCGCTGGACGCGGCAAAACCTGTTCAGGAGCCCGTCCAGTTCGCTGCTTTCCGTGGTGTCGATTCCGTTGACGCTGTACGCGGGATTTCTTTTGATGCGCTGGACCTTGTTCTCCGCGCATTGGGATGTCGTGACCGACAATCTGACGGTATTGCTGGTCGGGACATTTCCGGCAAATCAGATCTGGCGTGCGTTAGTCGCTGGCGGCGGCCTGAGCGCACTGTTCGGCATGACGATAGGTCTCCTCTTGCTGACGCCACGCTGGAAGGGCTATGCAATTGCCGCCGTGCTGCTGGCAGTGACGGCGGCCGCATCTTACGGAATTCATCTTCAATGGCTCGCCGGTGCGATCGGCTGGCTGGCCATTGCATTCGGCGCGTGCGCCGTAACAAGCCGATGGCCGCAGCTCGGTCGCGGGATGGGTTTGCTGTGGCTTCTGGGCGTCGGCAGCATCTGCGCACTACTTGCTCCAGCCGGCGTCGACCGGTGGGGCGGACTGCTCCTGAGTGTTCTCGTCACGGCGATTGCCACATTGCTTAGCCTGCCCGTTGGCATCGCGCTGGCATTCGCCCGAAATAGCCGGTTCGCGAGCCTCCGGCTCGCGTGCACCGGTTACATCGAACTACTGCGTTCGGTGCCGCTAGTCTGCACGGTCTACTGGTCCTGGATCATTATCCCGTTGGTGTTTCCGCCGCAGATTCACATCCCGGACCTGGCCCGCGGGGTCGCCGGTTTCGTGCTTTTCTATGCGGCCTATGCCGCCGAGTATGTGCGCTCGGGGATTCAGGGGGTACCACGAGGACAGTCGGAGGCGGCGCAGTCTCTGGGGTTCAGTGCACTGGACGAGAGTTTCATGATTGTCCTTCCGCAGGCATTGAGGGCGGTGATTCCCGCACTCGTCGGCAATGTTCTCGACCTGTTCAACAACGTACCAGCGCTCTTCATCATCGGACTCACGGATTTCCTGAAGGCCGGACAGACGGTTCTCGCCAATCCGCAGTACAGCAGTGCTCAATATGAAATCTATGTATTCATGTTCGCTGCCTATCTCGCGATCGGCTCGCTCATATCGTACGGAGCCCGCCGTATCGAAGTGAAGTTGAGCCAGGGGGCGCGCTAGGCGCCCGTACCCGGCAGAGTCGCCCAGTTAGCTAAACCGGGTAATTTTTGATGAAGGAGTGAATATGTCCGCGATTGTCCAGATGCACAAGCTGAACAAATCGTATGGTGCGTTTCATGTGCTGAAAGACATCGATCTGCAAATTCACAGCGGTGAGGTGGTCGTCATTATTGGGGCGAGTGGATCGGGCAAGTCGACGTTGATTCGTTGCGTCAACGGTCTGGAAAATTTCGGCGACGGCCGGCTGATTGTCGACGGCATCGAACTGGCACCATCAGAAGACGGGTTCGGCACGTCGAGGAAAGAACTGGCGGGTATTCGCAGGGAAGTCGGGATGGTTTTCCAGCACTTCAATCTGTTTCCTCACAAGACCGTTCTGGAAAATGTGATGCTCGCACCGGTCCGCGTACGCAGGTGGCCGCGCGCGCGAGCCGAGGTCGCAGCTCGCAAGCTTCTGGAGCGTGTTGGATTGAGAGACCATGTCAATAAGTATCCGTCACAGCTTTCCGGAGGACAGCAACAACGGGTAGCCATCGCCCGTTCGCTCGCGATGGAGCCGCGCCTGATGTTATTCGATGAACCGACTTCAGCGCTCGACCCGGAAATGGTCGGCGAGGTTCTTGAGGTGATGCGGGAACTCGCCCGTTCCGGGATGACGATGATTATCGTCACGCATGAAATGGGGTTCGCGCGCGAGGTTGCGGACCGCGTTATCTATATGGATAACGGCAAGGTGCTTGAGCAGGGGCAGCCCGCGGTCATTTTTGACAATCCCGTCCACGAGCGGACGCGCACCTTCCTTTCACGCGTGCTCAAACATTGATGCCGTTGCAAGCCTTGCAGAATCATTTCTCGCTTCCGCTGCACCTTTTTGAAGATGCCGCTGTGAAGCTGCTTTGTGCGGGAATCGCTCAAAACGAGGCGTGAAAAAATGTTGGCGATCAAAAAAACCGCGGACTATCATCGGGCGACCGTTGCGCTCACGCTCGAATCAATGATCTCGACCGAGGACCTGCACTTTTTCATCACACTTGCGAGTGCTGTGTCGCTGGCGGACGCCTCACGCAAGCTCGATGTGACGCCGCCCGCGGTCACTCAGCGCCTTCGTCTTCTGGAGAATCGGCTGGGTATGCGGTTAATCAACCGGTCGGGCCGCAAAATGGGGCTCACCGATGAGGGTGAACTGCTTTCGGTACACGCGCGCCGGATCTGCGCTGACATCGGCAATTTGTCGGACACGCTGGCGTCCCGGCGCGGGACGGTTGCCGGACATTTGCGTGTGATTGCGCCGCTTGGTTTCGGGCAGCGTTACGTCGCGCCGGCCATTGCACAATTTCGCGTCCTCTATCCGGAAGTGAGCGCAAGCCTGATGCTCTCCGACCGCCCCGCGCGTATTTCAGATGACATATGGGACTTGATGGTGCATATCGGCGAGTTGCGCGAGTCGTCGCTCATCAGCCGGCGTCTTGCACCCAATCGCCGCATCCTGTGCGCGGCGCCGGGCTATCTCGCGCGGCGTGGCGAACCGCAACATCCCGACGAACTGCTCACGCACGACTGCATTGTGCTGCGCGAAAACGATGAAGATGTGACGATGTGGCGTTTCACATCGAAAGACCGTGATGCAGCGGCCAACGTCAGGATCGAGCCGATGCTGACCAGCAATGATGGCGGCACGGTGCGCGATTGGGCGCTTGCCGGGCTCGGTATCATTTCGCGTTCCGAGTGGGACGTTGCCGAGCATTTGCATGCGGGCAGGCTGGTCCCGCTCCTTGAAGCATGGGTGCAGCCGGACGCGGATATCGTCGCGCTGGTTAGTTCACGAAACGGACGCTCGCTGCGGGCCCAACGTTTTCTGGAACTTCTGCATGCGTCGACGTTACAACAACCGTGGTTGCCGCGCTCAGGGAGCGAACAACCTCAGGGCGGTAAATGCGGACAGGACTCGGCGGCTGCGGGATTGATGAGTCCCGCGAGCGCTGCGTGACCGGTTGGCGACGGACTTCTTATGCTCGAAGTCAAATGCACCATGATCTCGAGGGCGCCGTGTGCGAGGACCGCGGCCCAGACCACATTACCAGGGCCACGCTAGCGAGGTCGCGGTACCCATTTCGCTGGCGCGCTCGTGAAGCAGCCGTGCCACGGTCAGGTCTTGCAGGGCTATCCCTGTCAAGTCGAATATGGTGATGTCGTCAGATTGCCGGTGAATCTGAATCCGCCCGGTGATCAGATCGCCAATCTCGATGCACGCGGTGTCAGGCGCCCACTGTGTCTCGCCGATCTCGCGCGCCTGGGTTTGGTCGTCGACAAAAAGACGGCCGCGCGCAAGCAAACCTTCAGGAAGTTCCCGTTTGCCTTTAGTGTCCGCACCAACGCAGTTGAGGTGGGTGCCGGGTTGCACCGCGTGCGCGTCGAAGAGCGCACCTTTGCCCGGCGTCGCCGTGATTACTACATCGCTGTCGGCGACCGCGGCGTTACGGTCGGTCGCATGAACGATTTCACAGCGTCCCGTGAACTGTTCTTCAAATGATGTATCGCGTTCACCGTCGGCGGTCACATAGCGAACACAGGAAAGTTGTTCGAGCACGCGCAATGCGAATTGGACCTGTACTCGCGCCTGTACACCTGTGCCGAACACACACAGACGAGTGCTGTTCGCGCGTGCGAGGAGGGTCAAACCCAAGCCGCCGGCAGCGCCCGTGCGCATGGTCGTGACTGCATTGCCGTCGATGACGCATACAGGCCGGCCGGTTTTCGGATCGATCAACAGAATCGTGGCCTGGTGCGGCTCGCCGCCCAAGTTGCGGTTGGCGGGCCAAAACCCCGCCGCCTTGAAGCCGAGCAAACCTTGCGATTGCACATCGCCCGATTTGATCCCGAATACGCCGCCCGTCGCGAGCGGCTCCCGGACGACCGGAAAGACACGGCCTTCGCCCCGGCTGTGCAGATCGAACGCCTCGCGCACTGCATCAACGAACTCGTCAGGCTTCAACAACGCGTCGACCTGGTGTTTGTCGAGAAGAATCAGTCTGGCATCACTTCGCATCGCAGCTCACTTTCGTGTCCATAGCATCCGTTGGTTGGAAAGTATCGGCTATTAAAAGCAAGCATGGGTTAACGCTGCATGATTGATGGGTTAACGGATGAATTAACCAATCTGCTTGCGCGTCTTTCTTCACGGGAGTCACGCCGCTCCCATTGTAGAAAGCTCCTATTTGAACATCAGCGGACTGTTTGCGTTAGCGTAAGCTGGTCTCACTTCTCGCGCAGTTTGCGCATCGACTGGCTGCTTAAGCGCACGCCTTTGTGTTCAAGCTTTACGTTTCTTCGCCCGAATTTCGGTGAACCTCGCATCACCGCGCCGTTTGACGCGAATCTTGACGTAATTGCAGAATAGAGCCGTTCTGATCCAAGCTGCGCCGCACGAACGGCACCTTGATTACCGCTGTCGTTCGCACACGCTGCGGCAAGAGCTAGAGAACGAAGTCCGGAATAACAAAGGCCGGAACCTTTACACCAAAGGTTCCGGCCTTTTGCTTGACTCGGTGGCTGGCGGTGCAGCCGCTGCGCGCCCGCGCCGAACCTTTTGACCCCGCGGCATCGCCCTAACGATATTCCTTCAGCACAATTCGGATTGCCAGGCGCCGCTGTGTTGCCGATGCTTGCTGAGCATACCAGCCACCCTGGCTCTACCTTGCGCGACGATTTCAGCGACCTCGTTTTTCGACATCGCGAGCACGTCTCCCGCTTCCGCATAGCTCAAGCCTTCGACGAGCACGAGCAGCATCGGTACGCGTTGCGAGTCGGGAAGCGAGGCGACCGCATGTCGCAGCAGGCAGTGGATGCATTCCGTGGCGGGGCGCTCGCTCGAGTTGCCCGGCCCGCACGCGCAGTCGCCGCCGAGCGGTCGAAGCTGCGCATGACGCTGCGCGTAGCCTTCTTCGAGCCAGAGCGTGGCCATGATCGAAAAGAACCGGTGCAGCGGACGCAGATAGCGCGACGCGCCACGGCTCAGATCCTCGGCCGAGAAACGCCGGCATGCTTGCACGACGAGCTGCTCGGCGTCCCGTTCCTGCTCGGTGAGGCGCAGCGCGAATGCCCAGATGCGTGGCAACGACTCGATACCGGCGATGCTGTCCTGGTTGACCATACGTCAGTGCCCCCTGAATGCCCCCGAACTCCATCGCA
This sequence comes from Paraburkholderia sp. 2C, assembly GCF_054589215.1. Lineage (NCBI taxonomy): Bacteria > Pseudomonadati > Pseudomonadota > Betaproteobacteria > Burkholderiales > Burkholderiaceae > Paraburkholderia > Paraburkholderia sp. 2C. The sequence continues at coordinate 113,624 of NZ_BAAILL010000068.1, read as the reverse complement.
ATGTCTCGCACAATGGCAAGCCTCGCGACCACAAGCTATACCCGGTCCGGGCGGATACGCGGGACCTCGTGAAGCAACGGGTGTGAGTAAGGAGTTTGTATGAGGTGGGCCGAACGGCCCACCGCGACCTTGTGACCGATGTTAAAGACTGCGAAAGCAGTTCAACACCATGATGAGCGAAAGGCAACGTTGCATGTGACGTAACGAACGTTGCCGATGCCGGTCGCCGCGCCGCCACGCTTGAATGCGCAGCCCTGAATCGCGTTATTCTCTAGCCGCAATTCAGATATGCGTGTTTCGAAAGAGGCCGAAACCTTGATCTGGATCAAACTTCGGTCGACGTCGCAATGAACCGCGAGACCATCAGTTCATCGCGTCCGAGCGCCACCGGCAACTTCTCCGCGATCAGATCGATCCACGCGCGGGTTTGCGCGGGCAGGTAGCGGCGCGACGAAATCAGCGAGTAGACGCCGATCTCCGGCGTACGCCATTGCGGCAGCACCGGCACGAGGTCGCCGGTTTTGAGGCTGTCGATGATCGACCATGGCGGCAGCAGCGCGATGCCGAGCCCGCTCAACGCCGCGCTCAACACCGCATCCGACGAATCGCCCCTGAATGGACCGGATATCGGCAGCGTAATCGTCGAATCGCCATCGGTAAGTTGCCAGTCACGCGTGATATTGACAAGCTTCAGGCAGCTATACGTCATCAAATCTTCGGGGTGCGATGGAGTGCCGTGACGCGACAGGTAGTCGGGGCGCGCACACAAAATGCCGCGCACGCCGCCGACCTTGCGCCCGACGAGTGTCGAATGCGGCAGTTCCTGCGCGAAGTAGACGCTCGAATCGATGCCTTCCGCGAGCACGTCCGGCGCATTCTGACGCGTCGAATATTCGACCTTTACGTCGGGATAACGCTGCAGATACTCCATCAGCAGCGGCAGCAGATGATGCCGGCCGAAGCTCGACATGCACGACACCTTCAGCGTGCCGGCCGGCCGCGTGGCCGCATCGCGCGCTTCGTTTTCGGCTTCGTCGACCAGATCGAGGATCGACCGGCATTTGATCAGATAGCGTTCGCCGGGGCCCGTCAGCGACACGTGGCGGGAATTGCGATGCAGCAGTTTGGTACCGAGCCTTTGCTCCAGCTCGCCGATCATCCGCGAAACCTGCGCTGCGGTCAGGTCGGACTGCAGGGCGGCAGCGGTAAAGCCGCGCGCGTCGACGACGCGCACAAACAGACGAATCGCGTGCAGGAGGCCCGAGTTCAGGCGGGGTGAACTAGTGGACATGGTGCTGGCTGAATAGGTGCCAAGGATCGCCCGGTCAACGCAACTCCCCGGTTTATTGTGTTTTGAGGTGAGCCGCGCAAGACGGCCTATTAGACGGAGAACACCTTGGCGTGTGCTTTATTCCGAAGTCGATGATGTTCTAGTAGACAATCTTTACGTGAAAGCATTGTGTAATTTTTATCGGATGTCGGGTCGGGCAAGCGAAGCGGCGAGCGTTATCGCGAACTTTGCGTGCAAAAAAACGACCCCGCGTCGCCGCGGGGTCGTTTCATCGTGCCGAATATCGATGTCGCCGCCGGCAACGCGGCGTCAGGTCAATTCCCTCCGCCGCCCTGCACGCCGAGCGTGACCTTGTTGTTCACCGATTTCACGCCGGCGACACCCTTCGCGATTTCGCCGGCCTGCGCGATCTGGTCGCCCTCCGGCACCGTGCCGGAAAGCGTTACCGCTCCGCTGCGGGCTTTCACAAACACGTTCGACACATCGAAGCCCTGTGCCTTCGCCATCGCGCGGCGCACGTCGCGAGCGAGCATGCGGTCCGCCTTTTTCATCGCTTTCGCATCGGTCGTCGTCGCGGCCGATGGATTGGCCGTCGAATCGCTCGTCTGCGACCAGGCACTCGACGTCACCGCCACACATCCTGCAACAACCATCACCTTCAACAGATCGATCGCGTTCATGACAGCTCCTTTTGTCTCAGTTATTGGGGGGGCCCGCGTGACGAATCGGAAAACAACAGAAAAGCAAAAGTAAAAATAGCCAATCGCCGCCCTATTGCAAGACGAATTTGACTCATCGCCGTTTTGCGGCAGGGACAGTATGCGCGTGTCGTTCACTAAATGCATCGTGTGCTGTGCGCAAGCGGCAGCGCGACCATTCGTCCGGTAAAGCGAAGCAGGCGAATCGCATTGAGCGTGCGATTCGATTTAACCGTTTTGTGGTTTAAGCACACGGAATAAAGCGATTTTCAACGGTGTTTTTTGGCGGCGAGGCGGTGATATTGCGCCCCGATAAAGGCGGCCACGGCATTCGCCCGCGGCGCCCTACCCACCCGTTGGAGAACAATGAGATGACGGACAACCCTTCGAAGTCTGTTTCGCTTATCGGACGCGTGTTACGCGACCCGCATGCCGCACGCCTCGCGCGCCGCGCCGTAAGCGCGCTTTACGTGCTGGCGCTGCCGCTCGCATGGGTTCCGGCGACCGGTTTCGCGAAGCCTCCCGTCGATTCGCAGGCCGCGCTGATCGCACACGGCAATTACATCGTGCATCGCGTCGGCATGTGCATCGACTGCCATACGCCGAAGGACGACCACGGGATGCCGATTGCCGCGCAGGATCTGCAGGGCGCGGAGCTTCACATCACGCCGGATGTACCCGTGCCAGGCTTTACCAATCGCTCGGTTAGACTCGCGGGTCTGCCGGCCGGCTACACGGAAGCGCAACTCACGACGTTTCTCGAAACCGGCCATACACCGAGCGGCGGAACCGCGCGTCCGCCCATGCCCAATTACCGGCTGGACGAACACGACGCGCGAGCCGTGGCGGCTTACCTTCACTCGCTCAATTGAGCGACGCGTGATGCGCGCGGGCGCCTGAAGTCGTTGCCCGAGATCCTTGCGAGATCTTCGAACTGCTGATCTTCAGGTCCAGCGCATCACGCCGTTCTTCTCACCGTTCTTCCCGCTGTCCTTCCTCACGCGGCGCCGCCGTTCGCACGGAGGACTTGCCCGTTCACCCAGGCGCCGTCGGGGCCCGCGAGGAACGACACGACCGCCGCGATTTCATCGGGCCGCCCGAGGCGTTGCAGCGGCGGGATGTTCGCGAAAGCCTGGATCTGCTCTTCGGTCTTGCCCTTATAGAAAAGTTCGGTGCCGACCGGTCCCGGTGCGACCGCGTTCACTGTGACATTACGGCCGCGCAATTCCTGCGAATACACGCGCGTCAGCGCTTCGACCGCACCCTTCGACGCGTTGTACAGCGCATAGCCCGGCTTGTTGAGCCCGATCGACGTGCTCGAGAAATTGATGATGCGGCCACCTTCGGCAATCCGCGACCATGCCTCGCGCATCGTGTTGAACGTGCCGCGCACATTGGTGTTCATGGTCCGCTCGAAGGCTTCGTCGGTGGTGTCGTTGAGCGGCACGACCGTCATCACGCCAGCATTGTTGACGAGCACGTCGACCTTGCCGAGTTCTTTTTCGACCGTGTCGAACATGCGGCGCACATCGACGGGATCCGCCACGTCGGCCTTCACGGCAATCGCCATCGTGCCTTCCTCGCGCAGTTCGGCGACGAGCGCCTCGGCTTCCTTCGAGCTCGATGCATAGTTGATTGCAACGGCGAACCCGTCCGCCGCAAGCCGCGAGGCGACCGAAGCGCCGATGCCGCGTGCCGCGCCGGTGACGAGAGCCACTTTTTCGTTCCTGATCGTGTTCATGATTCGTTCCGTTTGAAAGTTGTTGAGCGGGTGAAACGAATGATGGACGACGCGTGCGCGCAGATAATCAGCTATAAGTTGCCGTAATCATTCCGTTTGCTTTAACAAACGGGCCGAACTACGATTCGGCACAGGGCTCACCATCCCGGCGCGACGGAGCGGAACATGGATCGGTTTCAGGAAATGCAGGTCTTTGTGCGGATCGCCGAGCGGCAAAGCTTCACGCGCGCGTCGGACGATCTGCAGATTCCACGCGCAACCGTGACGAACCTCATGAAGCGGATGGAGGCGCGTCTGGGCGCGCGGCTGCTCGAGCGCACGACGCGGTCGGTGCGGCTCACGCACGACGGCGAAGCGTATTACGCACGGTGCCTGCGGCTGCTCGCCGACCTCGACGAGGCCGAAGGCTCGTTCCGCCATGTTGCGCCCAAGGGGCTGTTGCGGGCCAACCTGCAAGGCACGCTGGCGCGCCACTTCGTGATGCCGGCGCTGCCGCAGTTTTTGGGCCGCTTTCCGCAGATCGAGCTGCATCTCGCCGACGACGACCGGTTCGTCGACCTCGTGCGCGAGGGTGTCGATTGCGTGCTGCGCGCGGGAACGCTGCAGGATTCGTCGATGGTCGGGCGGCGTCTGGCGCGGCTCGAGCAGGTGACGGTCGCAAGCCCCGCGTATCTCGAGGCGTACGGCGAACCCCGAACCCTCGACGAACTACGCGCGCATCGCGCGGTGAACTTCGTGTCGAGCGCGAGCGGCAGCCCGATGCCGTTCGAATTTACCGTCGATGCTCGCGTGAGCGAGGTTGCCATCGGCGGAATCGTCGCGGTGACGTCGGCGGATCTGTACACCGGAGCGGCGCTCTCGGGCCTCGGGCTCATCCAGGTGCCGCGCTACCGGATTGCCGATGAACTCGCGCGCGGGCAGTTGAAGATCGTCCTCGCGCAATACGCGCCGCCGCCCATGCCGGTCACGGTGCTTTATCCGCAGAACCGGCAGCTGTCGTCGCGCGTGCGGGCCTTCGCGGACTGGTTGCGCGAAGTGTTCGAGGCGGCCGCGCCTGCCGCGACAGCACGCACGGCGGGCAAGGCCTAACCCGCGGCCGATGCGGCTAGCGGTTCAGATGCGCCAGCGCATCGCGCATCGGCTGGCTCGACGCGGTGAGCGGGCCGGTCAGCGGCGTGTCGAGGTCGACGATCACATACATGGCCGACGCAATCGACACCGCGCCGAGCGAGATCATCACGAGCGCGAGCGCGTTGCGCGGCGCGATCAGCCCGAAGCTCAGAAAGATCACGAATAGCCAGAACGCGAGCGTCATCAGGAAGGGCCGCGAGATCGAGCTGTGCGCCTCTTCGAGCAGCTTCCAGCGCGCGGCCACCAGCTGGTCGAACTGGCCCAGTATCTGGTCGAGCGCATGCTGTTGCGCGGCGCTTTGCACTCTCAGGCTGCGCGCCTTTATCGTCGCGGCGTTGAGCATTTCGCCGAGCTCGATGCTTTCGAGCTGGTTATAGACGGTCGATGGAAAGGCGCGCTTCGGGTAGTAATTGCCGGGCGGCGGTGCCTCATTCGGCCACGTCGATGCGATCGCTTCGGCCGTATAGACGCGCAGCATCGCGCGCACCGGTTCGGCCTCCGTACCGTATTCGCGCAACGTCTGATCGAGTTGGATCAGGTCCGCCGCATACGCGCGAAAGTCGTTGCCGACCGTATCGAAGCTGTTTTTGGCGGAAGCGGTGAGCAGACCGAGCACGAGCGCCGCGAACGTCACGAGCATGCCGATCACGAGCTGGATCAGCTGAACGGTTTCATGCGCCTTGTGTTCTTCCGGCAGGAGCGGCTTGACGAACCAGCCGATCGCGGTGCCGATGAGCAGCACAACGAACACGACGAGCGCTGAAGTGATTTCCTGCATCGGACGGGCTCCGTGACGCAAAATGCAGCGCCGGCGTACGAGGCCCCTGCGACGACCATGCGACGACCATGCGCGGTCGGTGGCGGGACACTGCAGGGACGATGCGGGCGCGATCAATCCGGCAATGTGCCCTTATCGTCCGTGAAGTGCAATGCGTGTCTTCCTGAGCGTTGCTGCCCGTGAACGGTTTACGGCCGTGCCGCGTAATACTTCGCGACGCCGTCGATTTCCTCCGGTGTCATGTTGCGGGCCACGTTGCGCATCTGCTCGTTGATGTCGTTGTGGCGCTGGCCGCTGGCGAAGAGCCGCAGTTGCCCTGCGAGATAAACCGAAGACTGGCCGCCGAGCCACGGCGCCGCACCCTTGCGATCGCGCTCGCCGTGACAGGCCGCGCACGGCGCGATATTGCGCATCGGGTCGCCTTCGTTGACGAGCTTGCGAATGGCGCGGCTTTCGGCGCCGTTTTCCGCGCCCGCCGCCGCTTCGCCCGCCTCCGCCGGACCGGGCCGCGGCAGCGACGCATAGTAGGCGGCGAGGTCGTGCAGATCGCGGTCGTTCAGATTGCGGATGATGGGCGGCATGATCGAGTTCGGACGCTGGCCGCTCTGGTAGTCGCGCAGCTCCTTGTAGATCACATCCGCATACTGGCCCGCGAGCACCGGCGACGTGACCATCACGACGCCTTGCACGCCATGGCACATCGAGCAATTTTGCGCGAGCGTCGCGCCACGGCCGATCGATACCGCATCGGCATGCGCGCGGTGCAACGGCGGCAGCACGATTACGTCGCTCGGCGGCGCGCCCGCGATATCGGGCGCACCGCTGTACCACGACTCCGGCGCGCCGGCCGCGCGGCAAATGGTTGCCCACAGGCCGCCGCGCGTGAAGTCCGGATGTTTCGACGGCAGCCAGATAAAGCCGATCAGTATCGCGACGATCGCGATGGCGAGCGTATAGCCGACGCTCGCGGTGAACCAGCGATTGCGGAAGCTGAATACGCGCTCTTCACTCATCGCGACGCTCCTACCGCCACCGCGGGCACGGAAGTTTGCGGCAGCGCCAGCAGCTGCGCGATCGGCACGCTGTAGTTGACGACGGTCAGGCCGATCATCAGCGCGACCCACAAGCCGAATCCGTTGAGCGCCGCCGGCACGCGGTCGACCGGATGCGCGGGCACGCTGAAGCCGAACGGCTTCGGCTGCTCGACGGGGCCGAACTGCCCCTTCACGAGGATATAGATAAACATCAGACCGGAGACGACAAGCACGAGGCCGCCGAATGCCGACATGGCGACCCACACGGCCTGCGGCTCGATGCCGGGCGCGCTGTAGTCGTAGTAAGCCATGCGGCGCGGCGCGCCGAGCAACCCGACGTAGTGCCAGGGAATCGTCATGACCATCATGCCGATGAACCAGAGCCACAACTGCGTGCGGATCAGCCCGACGTGACCGAGTGCGCGGCCGGTGAGCTGCGGCCACAGTTCATACGCAATCGCGAAGTACATGATCACGATCGCGCCGCCGAAAATCAGATGGAAGTGGCCGGTGACCCACTGCGTGTTGTGCACCGATTCGTTCAGCTGATAGCTCATGTTGATGAGCCCGCCGGCGCCGCCGAAACCGAGCATGATGAACGAGAAAGCGATGACGAGCATCATCGGGTTGCGCCACGGCAAGGCGGCGAGCCAGCCGAACGCACCCTTGCCGCCGCGCAGGCGCCCGGCGATTTCAACCGATGCGCAGATCGTGAACACGGTGAGCAGCGTCGGCACCGACACCATGCCGGTGAACACCGCATGCAGGAACTTGAAGCCTGAACCGACCTGAGGATCGGCGAACAGATGGTGAATGCCGATCGGCATCGCGAATACGAGGAACAGGATGAACGACACGCGCGCCATCGAATCGCTGTACAGACGCCCGCCGATCGCGCGCGGCACGATCGTGTAGTACGCGATATACGCGGGGATCAGCCAGAAGTAGACGATCGCGTGAAGCGTCCACGAAAAGAGCACGCGTGCAAGACCCGCATCGATGGTCGACTTCAGACCGAGTGCGACAGGCAGGATCTGGAACAGGATCTCGACGGCGGCGCCGACGGCCGTCCACGCCCACAGATACGCGCCGGCGACATTCGCGAACATGGCGAGCGGCACCGGCTTGCCGGGGTTCGCACGCTTCCATACGCGGAGGTTCACGTGCATCAGCGCGACCCAGATCCACGATCCGACGACGACGAGCACGACGCCGATGTAATAGAACGCGCTGCCGACCATCGGCGGATAAAACGTGTAAAGCACCGATGCGCGGCCCATTGCGACCGGAATCGTCGCGACCACGGCGCCGATCGCGAGCAGGATGAAACCGGCCCAGCCCCACTTGAGTCCGACCAGCGCCTGCTTCAGCGCGAGTTCGACGATCGCATAGCCGAAGCCCATCGCAACCAGTGTGGGCAGTACGTACGCCATTACCGTGCCGTGCTCGGTCACCGAACGGTAGTAGAGCTCGGGGTTGCCGATCCACGGATGCAGCGGGCTGCGCACGAGCATCTGCCAGGCGCCGAGAAACAGCGCGACGATGAACGCGATAAACGCGAGCCAGAAATGCGCGAGAACGAGTCGCCTAGCGTGCAACACAGCTGAGCCTCCGGTTTTGTCGTGCCTGCTCGAAGAAGGCGGCCTTGTCGATCACCTTGACGTGCGCCCACATCGTCTGATGGCCGAAGCCGCAGAACTCGTGACATGGCATCAGGTGCTCGCCGGGTTTGTCGAAGTGTGTCGTGAGCGTGGCGACGTAGCCGGGCACGACCATCGTGTTGACGTTGGTGTCGGCGATCAGCAGGCCATGCACGACGTCCGCGCTCGTCGTGCGCAGCGTGACCGGCGTATCGGTCGGCACGAGCAGGCACTGCGGCGTGAACGAGTATTGCTGCGCGATAAATCGCACGATGACCGAGCCGTCCGGTTCGACCGCGCTGCCAAGATTGCTCTCGACGAATTCGCCTGAAATTTGCAGCCGCGACGGATCGATGGTCTCGACGCGCGAGGGCGGCATGATCGCCCAATGCAGTCCCGTGAACACCACGACGACGAGCATCAGCAGAATGATCGCGCCGGCGAACCAGGCCCAGCGGCGCTCGGCGAGGGCGGCGACCCGTTCGGCGGCGCGCTTGCCGCCCGGTGGGCCGTTTCGTTGATCGGAAGATTGGCTCGACATGATTAGCGGTTACTGGATGACGCCACGCGGCAGGAACACGAGAAAGTAGAAGCCGATCCAGATCGCCAGCACGACGAGCGCGGCGACGCCGGCGAGCGCGATCGCGCCGCCCGGTCCGGCGGCGACGATGCGCTCGACGTCTTCGTCGGAAGCGCCGGCGCTGGAGGATTCGTTGACGTCCATCTGCATGATCTCCCGATGCAAGGGGTTCGAGGCGGCAGGCCTCGTGACGCGGCCGCGCCGCGCGTTTTCAGCGTAGCGGCGCGTTGCGCAAATCGTTGACTTCTTTCGGCGTCACCGGCAGCCCGTGATTGCCCCACGCGGTGCGGATATACGTAACCACGGCGGCCGCATCGGCGTCGTTCAGTTCCTGCGCGAACGGCGGCATGCCGTAGGGTTCGGGGTTGCGCCGCGTGCCGGGCGGGAAGCCGCCGTTCAGCACGATACGGATCGGGTTGACGGCCGAGTCCATTTCGATCGACTGGTTGCGCGCGAGCGGCGGGTAGTGCTGCAGCTTGCCTTCGCCGTTCGCGCCGTGGCACATCGCGCATTTGTCCGCGTAGATGTGTTCGCCTCGCGCGAATATCTTCGGATCGGCCTTTGCCGACGGGCCCGTCTTGCGGCCGGGATCGTTATCCGGCAGCGACTTCAGGTAGATAGCCATCGCCCTGGCGTCGTCGTCGGTCATGTACTGGAGGCTGTGGTACGTCACTTCAGCCATGGGGCCGTACACGGCGCCGCGATCGGAAATGCCCGCTTGCAGCAGGTCGACGATGTCCTTGATGCTCCAGTCGCCGAGGCCGCCGTCCTTGTCCGAGGTTAGCGACGGCGCGTACCAGTTCTGCACCGGAATCAGGCCGCCCGCGAACTGCTTGTCGCGCGACGAGCCGCCGAGCATGTTGATCTTCGTGTGGCACATCGTGCAGTGACCGAGCCCTTCGACGAGATACGCGCCGCGGTTCCATTCGACCGAGCGCGTCGGGTCGGGCTTGAACTCGCCTTCACGGAAGTACAGCGAGCGCCAGCCGATCAGCAGGTCGCGATGATTGAACGGGAAGCGCAGTTCGTGCGGGCGGTTCGGCTGATGCACGGGCGGCACCGACATCAGGTACGCGAAGATTGCGTCGGAGTCCTCGCGGGTGACCTTCGTGTATTGCGCGATCGGCATGGCCGGGTAGATAAGCTTGCCGTCGGGCGCTTTGCCCGTGCGCATCATGTTGAAGAACGCATCGGCGCTCCATGTGCCGATGCCGTATTGCACGTCGGGCGAGATGTTCGGCGAATACAGCGTGCCGAACGGCGTTTCCATCGCGAGGCCGCCGCCGAAGGTCTTGCCGCGCGGCGCCGTGTGGCAGGCGACGCAGTCTCCGGCGCGCGCGAGGTATTCGCCGCGGATCACGACTTCTGGGCGGGTGTCCGGGGCGCTCGCGGGGGCGCCGGTCGCGGCCGTGGTTCGGGCCGCTTCGGCCGCGTGCGCTTTTGCAGTGAACGGCGTTTGCGCGAGCGTGGCGGCGCAGGCGAGGGCGACGAGCGTGAGGGCGGTTCGGGTTGCGAATGAACGGGTCGCGAACGACCGGGTCACGAACGACCGGGTCACGAACGACAGGCTCACGCGCTTCATCAATCCAGCGGGATAGAAGATCGGCTTCATTCCGGTTGACTCCCGCATGCCATCGGCAGCCGCCCCGTTTGCTTCGGCGCGGGCGTCGGATCGTCGGGCCGCGGCTGCCGCGCGAGCCAGCTCGACACCGCCGTGATGTCGCGGTCAGTCAGCTTGACGGCGATCGTATGCATGCAGTCGGGCGCGATCGCGTGTCGCGTGCCCGAGCGCCACGTGCCCATCTGTCCGGCGATATAGCTCGCGTGCAGGCCGAGCAGGCCCGGAATGCCGGGCTGCGTGCCGGTGAGCCGCGCGCCGTGACAGGATGCGCAGGCCGGCAGCTTGCGCGACGGGTCGCCTTGCGTGACGAGCTTCTTGCCGTAGTCGAGCACGCTTGCCGGCAGCGGCTGCGTGTCCGGGTTCGGATATGGCGGTTGCAGCGCGGCGAAATATTCGGCGATCTTGTGCAGATAAGGGTCGGGCAGAAACGCGAGCAGATAGCCCATCGGCGGATAGGTGCGGCCGCCGTCGCGAAACGCGATCAGCTGGTTGAACAGATAGTCCGCTGGTTTGCCCGCGATGCGAGGAAAGTAATCGTTGTTGCGGCCCTGGCCCTGTACGCCATGACAGGTCGTGCACGCGTGCATCCGTTCATCCATGGCCGATGGCATCGATGCAGCCATGCCCGGCGTGGCCGTTGGGGTCGCGGTTCGGGTCGCCGAGGCCGGGCTGCCCGCCTCGGCGGCGGCATTGGCCGCGAAAGCTGGAATGGCCGCGTCGGCCAGTAACAGGCTCACGAAAAGCACGACCGATATGCCGACAGTTCCGCGACGCACGAGGGGCCTCGTAGGTAGTGGGGGTTGGTTTTACTTCGAATTGTTTTGCACCCTCGCGGGACCTGAACGCCCCGCGACAGTCTGCTACCTGCTACTGCGAATCCTGTCCATCATACGTGCCCTCGTTTGAGCTTTCAACGGAGGGTGCTTGATCCTTTTGATCCATGTCTATTAACGAGCAAATTCCTGTTCGCGCGGCGCGGCCGTCATGCGCATGACATGTTCGCGTTCACGGTCCGGCGGAGGCGAGCAACTGCGCGAATGCGGCGCGTGCCTGGCTGACGCGCCCGCTTTCTCCCACGCGTGCCGGCAGCCGATGGAATCCGACGGACGGCAGTGCGGGCAGACCGATGTTCGCCGCGCATGGCACGAGTCCCGCGCCAAGCGACGATCCGTTGAGACATGAAATGCCAAGGGCCGCCTTGAGCGCGAGCTTTGCTGCCGCGTTCTCGGGCATCCCGGCGACCGCGGTGTATCTGCGCGCGGACTATCACCGTGCCAACGGCGGATTGGGCCTTGTGCTCGGGATGCTCGGACTGGGCATTGCGTCGCGCTCGGTATCGGCGTGCTTTGCGTGCCGCAGCTTGCGGTCGTCACGTCTGCGGCTGTCTTTCTGCATGACTTCGCTCACGCGAATCTGATGACGATCAGCGCGACCCTCGCGACCGCGCAAGCCGGTGCAGCCGTCGCACCTATCTGGAGCGGCAGCTGGACCGATCGGCGCGGCAACCGGCGCGCGTACCTGCGCGCGTGCAGTCTCATTACCGCGCTGCTATTTGCGTTGATCGCGATCGTCGTGATGCTGATGACGGGCACCGGCCCCAGCGGCGAAGCGCAACGTTTGATGCTTGCGGGCATGCGCGCCGTGGCCAGCCTGAGCGCATCGGCGTGGCATGGCGTCGCGTTCGCGGAACTCGCCACGCTCGCCGGCACAAGTCGCGCAGGCACCGCGCTTGCGATGGGTAACACCGGTGCGTTCATGACGTTGTTCATCACGCCGCTGACCATTCCGCTTTTTTTGTCGACAGGTTCATGGCCTGCAGTGTGGGCGGCGGCGGGTGTTTGCGCGCTTGTGGCGGTGCGCGTGTTCCCGCGGCCGCCGCGTCCGCGCGCAACGGTGCGCTCGACTACCGCGCGGGTCTGACTGTGCTCCGATGTGCAGCCCCGTCATCGACCGGATTGCGCGCCGACAGATGAGTGAACGCCTTCGTATGGATGGGCGTCTGTCAGAACCGGTAGCCGATGCCTGCCTGAATCATGTCCGCGTCGAGGCTGTTGCGCGTGACCACCCGGTTCCACGTGAGCCGCGTAAGCCAATGTTTGCTGAGCCGGTAACTCGCGGATAGCGACACGAGTCCCGATATCGTGCCTTTGATACCGGCCGAGCCGGGCGAGTTGAAGACGTCGATCGCGTAGTAGGCGCCCGCGCCGGCCGCGAGCGTCAGATGCTCGTTGAAGAACGCGCGCGTGAGCCAGAGCTGCGCGGCGAGCCCGTTGCGCCGCACGGCGGCGGGCACGTTTTCGTGCAGGTAGGATGCAGTCCAGTCGAGGTACTTGAAGAGACCTCGCCGGTACTCGACGCTCGTCGAGAAGCCCGATTCGGAGTCGAGCGAGTTCTTGATCGTCTCACCCGCAAGCACCGTGAATTCGTTATGGGTCACGCGATCCTTGCGCGCAACCGGGCGGTCGCGCGGACCCGGCTCGTCGGGCGCGTCGAGCTGATAGCCGACACCGAACAGCACGCCTGTCGTATTCGGACCGCCGTTGAGCTGCACGCGGTTCAGCTGCAGCTGCATGATCCAGCGATCCGATGTGTAATACGCCGCGCGCACGCTCATCAACGCGCCCCAGCCATGGTTGTTCTCGAAGCCGTTTGGGCCATTCGACACGGTATCGGAGTATCGATAAGGCCCGACGCCTGCCGATAGCACGAAGCGCCGGTTCTCGAGCGGCAGCCGTCCCCAGATCTGAATGCTCTGGCCGTCGCGATGATGGTCGGGCAGGTGGCCCTCGTTGAGCCATGTGATGCCGAGCGCCGCGTATTTGCCGAGTCCCTCCTGATAGTCGAACGCCCACGAGTACGTGTGTGAGCCTGCGCCCGTCAGCGCTCCGCCGAAGAGCGCGAATTCCTGTGCGCTTGCACGCTGCGCGTGGCATGCGCCGGCCCCGACGAGCACCGTGGTAAGCAGACGAAGCAGCCGGGAGCGTGATGTCTGGTCAGTCAACTTAAATTTCAATACGCCAGGATCGACAGGCATCAAACGAGCCACTGGCACTTCCTCCTATACAGAGAATTAAAAGGAAAGCAAGGCATTGGCAAACTTTGTCTGATTTAACAATTGTTCAAATCAGATATACCTGATGCCGCACCGTCATTTACCGACACTTTGCCACAGTGGCCTTGGGTATGCAGCTATGTGCCCCATCTGAAATCGCAACGGCGAAGGAACTGATAAGAATTGACAAGACGATCAGTCGCTTTAGTTTGCTTTCTTAGGGTAGCCATGAGCACGCGGCGGACTGCATCGGAATATTCGGCGGGAAGTTTCAGATATTCCTTCAAAGAAAAGTGAAAGTTGAGACTCGGAAATTAAATAGGTTAACTTGGTAATCCTGATCGGTTATTTTATTGACTTCTTTCGAATCTTGACGATTCGGAACTCTCTGATTCTAATTTCTTACGCAAGATGTTTTGATTACGATTCCCGCACGCCTTTTGCCGCCTCTATTGGTCCTCAAGCACCAACGGTCTTAAGCACCCTTGGCCGGAAGTCCAGCCAGGCCGCAATGTCGAAGCCCCCTGTTCTCCATGTCATGGCGAACGGGCGCGTCAGGAACACCAACAACAAACAAATACCGAGGGAGCATCCGTGAAGCTACGAGTCATTCTGGCGGACGACCATCCATTCGTACTGCTCGGCATCCAGGCCACGCTCGCAGAACAGTGCGATGTGCGTGTGGTCGGTGAAGCAACGAATCCGTCGTCGCTGTTCGAGGTGATGCAGACCACCGCATGCGACGTGCTCGTCACCGATCTCGCCATGCCGAACGAATCAGGCGATGCCGAGGACGGGTTGCGCCTGATCCGGCGCATTCGCAGCGACTGGCCGCAGGTGCGCATCGTCGTGCTGACGAGCCTGACCAACGCAGCGATTCTTCGTTCGATCATCGCGGCCGGCGTGCTCGGCATGCTGAACAAGATCGAGTCGATGGACGAACTCGCGGCCGCGATTCGCGCGGCCGGCGCGGGGCGTTCGCACGTGAGCCGATCGGTGCGCGATGTGCTCTCGTCCAGCAACGGCGAAACGCTGAACCTGCTGCCGATGCGCGACCTGTCGCCGCGCCAGACGGAGGTGCTGCGCATGTTCGTCCGTGGTCATTCGATCTCGGAGATCGCACAGCATCTCGGCCGCGACGTGCGCACGGTCAGCCGTCAGAAGCGCGACGCGATGGCAAAGCTGGGCGTGAACAACGATCCGGGGCTGTTCGCTTTTGTGCGTGCACACGGTCTCGCGTGACGCGTTCTGACATGGCCCGGTCTTGCGCGATCGGGTTATGCGCCCCCGGTCTTACATGACCCGAAATTCTTTAGTCATCGAATGTGTTTTGTTGCGATTTCTGATTGCTAATTCGGAGCAATCTTATGTCTGTCCGGCATTAAATGCATGATTCTCGCCGGGTACAGCTAACGCTCCGTTATTTGGCCTTAGGACACGGATCAAAAGGAGCTTTTTTCAATGAATGCCAGGAACGACATCACCACGTCAGTTCGAACGATCATTGCCGACGATCATCCGCTCGTGCTGCTGGCGATCGAGAATCTGATGTCAACGTATCCCAATATGGAAGTTGTGGGACGCGCTACAGATTCTTCGCAGTTGTTCGCCGAAGCGGGGCGAGTGTCGTGCGATCTGGTTGTCATGGATCTGTACATGCCGGGTGGCGCGTATGGAGATGGACTCGACATGGTCCGCGAATTCAGGACGCGTTTCCCGGAAGTCGTGCTCGTCGTGCTGACCATGGAAACGGAAGCGGAAGCCTTGCAGAAGGTCATAGCGCTCGGCGTCGGCGCCGTCGTTAGCAAGCGTGACCGGATCGACCTGATCCACGTTGCAATCATTACCGCACTTGCACACGAGTGCTATCTCGGGCCCGCTATCCGCGCGCTGCTCGCGAATGCGACGATTGCGCGCAGACTCGACTACGTGCGTCAGATGTTGTCTCGGCGCGAACTCGAAGTTCTGACTCACTACGCTTCCGGCTTGGGAGTGACTGAGATCGCGCTGAGACTCGGCCGCAGCGTTAAGACCATCAGCGCACAGAAGTGCACGGCGATGCGCAAATTGTCGCTGCATACCGACGCGGACCTGTTCAGGTTTGCCGTTGAACACGGTGTCGTTTCCGCCGATCGTCCGTAGGCCGTCATCGGCCGCCACGCGTCGATCGGCCAGCCATCGCGCAGGTAGACCATCGCATCCTCATCCTCGCTGTTCGCCGCCGCTACGATGGCGGCGACAGCGAGGATGACGTGGTGCGGCGGGAGGCAGGCACAACTCGTGGCACAGATCCCGGGGATGCGCAACGAGCGGGGACTGTCCACATGCACACACAAGAAGAAGATGAATCAGACTATCCGGATCATCATCGCCGATGATCACAGCAGTGTTCGGCTTGGTGTCGGCAAACTGCTCGACAGCGTCGCCCATATGTCGGTGGTGGGCGTGGCGTCGGACACGCTCGAGCTTGCCGAATTGCTCGACACGTGCCCGTGCGATCTGATCGTCTCGGACATCGGCATGCCGGGCATCGACGGCGAGAGCAACGCCATTCTCTTTCTGCGGCGCACGCTGCGTTTCATGCCTCAAGTGCCGATTGTCATTCTGACGATGATCCATCAAACCAGAACGCTGGCTGGACTGCTGCACATGGGCGCCGCCGCGATCGTCGACAAGCGCGACGCTGCCGCTTCGCTGATCACGGCCATCGAGGCCGCGCATGCGGGGCGACGCTATTTATCGAAGCACGTCCGGGAAGCGATCGGCGACGCCACGAAAGCCCAGCCGGGCGCCGCGGTATTGAGCGCACGCGAGTGGGAAGTGTTCCGGCTCTACGTGGAAGGCCTGACGATCCAGCAGATCGCCGCGCGTCTCGCGCGCAGCGGCAAGACGATCAGCACGCAAAAGCGCAACGCGATGCGCAAGCTCGGGCTTGAAACCGAACTCAGTCTGATCGCCTATGCAAGGCAGATCGGTCTGACGTGATGCCGAATCCGCGCGCTTTCGTTGCTTGACGCAGCGAACGTCGAACAAAGTTCACACACTTGTTCAGCGTTTCCTTCATTTAAGAATAGTCCGATTAACCTCGCGCGGCGTCGACTCGACAATTTGCGGTCGCGCCCGGCCGCAGCCGGGCATGCCGCGCCCGGAGATGATTCGTTATGCACAACGATATGCGAGTGGCGCAACACTGAGGGGTAGCCATCGCAGGCTGGCCTTTGTCGACACGTGACGCACGGACGGGAATCGCAATGGCAAGCCTGGGTAAACGGTTGGTGGTCGAAGGCGCCGGTACGGCCTGGCTCGTCTTCGTCGGCTGCGGCAGCGCGGTCCTGAATGCGGGAGCGGTGCAGCAGGGTTGGGGCGTGCTCGAAGTGCCGTTCGCGTTCGGTCTCGCGTTGACGACGGCGATCGCGGTACTCGGACGATTCTCGGGCGCGCACTTCAATCCTGCGGTGACAGTCGGTTTCGCGACTGCGCAGCGTTTCCCGGTTCGCGATCTGTTGCCGTACATCGCGGCTCAACTGGTCGGCGCGCTGCTCGGCGCGGCACTGCTCGCCTACGTAGCCAGCGGCCGGCCGGGTTTCGATCTCACCTCGAGCGCATTCGGCGCGAACGGCTACGATGATCATTCGCCGTCGGACTACCGGCTCCGCGCGGCGCTTGCCGTCGAGTTCGCGATGTCGTTTGTGTTCGTCTTCGTCAATCTCACGATGGCTGCGCGAAACAGGTTGGCGTCGTTTGCGCCGTTCGTGATCGGCGCCTGCTTCACGCTGATCTATCTGATTGCGACGCCCGTGACCAATGCATCGGTCAACCCGGCACGCTCGACCGCCGCGGCACTGTTCGTCGGCGATTGGGCCCTCGACCAGCTGTGGCTATTCTGGGCGGCGCCGATGGCGGGCGGCCTGCTCGCGGGCCTGGCGTACCCGTTGCTGTGCGATGCGGCCACCTCGGCCAGCGCGAACAATGCGCGTGAAGACGCGGCCGCTCCCCGCGGGTTCCGCTGATGCCGGGCCATGACCGCCGCGAGCGCGCCATGAAGCAGAACCACAACGACGCGCGTTCCCGGTTTTATGGTTCTGTCGGCCGCTCACTGGGTCGCTGGATGGTGCGCGCGCTGGTTCTGGTGGCAATGTTCGCCGTGTATCGGGCGCTGTTTGCCTCGCCCGCGCCAATCGATGCCGCGTCGTCATCCGATGCGCGCAGCGAGCGCAGCTTTCCTGACAAGCTGACGATCGGCGTACTGGCGAGCGGATGGTCGCCGTTCGAAGAGTTCGACGATGGCGAATTGACCGGGCTCAGCGTCGATTACCTGCGCGCGCTCGCGGGCCCCAGTGTCGAATTCGACGTGAAAACGTTTGCCGACATGCCGCAGCTGCTGGCCGCTGCATGCGCGAGTCAGGTCGACGTGTTGATGAGCGTCGCGCGCACGCCGGAACGCGAGCGTTGCGTCGCGTTCACCGCGCCGTATTTCGAAGCGTCGACGTCCGTCGTCACGCGCGCAGACGATATCGGCGCAGGCGAGCGCGTGCGAAGCGGCGAAGTGCGCCTTGCGGTCGAACGCGGCTTCCTGCTGGACAGCGTATTGCGCGAGCGTTTTCCACGCGCGCGCATCGATGCATTCGAAGACACGGCGGCGGCCTTGCATGCCGTCGAACGCGGCGACGACGATGTCTATTTCGGCTACACGCCGGCCGTGCAGCACTACCTTGCGCACCACGAATTCGCCGCGCTCAAGGTCATATCGGAAGAACGTCCACGCAACAGCGAATTGCGCTTCGCGGTGCCGCGCGGCCGGAATGCGTGGCGCAACGATCTCAATCGCGCGTTGGCGGCGTTGCCGCCGGAAAGGGCGCTCGCGATCCGCGCGCGCTGGATTGCGAACGCGCATAGCGCGCACGCGGTTTCCAGCATGCCCGCCGGCGACACACGCAAGGACGGCAATCCGACCGTGACGGCCTTGCGCTTATTGCCGCTTCTGATCGGCATCGGCGTTACGCTGCTCGTGACCTTGCGCGCGTATTCGCTGCTGCAGCGCGAGGTGCGGCGTCGCGAACAAACGGAGCGCGAACTCGCTGCGCAGTTGAACTTCCAGCAGACGATGATGGAGATGGTGCCGTACCCGCTCGTCGCGAAAGATCTCGATGGGCGCTATATCGGCGTCAATCAGGCATTCGAGCGGTTGACGGGCTTGAGCCGTGCATCGGTGATCGGCCGCACGAGCGCCGATGTCCTCGCGTGGGGCGAAGAAAATATCGCGAGACTCGAACGTTTGACGCAGCATTCGTTCGCGACCGGCGAGCGCGCGGAAGCCGAACTGCAGTTTCGCGATCACGCGGGCGAGGAGCGCCATGGCCTGTTTTCGGTCTGTATTTGCCACGACGTCGATGGCGCGCCATCGTGCGTGCTCGGCACGCTCGTCGATATCACCGACATTCGCCGCGCCGAGATGCTTGCACGCGAAACGGAAAGGCGTCTCTTCGACGTGACGCGATCGTTGCCCGCCGTTGTCTTCCAGTTGCGGCGCGCGCCCGACGGCGCGTATTCGTTCCCGTATATCGGCGGCGACACGAAATACTGGCTCGGCCGCGACAGCGGCACGCTGATGCGCGGCGGCGCGGTGAACTTCGGCCGCGTGAGCGTGGCAGACCGCCCGCTGGTGATGGCCGCGCTCGAGCGCTCGGCGAGCGCGGCCGCGCCGGTCCATCTCGAGTTCCGGATGGCGAGCATCGACGATTCGCGCTGGGTGCGCGCGGAACTCGTGCCGCGCGCGGAAGCCGATGGCGGTACCGTCTGGAGCGGCTACTGGGTCGATGCGAGCGCGGAGCGTTTGCGCTCGGATGAACTCGCGCGCGCCCGCGATCTCGCCGAGGCCGCGTCGCGCGCAAAGGACGACTTTCTCGCGATGATGAGCCACGAAATCCGCACGCCGATGAACGGCGTGCTCGGGCTCGTGGAAGTGCTCGAACGCACACGGCTCGATGCGGACCAGGGCGAGATGCTGCGGATGATCCACGAATCGGCCGGCGCGCTGCTGCAGATCCTCGACGACCTGCTCGACTATTCGAAGATCGAAGCGGGGCGGCTCACCATCGAAACCGAGCCGCTCGACCTGCGCGACATGGTCGATACGTCGGTCGGGCTGCTCGCCGCGCGCGCACATGAAAAAGGGCTGAAAGTGCGCGTCGATGTCGAGCCGCAGGTGGCGGCGGTTGTGCGCGGCGATAGCGTGCGCCTGCGGCAGATCCTTTTCAATCTGCTCGGCAATGCGATCAAATTCACGCCGTCCGGCGAAGTGGACGTGCACGTGGCGGTCGTACAGCACACCGAGGCGGAGCAAACGGTTCAGATCACCGTCGAAGATACCGGCATCGGCATCGCGCCCGACGTGCAGGCGCGTCTTTTCGAGCCGTTCGTGCAAGCGGAGACGTCGACGACGCGCCGCTTCGGCGGCACCGGGCTTGGGCTGACGATTTGCCGCAAGCTCGTCGATCTGATGGGCGGCACGCTCGAATTGCACAGCACACCCGACGTCGGCACGCGGATGACGCTGCAACTGCTGATGCCGGTCGAATCGCCGAGCTATACGGCCGGCGGTTTGCGCGGCAAGCGCGGCCTCGTCGCGGTGGCCGATACCCGGGTCCAGCAGGCGCTGCTGCATTTCGGCGCGGCGCTCGGTATCGAACTGCGCGCTGCGTCTCACGGCGCGCCGGAGCTGCGCGACGCGCACGCGCTCGCCGCCGTCGATCTCGTGTTTATCGGCGATGGCTTTGACGTGGCGGCGCACGCGCTACCGCACTCGCGCCTGATTCGCCTCACCGAAAAGCCGAAGCCGACCGGCTATCGGATCGTCGACGATACGGTGCGCGTGAGCATCAATCCGATCTCATGGCGCGGTCTTGGCGCAGCGTGCGCGGCGGCGCTAACCGGCCTCGCGCCCAAGCCCGCACGCGAGCGGGCGCGCGGCGAGCCGCTCGCACAGGTCACGCCGCCCGATCGCGAACGCGCGATTGCAAGCGGCCGGCTCGTGCTGGTCGCCGAAGATCATCCGGTCAATCAGGAACTGATTCGCCATCAGCTTGCGTTGCTCGGCTTCGCATGCGATGTGGTGAACGACGGCGAAGAAGCGCTGCAAGCGCTGGAACGCACGCGCTACGGCTTTCTGATTACCGATTGCCATATGCCGAATCTTTCGGGATACGAACTGGCGCGCCGTATCCGCGAAAGGGAAGCCGGTGACGTGCAAGCGCCCCGCGCGGCGCATCTGCCGATCGTCGGCATTACGGCGAATACGGCGGCCGAAGATCTGAAAGCGTGCCGCGATGCGG